>CAZAFH010000086.1:0-36079 GCA_964484265.1 uncultured Singulisphaera sp.
AGACAAGCCTCGCTCCCAAAAAAAATGTGGGGAACTCGCAGCCCGGAGGGAGAGGAGAGAGAACAGCCTATCGTACGGCCAAACATCAAGGAGATTGCCATGCGTGAAGCAATGCATACGACATTCGTGCCAACACAAGACGGTCCCGCAGCCGGGCGAATCCTCTTGCGTGACGGCGGCACGGCGCACCTGAAGCTGGCCAGCGCCGACGATGCCAGTCTCATTGAGCGCTTCTTCGCGGAAATGCCTGATCACGATCTCTATCGGCGATTTCTTGCCTCTGGTCGGCCGTCGGCGGCGATATTGGCCGACCTCGCGGATAATTCGGACCCGTCGAAAAGGCTCACGCTGCTCGTCACGCGCACGAAGGATAACCGCACCAGCGTGATAGCCACGGCGTCTTACTACGCCAAGGACGCGCGGACGGCGGAAGTCGCTTTCGTGGTCGATCGCGATTTCCAGGGCAAAGGCCTGGGCACGCTGCTGCTCGAACGCCTTGCGTTGTTGGCGGTGGCGCACGGTTTTACGCACTTCTGGGCGTTGATGGGGTCTGACAACGATCCGATGCGGCGAGTTTTTCGCGATTCCGGGTTCGAAGTCGTCGAGCACGCTCATGGCGACCATATCGAACTGAGTCTGTCGCTACAACCGACGGCCGACACGGTGTCGCGTTTGAGTCTGCGCGATCGCATCGCGACCGTGGCGTCGATTCGGCCATTCCTTCAGCCCGGCGCGGTTGCCGTGGTTGGCGCATCGCGAAATGCGGACAACATTGGCCACAAGATTCTACGCGGGCTGATCGAGACCGGCTTCCCTGGACCGGTCTATGCGATCAACCCGAAGGCCGGCGAGATTCTCGGTGTGAAGGCGTATGCGTCGCTGCGCGAGGTTCCGGGCAAGGTGGACCTGGCGATTATGGCGGTCCCGCCGCGTGCGATGCTTGCCGCCGTCGATGACGCCGCCGTCGTCGGCGTGCGAGCGCTGGTCGTCATCACGGCGGGATTTGCCGAGGTGCGCGATCCGGATGGTCACGATCTGCAATCGCAGCTGGTGCAGAAAGTCCGTGGCTACGGCATGCGCATGGTCGGCCCGAACTGTCTGGGTGTGCTGAACACCGATCCGCAGCGACGGCTGAATGCGTCGTTCTCGCCGATCTTTCCGCCTGCGGGCCGAATCGCGATGTCATCGCAGAGCGGCGCCTTGGGCTTGGCGGTCCTCGCGGCGGCGCAGCAGTTGCAACTTGGCCTATCCACGTTTGTCAGCGTTGGCAACAAGGCGGATGTTTCGGGTAACGATCTCTTGCAATATTGGGAAGAAGATCCGCAGACCGATGTGATTCTGCTCTATCTCGAATCGTTCGGTAATCCCCGGCGCTTCGCTCACATCGCAGGCCGAGTGAGTCGAAAGAAGCCGATCCTGGCGATCAAGGCTGGGCGTGGCAAAGCCGGGGCACGCGCCGCGAGTTCTCACACGGCGGCGCTGGCGAGCAAGGAAGTCGCCGTCGATGCGCTCTTCCACCAGACCGGCGTCATTCGCGTGGAGACCCTTGAAGAAATGTTCGATCTGGCAAACGCCCTGGCGAACCAGCCGCTGCCGCGGGGCCGACGTGTCGCTGTGCTCACGAACGCAGGTGGACCAGGCATCCTCTGTGCGGATATGTGCGAATCGTCGGGGCTGGCGCTTCCGGTGCTCTCGCCGGCAACGCAGTCGGCACTCCAGGCGTTTCTGCCGACGACTGCGAGCGTTGGCAATCCGGTGGATATGGTCGCTTCCGCATCGCCGATTCAATATCGGCAGGCACTGGAAGTCCTGATGGCGTGCGACGATGTTGACGCGATCATCGTCATTTTCATCCCTGTGGGATTTGGCGAAAACCAGGCCTACTTCGATGCGATTCACGCCGGTGTGCTTGCGGGGCGGTCGAGCGGCGCGGCAAAGACGGTACTCGGCTGTTGGATGTCTATCAGCGAAAACGGATTGACGCCAGCGGGAAGCGAGCGGCTGCCGTCTTATTCCTTCCCGGAAGCGCCTGGCCGCGTCTTGGGGCGCATGGCCGACTACGCACTCTGGCGGCAACGAACGGATGCCTTCGTACCCGAGTTCGCCAATCTCCGCATCGCGGACGCCCGACATCTTTGTGACCGTGTGATAAAGGAACACGGCCCAGGCTGGCTTACCCTGCCCGAGTGCTTTGAAGTTCTATCTTCTTTTGGCTTGCCCGTCGCGCCGCATGGCCTGGCTCGCAATCCCGACGAAGCCGTGGCGATTGCAGAAAGCCTCGGCTATCCCGTGGTGCTCAAGATCTCGCCAAGACAACTCGTGCACAAGAGCGATCTCGGCGGCGTTCGGCTCAACCTCGCCGATGCCAGTTCCGTTCGCGGCGCCTTCCAGGGGATGTCTGACGCGTGGATGAAACACTCTCCTGGCGAGACGCTCGATGGCATTCTCGTTCAGGCGATGGTCAAGGGCGGTGTCGAGGTCATGTCAGGCATGACGCGCGATCCGCTTTTCGGTCCGCTGTTCGCGTTCGGATTGGGCGGCGTCATGGTCGAGGCGCTGGGCGATGTCTGCTTCCGCGTCGCACCGCTCACCGTTGCCGATGCGCGTGAGATGCTTGGCGTGCCGCGCGGGTCGGCAATGCTGCGCGGCTTTCGCGGCAGCCCGAAGTGTGACCTGAATGCTCTGGAAGACGCGCTGCTTCGCCTCGCGCGTCTCGCGGAAGAATTGCCCAGTGTACAGGAACTCGACCTGAACCCGATTCTTGCGTTTCCCGATGGCCGCGGTTGCATGTTGATCGATGCACGCATTCGCATCGCGCCGGCGCGCGCATGAGTTCGGTGCGGTTCGATGGTGAGCGGTCCGAAGCCTGGCAGACGCGATTTCCCATTTCGTACGCCCTCAATGCCTATCATTAAGAAAGAGGCCGACAGAGGCTGGTTTGTTTGCCTTCAAGGGACGAAACCAATGAACCCCAACGAAGCCGCCAGTGATGTCGCCGTGACGCAATTCGTTTCGGCATTCGTGGCCTTGCGGCAGCGCGGCAACGTGGCAGATTTGAACGAGTGCGTTCCCCGGCGCGATCATCCGCAATTCGCCCGAATCCGCCGCGAGATTCTGCTGGCGGATATGAAGTGCGCCTGGCAGGCGGGGCATCGGCGTCTCGTGCTTGATTACGTAAGTGTTTTCCCGGATCTGCTCGAAGATGCCGTGTCGATCGACGCTCTGGCCTTTGCCGAGTTTCGCCTGCGTCAATTGGCGGGGGAAGATCCAACGCCGGTGGAATATGAATGGCAATTTGATCTGGTGACGACAGATTGGTCGGCTCGCGTGCTAGCAGGGGAAGGAGCCTCGGGCTTACTGCCAGCAGATAGCGACCCGAAAACGGAAATCTCGCCCATGGCGGAACTGGCGGGGACGAGAATCGTCGCCCCGCCTTCGAGCGATGCTTCGGCGAAGTTCAAGGAGGCGCCGGATTGCGAGGTGTCGAGCCGGCTTTTCCAGGAGATCGACGAATTGCCGGCGGTTGGCACGCGGTTCCTGGACTTTCATCTCGTGGCAGAATTGGGGCGAGGGAGGTTTGGCCGGGTCTATCTCGCACGGCAAGGGGATCTCGCAAACAGGCTCGTCGCGCTGAAGATTACCGTCGATCTTCCCGGCGAGGAACAGAAACTCGCCCAGTTGCAGCATACCAATGTCGTACCGATCTATTCCTATCACCAGTCCGGCGAACTACATGCGGTATGCATGCCCTATTTCGGCGCCACGACACTCGCCGACATCGTGCGTGTTTTTCAGATACTCGTAAAGGCCCCCGCGACGGGAAAGATGTTGGTCGACACCGTGCAGATACGTCGAAGCGCTTTTCGCACTCATGTTGTTCCCGCAGAGTCGAATAATCAATCGAGCCGAGAGGGCGTGGCTCTGCCTGGCCTACCTGTTGCGGGTATTCCCGACCTTGCAGATGAGGACGAGGTCCCCGTGACCCTCACTTTATTGGAGCAGGCCAGCTACGTGGACGCCGTGCTCTGGATCGCGGAACGGCTGACGGAAGGTCTGATTCACGCACATGAGCACGGCATCTTGCATCGCGATCTCAAGCCTGCGAATATCCTGTTGACGGATGACGGCGTGCCGATGCTTTTGGATTTCAATCTTTCCGCCGACACGAAACCGGACGCGCTCCTGCAGGAACGCCGCGTCGGCGGAACGCTCCCGTATATGGCGCCCGAGGTGCTCGCAAGCCTGGCCGATGGACCGAAGAAGGTGGACGAACGCAGCGATCTCTACGCGATTGGTGTGATTCTCTATGAACTTCTGACCGGTCGAGTGCCATTCGCCGGCGCGTCTCGGCCGTTATCCTCGGCGATTCCCACAATGGTCGCGGAGCGGATGAAGCCGCCGCCGCTGGTGAGACCGTGGAATCCCACAGTGCCCTTTGCCGTGGAGTCGATCGTCCGGCATTGCTTGGAGCCCGACCTCAAAAAGCGTTATCAATCGGCCCGGCAGCTTCGCGACGATCTGAAGCGGCAGCGCCAGCACAGGCCGCTGCGCCACGCGCCGGAACCATCGTTCCGAGAACGCTTGCACAAATGGAGTCGTCGGCATCCTCGGCTCGTTTCACCGGCGTCACTCGGCACAATAGCCGCGCTGGTCTTGTTGCTGAGCCTGGCGCCCCTCAGTTGGCAAACCTGGAAAGAATGGGAGAAACGTAACAAAGAACGCGATCAGGCCTTGATCGAATCCAGAAAGGACATCGAATCGGCCCGAGATATCGCTGCAAGACAAGCCGCGGCACTGCGTCAGTTCCGTGAGTTTCAGAAGTCGCTCGGCTCCGCGCGTCTCGTTATGGAGAGCATCAACGCGATCCAGGTTCTGCCGAGGTTCATGAAGGCATGGACTATCGAGGAATCAAACCTTCAGCGGCACATGGCGAAGTGTCGAGCTTCTCTGGAGCACTATGCGGTATTGCAAGATCCGGCGTGGCAAAGTCAGCCCAGGGTGAAATTCCTTACACCAGGAGATCGTGATCAACTTAATCGCCATGTGGTTGAGTTACTATTCGTATTGGCAGAGGGCGAGCGGGTGCGCGCGGCTCGTCCGCGTGTACCATCGCATACATTCGTGCCGTTGGTCGTGGCAACTGGCATGCTCGGAATTGGGCAGGAAGCATGGGTCCCTGTCTGGTGTGCCGAGAAAGAGGCGCTGCTCCCGACGGCGCGGATTCTCAACGAACGAGCACGCCAATGTTGCAAAGGTGAATTGGTTCCGCGTGCCGTGCTAATTCAACAGGCGGAACTCGCGCGTGAGCGGGGCGCCGCCCAGCAGGCCAAAAAACTGTTGGAACTCGCCGAATCGTCGCCTCTCTGCCCGGGCACGCCAGACGCCTTCTGGACCGCCAGTGCCTTGGCAGCGCAAGGCAACTTCAAGCAAGCATTGCCTCTGCTCGAAGAGGTGGTCCGTGAAACGCCAGACCATTATGGCGCGTGGCTGTTGCGAGGGATTTGTTTGACGCCTCAGTTTTCCATCGCTTCGTTGCGCGAAGATCGGAGTGATCGACAAAAAGCGTTCGAATGCTTCACCACCTGCATCGTGATGCAACCGGATCGACTGTGGGCGTATTACCTGCGTGGGTTGGTGAACTACCAGCTATATCACTATGCGAATGCCATCGCGGATTTTGATCGTCTGCTGGACGAAAAGGTGCTGAATCGACAGCCTGCATTTGCGACGGCATACGTGCAACGGGCGGCAGCGCTGGAGGATAACGGAGAGCTCGAACGGGCGGAGGAGGAACTCACCAAGGCAATCAAGGCGGAACCGAACGTCCCAGAATATTACTTTCAACGCGCTAGAGTACGCGAAAAGTTGCACGGAATATATAAGAAACAGGGCATTCGCGAAAAGTTGAACAAACTTGCCGAGGCTCAGCATGATAAGCAGAAGGTTCTGAATTCGGTTCCTGAGAACGCCGAGGGCTGGATCTATCGCGGCATGGTCCGCGAGGAGAAAGACCCTCGCGGTGCGCTGGCGGACTATGACGTGGCACTGGCGATCGATCCCGACGACCCCCTTGCCTTGTTCAGGAAGGGCCGCCTGCAGGCTGGAGTGCTCAACCGTCCGAAAGACGCCGTGGTTACGCTCGATCGTGCTCTTGCCCTGAAGCCCGACTACGCGGATGCACGAATTCTGCGAGGCCGTGCGCATGCCATGCTAGGCAATCGATCGCTTGCGCACAAGGATGCTGACGCAGTGCTGTACAGCAACCCGACACCCAAGGACCACTATCATATCGCCCGCGTTTATGCGATAACCTCGCGCGAACATCCGAAAGATGCTCTCTACGCTCTCGGCATGCTGGCCCACGCCCTGCGCTTCGGCTACGGCGTGCAATCCTATCGCACGGAACCCGATTTCGCGGCGTTAAGGAAGCTGCCAGAGTTCGACAGCCTCGGCATCGGTCTGCGATATTTGAATGTGACGCCGTGAATCGACGTTCGCGGCGAGAGTTCTATTCTCTTTCGCGCGGCTGGCGTCTATACTGAGCGTAGGCTAATATTACTCTCCCGCCGAATCGATCCACCGTTCGAACTATTCCCGAGGATCTGCGATGGTTTCTAATAGCTGCAAAGGTCCGATTTCCCGCCGATCGTTCCTTACCATGGGAACGCTGGGTGTGGCCGGGCTGAGCCTTGGCGACGTGATACGTCTTCGCGCGTCGAGCGGGCAAGTGGGCGCCGCGCCGGATACGTCGGTTATTTTCGTGTGGCTTGCAGGTGGTCCGCCGCACCTCGACATGTACGACATGAAACCGGACGCTCCTGACGAATATCGCGGGCCGTTTCGCCCGATTCGCACGAACACGCCAGGAATCGATGTGTGCGAATTGATGCCGCGGCACGCGAGTTGCGCGGACAAGTACTCGCTGATACGCAGCATCGCCCACACGTTCTTCGACCATGGCGGCGGCAGCAAGCGCGTCATGACGGGTCGAATCCCGGCCACACCGACCGAGACGATCAACGATGCGCCGGCAGTCTGCACGATCGTTTCAAAGATGCGCGAGCATATCGACGTTGGTCTGCCGAATGTCATTTCCGCTGCCGACACTGGCCGAACGAATGTTGACACTTATGCTCAAGGTTCAGCGTACCTGAGCCGGCGTTATACCCCGTTCATGGTTGGCGGCGATCCAAGCCGACCCGGATTTCAGGTTCAGAACATCGGGTTGGACCAAGAAATGGCAACCCGGCTCGACGATCGCTTTCGACTTTTGCGAGGCGTTGACGAACTGCGCCGCCAGGTGGAATCCAGCCGTTCCCTGGCGACGATGGACGCGCACTATCAGCGAGCCTACAGCTTGATGACCAGTCCACAAGCACGCCTGGCGTTCGACCTTTCCCGTGAACCGATCCCTGTGCGCGAGCGGTACGGCATGCATGCGTGGGGGCAGCGAGCATTAATGGCACGCCGCCTGGTCGAAGCGGGCTGCAGCTTCGTCACCGTGGTCATGGAGAATCCGCACATACGCGGCACGTTCTATAACTGGGATACGCATGCCGTCAATCATGACAACTTTATCGACATGCGCCTTCGGCTTCCGATGTACGACCAGGCCGTGACGGCGCTCGTCGAAGATATTCACGCTCGCGGAATGACGGAAAAGGTAATGCTCGTAGTCACCGGCGAATTCGGCCGATCTCCGCGTATCAGCCGCGCCGACGATGGCCCGAAGGGATTGCGGTTCGGTCGTGAACATTGGCCGAATTCCATGTCGGTCCTCGTCTGTGGCGGCGGCATGCGCCACGGCCAGGTGATCGGGTCGACGAATGCGCTCGGCACGCATCCGCATGACAATCGACTTACCCCTAACGATCTTTGGGCGACGGTTTACCGCCACCTCGGAATCGATCCGCACTCCACGTTGCCAGACCAGACCGGCCGACCGATGCACATCCTGCCGTTCGGCGAACCGATACGCGAATTGATTTGATTCTTGTTTCTAGCTACCGTTCTTCGTCGAGCTTTTTTTACTTTGCGAGGTTATCGATGAATTCATGGTCACCTGGTCTAACTCGTCGGCAGGCACTTCAATTCGGCGCCGCCGGAATTCTTGGGTGTTCCTTGCCGCGGATGTTGGAGTTGCAGGCGGCAGCAACCGGACGGAGAACCGCGCGAGCGAAAAATGTCCTCGTCGTCCTCGAACAGGGGGGGATGTCGCACATCGACACGTGGGATCCCAAGCCCGATGTCGTGGTCGACCATCGAAGTCCCTATCGACCCGTGGCGACACGGGTTCCCGGAATGCAATTTACGGAGTTATTGACCAAAACCGCGAGTATTGCTGACAAACTCGCGGTCGTTCGTTCGATGCATCATCGATCCGGGCGTATTGCGGCTGGACATCCCGACGGAACGCAATATGCGTTATCCGGCGCGCATCCGGGATCGTCCACAGAGATGCCTGACATTGGGTCGCTGGTCGGTCATATTCTGGGCACGGAATGCCGCGAGCTCCCGCCTTACATCATGGTGCCAGGCAATTCCGAACAGGCGAAGGAAAGCCGAACGGGTTTCCTGCCGGGAAGCACGCGTGTGTTCAAAACTGGCGGCCGCGACTTGGCCGCGCCGGAGTGGAATATCGCCAGCAGTTTGACGCGTCCCGACGTGCCCGCGCAACGCTTGACGGGCCGGCAAAATCTGCTCGCCGCGCTAGAGAATGTCAATTCGGATCGAGGCGCAATCAACCCAGGCGGCATGGATCGCTTTTACGAGCAAGCCTTCGACATGATGACAAGTCCGCGAGTCGCTGCCGCGTTCAACTATCAAGGTGAACCGGTGGCTGTCCGTGAGCGGTATGGGCGAGGGCATCGCGGGGCATGCTATCTGGTTGGCCGCAAGCTCATCGAAGCCGGCGTGCGATTCGTCACGGTGGATACACGTTGGCCGTTGACGAGCGAAACGCCGATGGGCAGCAATCTGAACTGGGATCACCACGATTTCATCTACACGACGGGAACCTGCAATCTGCCCGGAGCGGGTGGCGGCGGCGCGGGGCGCTACGGCATCGGGCATTGGGTCATGATGGGCAGCGTGGACCAGGCCTTCTCCGCCCTGATCGAGGACATGGATCAGCGCGGTTTGCTCGATGAGACTCTCGTTTGCTTCGTCACCGAATTCGGACGAACTCCGCGGCTGAACCGCAGCCAGGGCCGCGATCATCACGTCGGCGCGTATTCCATCGCATTCGCCGGCGCCGGCGTTCCCGGAGGCCAGGTCATTGGCCGTTCGGATCGCGACGGTGGACTTGTCGTCGATCTACCGTTTACGCCGGAAAACTATGCCGTGAGCATCTACGAGAAGCTCGGCATCGACCGCGCCCGGCCTGTATATACGTCGAGCAATCGTCCGATTTT
The DNA here is from genome assembly GCA_964484265.1 of uncultured Singulisphaera sp. Lineage (GTDB taxonomy): Bacteria > Planctomycetota > Planctomycetia > Gemmatales > Gemmataceae > SIAQ01. The sequence goes on from CAZAFH010000086.1 coordinate 9,414, forward strand.
CATTGGTCACGGCTTCGAGCCGATCCCGCAATTGTTTTAACATCGGCGTTCACCTACACAAGGATCTCTTGACCCATGAGCCAATTCACCGCGAAATGCTGGCCCGTTGTCGTGTTTGTCCTCATCGCTGACGCAAGCTGCGCTCAGGCCCAGCAACCGCCGTACGATGTCTTCCCGCCAGCCGATCCGCCGTATTACCGTGTGCGTTACGAGGCCTCCAAGAAACCGGGCGAACTGACCTACGCGGTCAACTACACCATCTGGATTCCGAAAGGTGTCAAGACGCTTCGCGGCGTCGTCGTGCATCAGCACGGGTGCGGCACCGGGTCGTGCAAGTCGGGGCTGACTGGCGCTTACGATTTGCACTGGCAGGCGCTCGCGAAGAAGCACGATTGCGCACTTCTTTCGCCCTCCTATGAGCAACCCGACAAGGCCGACTGCCAAATGTGGTGCGATCCGCGCAACGGCTCCAGTGCCGCGTTTCAGAAGTGCCTGGCCGATCTTGGGGCGAAATCGGGCCATTCCGAATTGGCGAGCGTGCCGTGGGCATTGTGGGGCCACAGCGGCGGCGGACACTGGGCCGGCGGCATGGTGCTGCTGCACCCCGAACGCGTCGCAGCGGCCTGGCTGCGGTCTGGCGTGCCGTTGCTGATCGCCGAGCCACAACGAACCGGGATTAAAGCCCACAACCTGCCGGATGCAGCGCTGAAAGTGCCTGTGATGTGCAACCCTGGCACGAAGGAAGGCGTCACTGTCAAGGACAGCCGTTTTGCCGGTGTTTGGCCCGCAAACGAGAAGTTCTTTAATGCGGTTCGCGGCAAGGGCGGTCTCGTCGGCGTCGCAGTCGATCCGCTCTCAAGCCACGAGTGTGGCAACCAACGCTACATGGCAATCCCCTGGCTCGACGCATGCCTCGCCGCTCGTTTGCCGAATTCCGCTGGCGATCCGCTCCGGGCCATGGCATCCGAGAACGCCTGGCTTGCTCCGATTCTGGGTGGCGAGGCGCTGCCTGCCGAGAAGTTCAAGGGAGATCCACTCAAGGCAGCCTGGTTGCCGAACGGTACAATCGCGAAGGCGTGGATGCAATACGTCAAGGACTCCAAGGTGGCGGACACAACGCCGCCGCCCGCGCCGACGAATGTGCGTTTGAAGGGCAGCACGCTAACCTGGGAAGCTGAGGCCGACCTCGAAAGCGGCCTAGCCGGGTTTATCATCGAGCGCGACGGCAAGTTTCTCGCAAATGTGCCGGAGAAGGGCAAGAATCCGTTCGGTCGACCAATCTTCCAGGGCCTGCAGTACAGCGACACGCCGGTGCAACCGCTCGTGCCGATGCAGTTCATCGACAAAACTGCCGTGCCGGGAACGGTGCACGTCTACCGCGTGATCGCCGTCAATACGGCGGGGTTGAAGTCGAAGAATTAGGAATGAGGGATGAAGGATTATGCGAGCGCTCGTCGCTGCGATGGTTATTGGATTTTTTTGCCAGCCGGTGCTTTCGCAGTCGGTGAAGACCGATCACACGTTCTTCGAGAAAAAAATTCGGCCCGTGCTGGTCGAGAATTGCTATCGGTGCCACTCGGTTGAAGCCCGGAAGAACAAGAAGCTCAAGGGAGGCTTGCTGCTCGACTCGCGCGACGGGCTTCGCAAGGGCGGCATCAGCGGATCGGCGCTCGACCCCAATAAGCCGATGGATAGCTTGCTTCTGAAAGCGCTTCGGCATCAAGACGATCTTGAGATGCCGCCCGGGCGGAAACTGCCCGCGAATGTCATTGCAGATTTTGAGGCGTGGGTCGCGATGGGAGCGCCCGATCCGCGCGATGGACTGCCGACACTGAAAGCTTCGCCGCGAGATCACTGGGCGTTTCAGCCGCTTCGCGCGGTTCGGCCGCCGGCGGAATCGGACGCGTGGGTTCGCACCCCGATCGACGCCTTCATTCTGGAAAAGCTGCGAGCGAAGGGATTGACGCCATCAAAACGGGCCGACGCCCGAGTGCTCGCCCGGCGCATGTCGTTCGATCTTCGCGGTCTCCCGCCCGCGCCGGGCGAAATTGACGCGGCCATCGCTTCCCCCACGGATGCCGATTTCGACAAGCTTGCGGAGACTTGGCTTGAGTCGCCGCAGTTCGGCGAACGCTGGGCGCAGCACTGGCTCGATGTGGCGCGCTATGCCGATAGCGCCGGCTACTCGGTCGATACCGCCAGGCCGACGATTTACCACTACCGCGACTTCGTCATCAAAGCGCTCAACGACGATCTGCCGTTCGATCAGTTCGTTCGTCTGCAATTGGCCGGCGATCTGGTTTCGCCCGACGGTGTTCACACCGCGACGGGCTTTTGTACCTGCGGGCCGTTCAACACGAATAGCCCGAAAGAAATCGACCGCTACGACGAACTCGACGATCTCATCACGACGACCGGCCAGGCGTTTCTCGGCCTGAACCTTGGCTGCGCGCGTTGCCACAACCACAAATACGACCCGGTGCCGCAGACCGAGTACTATCGCATGCTTGCGGTTTTCAATAGTTCGCAGCGATCGGATCGCCCGATTTGGACGAAGGCCCAGGCCGAGACGGAGCGCTTCAAGAGAATCGATCAGGTCGTGAATTCCGCCGAAGAGCGCGAGCTACTGAGGAAAGCGCCAGATCCCGCGAATCGGAAGCAGCAAGAGTTGTTCAAGAAGTATAAGAACCTTCTCACGCCGGCCAAAATACCAAACGGACATGTGCTCGCGGAAAAACCGGGAGTTCCCGTCGGCGTGAGTTACTTCCTCGAACGGGGAAATATCGAACGGAAACGTGACCAGCTAAAAGCAGGGTTCCTGGGCGCTTTGATCCGTAGCCCCGACCAGGAAAATCGCTGGCTGTCAGGCGGGAGGGTGCATCCGCGCCGGGCGTTGGCCGACTGGCTTGTCGATGTCGAGCACGGCGCCGGAGCGCTGACGGCGAGGGTCATCGTCAATCGGCTTTGGCAGCATCATTTTGGCGTTGGTCTCGTGCGCACGCCGAACGACCTCGGCGTCCAGGGTGATCCGCCATCGCATCCAGAATTGCTCGATTGGCTAGCCGGCGAATTGATCCGCGCGAACTGGCGGCTTCGGCCGATCCATCGCCTGATTCTCCGCAGTGCCGCGTATCGCCAGGCATCGATGTTCGATGCGAAGAAATCGGCGCTCGATCGCGACAATCGTTTGCTGTGGCGTTTCAACACGCGCCGGCTCGATGCCGACGCGATTCGCGATTCGATCCTGACCGTCAGCGGCGGGCTGGATCGCACCATGTACGGCCCAGCGGTCTATCCGTTCATCCCGAAAGAGGCGATTCTGCCCGCAGCTTACACGGCCTGGCTCAACAGCGACAAGGACGATCCCAAGACCTGGCGGCGCAGCGTCTACGTATTCGTCAAACGTTCGACGCCCGTGCCGCTGTTCCAGGCGTTCGATCGGCCCGACCGGACGATCAGCGCTGGCACGCGCCACCTGACGACGATCGTGCCGCAAGCGCTTCACTTGATCAACGATCCGATGATCCGAACCCAGGCCGAGCTTTTTGCGAAGCGCGTCGCCGCCGAAGCAGGCACGAAGCGCGAGACACAGGTTCGGCACGCCTATCGCATCGCCTTGAGCCGTTCACCGGGGCCTGACGAAGAGCGGCTGATGCTCGCATTTCTCAACGAAGGCTCGCTGGCCGATTTGTGCCAGAGCATCTTGATGCTCAATGAATTTGTTTACGTGGAGTGAACGCTAAATGATTGGGAATCTTGTCGCCTCACGCCGTGAATTCCTCTCCCGCTCGGCGAATGGGTGCGGTTTGCTCGCGCTTGCTTGCATGTTGCGCGACGAGGGTCGGCTTCGTGCCCAACCCGCGGCGGGGCGCAATCCGCTCGCTCCGCATCCAGGGCATTTCGCTCCGAAGGCGACGTCCGTCATCTGGCTGCACATGCATGGGGCGCCGAGCAGCATCGACCTTTTCGATCCCAAGCCGGAATTGGCTCGCCGTGAAGGCACGTCGATGAACCTCGGCACGAACGTCGGCTTCTTTCAGAACTCCGGTACCGTAATGCGCTCGCCGTTCCGCTTCGCCCGGCACGGCCAGTGCGGCCATTGGTTCTCCGAGGTCCTGCCCAACATCGCGCGGCATGCCGACGACATTGCGTTTCTCAAGGGCATGCATGTTCTGTCGAATAACCACGGCCCGGCTCTCTACGAGATCAACACGGGCCTGACGCGCGTCGGCTTTCCCAGCGTCGGCTCGTGGATCACCTACGGACTCGGCAGCGAGAATCGGAATCTGCCCGGCTTCGTCATCATGCCGGATCCGCGCGGCTCCATCGAAGGCGGGCCGTATAGCTGGAGCGCGGGATTTCTGCCCGGCGCCTTTCAGGGCACGCCGATTCGCACCGGAGCGAACCCGATCCTGCACGTGCGCCGGTTGTCGGGGGTTAGCGCGGAACGCCAGCGAGCGCAACTCGATCTCGCTGCGGCGTTGAACAGGCAGCATGCCGAGCGGTTGTCGAGCGAAGCGGACCTCCAGGCAAGGATCGAATCGTTCGAGCTGGCGTATCGTTTGCAAATGGCCGCGCCGGAGGCTCTCGACACCGATCGTGAAACGCCGGCGACGCAACGGCTCTATGGTCTCGACAATCCCGTGTCGCGTCCGTATGGCACGCAGCTATTGCTGGCGCGCCGGCTTGTCGAACGGGGAGTGCGGTTCGTGCAAATCTATAGCGGTCCACAGCCCGACACGCTGCGCTGGGACGCGCATGCCGATCTTGATCGCAATCATCGCGACCGCGGCGCGGAGACTGATGTCGCCGTGGCTGGGTTGCTGACCGATCTCAAACAGCGCGGCATGTTTGAATCGACTCTGGTGATCTGGGCCGGCGAGTTCGGTCGATTGCCGATCACTCAGGGCGCCAATTCCACGGGGCGCGATCATAACCGCTTCGGCTTCGCGATCTGGCTGGCCGGCGCCGGCATCAAAGGCGGCGCGAGCCATGGCGCGACCGACGAGATTGGGCTGCACGCCGTCGAAGGGCGAACTGACGTTCACGACCTGCACGCGACGATTCTGCACCTGCTCGGAATCGACCACGAGCGGCTGACGTACCATCACGCAGGCCGAGATTACCGCCTGACCGATGTGAGCGGGCGCGTGGTGCGGGAGATTCTGAGTTGACGGGGCGTTTGTTCACGCGGTTGCGAGTGCGAGGGCGAAGGTGCAGCCGTCGTGGAATTCTTTGATATTGGCATATTCCTGGATCGTGTGCACGTCGTGTTGCCCCGCGCCGAAAGTGATCGTGGGGATGCCGTGTCGCGTCAGCCAGTTGGCGTCCAGGCCGCCGTTGGAGAACTTGAGCATGGGTTCCCAGCCGAGATTCTTCGAGACGGATTGCGCCATGGAAACGACGGGGCTATTGTCCTTGAGGTGAAAAGGATAGTAGTCGCGCCGGCTCGTGAATCTCACTTTTCCCGTCTTGCCCTTGTCGTCGATCACTTCCTTGCCAGCCCGTGCGAATGCGGCTTTGTAGGCTGACGTGATTGCCGAGATGAATTTGGTATCTCGGCTGCGCGACTCGCCTTGAATCTTGACGTAATCGGTGACGACGTTGGTCGCCTGGCCGGCGGATCGTCCCTGGCCATCGCCGAACGGGCCGACGTTGGAGGTGCCTTCCTGGCCTTTCTTCTTCACCTTGCCAAACCAGCCGTCCGCATGGATTGAAGCCAGGGCGCGCGCGGCGATGACCGTGGCGGAAATCCCGCGTTCCGGATGCACGCCGGCGTGCGACGCCTTGCCGATGATTTCGACCTCCCAGCGATCCGCGCCGACGGCGCCGGTCGTGATCGTCTGCGCCGACCCGCCATCGATATTGAAGCCCATGACCGGATTGCCCAATTCAGCCGGTTCGAGCATCCGCGCTCCCCAGAGGCCGCTCTCCTCGCGGACCGTGAACAACACCGTCAGCGGGCCGTGCGGCAGTTTTTGCTCGTGCAACTCGCCGAGCATCGTGACGAGCGCAGCGACGCCGGTGCGGTTGTCGCCGCCGAGCGCGGTCTTGCCCTTGGGTACGATGCGGTCGGATTTGCGGACAGGTTCGGCGCCGGCGCAGAGGGGCACGGTGTCGAGGTGCGTCGAGAAAAGCCGCCGAGGGCCTGGGCGCGTGCCTGGCAGCGTGACGATGAGATTGCCGGTCTGCGTCGGCAAGGGAATTTTGGCGTTCGCGTTGTCGAACCGAATCGCCGACGCGGGCACGCCAAGCTCGCGCAGCGATTGAGCCACCGCTTCGCCGATCGCTTTTTCCTGCCCGGTGATGCCTTCGATGGCAAGGAAGCGCATGAGTCGATCGACGGCTGCATCGCGGTTGATAGTGAAATTGGACATATTGGGAAGCCTTCAGCAATAATCCGCATACAAGGCGGCAAGGTCAGTGTTCGCACATTACGATGCAAGACTTTATATGGCTCGCGCCATTTTTCACTACTTTCGCTCTTGCGTTTTTTTGCGATTGTGGCATAACGCCTGGCAATTCTTGGGGGATTGTCATGAAGGGCCTGTTACGCATCGCAGCCGTGGGATTACTGCCGTCGCTGGCGCTCGGGTGCCAAAACCTGCAGCCGGCGATGGAGCTTTCGCCGGTGACGCCGATCATTGCCAGTCCGATCAAGAACCAGAATCCGGTGTTCATTCCGCTCGGCGAAAACGACTACGGTCCCGTGTTTGAGAAGGCGCTGGAAGTGTTGGGCGACTACGGTTTCGAGATCGCCAATGCCAATCGCTACGATGGGCGAATCGACAGCCGACCGCGCAGCGCGCCGGGGCTTGGCCTATTTCTCAAAACGGGTAGTCCCGATCCGTATGAACGATTGCTTTCGACGTTTCAAACCTATCGCCATCGCGTGACGGTAAAGATTCAACCGGCAGAGCAGGGCGGCTATTTCGTCGAGTTCATCGCGCTCAAGGAGCTTGAAGATCTGCCCCGCCCGATCCGCTCGACGATTGGCGGCGCGGTCTTCCGCGCGGAACTCACCGTGGATCGCCAGACGGAAGTCATCGATCCAACGATCTATGACCCCACCTGGATCTACCGGGGCCGCGACGAGGCGCTGGAGCAGGAATTAATTCGGCGTTATCGCTGCCGATAATTGCATCATTGGCGACTTACGCTTTCCACACCCGATGCAGCTTGATTAGTGCGTCGTGCCAGCGGCGCTGCACCGTTCGCAGCGATATCTCCAGGACCTCGGCTGCCTCGGTCTGCGAGAGGCCCTGGTAGTAGAGCAGGTCAACGATATTGCGTTCTTCCTCGGGCAGCCTTCCTATTTGCTCATGTAATTCCGTCCATTGTTCCATGGAATTCGCTTCCTCGCGACCGTCCGGCGGCGCAACTTCACCGTCTCGGCTCTCGTGATTGGCGCCCATTCCCTGCGCTCCGTAGTAGTGCCTGGCCAGGTCGATCAACTCGCGGCGAATCTGCAGCGCCGCCAGCGCGAAGAAATCGCGCGAGGTTTGCGGTTTGACGGACTGCATCGCGCTGATGAGCCGAACCAGAGCGCTCTGGAGCACGTCGTCCGTCTCGGCCCAGCGCCGCACGCGGCGGAAATCCCCCAGCATTCGGCGCGTCAGGAACGTCAATCGATCGCGGTAGCCAAGCAACAGCGCATCGAGAGCGGCATTGTCGCCAGCAATCGCGAGCGGCAACATTTTCTGCACCAGAGAGGTATTCGAGTCAGCCATTCCGTTCAGCGTGTCTTGGGTCCGTGTTTTAGGCGAATTGTATGCATGTGCCACTTTCCGAAAATGAATCATTTTTTTGGCGGGTCTTCACCTCTGAATCCGCTTTGTTCAATGGAAGGCAACCAATCACTCTTTGGAGGTATCCCATGTTTGCACCCCTTGTCATGGCGGCGCTCGTGGCGTCTAGCATGAACTTGCCGCCAAATCTCGATCTGGCGGCGATCCCGCGAAGCATTGCCAAGGAGCCGACGTACGTCGGTCAGCCTCGCTATGCGTTGCTCGTGTTCGGCAAAGACGCGAGGACGCGCATCTGGATCGTGCGCGACGACAAATCACTCTACGTGGATCGCAAGGGCAACGGCGATCTCACCGAACCAGCCAATCGGATTCAATCCTCGTATGGCTCGTATTACTCCATCGACCAGCTTGTCGAACAGGACGGAATGGTTCACCGAAACATCTTCATTCAGTTCACGAACCAAACGAACTTCCGGATTCGGCTCGGCAATAATCGCGACGGCCGCACACAGTACGTCGGCTATGGCCGCATGGGAACGCCCTCGCTTGGCGATCGGCCCGTCAACGCGCCGATCATTCATTTCAACGGCCCGCGGACTTTGGCGAACTTCGGCCCGACGTACACTCTGCCGCGCGGCGGAGGTCCGGGCCGGGCGTACAAACTTCGGCTGATGCTTGGCACGCCGGGCCTCGGCGCGGGGACATTCGCCAGCTTTAGCGACGTGTGCAGCGAGCAGCTTGGCAACCTGCGTGCCGAATTCGCGTATCCGTCCGCGCGGGAACCCGGGCAGACATTTCACCATCGGACGGAACTCGTGCACGATGGCTGAACGTTCTACTTCTTCGCGGGTCCCGTGCGGATCCCCAATGAAGCCGACCCGGGCGTCGCTCGGGTGACCTTGTCGTATCCCGGGCGCGATGTCCGTGCCGCGACGATCATCTTCAACGTTCCGCCGCGTTAGGTCGAGTTGCCAAATGCAGGTCGAAGCCTTACCGTACCGAAGGTATCTCAAAAGGAGATTCAGTATGGGTAAGGTTTTGGTGTTGTTCGATTCCGCCAGCGGGAATACAGGCAAGATGGCCGCACTGGTGGCGGCAGGCGCCGGCGGAATCGCTGGCATCGAAGTTCGGCTGCGCCATGTCGCCGAGGCGACTGCGGACGACGTTCTCTGGTGCGACGGAGTGGCGCTTGGCAGCCCGACCAACATGGGGTTGCTCTCCTGGAAAATGAAGCAATTCTGGGATGAAACGATGGCGCCGCACTGGATGAAAATCGATGGCAAGATCGGGTGCGCCTTCTCCTCGTCCGGCGGCTGGGGCGGGGGGAACGAATTGGCGTGTCAATCGTTGCTTACGGTGCTCGTGAATTTTGGCTTCCTCACGTTTGGCGTCACTGACTACGCAGGCAAACTGCACACAGCCCACTACGGCGCCGTGGCGGCGCGCGAACCGCGTGAACACGACATCCAGGCCGCTTGCCGGCTGCTGGGCAAACGCCTGGCCGAGTGGGTCGCCGTTTTCGTCGATGGTCGCAAGGACCAGCATCCGCTCGCGAAGAGCGACGTGCGTCTCACGCCTGGCTGAAGAAGTTGAGGCGTGAAAAATCGTGAAAATCCTCTTGCTTCACGTGAGCAATCTGGGAAAATAGGACGATAGAGAATAATAGGATCCATGTTCAAGCGGGGGCTTTCATGAACATCGGTTGTGACTCTTTTCGCCAGATCAGTCGCCGCGATTTTCTCCGCATCGGCGGAGCCACGCTGTGCGGCGTCAACTTGCTGGATTTCGTCGCCTCGCAGGCGCAGGCTTCGCCGCGTGTTGCCCGGCGCACCCCCAAGCAGATGATCTGCGTCTGGATGGCAGGCGGCCCGCCTCACACCGACATGTTCGACATGAAACCCGATTCGCCGACGGATTATCGCGGCGAATTTCGGCCTATGCGCTCGAACCTGCCCGGCCTCGACGTGTGCGAGTTGATGCCGCGCTTGGCCCAACAAGCGGATAAGTACACGATCATCCGCTCCGTGACGACGATGAATCGGCCTGGCGATCATTCGCGTGCGCCGATGTATTGGCTCACGGGCAACCCGAGGCTTCCAAGCGGCACGCCGCAATATCCGATGTACGGAAGCGTCGTCTCGCGCCTGCAACCGGGGCCAGACGATCTGCCGACGTTTACCGTGCTTGGCAAAATCGATCACCACATCAACAACGCGATCGCGCCGAGTTTTCTCGGGCCTGCGTACAATCCCTTTATTTTCGATCCGCTGGCGGCGCGTGACGACGTTTCGCGCATGCTCACGCCGCAGATTGAATTGCCGAGTTTCCAGCGCGACGCCGACTTGCTCCGTGCCGTCGATAATCGGCTGCGTCGCCAGGACGCTCTCGATCCCGTCATCGCTGGGCTTGACCGCAATCAGCAGACGGCATTCGATCTCCTGCGTTCGCCGAAATTACGCGAGGCTCTGGACCTGTCGCGCGAACCGCGCCATGTCATCGACCGCTACACGGGCGGCGAGATGGGTCGCACTCGCTATCCCGCAGGCAACGTACGCCATTTCCTGATGGCACGCCGATTGATCGAAGCGGGCGTTCCGAACGTGCACTTCAGCTTCGGCTACTGGGATTGGCATGGCGAGAACTTCATCGCCGGCCGCCAACAGATTCCGATGTTCGACGTCGCGATGTCCGCCCTGCTCGACGATCTCGACCAGCGCGGATTGCTGGAAAACACCATTGTGCTCGCTCTGGGCGAGATGGGCCGAAAGCCGCAATGCGGCACGAGCGCCGGTGCGGGCCGCGATCACTGGGATTACGCGCAATTTGTTCTAGCAGCAGGCGGCGGGTTCCGGCGCGGTTGTGTCGTCGGTGCGACCGACCGCAAGGGCGAGCATGTCACCGACGCGTTCTACAAGGTCGAAAGCTTTGGAGCGACTCTGTATCATCTCCTTGGCATCGACCCGCACACCGTTGTCAACACGCTGAACAATCGTCCCATTCGCCTCATCAACGAAGACGCGCCTATCATCCGCGAAGCCATCGCGTGACGTTCTGGCGTCGGCGGCCGGAGGCAGCGGTTATTCCTCCGGTCGTCGGTCAATTCTGGCGCTACAATTCTGTTCGGTTCAGTCAGCCTTTTTTAAAAGATCTGTTTTGATGGCTCGAGAGCTGGAAATTCCGATAATAGCGCTTGACAAATTTTCATTAGTGAATTTTAATTACTATATCCGCCTCGATATTAAGTATTGCTGGAATCTTCATGAGATATTCAATTACAGTCCCACCTAGATTCCTAAAAAGTCAGATAACAGGCAGCACAGGTAAGCAGGCGCTGAGATTGCATCGCGGTCTCCTAATTCTATTGGTGTTTGAGTCCGTGGCAGTCGATGGGCCTAGTAAACAACCATCCGAACTGCGGGTGTAGGTCGAATCAGAAACATCGTCGATTGAATGTTCTGACTTTGCAAAAAGAACCACGAAGGTGAACGATGAACAGGCCTGGATACACGCGTTATTGGACCGGTTTGGGGTTGGCGATTGTCGTAGGCTTGGCGGCAGGCGCGGTATACCTAGCTTCCGGCCGGTCGGCTCCTCCCGTCGCGCGTGCCAGCGAAGGAGGCGGCAAGTCTGCCGGCGTCCCGGTCAGCACGGTTCATCCGACCAAGGGTATCAAGCGGATTTCAAATCAGTCCGGGTCGATACAGGCGTACGAGTCCGTCAAATTATACGCCAAGGTGCCTGGTTTCTTGAAAACGCAAAATGTTGACATCGGCGATCCCGTGAAGTCCGGTCAGATTTTGGCGGTGCTGAATGTCCCCGAGTTGGAGACGCAGCTGAAACGCGGCGAAGCCGTCCTTGCTCAGGCGAAGTCTCGCGTGATTCAAATGAAAGCTCGCGTCAAAAGCGTGACCGCCGAGCACGAAGCCTCAAAGGCGGCCGAGACTCAAGCCGAGGCGACCGCGAAAAGTTCTTCCGCGTGGGTACGTTATCGCAAAAAGCAACTCACGCGCATGATTGAGTTGTTCAACCTGAAATCGATCGATGAACGCCTGGTGGATGAAAGCACCGAGCGATTCGAAGCGTCGGTCGAAACCGAAAGATCTTCGAAGGCCGCGATTTTGACGAGCAAGGCGCAGATCAGCGCGTTTGCGGCGAAGGTGGAATCGGCCCAGGCGGATGTTGCGTTTGCGGAAGCGGAACTGGATGTCGCGCAGGCGGATCTCGACAAGTTCAAGGTGCAGCTTGGCTTCGCGACGATCACCGCCCCGTTCGACGGCGTGATCACGCATCGGAGTCTGTCGCCTGGCGAGTTTGTGCGTTCCGCGAACGAAGGCGGCGGACACGAACCGATCCTGATCGTTCAGCGCACCGATTTGATGCGCGTGATCGTTCATGTTCCCGACCGCGATGTGCCGTTCGTCGATCCAGGCGATGAGGCCATCGTTGAAATTGACGCTTTTAGCCATCGTAAACTGCAGGCCAAAATCTCGCGATTCGCGCGGACCGAGGACGTCAACACCCGACTCATGCGTGTCGAAATCGATCTGCCGAATCCCACGGGTAAGATTTGCCACGGCATGTACGGCAAAGTGTCGCTCATCCTGGACAAGCAACCGAAGATCTACACGATTCCGTCGGCCTGCCTCGTAGGCGACGCGGAAAACGGTGTCGGCGAAGTCTTCGTAATTCGCGAACACAAAGCACACCTTCAGAAGATCCAATTGGGAATAGATGACGGAGTCCGTGTAGCCGTGCTGGAGGGGCTCGCCGCCGAGGATGACGTGATCATTCAACCCAGCAGCGAACTGGCCGAGGGAGCACTCGTCGCCGAGACGACGGCAAAAGGCGGCAGCGGAAAATCGAACTAAATCCGCCTGCCTTGAGTCAATACTCCGAGATGCCGATATCTCCCGCCTATTCCCCAACTTCGAAGGCGTGGTCGGCATCTCCCGATTGCGGACAAATCCCGCGCGAATTGCTTTCACTCCTTCTATCTCATTTTTTGAAATATCGAGTGAGTAGCAGACGAGGAATCAAATACCATGATTGGACTGATTCGGTTTTCTCTCAACAACTGGTACGCGGTCGTCGTGATGGTGTTGACGGTGTCGCTGCTTGGGTCCTTGGCGGCTCTTTCGATCCCGGTTGACATTCTTCCCGTGAATCGCAGCCCAGCCGTGCAGGTGTTGACATTCTTCAACGGCATGCCTGCCTCGGTGGTGGAAAAGAATCTATCCAACCGCGTGGAACGCTGGACGGGCCAGGTGGCGGGGACAGCCCGGCAGGACTCTCGCTCGATTGTTGGCGCCAGCATCGTGCGCAACTACTACGGCTCGGATGTCGATATCAACGGTGCATTGGCGCAGGTGATGTCGCTCGTCGGCGGCGTTACGCGCGATCTTCCCCAGGGCACGCTGCCGCCGATCGTGCTGCCCTATGATCCGACGAACATGGTTCCCATCTGCCTGGTGGCCCTGGATAGCCGCACGCTGCCCGAAAGCGTGCTTGCGGATACCGGCCGATTCGAAGTGCGAAACATGGTGATGAGCATCCGCGGCGCCAACGCTCCGGTCATCTACGGAGGAAAGCGGCGTGCGATTCTCGCCTACATGAACCGCGAAAAAATGCAGGCACGCAACCTCTCGCCCGAGGATCTGCGCAACGCGCTCGACGCCTACAACATTTTCATGCCGACAAGCGGCATCCGCCTCGGCCTAACGGATTATGCGATCGATTCCAACTCGACGTACGAACTTGTCGAAATGATGGGGGACATCCCCGTAAAAACCGATGGCGACAAAACGATCTTCCTCAAGGACGTCGCCAAGCCAACTGACGCGAATTTGAAGCAGACGAGCATCGTTCGCGTGAATGGCCGCCGGCAGGTATACATTCCCGTTTATCGCCAGGCCGGCGCAAGCACGCTCGACGTCGTCGGCACGCTGCAAAAGCAGCTTCCGGACATTAAAGCGCGTCTGACCTACGACGATATCGACCTGAAACTGGTCATGGATCAGTCGGTTTATGTTCGCAGTTCCATCGTGAGTTTGTTGGAAGAGGGCGTGCTCGGCGCGATTCTTTGCTCGCTGGTGATCTTGCTGTTCCTGGGCGAGTGGCGCATGACGCTGATCTCGGTGATCACGATTCCCATTGCTGTCTGTTTTGCGATTTTGGGACTGTCCTATACGGATAATACGATCAACGTAATGACGCTGGCAGGACTGGCGCTCGCCATCGGTCCGCTCGTCGATATCGCGATCATCTGCCTGGAAAATACGCACAGGCATCTCGGCCTGGGCGTGCATCCAAAAGAGGCGGCGTTGTATGGTTCCAGCGAGATTGCCATGCCCGCGCTAGTCGCGAGCTGCTGCACGTTGTTGGTCCTGGCGCCGCTGGCGTTCATGCCCGGCCTGGGTGTATTCTTGTTCCGCCCGATGGCTCTCGCCGTGGCGTTTTCCATGATGGCCGCGTTTGTGATGGCGTTGACCTTTGTCCCGACCATGTGTTCACTCTGGCTGAAAGGCCATGACCCAAAGCCCGGAATCCACCATGGCGCGGACTATCAACATCGCAACGAGCATGAGATTCCCGTGACCAAGAATTGGCTAGGCCGAGCGTTTGAACGCTGGGAGTCGATCCTTGGTGCGGGCTTCGGCTGGTACGGGAACATGCTGAAGAAAGCGATGGACAATCGCGCCAGGATCCTGGGCGTCACCGCGGTCATTGTCGTGTTGACGGTTGTCGGCGTCGGTTCGCAGTTACGTCGAGAGTTTTTCCCTGAAGTGGATGCGGGAGCGTTCGAAATCTACGTTCGGACGCCATCGGGCACCCATCTGGAGGAAACCACCAAGCGTGTCGCCGCCATTGAGGCGGTGGTGCAAGACACTATCGCCGATGACCTGGAAATCGTGATTAGCGAGACGGGCGTTATTTCCGACTGGTCGGCAGCGTTCACGCCGAATTCCGGGCCGATGGACGCCGTCGTCAAAGTTCAGCTCAAGGCGCATCGAAAATTCTCCGCCCAGGAATACTCTCACCAGTTGCGAGAGATCTTCCAGGCGCCTGAATGGAAAAGCCAGGCGGAATTCTCCTTTAACGCGGGCGGCATGATTCGCTCGGCAATGAACGACGGCCGATCCAGCCCAATCAATGTTCAGATCACGACGAAGAACATTGCGAAGGCCTATCCGGTGGCCGAGGCCATTCTCGAAGAAGTGCGCCATGTGAAGGGCGTCGTGGATGCCCGCATCATCCAACGGCTCGATTATCCGCAGTACGTCATCGACGTGGATCAGGCCGAGGCGGCCAATCTCGGACTCAACCAGGCGGACGTGATGAGGAACGTGATCGCGTCGGTGAACTCGAGTCTGCAGTATCACAGCAAAAACTTTTGGAGCGATCCGGTCACGAAGAATCTGTACCTGGTCGGTGTCTCCTACACGGATGAGGATGTCAAATCGCTTCACACGGTTTTGGACGTGCTCATCACCAGTCCGAAGCAGAAACGCTCCATCCCGCTTCGCAATATCGCCAAGCTTCGGCGTACCAACGTGGTCAGCGAAATGACCCACGAGAACCTGCAAACCACGCTCGATATCACCATGAACGTTTATGGCCGCGATCTCGGCAGCGTCGCGGACGACGTTGCTCGGGTAATCAATCGGTACGGCAAAAAAGCGGGCGGCGGCGAATGGAATACCTATAACCCGATCGCGCCGGACGTCGCCAAAGAGACGAACGAAGCTGACCGGACCTTCATGGTTGGCAGCAAGATTCGCCTCAGCGGCGAATACGCCCGCATGCAGGACACGTTCTACAACCTGGGCATTGGATTGATTCTGGCGACGCTCCTGATCTACTTCCTGATGGTCGCCCTGTTCAAATCGTGGATCACGCCCGTCGTCATCCTCTCGGCTGTTCCCGTGGGTTTGGTCGGCGTTGTACTGACGCTCTTTGTTACCGGGTCGGCTCTCAACGTGCAGTCTCTTCTGGGCATCATCTTCATGGTGGGTATCGTCGTGTCGAACACGGTCTTGCTCATCGATTTTGCCCAGCAACTTCGCCAGCAGGAAAAATTGACGCCGACAGTGGCAATCATCAAGGCTGCGTCGGTGCGCGTGCGTCCGGTCATCATGACAGCGATGGCGACCTTCTTTGCACTCTTCCCGATGGCGCTCGGCCTTGGCCGAGGCAGCGAGGCGAACGCTCCGCTGGGTCGTGCGGTGTTGGGCGGCCTCGTTGCGGGGTTGATTACGACGCTGATCGTCGTACCGGCCCTTTACTCGCTGCTCATTCGCGATACCAAGCCGACACGCGACGGCGAAAAAAGCCTTGACGGTACGCCGGCGCATTGACTTGATCCCCCATCGTGGGCATCGCTCCGCAGGAGAATGCATCGCGCGGAGCGTGATGCCTACGATAATCGCGTGGAATTCTTCCCGCAGCTTGCCCTAATTTCCCAGATTCCTGGACCTTTAGATTTCTTCAACTAGCTCTCCTGTGAAAACCGATACAGATTTTGAAAGCGTGCAGGATTGCACTCTCGTTCCCGTGTTTTCGACGTCGACGATTCTCGCCAAACACGGATGTTCGTTGCGAGGATATCATGCGATTCCCCCATCAGGCTTTGGGCGTGATTTTCGTCATCGTATTCACCGTCCCATTGACGAGCGCTCAAGGACCGAAAGACGACGGCAAGAAGACACCGGCCAAGGTCGAGCAGATTCGTTTTCCGGAGATCCCGACAATCCTCGACAAGGATAGCCGGGCCATCGATCTCGCCAGCGCTCTTCAACTTGCGGGCGTACAGAATCCGCAGATACTTCTCGCACGGGAACGTGTCGTCGAGGCCGTCGCGTATCGGCAACTTGCCGCAGCTCAGTTCTTGCCGTCCATCAATGTCGGGGCGAACTACAACGCGCATCAGGGGTCGCTGCAGCAGTCCGCAGGCAATATGCTTCAACTCAACCGCGAAGGGCTTTACGTCGGGTTGGGCGCGAACGCAGTCGGCGCCGGCACGGTGAATATTCCCGGTATAGTCTGGAGCGGCAACGTGTCGGCCACGATCTATCGTGCCTTGGTAACGCGCCAGGTCGTGCAGCAACGGCAATTTGCCAGCATCGCCGTGCGAAATGAAGTGTTATTGCAAGTCACTCAGGCTTATCTCGAGGTCCTCCGCGGCGAGGGCCGCCGCGCCATCGCGGGCAAGAATCGCGCCGATGCGCTTGAAGTCGCGCGTATCACCGCCAGCTACGCCAAGACCGGACAGGGCCGACAAGCCGATGCCGATCGCGCCGCCACGGAACTGGAACAACGCAATAACGAATTGCTTCAGGCCGAGAACGAATTACTCACCGCATCCGCGCGATTAAGTCAGGTGCTTAGCTTGAATCCCGCGGAACGCCTGCACCCGATCGACGGATGGGTCGTGCCGCAGCCGATCGTTCCCGATCCGATCCCGCTGGCCGAACTCGTGACGATTGCGATAACGCAACGGCCGGAACTGCAGGAGCGACAGGCTGCGATACGCGCGGCCCTTCTCGAACTGCAGAACGCCAAGGCGCTGCCGTTCTCGCCGAACATGATCCTCGGATACAGCACAGGCGGCTTCGGCGGCGGCAGCGACATCGCCACGCAACCCCAACCGCGTTTTGGCAACCTGACGGATCGCCAGGATTTCGATGCCGTCGTGTTCTGGTCCTTGCGCAACCTGGGCGTGGGCAATGTCGCACTCGTTCGCCTGGCGCAAAGCAATCTGCGGCAGACCGATTTACAGCGGACGGCGGTCTTTGACCGTGTTCGGGCAGAAGTCGTTCTTGGGTACGCGAGAACCCATGCTCGGTACGCTCAGATTGAAGCCGGCGAACGAGCCGTGCAGACGAGCCAAAAAGCTTTCGAGCAGGATCTTTTGCGGACGACCAATCGCGAGGGCCTGCCGATCGAAGTTCTCGATAGCATGCGGTTGCTCGCTCGCAGCCGATACACTTATCTCGATGCGATCGTGGATTACAATCGCGCTCACTTCGAGCTTTATGTCGCGCTCGGTCAACCGCCGGCCGATACCCTGGCACGCCCGGTTCCAGGGAAGTTGGTTACGCCGAAATCCAATAAATAGAACATTATTTCGCCAACGGATGAAGGATCGGTAGCCGATGGGAGCCGTTAGGAATCCCGGAGAAGGAAAGCGACGCCGAAAAGCGAGGATGCTCTTCCTCGCTTTTCTTTCGGCGATTTTCCTTGTTTCCGGTTGCCAAACGACAGGCGATGGGCGCGACCGGCCGATTCTGCCCCTCATTCCGCCGCTCGCGGTTTCTTCGGTCGTTCGTGTTGGCAGGCTAGGGGCGCCTGTCGCGGCAGCACGTACAAATGAGATCCATGACGATTCGAATTCGCCGACGCACATTTTGTTGGTTGGGAAAAAAAACGACGTAATCGACGAGATCACGCAATCGGCGAAATCGCTCTCCTGTTTTCCGGACGAGGTGGTGATCGATCTCGACAGGGCCTTTCAGATCGCCAACGTGGCCAATCCGCAAATCGGCCTGGGTGAAGAATTGATACAAGCCCAGCTGGCCGAGCGCATGCTGGCGCGGTCGATGTTATTTCCTACGTTGAACCTCGGCACGACGTTGACGATACATCGAGGCCCCCTCTTGGCCGCGTCCGGAACGGTTCGCGACGTGGATCGCGAGTCGCTTTATTTTGGCGCCGGCGCGAGCGTGCGCGGAGCGGGCACGGTCTCGATTCCCGGCGTGCGGGTCGTGAGCCATCTAGGCGATGCCGTTTTCGCACCGCGCATCGCGGAAGAGAAAGTGCGGCGTTCTCAGTTTGAATCGGCAGCCACCCAAAACAATGTGTTGTTGGATGTGGCGAGAGCCTATCTCAGTCTCGTGAGCGCGGAGTCACGGCTACTCGCCTTACGCCAGTCGGAATCCGAACTGGCGGAGCTGGCAAAACTGACAGCCAACTTCGCAGCGAAGGGAGCGGGACGCGAAGCCGATGCCCTGCGAACGCAGAGCGAGCTGGCGCTGCTGAGAGCCTCTATTTACCGCGTCGAGGAGGAAGCCATCGCGCGGGCTACCGAGCTTGCCCGGCTTCTCAGTGCGGATTCGGCGGTGCGGATGCGACCTGAGCCTGGCATTCCGCCGCTAGTGCAACTGATCGACGATCGCGCCAGTCTGGATTCGTTGCTCGAATCGGCCATCAACAATCGACCGGAGGTCGCATCCAGCAATGTGGAGGTGGCAATCCAGCAGACTCGATTACGGCAAGAACGAATGCGACCGTTTCTGCCGACCGTCTCCATCGGTTTTAGTGCGGGTGATTTCGGCGGTGGCAGCAACCTGGCCGGTTATCGCCTGAGCAATTTCAATTCGCGCACCGATTTGGACATTGCGGCAGTTTGGAGTTTGCAGAACCTCGGCATTGGCAATCGCGCCTTGCAGAATGAGGCTCGTGCTCAGATCGGCATCGCGGAAGCACGGCGGATTCACGCCATCGACCTCGTTCGCCGTGAAGTCACCGAGGTTCATGCGCGAATAAGAGTCGCTCGAAATCGGATCGATATCGCCAAGCGCCGGCTCGAGACCTCGCAGCAAGCCTATCGGCAAGATTTCCTTCGCACGAAGGACCAACTCGGCAGACTCGTCGAAGTCTTGAGCAGCTTCAACATGCTCGCTGCCGCGCGCCAGGAGTTGATCCAGGCGATGGTCGGCTACAGCCTGTCCCAGTTCGAACTCCACGTGGCGCTCGGCGGCACTCCCGCGAATACTCATATAGGCGAAGCCGAAAAACGCTAGGCCGTATCGTTCACACTCCCTTGACCTACGCTGATATGAAATGTCGTCGGGCGACGATCTTCACAACCGCATATCGAAGGGCCTCCTTTCCCGGTGGGAGAGGAAATTCAAAAGCAACGATGCTCAAACCGACCCCAAGTTTTCATCAGGCCATTTTTGGTTTGGGTAAGCTGCAAAGAATCTACCTGTTGTGCCGTCGCCGACGGAATTCCTGATAGGAACGGTAGTAATTAACTCTCAGAGAATCCGGTTCATTATCCGAAAATAGTACTAGCTAAGAAACACTGCCGAGGATTTCCGGTTGGATGCTGGGGAACCTCTCTCACTTGGCAGTAATCGATCCATTTGTAGGGATGCGGAGCACTTGCCCCAATAGGTGGGAAGGTTGTCCGGTGTGTGCCGGTCAACTGCCGGGTCCTTGCGGAAATTACGTTTTTTTTGGGAGATTAAAACGTGGTAAAAACATTGATGTGGAGCATCATGTTGTCGGTAGGGCAGGGAAGCCCGCCTGGACAGGCGCAAACGCAGCCGACGGTGCTGCCGGGTACGGTTTACCAAACCCAGGTTCTAGGACAGCCGCTTTACACGCGGACGTCGATGATGCAGGAGGAAAAGAAGAACGGCGACGCCAACGGCGACGAGAAAAAGGATGAAGAGAAGAAGGATGACGACGGCCCAGTGCGTTTGTTCCCCAACGAACTCGCCGGATTCAAGCTTACCGGCTGGCTCTATGGTTCCGGCGTCGTGAACGCAACGAATGGCCGCAACACGCGCTACAACGGGCCGCTCACGATGAACGACCAGGAAGGCGTCTACCTCAACCAGCTCTGGTTGAACCTCAGCCGTCCTCTGAAGGACACGCTGGACTGGGGCGCCACGTTCGATTTCTTCTATGGCAATGACTACATCCCCAGCGGCAGCCGTGGCTGGGAAAACGCCCGAGCACGTGGCACGCTGCCCAAATGGAATAGCAACCAGGACTATGGTATCTCGATTCCCCAGGCCTACCTCGAAGTCGGTACGACGGATTACTCCATCAAGGTCGGCCATTTCTACACGCCGCACGGTTACATGACCGTTCAAGCGGTCGGAAACTTCTTCAACACGCTGCCTTTCGGCTTCATGATGACCAACCCCTTCACCCACTGGGGTGGTACCGCGACCGGCAAGGTCACGGATAACCTCTCCGTGATGGTCGGCATCGTCAACGGTTGGGACGCTCTCGATCGGCCCGTAAACGCAGCGTCCGTCATGGCCGGAGTGAAGCATGTATTCAAGGAGGGCGAGGACACCAAAGGCTTCCTCAGTGTCAAAATGATTACCGGCCAGGAACCTGAGAACCTTGGCACGGCTTATGCGAACCGCACCCTTTTCACGACGATCTTCGATTATAATTTCACGGAGAATTTGGAGTTCGTGTTCGAGCAGAACACCGGCTGGCAGGAAAATCGTGGCATCCAGACCGACTGGTTCTATAACTTCTCGCCGTACTTGTTCTACAAGCTCTCCAAGAACCTTCGCGCTGGTATCCGCTACGAATACTTTCGCGATCCAGGTGGGTTCGTCGCTGGTGTTCGCGTTGGCAACCCCAACAACGGCCCGATCCCAGCGAATGTTATCTCTGGTCCCTACACGGGCGACTTCCAGACGATTGCCGTCGGCCTGAACTGGGCGCCGAGCTGCAGCAAGAACCTCATGGTTCGACCCGAAATCCGCTACGACTGGTTCAGCGGCACGGGAGTAGGCGGCTACCCGTTCAACGCAGGCCAATCCGGCCATCAAATCGTCCTCATGGTTGGTGCTTACTATCAGTTCTAACCTCATCATAGCGTCCAACGGGCGGCGGCCTCTCGAAAATGAGAGGCCGCCGTTTTCATTTCCCGACCTATCCAACACTCGGATTGCCGCGTCACCTCGTTGCTTGAAAGAAATCTTGCTGACTCCTAGAATTGTTGGACAGGGATAAAGCCCCAAAAAGGCCCCGCGCACATCCAACGATGGTAACGTTATGCGATTCCTCACCAAGTTCGTCGTGCTTTGTCTGGCGGCGAGTTTCTGGCATCTATTTGGCCTCCCAACTCTTGTCGCACAACAGAAGACCGCGCCGGTGCGGCTGTCAGCTGTCCACGGCTTGTTGCTTTCTCCGTCGAAGGCAGGATTGAATTCGCTTGAATTGGGTGGATCGCCCGTTCAACCCGACGAATTGCTGATCGCGTTGTTTGGCGCTGAGTTCGACTCTCCGACAGGTGGAATGTCTGCCCGCGTCGTCGCGGATATCGGCCAGCGCGGTCCGCTTCCGGCCCTGGAGGCTGCGATTCGCTTTCACACGCCTAATGCTGTCGATCTAGATTTTTCGCTGGAGCGAGGCATTCTCGTGCTGACGAACACCAAAAAAACGGGAGCCGCCCTGGCCAAGTTTCGGCTGCGCGGAGAGGTGTTTGATATCAAGCTGAGTGAACCAAAAGCACGGCTCGGCATCGAAGTCTATGGCCGTCTGACGCCTGGACCGGTGCTGCTCGACGACCCGAAAACGGACCACACGGTCGCCGTTGCCGTCTTTTTCGCTCTTGAGGGGGAAGTCGTAGTCACGACGGCGAAGGAAACGAATCGCCTGCATTCTCCGCCGGGCGCTTCGCTCCTGTTGTGGGATCACGTATCGCGCACCAGCGAGGTGGTGCGATTCGAGACGCTGCCGGATTTCGCCAAACCGATGAGCGCGGACGAGTTGGTGAAATTCAAGGCCGTGTGCGCTGTTGCGAAGGACTGGGGCATTCAGCGGGCCAAGATTTCTGCGGCCATGGCGCAGGCAACTTCCAGTAACAGCGAGCTTCAGCGAAAGGCCGCCGTGGTTGCCTTGGGCGCCGTCGACGAATTGCCGCGCGTACTCGATGCTCTAAATGACAAGGATCATGCCGACACACGCGCGATGGCGATCCTGGTGCTTCGCAATTGGCTGGGCCGAGAGGCGGGGCAGTCGGCTCATCTGTATGACTACCTGACGAAGTCCGAGAAGTACACGCCGATTCAGGCTCGGAATTTACTGTATATGCTGAAAGGGATCGAACCCGAGAAACGCCGGCAGCCCGAAACGTTCTCTCTGTTGATCCCAGCGCTGAATCACAACAAACTCGCGATGCGAGAGCTGGCGCACTGGCATCTGGTTCGGCTCGCGCCGGCAGGTAGATCGATCGCATATGACGCCGGCGCCGATGAGACCCGGCGGCTCGCCGCTATCGCCGCCTGGCGGAAATTGATTCCTGAAGGCCAGTTGCCTCCGCCGACCAAGCCGAAGTAGCGAATTCTTCTGTAGATTTACCACGTGGATGATTGTGTCATGAACCGAACAAATTTCATTTTGCTCGTTGGAATGGCGGCTTTGATCACGCCATCCGCCCGCGCTCAATACTATCCGGGTTATCGGCCCAACTACCCGGCCGGCGCTCGCCCCGTCTACGTGAACCCCTATTACCCGCAGGGGTCGCCGGGCTACAACCACCTCAATGGCCAGGCCGACGTGATGCGTGCCTACGGCGATGTCGCCAATGCGAACGAGCAGGCTCGCCTCACGCGCGAGAAATCGAATCAAGCCAAGATCGATACGAAGCGCAAGGCCTTCGACGAAATGATGTATGAGAAGGCCAACACACCCACGTATCTCGAAACACTCGCCAAGAACAAGGCCGACTACCTGACGCGCATCATGAATTATCCGCAGAAGGCCGAGATCTACGACGGCCGATCGCTGAACACGATGCTGCCTCTGGTGCAGAGCATGCTGGAATCAGGTTCCCAGGGGCCGCCCGTCAGCATCCCGAAATTCGCGGTGACAGCGCTAAATCTCTCCGTCGGCGGCAAGCCCGGTGTCGGCATGCTGGCGAAGAAGGGGCCGCTGCCTTGGCCTCCCGGCTTGCGCGGGCCGCGGCAGAAGAAGCTCGACGCGCTCATCCCCGCTGCCGTGCAGTCTGTCATCGACGGCTCCATCTCGGCCAAGTTGCTCAAAGACATTCGGACTGAAATGAAAGCCATGCGGGAGGATTTGCGCGATCAATTGCAGAAGGATCAGATCGATTCAAGCTCTTACTACCGCGCGATCGAATTCTACAACAATCTCGAACCCTCGATCGAAGCACTGGAACGCCCTGACGCTCGAAACCAACTCGTGGGCGACTACAAGACCTCGGCTCGGAACGTACAGGAACTCGTCGAGTATCTTACCGATAACGGTCTCGGATTTGCACCATCGACTCCCGGCGGTGAAAACGCGTATCAAGTCACGCACGACGCCTTTGTACGCTATGCCCGCACGGCTCAGGCGAGCGCCGGTTTCACGTCGCTCAATGCCCCGATTCTGCCAAAAAGCAAAAAGAAATAATTCTGCCGAAGCTCACAACAAATATATCGAGGAATTATCCCATGTCGTATGCCTGGTTATCGTTCGTCCTTCTCTCTCTAGCCGTCAGTCAGGAAAGCAAGCTCGAAATCGTCAATCCGCATGCCACGTACGGCTACCTCGGCGCGTCGCGCCCAAAGCTGACGGGTATGCTCCCAGGCGATACCGCTCATTTCACTTTCGAGATCAAGAATCTGAAGTTGGATGAAGCAGGCAAGGCTTATTTCAGCGTCGCCATCGAAATCCGCGATGCGAAGGGTAAGCTGTTCTACGAGCAAAAGCCATACAACGGAGTCGCGCAAAATTATCTCGGGGGCGATACTCTGCCATGCTCGGCCCACGTCGAGGTGCCACTCGACGCCAAACCGGGCGCCGTCAATTGGAAGGTGACCATCAAGGACCGTACGACCAACCAGACGGCGACCGTCGCGGGAGTCGGCAAAATCCTGCCGGCGGACTTTGGCATCGTGCAGGTGGGGCTCTTCGCCGACATTGATTCGCGTGCGCCGATGTCGGCCGTCGCGGCCGTGGGAAACGCGCCTTACCTGCGATTTTCGACCGTTGGGTTTGCCCATGACAAGGAAACGAAACAGTCGAACGTGCAGATTACGCTGCGCATCCTCGACGAGCAGGGCAAGCCGACGACGGCCAAGCCGATCACGGGAAAGCTCAATGCCGGTCAGGACGCGGATAACCCATTTCTCACTAGCCAGGTTGGCCTGACTTTGAATCGCGCGGGCCGATTTACGATCGAGTTGACGGCGGAGGATCTTCTCGCCAACCGCCGTTCGCAGATCAAATATGCCATCCGCGTGCTGCCGCTCGAATAGATCGTTCCATGCGCTAGCGCCCAATTGCGTCCAAGGCAGCGGCGAAACGCGTGGAATCGGGGTCATCGCCCGCCAATTGCTTCAGCCGGATGCGAGCGAAACCTGCTTCGCCTGTAAGCGCCTCGTGGATCGCCTTCAGATATTCATGCTCCAACAACAGATTCACGGCTTCATCGGGGCGGCATTGGGTTTTCGCATAGGCCAGCAAAGCGCCGGCTGATTTTAATGACGCCGCGTCATCAGAGTTGCGCATGAGCAGAGCCGCGCTGGCGAGCAGGAGCAGGGCATCGTCCTTGTGTTCTTTGAGCGCCGCGACGCAGACCTGGGCTGCCAGGTCATCGCGCTTGTTCGTTGTCAGCGCCTTGGCGAGCATGTATTGATTGCGGGCCGTCGGCAAGGCGACGACCATCGCCTGGGCGACCTGCAACAACTCCGGATGGCGTTGCTGCAATACCAGAATCTGCTGAAGCGAATCGTACGCAAGCTGACTCTTGGCATCGAGCTGAAGCATCTTCCGGGCATATTTTTCCGTCGCTGCGTGATCCTGCATCGAACTGCACACCGCGGCCAACATCGAATAGCCAAACAGAGCTGGTTCGCCCTTCGCCTCGCTGACAATCTTTTCCATTCGGCCAAGCGCCTCGCTGATGATGGCGGAGTCTTCGGTTTTCGCGGGCCGAAACACGCGAGCCGGCTTTGGCTTTGGCGTGGACGACGTCAGCGTGATCTTGTTCTCCGGCGGATAATTGACGTGCCAGCCAAGCATGATGTATTGCTGCGCGACTTGCGATTGCCAAAGCAGATGATCGGGATGCAAGCGCGCGGTCTCGCGCAGTTCCTCGAGCAGAGTCCGATCGATTTGGCCATTCGGAAAAGTCGCCGTCTGCCCGCGGAAGGCGCTAATGGCGTTTCGCAAGATGATATCGGTCACTCGAAAGCGATAGCGTATCTCCTGCCGTTTCGGATCGTTCGGCGCAATCTGCTTGGCCTTGTCGTGAAGGCTGAGGATTTCGTCGAGAGCGTTCTCGGCCGCCTTTACATTTTCAGGGCGAAGGCGTTGTTGAATCAGCAGCGCGAGCACTTCTTGCGTGCGGTTGTTTTTGGAGAGATGGCTATCATCTCCGCCGCACAGAATCGCGGGGATGCGTTGATGCTTGACGTGCGCGGAATAGACGATGGTGCGCCAGTCATGCGGAGCCAGCGTGACGGCTTGTTTGGCGAGCCTTTCGCAGTCATGCCAGCGGTTGCTCACGAGCAATTCGAAAACGTTGCCATAGGTCGCGAGGAGCCAGCCGTTCTTCGGGTCGGTGCTCTGGAGAATCGGCCGTAGAACCGCCTCGGCCTTTTGCGCGATCTCTTTCGCCTTGACCGGATCGCGTAGACAATCGGTGTAGTAGCCGTGGATGGTGAGATAGGTCTCGCCGTCTTCGGGTCGCCCGGTGAGTTTCTTCTCGAGGTCGGCAATTTTTTGCTTGGCATCGAGCTTGGAGCCATTGCCTTCGCGCTCGCTCGATCGGAACATGACGCCGATCATCGAATGAACCTTGGGCAGTTCGATCGATTGGCGAAGTTTGACGCGATCCACGCTCTGCGCGAAAGTTGTCGGAGTAAAAAGGGCAATGTAGCAAAAGGCCGTAATCCACCATCGCATGTCGTACCCTCCCTGGCATGACGGAAACCACAATCGTGATACGATCTTGAACGATCAAATGCAACGCCGAATCGGCCCGACGATTTGAGGAATTCGAGAAGATTTGTGCGAACGGAAAAACGCGGCGGGTTGAATCTGCGATCGCGCGATCAACCCGCCTTAATTAGCGATTGTGTGTTGGCTTAATTCTACAACGCTGGATTCGTAAATATGAACTCCGTAACCGCTTGTCTGCAATGCATTTGCTCC
>CAZAFH010000087.1:0-7768 GCA_964484265.1 uncultured Singulisphaera sp.
TCGTTTTTACGTAAGTTTTGCGTTGGAAGGAGAGAGGATCCAACTCTCCCCCCCCCCCCTCGGGGAGGGGGGTGGGGGGTGGGGGTGAAGTTCCGGTGCGTCCAGCCCTCACCCCCAGCCCCTCTCCCGGAGGGAGAGGGGAGTAAACGGTGTCGGCGGGTAGGCCGCTGATTTTCTTGATAAAAAACTGCCGGATGACGGGTTCGCCGCGCTTCGCCGTGGGGCCGATCATCGAGTTATCGGTGGGCACGGTGCGCCAGCCGAGGAACTTTTGTCCTTCGTCGCGCACGATCTTCTCGATCATCTTCTCGCATTTTTCGCGTGCGCCCGGATCGCGCGGCAAGTAGATGACGCCGACGCCATATTCGCCTTCGGGCGGCAGCGTAAAGCCGAGCGTCTTGGCCTGCGCGGCGAGGAAGCGGTGCGGCATCTGGATCAAGATGCCCGCGCCGTCGCCGGTGTTTTCCTCGCAGCCGCACGCGCCGCGGTGCTCGAGGTTGCAGAGAATCTGCAGCGCCTTGCGGACGATGTCGTTCGATCGGCGGTTTTTGAGACCGACGACGAAACCGACGCCGCAGGAGTCATGTTCGTAGGCAGGGTCATAGAGGCCCTGCGGACCTGGAGAAAGCGTGTTCATGGTTCGGATTATCCTTGGGAAGTCCGCGTCGCAGCGGCTTCTTTGCCGCCCGACGGTCCACTGAAGGCGAAGGCATGATGCCCGCCGTTGACGGGTGCGTTGTTCGTGCCGTTATGATGAGGCACGCTGGCGTCCGGTTCGAGCAAAAGCTCCATGAACCGTTTCGCCGCCGCACTGAGACGTTGACTGCGACATGAAACAATAGCGAGAGGCCGGGTGAATTTGCACTTGGCCAGCTTGATCGCGCAAAGGGTGTGCGCATTGACTTCCCACGCCACCGTCGGCGCAGGCAGCAGCGCCACACCTTCGTTGATTGCAACGGCCTGCTTGATGTTCTCAATGCTGTCAAACTCGGCAACCACGCTGACGGTCACTCCCTGTTCGCGCAAAAAACGATCGACGCGCTTGCGTATGATCAGATTCTTGTCGAAATGGACAAACGATTCTCCGTGTATTTCGTCGGCCTCGACCGCCGAACGTCCTGCCAGCGGATGTTGCGGCGACACCACCAACATCATTTCCTCTTCGCGCCAGTTGGCAGACGCGAGGTGCGGCGTCTTCCTCGGAAACGACACCAAACCGAGGTCGGCGGTTCCATCCAAAACGCGCTCGTACACCTGATCCGGATGCACGTAATCGATATGAACCTGAGCTCTGGGCAACTCGCTGTGGAATTGCCGCGTGTACTTGCTCATATCGCTCAGACCGACCGAGTATATGGCAGCCACCATGACCGTGCCGCTGATGTCGGCGGTTGCCGTCTCGCTCTGGATGCGCGTTTCCAGTTCGGCGAACTGCGCCAGGATTGCCAGGCAACCCTCATAATATTTCACGCCCAGAGGCGTTAGCTGCAAAGGTCTCGTCGAGCGATCGATCAGCTGCACCCGTAGCCGTTTCTCCAACTGCGACACGATTTGGCTGACGGCAGACTGCGTGCGTCCCCAGATTTGCGCCGCCTGGGAGAAGCTGCGGTGCCGAGCCACGTCGCAATAAATTTCGAGGGCTTCCAGTTGCATGCTCTTTTTATAGTTTCGATTTTCTTAATATCAATAGTAATTAGCATAATAAAAAATGATACATTTCGCAAATGTAATATTTGGATCCGGCCCACGAAATGTCAAGAGCCTCGCCAAGAATGGAGAACGAATACGCACGGTGCTGTGCGATAGTGACTCATTTTTCGCGCCGTTTCAGCGCTGGCGACCGAAAAACACAGGAATCTGACGTCGGCATGCCGATTGCGGCAAATGCGTGCGGCAGACGAACGCACCATCGAATAAATTGGGTATTGACGGGACGGTGGATCATGAATTGTTCATCTGACTTGCAAACGCTTCCGTTGCTCGGGACGGAAGCGTTATCGGAAATTGAAGCGCACGTTCGAAGTCAATTAGTGGGCCGCGTGCGAGAGTTTCGGCTTGAAGCCAGGCCCGAAGGTTTGGTGCTCAAGGGGGCGTCGCACACCTACTTTGGAAAGCTGCTTGCTCAGCATCTGGTGCTGGAGGCCGCATCGATGCCGATTCTGGCAAATGATATCCAGGTGCTTTAGTTACAAAACCGTCGGCGAGCGGAGGCGTAAGCCCCCCTGATTCTGTGAATTTGGAGTATATTTAGATAATTCCGAATCGCATTCAGATTATCCAGAATCAGGCGGCTTACGCCCCCCGCTCGCCACACACGGTGCTTCTACTTGATTCCGTGCGCTTCCTTGTACAGATTCACGGTCAGGTGGGCCTGGCCTTGGTGGTGCGCTTCATGCCAGGCGAGGACGCGGAGCCATTCGGCATGCGTCCAGGGAGCTTGGTCGTTCGGTTTCGTATTAAGTTTGCTGTCGTCGAGCCTGGTGAAGTAAGCGAGCAATTCTTTGCGCTGCAAATCGAGATAGCGCTTGATGTCTTCAACCGTTGGGATGTCGTCGTCCGGCGTGCTGCCGCCGGCGAATCGGCGAACATACTCGCCGTCTTGCGGTTGCCCGCCCAGGATGCGCACATGGACATGGCGATCATCCGTCGCGCCTATGTGCATGAGCTGCCAGGCGAGATGCGCTCGTCCCGGCCCTGGTCGCCAGGCGAGAGCCTTTTGCACGTCGCCGAGCTTTGCAAGCCCATCGATCAGGCCGAGAGTTTTTTGGCGATTCCAGTTGAGCGTTTCGATCAGTACGGGAAAGGACATAAGAGTTTTTCCTTATAAATGGTTGGAGCGAGATCAGATGCCGAAGAGTGACCGGGCGTTCTGCGTGGTGCGCTCGGCAATGGTTTCCACGGGCACGCCGAGCGTTTGCGCCAGCACCGCTGCCGTGTGAACGACATACGCCGGCTCGTTGCGCTTGCCGCGATGCGGCACGGGCGCCAGGTACGGGCAGTCGGTCTCGACGACGACGCGATCGAGCGGCACGGCCGCGGCGGCCTGGCGCAACGCCTCGGCGTTTTTGTATGTCAACATGCCAGCGAAGGAAATGAACAATCCCATCTCCAGGCACGCCTTCGCGGTCGCCTCGTCGCCTGTGAACGAATGCATGACCGCGCGAATCGGTCCATGGCGATCGAATTCCTCGCGCAACATCCGCAGCATGTCCGCTTCCGCCTCGCGGCAATGGATGACGACCGCACGATCGAGCTCGCGTGCCAGGGCGAGATGGCGGGCGAAATAGTCCTCTTGCTGCGGAAATGGCGTGTGATCCCAGTATCGATCAAGCCCCGTTTCTCCCAGGGCGACAACCGTCGGATGGCTCGACAACGCCACGACTTCGTCCCATGCCGTCGGCGAAGCCTCGGCAACATGATTTGGCTGGATGCCGACGGTGGCGCGCAATAGAGGATACCGGCCCGCGAGCGCAATGCAGCGCGGGCTATCGAGTGCCGTCGTCGCCACGACGACGATGCGCTCCAGCCCGGCCGACGCCGCTCGCTCGAGCACGGCGGGCAGATCGCCATGGAAGCGGTCATCGTCGAGATGCGCGTGAGTATCGATCCAGGCGCCAGGCACGTCATCCTCTCCCGAGTTTAGCCGCTCGCCTTTGCCGAGCGTGAACAGAGCGCTATGCCGAGTCGATATCATTCTATGCCCTTCGGATGTGGACAATTGCACACAACTTCCATGAACAATCCGCGCAATATCCAGCGCCAATCAACGAATAATAGGGTGATGGGAACAATTCGATGGGCCTCATCCCGATGAATATAATGGGAGTGAGCGAAACATCGAATCCCTGTTCCACGAGGTTCCGATGACGCGACGCTTGGTGCTTATTACTCTGATGACGGCCTTGGCGATGCTGCTCCCTGCTATCCTGGGCATGGAGAATCAGCTACTTGCCGACGGACCGACGGGCGCGATCGGCGGAGCTCGAGGCGGCGTCGGCGCCGATTGGCCCGATCTCGTCGGCGCGTTTCTGCGTCATCCGGCAGTGAGCGTCGCCCTCGTTGCGGTGGCGATTCTGGGGATGATTCTGGAGTTGAAGTACCCGGGATCGTCGTTTCCGGGCGGCATGGCGGCGATTTGCTTCGTGCTGTTTTTTTGGGCGCATTCGTTCACGGGCGGATTTACCCTCTTGGCGATTGTGCTCTTCCTGCTCGGCCTCTTTTTTCTGGGGCTGGAGGTGTTCGTCCTCCCCGGGATCGGGTTCGCAGGCGTGGCCGGCGCAGTGCTCATGTTCGTGGGGTTGCTACTGGTGACTCTCGAACAATGGCCGAGCGATCCCGACGACTGGGCCGAGGTCGGCGCGACATTCGGGTCGCTGGCGATGGCGATCGTCTTGGCGGTCGTGGGAGCGCTGGCGCTGACGTGGTCGCTGCCGAATCTGCCGGTCCTGAACCGCATGGTGCTCAGGCCGCCGGACACGGAACTGGCGGAGGACGAATCGCCGGCTTCGCTTTCGACGAGCGGCGCCTTTGCGTTGCTCGGCGCGATGGGCGTCGCCGCGACGCCGCTGCGGCCATCAGGCAAGGCGCAGTTCGGCGAGCAATTTGTCGATGTCATTGCCGAGGGCGATTTCGTTTCGCCAGGCGGGCGCGTGCAGGTCGTCGAGGTGGACGGCACGCGCATCGTGGTTCGTGAGATCTGAATTCGCACCAATGCAAAGGAACTGGCCATGTGGACCGACTATCGCTTGTGGTTGTTTCTCTTCGGCTGCCTCGCGGTTGTATGCGCGGTCATCTTCTTCTTCGTGTTCTTGAGCTTCCTGAACCTCTGGATTCAGTGCGTGCTGACGCGGGCCGACATCAGCGTCTGGAGCCTGCTCTGGATGAAGCTGCGGAAAGTCAACTTCGAGATGATCGTCAAGCAAAAGATCAGCATGGTGCAGTCCGGCGTCAAGGTCGCGACTTCGCAGATGGAGGCGCATTACCTCTCGGGCGGAAACGTCGAAAAGACCGCGCTTGCCGTCATCATGGCGCATAACGCCCACATCGACCTCAGCTGGGCGACCGCGGCGGCCATCGATCTGGCAGGCCGCGACGTGCTCGATGCCGTGCGCACGAGCGTGTACCCGAAGGTCATCGACTGCCCCGATCCCACCAAGGGCAAGGCGATGCTCGAAGGCGTCTGCAAGAACGGCATCCGCCTCAAGGCCAGCGCTCGTGTCACGGTTCGCACCAAACTCGAACGCCTGATCGGCGGTGCGACGGAAGAGACTATCATCGCGCGCGTCGGCGAGGGCATCGTCGAGGCGATCGGCGCCGCCGAGCATCATACCGACGTTCTGGCGAATCCTCGGCTCATTTCCCAGGCCGTATTGAAAAACGCTCTCGATTCGCAGACGGCGTTTGAGATCGTCTCGATCGATATTGCCGAGCTGGACGTCGGCGACAACGTCGGCGCCCGCCTGGCGGCGAAGAAAGCGGAATCCGACCTGCGCGTCGCGCAGGCCCAGGCGGAAGTGCGCCGCGCCGCCGCCGTCGCGCTGGAGCAGGAGATGAAGGCGATGGTCGAGGAAAATCGCGCCAAGGTCATGCTTGCCGAGGCCGAGATCCCGCTCGCCATGGCCGAGGCGTTCCGCAGCGGCAATCTGGGCGTGGGCGAATACTACAACATGCGCAATGTGCAGGCCGACACCAACATGCGCAACGCCATCGCCAATGCGGGCGCCAGCAGAACGACAGAAGTGAAAGAGAGCAACGGGAAAGCGTGAGATGTGTTTGATCCCAACGGTTCGCTACGTTTACCATTGGGCTGGGCTGATGAAAACTCTGGGCAATCTTCTGACGAATTTTGTTACGCATTTTCTCCCCTCTCCCACCGGGAGAGGGGTCGGGGGTGAGGGCCGCAGAATACCTGCGTTGCTGATATTTTTCTGGCATTGCCAGCGCCAAGCGGCCCTCACCCCTTCCCTCTCCCGGTGGGAGAGGGAGCACTTCGCGCAACGATTTTCGATCGTCGATATTGCTCAAGTTTGGCGAATTCTCAGAAGTTTTTATCAGCCCACAATTGGGCCTGGGGTGGAGTTTGCATGCTAATCATCGTTGCAATCGCGATCGTGTTGACGGTCCTGGCATGCGTCGCCGGCGTTTACGTCATGCGGCGTGTCATGGAGCATGGGCAGACGGTGGCGGCAGTGACCGTCGTCACGCTGCCGAAGGCGCCGATCGTCGCGCCAAGCATCACCGCCGCGCCGATCAACGCGAAGCCAAAACGCAAGCGCAGCAAAAGGCCGACGCCGAAACCATCGGCCAATCCGAGCCCCGTCGAATCCGTTGCCGGTCTGCTCAAGGACCCCAACTCGCTGGCAACGGCGTTCCTGCTAGGCGAGATATTGGCCCCGCCCAAATCGCGGCGCGGATGATTGACGCCGCCCGTTTCAAGAAAATTCGTGAGCGCGGTTCGTAGTCCTGGAACGAACGGCAAGCTCTGATTGACAGCCGTAACCGCTCTGCTAAACTATCGATCAGAGAGTATTGTCTCTCTGCCATGTCACCTCACCCACCCTCATTAGGACGCCCGCTATGAGCGCAATGCGCGATTTCTTCGCCAAAATGGCGAGTGCAAATGATCCAACCAAGGCTATCGGTACGATAGTTGATGTCGTCAACGCCGGACAACAGGCGACGGTGCAAGCAGCCGTGGATCTTGCCAAGGATCATGGAGTGATCTCCGACGAGACCGGCAAAACCATCATGAATGTGCAACAGGTGCAGCAGGGAGTGCTGCAGGGCGCGGGGGAATTGGTCGGTGGTGCACTGAATCTTGCTGCCAATCCCGTGACGGCGACGGCCGGCATTATCAAGGATGCCGCCGTGAAAGGATACGAGGAAGGGGGTGGCGGAGTTGGGGGAGTTCTGGGTGCAGCTGTTGAGCTTAGCCCCGGAGTTTTCATGAACCCGATCAAGGGCGGCGTGGAAGCCGCGGTCAAGGCCGTTAAAGCGGGCGCGGACGGGAAGTACAAGGAGATGGGCCGACAAGGCACCTTCGTCGCGGCGAGTGCAGCGGCGACTGCTGGCGTTTTTGCCGAGGGCGTGACCCCCGTGGAAGCCGTGGAGCCTGTGCCGGGCGAACCGGTGCCCGGCGAGCCTGCTGCCTTCGAGCCGATTGAGGAACCTCCGCCGTCGAGCGAAGGTCCGAGCACGGAGCCTGGCGAGCCGCCCGTTCATGAGCCGTTTGAGGAGACGCCGTCGTTTCGCGAAGGTCCGACGACGGAGCCTGGCGAACCGCCCGTTCATGAGCCGTTTGAGGAGACGCCGTCCTTTCGCGAAGGCCCGACGACGGAGCCTGGCGAGCCGCCCATTCATGAGCCGTTTGAGGAAACGCCGTCGTTTCGCGAAGGTCCGACGACGGAACCTGGCGAGCCGCCGATACATGAGCCGTTTGAGGAGACGCCGTCGTTTGGCGAAGATACGATTCCGGAATCGCCGCCGGAGTTCGATCCGGAATCGTTCCCCGACGTGCCGAGTTTTCCGGAAATTTCGGAGGTCCCGGCCTTCGAGGAACCGAGCCCCGTGACGCTCGAATCGCCGCCGTTCGAGCACGAGGCGCCGCCGGCTCCGCAAGTCGAAATCGTAGACGCCCCACCCATGGAGGAAGTGGATCCAGGAGCCATCGAGGCTCCATCGGAATCGCCCGGTTTCGTACCTGAATCGCAGGAGTTCGTACCGGACGCGATCCCATCAACCGAATTGCCGTCTGGCGAAATGCCGGCTA
>CAZAFH010000087.1:7868-35797 GCA_964484265.1 uncultured Singulisphaera sp.
CCGAAATGCCCGAGACGGAGATGCCAGCTACAGAAATGCCGGCTACCGAAATGCCCGAGACAGAGATGCCGGCTACCGAAATGCCCGAGACGGAGATGCCAGCTACAGAAATGCCGGCTACCGAAATGCCGGAGACGGAGATGCCAGCTACAGAAATGGAAGTTGACGCGCCGTCTGAAGAGTAGTCAACAGGTCTGGCACGGTATTCTCATCTGTAGTACGAAGGCATCGAGAGCACGACTCTCTGCGTTGTAAGGTAAGGTCGGCCACGCAGAGAGTTATTACACATTAGAGCGACGCATCTTGTGGACGCCACGATAGCCGGCTTACTTCCGCTCGACTAACTTCCGAAACATTTCGCACACGAGAGGGCCGGTCTCGGGGCCGAGGCTGTTCTCCTCGCCGTACTGGGCACGTTTGCGGCCATAGCAATAGGGCGGTTTCTCGTCCCATTGGCGTTTGGGCAGGATGTAGCCGATCTCGTCATTGGCGAGGCCGACGATCATGCGGTGAGGCGATTTCATCTGGGCGTAGATGCCCGGTTCGATTGGCGCGTTCGGGAAGTCGGCATTCTTGTCAGCGGGATTCTGCACCTTGCTCAGTACCAGCTCGGGATAGATCTCGCCCGGAATCGCGGCAATTTCGAGGCTGCCTAGCTTCATCCAGCCGACTTCGGTTTCAATCGCGAGACGCACCTTCGGATCGATTTGGCCCTTGAAAGGCTCCGCTTTGAGCGGATCGTTTTGCCAGCGGTAGGCGTCGCGCTTCAGGACGCCGAAGTTAAACGCCAGCACGTAAAACGGATTGTCGATCGGCGCGAAGAACCGCTGCGTGCGCACCTCGAACGGCGTCAGCGTCACCGGCTTGGCGGCCGCGAGCGCCTTGTCCGCGAGTTTGCCGACGAGCACGCCATAGGCCCTGGTTTTCGCAAACGTGCCGTCTTTGAGCGCGACGCCGGCCTCTTTCACTTCGACGTGCAGGGACGTCATCAATCCGCCCACCGTGCCCGTGAGATAGACGACCGGGCAGCCGTACTTTTTCCGCAGATGCTCGACGGTGAAACCGACAAAGTCGGCGCTGATTTCGGTGTTCTTGCTATCGAGCGTTTCGGGATGGCAGTTCCACTGCACGACGATGCCGACCGGCTTTTTGTTCGCGCCATCAAAGCGCAGAGCAACGAGTTCGTCATGCTTGACATACGGTTCGCGATTGTCGTGCAACAACTCCGGCGCGAAGGCGCTGCCAATGGCCGCCTCGGCAGGTCGGCGAGATTTGTCGGCGGCGCGAATCGCTTGCACGATGCCGGTCTCGACGCGCTTCAGGTAAACCGGATCCACGCCCGAAGTCAGTAGGTTCGGCCCCCAGAGGCCCATCGTGTCCGGGCCTTCATGATTGTGCGTGCTGGAAACGAGGACATACGAAAATTCACGTAATTCGCCACGAACGCGCTGGGCGACGTCATTGAACAACCCGACGACATCGACCGAGGCAATCGCGACCTTCTTGCCCGCGTGTTCCAGGACGACGGCTCGCACCACGATCGGATCGTGCACCCTGGTCGCGGCTCTGCCCTTGCCGAACCCCGCGATCCAGATCGGCGTTTTGCCCAGCACGGGCGTGATGTCCGCCTCGGCGAAACCAGCGGTTAGCCTGGCAGGCTGCGCGTAAGCGCTCGGCAGGGGCGCGATGTTCAAGAGGACCAGAAACACGACGAATTCGTAGCATTTGCGTTTCATTCGCGTATTCTATGATTCAAGCTCCCAACATTATCCCATTCATCATCGGAGAAAGCTATGCCGGCGCCGTCATCCAAGTTTCGGGTGTTGTTCTCGATACTGTCGATCGTCTTGTTCGCCTCGCTGACACACTCTCAGGAACAACCCGCCAAACGGCCCATCACGGTCGAAGACCTCTGGAAGGTTAAACGCCTTGGCAAACCGTCGATCTCGCCCGACGGCAAATGGGTCGCCATCGACGTCACCACTTACAACATGGAATCCAACTCCAGCAACACCCAGATTTGGCTTTGCTCCACCGATGGTAAAACGCAGAAAAAGCTGACGACCGCCAAGGCCAGCTCGAACAATCCAATCTGGTCGCCCGATGGCAAGTCAATTGCGTTTACCTCGAAGCAAGGCGATTCGGCGCAGATCTTCCTCATCTCCCCCGAAGGCGGCGAAGCGAAACAACTCACGAAACTGCCCATGAGCGCGAGCGGCGTGAAATGGAGCGCCGATTCCAAGACGCTCTACTGCGTCGTCTGGACCTGGCCTGACACGCCGGACGATGTCAGCTATTTGAAACGCGAGAAAGCGCTTAAGGACAGCAAGGTCAAGGCCTACATCATCGACGACGCCCTCTACCGCGTCTGGGATCACTGGATCGCCGACGGCAAGAAGCCCGTCGTGTTCGCCGTCGATGCGAAAACCGGCAGCCACCGCAACCTGTTCGCAGGCGTGAAGCGGACCCTGCCCGTCAGCACTGGGTCAGGCAGCGATTACGATGTATCACCCGACGGCAAGGAAATCTGCTTCGTCTCCGAGTCCGCCAAGGAACTCGGCATGGACTACAACAGCGATCTCTACGTGATGCCAATCGACGAGGCGAGCGGGGGACGTAAGTCCCCTGATTCAAAACCAGAATCAGGGGGCTTACGCCCCCCGCTCGCCGAGCCAAAGAACATCACAAGCGACAATCCGGCGAATGACTTTGCGCCGGTCTATTCACCTGACGGAAAGAAGATTGCGTTCCTACGGCAAACGACCAAATTCTTCTATGCGGATCGCTCACGCATCATGGTGCACGATCTTCAGACGAGGAAACCTCGAGAAATCACTGCGGATCTTGATCGTTCGTGCAGTTCGATCCGATGGGGCCAAGACAACGAGGAATTGGTGTTCGAGATTGAAGACAAGGGGCGTCACCGTATCTATGCCCAGAAAGACAATGGACACAACCCCACTCCGTTGACGGACGGCTACTCAGACGCGGCGCCCGCGTACGGCTCGCAGCGTATCGCATTTCTCCGCTCGAATTTCAGCATGCCTGCCGCGCTGTTTACGATGAGTGCTACAGAAAAAGAACCTCGGCCAATTGATCACTTCAACGACGCCCTCCGCTCCGAATGGGACCTCGGCAAAGTGGACAACGTCACCTACAAAGGCGCCGACAACGAGGACGTGCAGATGTGGATCGTCTATCCGCCCAAGTTCGACGCCAAGAAGAAATGGCCGTGCTTGATGATGATCCACGGCGGACCGCACAACGCGATCACGACCGACTTTCACTATCGCTGGAACGCGCATCTCTTCGCATCGAAGGGCTATGTCGTTGCGATTCCGAATTTTCATGGCTCGTCGGGTTTCGGCCAAAAGTTCACCGACTCGATCACCGGCGACATGGCGACGAAGCCATTCATCGACGTCATGAAGGCGACAGATTACATGGAAGCTCTGCCCTACATCGACAAGAACCGCACCACCACCGCCGGCGCGAGTTACGGCGGCTACATGATGGCCTGGCTGAACGGACACACCGACCGCTACAAGGCGATGGTCTGCCACGCCGGCGTGTACAACTGGCACAGCATGATGGCGTCGGACTTCGTGCGATCGCGCGAACGCCCGCTTGGCGCCTTGCCGTTCGGCGATCAGTCGAAGATCGACAAGCAGAACCCGCAGCGCTTCGCCGCCAACTTCAAAACGCCAACGCTAGTGATGCATGGCGAGAAGGATTATCGCGTGCCGATCACGCAGGGGATGGAGTACTACAACACGCTGCGGATCAAGGGCGTGCCGACGCGGTTCGTCTATTTTCCAGACGAGAACCACTGGATCTTGAAGCCGCAAAACTCGCGGCTTTGGCATCGGGAGTTTTTCGCATGGCTTGAGAAACACGTCGGCAGCGGACCGACGAAGTGATACAAGCACGCCGACCGCAGGTTGGATCGACGATGGTCCAACCTGCCGAGGCATGTTGAGGATCTGGTTCCCTTCTGCTTTTTTTTGGCTCAAATCCATTCTCTCGCCATTCTTATTCACTTCTCATCAGCGTTTAACATTGCCCTGCTATAGTGGTAATGGGTTGATTATTAGGTCGTGAATTAACCAACCCAAAACGCCAACCCACCCGCACACCGATATTCGGCGACTGTAAGTGCACGAATCGAGTGTCTTCTCCGCGACAGACGGGCACACACGCCGCGTCATCTGGCCTAACCGATTCGAAGAAGCAAAAGGAGAGTCTGTATGAGCACGAAAAGATGGAGCTTTCTCACATCAGGAACAGTCCTGGCAATCTCGACAATCTCCTTTTTTGTGACGGGTTGCCGATCGTCGGACGATGACGATATGATGCCTGTCCGCGTGAAGCCAGTCGCGGCACGAGTTGTTCGCCAGAATCCCGCCAACCTGCGCGACGTGGAAGCTGAAGCAATTGTCGCGTCCCTCGGCGGGAAGTGTGTTCGCGACGCCAAGATCGACGGTCACCCGATCGTCGAGGTCGATCTGCGGCACACGAGCGTCATGGATTCGGACCTCGTGGTATTGGCTGGGCTCGATAAGCTTCGAAAACTTTACCTGAGAAACACGCAGATAACGGACAACGGACTCAAGGCGCTGGCAGCTCTGGAGGAACTTGAATTTCTAAGCCTGGATACCACGCGAATCAACGGGAGCGGGTTCAAAGACCTTGCCAGCCTGCAGAAACTGCGCACGTTAAAACTGAGCGAAACACGCGTGACGGATGCGGGAGTGCAGGAATTGACGAAGCTGTCCGCATTGCAAAGCCTGACCCTTTGCAACACGTTCGTCACCGACTCTGGCTTGAGGGACATTGCCGCGTTAAAGAATTTGCAGTTCCTAGATGTCACGGGAGCGCGAGTGACCGACGCCGGGTGGGTAGAATTACGCAAAGCATTGCCTAACTGCAAGCTATAATCCGATCGACGCGATAACATCCATTGACTATCGCCGAAGCCCGGAGCACGTCTTCCGGGCCTTTTTTTTTCCCGCGAATTGATTCATTGGTCATATTTTCTGGACGCCCGAGCGACTGGCGGCGCGTCATCGCGGCGAGAAAGCAATAGCCCAGAACCTGGCTCGTACGTACGATAACCTCCTCCAACCGTCAGCGAAACACGCTTCCGCAATCACGAAAGGACCATGCAATGACTCTCCGAATTCTTGGTATCGGAATTCTCGTCGGCGTCGTTCTCTTGTTCGGATCGGCACGGAAGAACCTCCACGCTCAGGGCAAGGACGAAAAAAAGGATGAGC
The DNA here is from genome assembly GCA_964484265.1 of uncultured Singulisphaera sp. Taxonomy (GTDB): domain Bacteria; phylum Planctomycetota; class Planctomycetia; order Gemmatales; family Gemmataceae; genus SIAQ01. Next base: position 13,145 of record CAZAFH010000087.1, read on the forward strand.
CGACGCAGAAGCCTGAAAAGAAGAAGGAAGAGCCAAACAAGGCGCCGGCTGAGAAAAAGGAATCAGCCTATGCGGCTCTCAAGGCGAAGCTCAAGGCCTATGAACCTGAATTGGCGAAGATACGCTCGGCCATGTTGAAGGACGTCGAAACCGAGGAAAAGCGAATCGACGAAGTGATCGGCAAATTGGAGGCGGCGCGAAAAGACGCCTTGAAGACCAAGGATTTCAAGACGATGAACGAGATTTTCGGATTGATGGGTAAGCTGCGAGCGGAGCGCACGAAGATCAATATCCTTCGCATCGAGATTGACCGCCAGGTGAATCCGACGGGCCGCCCCAGCTTTCCCGTGCGAAAGCTCAGCGAGGAAGAACGGCTCGGCATCAGCGCCAGCACGCCGCAACAAGCATTGGCGAATCAGCTGGGATTGAAAAAGGACGTCGGCGTGGTGATCGACCGAGTCGCCGCCGACTCCGCCGCCGAGAAAGCGGGACTGAAGAAATACGATGTGCTCATCAAGCTCGATGGCAACGCCGTCGCGTCCGGGTATGGCGCGTTCCGCAAGCAGCTGACGCTTCTCAAATCCGAAACGCCTGTTGAAGCGGTCGTGATTCGCAACGGCAAAGAGGAAACCATCAAGGGCCTCACGATGCCGGCGCCGAAATAAATGGACCGATCGCAAATGAGAAACGTCCTCGTTTGCACCGAAGCAAACGAGGACGTTTCCATGCGCGACAAATTGGGATGGGCTCTCAGTTCGTTGCCCGGAAGATCCACCAGATGGCGGCGATGATGCCGACAACGACAAGCCCGGCGGGCAGAACCGCGAGCAGAATGCCGAGCCAATAGCGCGTGTTGACGCGGAGCGAGGAGTTTTGCTCATCTTCCTGCACTTCCGCTTCTTCCTTGGCGCGTTTCTTCTCCCCTTCCTTGATCCGTTTGTAGATGCCCTGGTAACGAGCCGTATTCATGTCGGCGACTTTTTTCGTCATTTTGCTCATGGCGGCGCCCTGGAACTCCTTGAAAGTTCCAAGAGAACGGAATCCTTCGTCGGGATTCTGACTCGCGCGGACAGTTGGCTTGATGAGGCCTTCTTCGAGCATCTTTCGCAGCTGGGCGGTGGTGAACTTCGTGGTCGTCGTTTTCCCCGAAGCGTTTGTCGATTGAACGTACCAGACATTCGGATCCAGGATGACGCCGGCGGACTTGGCGAAATCGACATCGGCCCGCGACTTGGCGACAGGCTCGGTGACTTTGGTCTTGGCCAACTCGTTGGTGTCGCCATCGCTCTTTACTGGTGCGACCTGGCTCACGAAAGAGACCGTCGGCGCCGCCAAATCAAGACTCTCGAGGTCGGCGATGAGTTCGTCGCACGACTGGTAGCGGTTTTTCGGTAGCTTGGCCGTCATTTTCAACAGAATCAGATCGAGGCGTTCGGGAACATCCGAATTGGCCTGGCGAGCGGGCCGAAATGTTCCGGTCTCCTTGGCCTTGATGACATCGACGAGCGTATGCCCGACGAACGGCGGTTGACCAGTAAGGAACGCGTAGAAAGTGCAGCCCAGGGCATAGATATCGGACCGTCCGTCGATCGACTTGGCATTCCGGGCCTGTTCGAGCGGCATGTACCAGGGCGTGCCGACGGCGTGACCTGTTTGCGTGAGCGACATGTCGTCATCTTCGAGCTTAACCATTCCCAAGTCGGCAACCTTGACGACGCCGGTCTTGGTGAGCAGGATGTTGTCCGGCTTGATATCCCGGTGCACGATTCCCTGCCCGTGAGCGTAGGCCAGCGCCTTTGCGCAATCGAGAATAATGCGAGCGGCGTCGGCAACGGGAAAGCGTTTGAGCTGGTTCAACCAGCTTTGCGTGTTCTGCCCGGGCACGTACTCCATCGCGACGTAATGGCAACCCTCGGCATCACCGACGGCATAGGCCTGGATGATGTTCGGATGATCCAGCCGGCCCATGACCTCGCCTTCGCGACGCATGCGTTCGACCAGCTTGGGTATCTTGGAGACGTGCGGGAAGAGCACCTTGAGAGCGACGATGCGATTATTGAAGGTTTTTTGTTTCGCTTTGTAGACGGCGCCCATCGCGCCTTCACCGAGCTTCTTGATGAGCTGAAATTCGCCGAGTTGCAAAAGGTTCTTGCCAAGGACGCGGGAGGGCGACATTTCGGTGAAATTAGACGGGGAATCATCCCCCAAACCAGCATTCGACCCGATGCGTGTCGAAGCGAGTTCGTTCCCACCGGGAGTATCATCCTCAGGCGTGGAAGTGTCGCCGTTTCGCACTATTTTGGTCTCGACAGTAGCCAGGACCGCGCCGGTGTTCAAACCAGTCCGGCGCTTCGGAGCATCCTGATTCAAGAGCAACTGTTTTCCCATGCAATCCTCTGGCAGCTTGTCGCCCCGACGCCTTCTGCGTCAAATGCATCCGCAAATCCATCGCGAAACTTGGGTGGTTCCTCCACATTTTCCATTGCTGCCGAAAATATAGCATAGTTTTGCTGGGAAAACGCCATTGACTCCCGTGATAGCATAAAATAACGGAAAATTCACCAAATTCCGCAGAATCAGCACATTCAAAAACACCGTCGGTGATAAAATATTCTAGCAGGATGATACCTGATCTCCAATCGAGAATTATTACAATTGCTTCTGGTAGGCACATCCTGCGCGCGGAAATGCCTGTTATTCGTCTTTTTCCGGTCGATCATTTACTGGCCATTTGTCAATTAATTCACATCCGTGTATTTCACTTCCGATTTTTCGTCTATTATCGTTTATCGCGTGCCGAAAGATGGTATTAGCTGAAAGATTGAGCGATTCCGTTCGGGCGCACATAGACAGCTTATTGGGAAGCTGACGAAAATGCCGCTAAATCCTCAATCCTCGCCAAATGATCCTGGATCGCCTAAACTGATAATGTCGTCTCTTTGCGATTGCAGCTATACGCGCGTGGGGGTTTTCGATGTCGTTGAACGGTGAACTGAATGGCGATGTGGATGTACTCGAAACAAAAGAATGGGTCGATTCCCTCGGCGGAGTCCTTGTTGCTCAAGGCGCGGACCGGGCGCGATTCCTGATCCAAAAACTACAGCAAAAAGCCCAGCGTAATGGCGTCGATGTGGCTCAGCCGATTCAGACGCCCTACATCAACACCATCGCTCCCGACAATCAACCGGCGTTTCCGGGTGATCGCGAAATCGAACGCAGCATCAAAAGCATCGTCCGCTGGAACGCCATGGCGATGGTCGTCAAGGGCAACAAAAAAGCCGACGGCGTCGGCGGACATATCTCCTCCTACGCCTCGGCGGCCACACTGTATGAAGTCGGCTTCAACCACTTCTTCCGCGGCCCCGAATCACCCGGAGGCGGAGACCTTATCTACTTCCAGGGCCATGCGGCACCAGGTATCTATTCTCGCGCTTTCCTTGACGGCCGACTATCGAGCACCAAGCTCGATAATTTTCGGCGCGAACTGGGCGAGGGTGGCGGGCTTTCATCCTACCCGCATCCGTGGTTGATGCCTGACTTTTGGCAGTTCCCGACTGTCTCGATGGGCCTCGGGCCGATCATGTCGATCTACCACGCTCGCTTCCTCCGCTACCTCAACGATCGCGGTCTCGAGGACACGACACAGCGCCGGGTCTGGGCCTTCCTAGGCGACGGCGAAACCGATGAACCCGAATCGCTCGGCGCCATCACCATGGGCGCACGCGAACGGCTCGACAATCTCACCTTCGTCATTAACTGCAATCTGCAACGCCTCGATGGGCCCGTTCGAGGCAATGGCAAAATCATCCAGGAACTCGAAGGCGTGTTCCGGGGCGCTGGCTGGAACGTCATCAAGGTCGTCTGGGGCGCCGACTGGGACCCGCTCCTCGCCGCCGATCACGATGGCTTGCTGCAAAAACGCATGAACGAGGCCGTCGATGGCGAATACCAGCGCTATACCGTCGAGACAGGTGATTACATTCGCGAACATTTCTTCGGCAAATATCCGGAGTTGCTCAAACGGGTCGAACATCTCAGCGACGAGCAGCTGCGAAAGCTTCGACGCGGTGGACACGACCCTGTGAAAGTCTACGCCGCCTACAAGGCCGCGGTCGAGCACAAGGGACGACCGACCGTTATTTTGGCCCAGACGATCAAAGGCTACGGTCTGGGCGAAGCCGGCGAAGGTAAGATGTTTGCCCACAATGCCAAGAAGATAACCGAAGATACGCCCATCAAATTTCGTGAACGCTTTCACCTGCCGCTCTCCGATCAGCAAGCAAATAATCTCGAGTTCTTCAGACCAGCCGAAGACAGCGCCGAGATGAAATACCTCCGCGAGCGCCGGCAGGCGTTAGGTGGTCCGCTGCCGTCACGCGTCGTCAACTGCCCCTCGCTGCCGCCACCCCCTGATGAAACAATCAGCAAGTACAATCAGGGAACCGCCGGCGGCGAAGGCTCGACGACGATGGCGCTCGTCAAACTCCTGCCAATGCTGATGCAAGACAAGGCGATCGGCAAGTGGGTCGTTCCGATCATTCCCGACGAAGGTCGCACCTTTGGCATGGAAGGCATGTTCCACAAGTTCGGGCTTTATTCTAGCGTTGGTCAGCTATATGAGCCGTACGATCATGCTTCGCTGACGAGCTATCGAGAGGCCAAAGACGGGCAAATCATCCAGGAAGGCATCTCCGAAGCCGGCGCCATGTCGTCGTTCATCGCCGCCGGCACCGCCTATGCGAACCTTGGCATGCCGGTCATTCCGTTCTACGTTTATTACTCCATGTTCGGCTTCCAGCGTATCGGCGATCTCGCCTGGGCCGCGGCCGACATGCGCTGCAAGGGTTTCCTCATCGGCGCGACGGCAGGCCGCACGACGCTGAACGGCGAGGGGTTGCAGCATCAAGACGGGCATACGCATCTCGTCGGTTCGACGATTCCCAACCTGCTCTGTTACGACCCGGCTTATGCATACGAAATCAGCACGATCGTACAGGAAGGCATTCGCCGAATGTATCAAGACGGCGAGAACATCTTCTATTATCTGACCGTGGGAAACGAAAATTACGCCATGGAACCGATGCCCGCAGGGTGCAAGGAAGGCATCCTCAAAGGCATGTACAAGTTTCGTCCAAGTGCGCTCAAGAAGTCTGCGGTCAAGTCCAAGGTCCACCTGCTCGGCAGCGGGCCGATCTTGCGTTCCGCGCTTGCCGCTCAGCAAACGCTTGCGGAAAAGTACAACATTGCCGCCGATGTCTGGAGCGTGACGAGTTACCGTGAACTTCGCCGGGAAGCGTTGGAGTGCGAGCGCTGGAATCGTCTGCACCCGACGGCGACGCCGAAGCGCAGCTACCTGGAGACGTTGCTCGCCAACGAGACCGGTATCTTCATCGCGGTAAGCGATTACATGAAGATCTGGGCCGAGTCGATCGCACGCTGGGTGCCAGGCGGATTGACGCCGCTGGGCACGGACGGCTTCGGCCGGAGCGAAAGCAGGCAAGCTTTGCGCCGGCATTTTGAGATCGACGGGGAAAACGTGACGATTGCCGCGCTGGAGCAGCTGGCCCGCAAAGGCGAATGGAAGCTCGCCGACGTGGAGAAAGCGATCCGCGATCTCGGCGTCGATGCGGAGAAACCCGATCCCGTGCGGGCGTGATTCTCGCGAACTGCATGCAATCCCAAGGATGACAGCGCCCTGAACCCTTGGGATCTCTTCTTTTCAAATTGCCTCACCTCTGGGCATTACCGATCGTGTAAAATACCTGGAGGCCAAGATGAACTCCGATCAGCTGGCGTACGAAGTGTTCGTCGTCGATCCGGGCAGCTATTTCGAATTGAATGGCGAACCGCGATCCGAGGCGGACTACTACGATTTTCACGCCGTGGATCTGAAAGCCGTGGAGCGGCGGTTGGACGGCTATTTTGAGCCGAGAGACGCGAATCGACCGCTGCATTTCCTGGAGGTGCTTTTCTACAAGAAAGAGAATGCCTACGCGAATCTTTTCGCCAAGGTATTCTTGAAGCTCGAACAGGATCCAATACGGGATTGGCGTAGCGTCATCTTGTTTGAGTCCGAGAAAATGCGGCCAAAGACCGAGGCGCCGTACGAAGATCTCCTCGCGGGAAAGCGCGTCAAACGGATCTACCTCGACACGCTTCCTGAGGAGCCGAAGTGCGGATTTGGACTGGCGATCCTGAAATTGGCCGCGAAACCCAAACCGATCGTGTCGCGCGACGCGAATCTTCTGGTGAAACGTCTGAAGAAGGAAGTCACGAATAGCGAGACGCAATCGAAGTTACTTGAACTGATCGAATTCGTAGCGATCTCACGACTAACCGATTTTTCCAGAGAGGAGGTAAGAGCCATGTTGGAATTGGACGATTATCGCAAATCGCGATTCTACCAAGAGGGGGTAGCGGAAGGAGTCGCTGAGGGCGAAGCACGAGGCGAGGCACGAGGCGAAGCACGAGGCGAGGCGCGAGGCGAGGCGCGAGGCGAAGCGAAAGGAAAAGCAGAAAGCAGAGCTGAAGTCGTTCATCGAATGGCTTCGAAGGGCTACGCTCTGAAGGAAATTGCGGAAATTGTCGGCTTGGAAATCAGTGCCGTCGAAGCGATTCTGAAATCGCGGCCATCCTGACCGGCAATCGCCCATCCGATCCACTTCACCAAGCGTGGATCGGATGGCGGAATTGACAATCTCACTTCGCGTCTTGCTTCCATTGCTCGTTCAAGGCCTGCCAGCGAGCGACCATTTCACGCACGCGGTCTGGCTGTTTGGCGGCGAGATTGATGGCTTCGCCGCGATCGGCGGCCAGGTCGTAGAGTTCCCAGCCGGTGCCGCCATTTTCGTGTACGATCTTCCAATTCCCCTGGCGAAGGGCGCGATGGCCCTGATGGTGGAAGAAGATTTCGCGTGCGGCGCCGACATCCTTCGTCAGCGATGGCACGAGGCTCTTGCCTGGAAAAGGCGGAGCGGCGACGCCGTTGTGCTTGTCGATGCGTTTGGCGCCGGTCAATTCGAGCAACGTCGGCGCGAAGTCAACGATGTGGCCGACGTCGTGGCATAAGTCGCCGCGGCGAGGCAGTCCGCGAGGCCAATGGATAATGAGCGGCGTCGAAACCCCGCCTTCGTAGACCCAGATCTTGAATCGGCGAAACGGCGTGTTCGCCGCCGCCGCCCATCCGCCGCCCAGGCACAAGAATGTCCGTGCCGAACCCATTGCCGCGGTTTGATCGTGGCCGTCGCCGCGAACCATGACCTCGGCACTTGCGCCGTTGTCGGAAACGAAGATAATGATCGTGTCGTCGAACGCGTTCATCGCTTTGAGCTGCTCAATGACCTTGCCGATCTCGCGATCCATGCGATCGACCATGGCGGCATGAATCGCCATCTTCGTCGCCTGGAAGCGTTGCTGTTCCTTCGTCAATTTGTTCCACGCCGGCGACGCACCGACTTCGTTCGGGCCAAGCGTTTTCAAGTCGGCTTTTTTGTAGACCAAAGACGGCGTCGGGTCTTCCCACGGCGGCAGCGGGCAGTTCACGATGCCGATCTTCTTGGCACGCTCGTAGCGATCGGCTCGGAGTTTCTCCCAGCCATCCAGATATCGATCTTTGTAGCGTGCGATGTCCTCCGCCGGCGCATGCAGCGGGAAGTGAGGCGACGTGAAACACAGGTATTGAAAAAACGGCTCCGTCTTGTGTTTATCCGCATGCTCCTTCAGGCAGCGAATCGCATGGTCGGCGATATTCGTCGTCGTGTAATGGCCGCTCTTGGGATCGACCGGAGGCAGCGGCTTGTCGTCCTCGAAATGGGACTTCGGATTAAAAAATCGATCGTGATCGGTCAGGTGATAGGAGCGATCGAACCCGCCGCTCTTGATGATGCTCGGGAAGATGCCGATGTGCCATTTGCCCGAGTGGTAACAGCGATAGCCGAACGCTCGCAGGTGATGGGAGAGCAATCGAGTCCAGGCGGGCGGGCCGATCTTTTTCTGTTGCGGATCCATGCGAACCTGCTGGGCGTAGTAGCCGGTCATAATGCTGGAGCGCGACGGCCAACAGCGCGCGGTGTTGTAGAATTGCGTGAAGCGCAGGCCGTTCTTCGCCAGGCCATCCAGGTTCGGCGTCTTGATCTCGCCGCCGTAGCAGCCGATGTCGGTGAATCCGAGATCGTCGGCAACGATGACGAGCACGTTCGGCTTGCGCGTCGGCGTTTGGGCGGAGCCAAAGGCGGGCAAGGCGAGAAGCATACCAAGAACGAAAATGGTCCGGATAATCATGATTGCGCTCCGTCGATGTTGGCGATGGGTCCCAGGAATAAGATATAAGCATGCCTGATTTCGTTTAGCGTTCAGTTAGACCATTCAAGTGCGGCAAGTGTGCTGCGCGAGCGCCAAACGACGAAGGCACGGAACCCGAATTCATGCGTTTCGCAGTGAAAGAGATTTTCTACACGCTGCAAGGCGAAGGCGCGAACACCGGCCAGGCGGCGGTTTTCTGCCGTTTTGCGGGTTGCAATCTCTGGACCGGCCGCGAGGCCGATCGCGCTGGCGCTCTGTGCGACTTCTGCGACACCGATTTCGTCGGCATCGATGGCGTCGGAGGCGGCGCGTTCGCCTCTGCCGAGGCGCTCGCCGACGCCATCGATTCCCATTGGCCTTCGAATGCGCTCGGCCAAAAGTTCGTCGTCTGTACCGGCGGCGAACCGTTGCTGCAATTGAACGACGAACTGATATCCGCTTTACACGCTCGGCAATTTCGAATCGCCATCGAGACCAATGGCACGCGCCCGGCGCCGCAGGGTCTCGACTGGATCTGCGTCAGCCCCAAGGCGAATGCAGAGTTGGTGCTGACGGCAGGCGATGAGCTAAAGCTTATTTATCCGCAACTCGGGGCGGAACCGGAACGTTATGTGAACCTCGACTTCCAGCATTTCTTTCTTCAGCCGATGGACGGCCCCGACCGCGAGCGCAACACTCGGCTCGCCATCGCCTATTGCCTGGCGCATCCACGCTGGCGGCTGAGCATGCAGACGCAGAAAGTGCTGGGGATTCGCTAACGCTGATCACTTCATCTTCAACGGCAGATAGATCCAGAACGTCGTGCCGCGGCCCGGTTCGGTGTCGAAGTCGATTCGGCCGCGATGCGATTCGACGATGCTTTTGCAAATCGCCAAACCCAGGCCGAACCCGCCCGACGCCCGCGCGCGCGATTTGTCAACGCGGTAGAAGCGCTCGAAGATTTGCCCCTGGTGTTCTGCTGGAATGCCAGGTCCCGTATCGCGGACGCTGATGCGGACTTCGTTGTCCATCACATTCAACCCGACGAAAACCGCTCCGCCCGGCGGCGTGTATTGCACGGCGTTGCTCAGGAGATTGGAAACGACCTGGATCAGACTGTCGGAATTGCCTCGCACGTAGCAAGGCATCAATTCCGCCGTCAAGCGAACTTCTTTCGCGTCGGCAATCGGGCGGAACAGGGCGATGCATTCCTCGATCAACGGCGCCATAGCGACTTTTCGGAACGTATCGTCGCCCTGACCGGTGTCGCTTCGGGAAAGCAACAGCAACCCCTGAACAAGCGTGGTCATGCGATTTGCCGCTCGCAAAACCGTCTGAATCGTTTGCTGATATTCTTCCGGCGAACGCGGTCGCGACAACGCCAGCTCGGCATGGGAGCGCAGAATCGCGATGGGGGTTCGCAGTTCATGCGAAGCGTCGGCGGTGAATTGCTGCTGCTTGGCGAACGCCGTCTGTAAGCGTTCGAACATGGCATTGAGCACCTCGGCGAGGTCCACCAGTTCGGCGTCGAGCTTTTTCGCGTCGATGCGCTCGCTGAGATTGCGGGCCGAGATCGACGCCGCCGTGGCGCTCATGGCGGCAAGCGGCTGCATCATTCGCGAGGCGATGACCCACCCGCCCGCCAGACCGACGATGAACACCACCGAACCGACGATGACAAGTAGAAGAGCGAATCGACCCAGCTCGGCGTAGTCGCGCGCGACCGATCGGCCGACGACGATCCGCATGCCGCCCCTGCCTTTCATTGCGACCTCTCGATACCATCCCGAGTTGCCAAAGGTCAGCCCGTCGGCCCGTGCGGGGTACTCCGACATGGGCCGTGGTTCGCCGGCCGGAAAATCGTGCGCCTTCAGCAGCTGCCCGTCTTTCTGCCAAATCGCGAAATAGGGCTGTTCGCCCGACGTGCCGACCATGCGAGCTTCGACTTCCTTGGGCAGTCGAAGCTCCTCTAATTGTTTCGCACGCTCGGCCTGCGACGGACGCTTGGTCTTCGAGCCATTGACGCGGTCTTTCTTTTTGATCTTCGCCGGGTCTCGATCCTTCTCGATCGCAAGATCGGCAAGCGGAAACCCGCCCAGGATTGCGTCCAGCGAATGAACGGCCACCTCGAGCTGGACATCGACTTCGTGCATCTTCATCGTGTGAACGCGCGCGTAGGTGATGGCCGCGAAGCCGACGACGACGCCGATGAGGACGCCGCCGTACCAGAGTTGAACACGCAGCCGGATCGATTTAATCATCGACGACGTACCCCAGGCCGCGGCGGGTTTTGATAAAGTCCTTGCCTAGCTTTTTGCGGATATTGGAAACGTGGACTTCCACGAGGTTGGACAGCGAATCGTCGTTTTCGTCGAAGATATGTTCGTAGATCTGCGTGCGAGTCACCAGTCCGCCGCGCTGGATGGCGAGCAACTCGACGATGGCGTACTCGCGTGCCGTCAGTTCCGCTGGCTTGCCGTCCTTCGTCACGGTGCGCGTCCGGGTATCGACGGTGACATCGCCGATGACGATCTGAGGAACTGCCTGCCCAGCGGCGCGGCGGATCAAGGCGCGCAGCCGCGCCAATAGTTCGGACAGCTCGAACGGCTTGACGAGGTAATCGTCCGCGCCGCTATCGAGCCCTTGCACGCGATCGCGCACGGTGTCGCGGGCGCTGAGGATCAGCACCGGCGTTTTTTTTTGCTTGCGGAGCTTGCCCAGCAGCGTCCACCCGTCGATTTTTGGCAACATCAAGTCGAGGACGATGGCGTCGTATTCCCAGGTCAGCGCCTTGTAAAGCCCATCCTCGCCATCGGCGGCCTCATCGACGGCGAAACCCGATTCGCGCAGCATCTGAGCCGTTACCATCAACAGTTCGGGTTCGTCCTCAACAACAAGCACACGCATGGCGAGAGCATCCACATGGATTGATGCATTGGCGGCACAGCCATTCCTGTCCGTGCAAAATACCCGCACAGACAAGAAGGTCTGCACCACCGATCGCATTCTGATTGAAGTATAACAAATCAACAGCGAATCTATAGCATCGTTACCGACAAAAGGAATCAGAGCCGCGGATAATGAACTTTCGCGGCTTCTCTCTGTGTCCGCGGTGATCTCCGTGGTAAATCCAGACAACGTATTTTATCAGCACCGCGACGATCGCGCTCGCCCAGGGCGAGCGGCTAAACAAATCCCTGTCAAATCAACGGGCCTTGCATACACCAAATAGATCAACCCCGTTTATTGGAGTCCGCGCGTGAAAACCTCTCTCGCAATCCTGTCGCTGTTTGCCGTCGCCACCCTGGGACATGCCCAGGACGTCAAGCTGGGCGGCCCTTCGAAGATCTTGTGGAAGAAAATCGTCCTCGACAAGGACTTTCGTTCCGAGGGCGTCGCCGTCGCCGACGTCAATAAAGACGGGAAAATGGACGTCATCGTCGGCGATTGCTGGTACGAGGCGCCGCAAAGTCCCACGGGCGAATGGAAACGCCACATACTCCGCGCAGACCGCAAATTCAACCCACTCAACTACAGCGACTCCTTCGCGTGCTTCGCCGATGACTTCAACAACGACGGCTGGCCGGACGTCATCGTCATCCCTTTCCCAGGCGCCCCCTGCTACTGGTATGAAAACCCCGGCGCGAAGGGCGGCATGTGGACTGCCCATCTTCTCACCAATAGCGCCTGCAACGAAACGCCCATCTATGTCGATCTGTTCAACACCGGCAAGAAAACCCTCGTCATGGGTTGGAACCCCCAGAAAGACCCGAAGGACATCAAGAAAGGCAACTACGACGACCGTGGCGAACTCTGCTATTTCGTTCCCGGAAAAAACCCGACTCTACCCTGGAACCGGATCTCGATCAGCGGCCCCAGCGCCAAGGGCAAGACGATCCCAGGCACGGCGCGATTCGCGCACGGTCTCGGCCACGGCGACATCAACGGCGATGGCCGAATCGATGTCATCGTCCCGCAGGGCTGGTGGGAACAACCCGTAAGCCTCGACGGCTCGCCATGGAAGTTCCACGCCGGCAAAATCACCGACAACTGCGCCGACATGTACGCCATCGACATCGACGGCGACGGCAAAGCCGACATCGTTAGCACGAGCGCCCACAACTACGGCTTCTGGTGGAGCCAGCAGAAGGCGCTGACCTCATTCCTGCAGCAGCCGTTGTTCCGCGATCCGCCTGCCGTTGCCAAGCTGCCTGCCAGTTTGAAGCTGAATGCAGACGAAAAAGGCTTGTTCGACATGTTCAACAAACATCGGACCGACATGCAAAAACGCGGGCCTTTGGCAGTTGATCTGGAGCTTTGCGATCTGGCTCGCCAATTTGCCACGCACCAGGCGCGAGGATTGAAAAACAAAATCAGTCTCGGCGATGGATACTCGGGCAAACTTGTCAGCAAAGGAGTCAGAGTGATCGCGACTCCCGCAGAGCTAAAAGAATGGGTGCTGGCCTCCCTCGACGATAAGAAATTCGGCCGGCTCTCCCCGTCATTCAGGATAGGCGTCGGGGCAGATAAAGACGCCAGCGGAAAAACGGTCTACGTTTTCCTCATCGGCGATCGCGGCTACTTCTCCCTGCCGTCCCAAACCCACGCCCTGCACCACGTCGATATCGACGGCGATGGCGTCAAGGACCTCGTCACCGGGCGACGCTGGTGGGCCCACGGTCCCAAGGGCGACGCCGGGCCAAACGATCCCGCCTATCTCTACTGGTTCCAGGCCAAGAAGGGCAAAGACGGTATCGTCTCCTTCGTCCCCCACGAAATCGACGACGACTCCGGCATCGGCACGCAATTCGCCATCGCCGACATGAACGGCGACGGCGTGCCCGACATCATCATCTCCAACAAACGCGGCGTCTTCGTGTTCCTGCAAATCCGAGCGAAGGAATAACCCGCTCCCACGCCCGCGGCCGAGAGGCCGCGGGATCGGCCGTGTGCCAACGTGACCCGATTGCAACGATTACGACGCGGAGAGTCATTCCGAAGTGTCGCCGAAAAAGGAATGTACCTCAACCTTCAGGGGCCAGATAACGGTTCGGCACACTCATGAAAAATGGAAGTGTCCTGTTTGTGTTCCCCGTGCAGAAACTCCCGAGGGTCGTTGTATAATGATCGAAAAGGAGTCTCCCAATGCCGCTCCGCGACCATTTCCGTTCCCCGGTAAACGATACGCACTCCTGGGATGAAATCCATGGACAGTGGCCGGGCGAGATCGTCCGAGACTTGACCACCATCCTGCCGGCCGGATTCCGGGCGGCGCCAAGAGTCCATCTCGGCTCGCCGTTTGAAGTCGATGTCAGCACCTACGACCTCGACTCCCGTAACCCAGACATCGCAACCACGGACGGCGGCATTGCCACGCTGGCCGCGCTGGCCCCCACCCTCACTGTCGAAGCCGACCTCACAGACCAGGACGAGTACGAGGTCCGCATCTACGACATCAATCGCGGCAGGCAACTGGTGGCGGCTATTGAGATCATCAGTCCCTCGAACAAAGATCGGCCCGAAGCCCGTGAGGTTTTCGTCGGCAAAGTGGCATCCCTGCTGCAACAGGGCGTGAGCGTGTCACTCGTCGATTTGGTCAGCGTCCGGCAGGCAAACCTGTACGCCGAACTGCTGACGTTGCTCGGTCAAAGCGACCCCGCTTTCGCCCCGACCCCGCCGTCGTTGTACGCCGTGACACTCCGCGTCCGCAAGCCGCCGAAACGCCGTCCGCTGCTCGATGCGTGGTTCTATCCGATGACAGTTGGCCAAACGCTACCAACGCTTCCGATCTGGCTATCCCCGGACCAACGCGTAATGCTTCCGCTCGAAACCAGTTACCAAGAAACCTGCCGAATCCTCGGCATCGCGTGACGTTGCCGCATATAGCCCGCCATTCATGGCGGGTCTTCGGCCGCAACCCCGCCATAAATGGCGGACTATATATTTGCCATTGCATTTACCCCGAAGGGGTTGCATCTCAAAGCCCAGGGTTGCGTACTCGCTACCCTGGGGTAACTTGAACCGTTTCCCCCGTTTATCGGTCATTCGATGTGATGCCTGGTAACCACTATTTCCCAGCTAAGCTCCGGCGGACCCCATTGATGCATTTTCCAAATATCTCTGGCGAACCCGGCAATCTTTTCATCTGAGTCATTTGCCAACTCTATCAAAACGGATTCAGCCGACTTGGCCGATATGTAATTCAACGCGGCCGACGAGCGAGGGAGAGAACGAGCCCCGATCCGATCCATGGCGTGCTCCCAGAAAGTCAGCGGCGGTGCGCGATAACATTTGCCACGCAGATTATTCGGATTGTCGCGCAAATCGAGTTCGATGAGGACGCGCCAATACGAGGTGGGCCGGCCCTGATAGAACGCTTCGCCGCGCAACCAGCCGCGACCGACATGCGTGGCGTGTTCGTACCAGCCCGCCATCGCCAGGCCGATGACGGCAAGCAGCAGCAACCCGGTTCGCCGGCGTTCCCACATTGGCGTCAACCCTCGCACGCTTCCAACAGGAGGCTCCATTGCTTGATACTACAGCGCCAACTCTTGCGGTGATCGAGCAATGGCCGGCATTTACTCCCCTCGCCCCCTGTACTCAGGGGGAGAGGGGTTGGGGGTGAGGGGGAAGGGCTTCGGGTAGTGCCACGCCCCAAACCCCTCACCCCCAGCCCCTCTCCCCTGAGTACAGGGGCGAGGGGAGGTGGCGCTGTAAATCTGCGAGTCGAGCTTGCTGGCGTTTTGTCGATAATACGCGAACGTGCTGCGCTCCAGAGTGATGCTACCGGGGACATCTTCTGCCACCGAACGACCAAGTTCACCTGCTGCGGCGGCTGGTGAGACTTGATGCCCCGAACTTTACGCAATGCCGCCGCAGTCAGGTGCAACTCGTGGTTCGGCGTCTGAGACGCTATCGATCATCTCCCGCACCAAGGTATTTTCGGCCACAAACGGTCGGAATACCAGACGGATGTAGTCGGCCCGCTCGTCCGGGGACCACCGACTCCAGTTGCCGCGGTGGGCGGCTATGACGGACAAGTGACCGCGAACCGATGCGATTATCTTTTCGTCCGGCAACAGCGAACCGTAATAGGTTCGCGTTTGAGCCGCATTGCTGGCGTGGAATCCGGGGAGAAGTCCGGCTTCTTGCGCGGTGATGAACGACTCGATGGCCCGCTCACATAACCTGGCCAGGATCGGGCTGCCTGCCAATTCGGGGCCGTCGTCCGGGGCGTGGAACTTTGCCGCGAATAACGCACGCATCAAGACGTTCACCTCGTAGGGATCCTCCACCGTGAATAGCACCGGCATCCCACCACCTCTTTGTCGCCGAACGACTATTAGCGTGCAATTGCGCGCTCCAGCAACGTGCTGCGCGCTATAGCATGGGTCGATTTCACCAGACGCGAGTTTGAATGTCAAGCAATTCCGGCGCGATCGCGCAGGGTAATTGTATGCTCCACCCCCAGGAATCGCTGCGCTCATCCTGGGGCTTGCGGCAATATTTCAATCGTAACGCGCGGGTGGATCGGTTTGCAAAGTCGGTTGTGGAATTTATTTCGCGATCGCGTGGCACGGCGCGGGCGCTAAACGAGAAAACTGCATGCACTTGACCTATACCCTTCCCCCGGCTTCGTGGCCAACACCCCCTAAAAGTGCAAAAAAAGGCCGAAAAAGTGCAAAAGCGCTTGGCCAACGGCTGTTGGCCAAGCGCCCTCGTGGCCAGGTGCTGGCATGATCCCAGGGGTTCGACTTCGTCTCACCCCTGGGCTTGCGGCTATTCACTACCTATCCACAACTCGCAGCTTGATCTCGTCCGAGTTACCCTTCAGTTCCGGAGCGTACATGGCGTAGGCACGCGTTGGGAGGGCGCTGAATTGGCCGGGGATCTCGGCTCTCGTGCGGTAGCTGACCGAGTGTTTGCCACGGGCCAGGTGGCGGATGAAGAACACCACTTTCTCGTCGCGCAACTCCATGTAAGCGCCGAGCGAGTTGGGCACGTAGCCGCTACGGACGCTCATGGCCTCGAAGCCGGCGGCTTTCGGGTCTTCGAAGCAGATGTATTCGTAATCGTTCTTGCTATCGATTTCGAGTTCGACTTCGACGAGGTCGCCGCTCTTGAGCGTGGCGAGGTTCGACAGTTCCGTCCGCGTGTACTTCTCGACTGCCTGGGTCAGGGCCTGGCCCTTGCTGCCGGAGACGTTGATCTTCTCATCGACGCGCGTGAGCTTGTAGTACTTGCGGTTGACCTTCACCTCCAACCCGGCGCGGGTGATGAAGTCCTCGAGCGTGAAGTTGGTGACATAGGCGTTGAAGTAAACCGGGCCGGAGCCGCGGCGTTTGATTTCGAGCGTGTGCTTGCCGGTGGTGACTTTGTCGCCGACGAGCACGAGCTTGTTATCGAAGCTGAAGAGGTTGTCCTTGTTGATGGCGACTTCCTTGTGCTTCTTGCCGTCGAGCCAAACTTCGACGGTCATATCGGGGCGGTCTTCACCGGACATCTTGATGTAGTCCGCGAACGCCTCGACGCAGATGGCGGTATCGCGGGTGCTCTTCCAGTAGGTCGCATGACGGCGATTGTTGAGCAGGTATTTGACGAGTCGGCTCGCCTTCTCGTCCTTCGCGCCGGTGAGCGAGAGCAGCTTGAGGTAGTAGGCGTTGGCTTCGATTTCGTTGCCATGCCAGTTCCACCACTGGTTGCTTTCAGGCATGCGGAGATACGCCGTCTGGTTCTCGTCATCGCTGACGAGGTACTGCGAGATATTCTCCATGATCATCGCCAGCTTGTCCTTTTGGCCTTGCTTGTGCAAAGCGAGGCCGAACATCGCCTTGGCGTAGACGGCGATGTGGGTGCGGTCGCGATAGAGGAAGTCGCGCATCTCGGTGTTATCGACTTTGCCGTCCACGAGCGTCATGTAGACCATGGCGTCGATGTTGTCGGCATGTTCCTTGTAGGGGCGAGTCTTGGTGACGGCGTTGTTGAGCATGAGAACCTGCTGGTTCTGGTAACCCTTGAGCCATTCGATGCCGCGTTCGAGCATGTTTTGGGGCAGGTTGACATCGTTGGCCTTGGCGAGTTGTAAACCGTGCACGACGACTGCGGTGGTGTGCGGATAGGAGCGTTCGCCCCAGCCGGAGAACCAGCCCCAGCCGCCGTCGCCAAGCTGCATGCCCTGGAGAGCGGTGACGCCCGCCTGGGCCATCTTGCGGACTTCTTCCTCGTTGAATACGGGATTTCGCTTATTGGTTCGGCCCCAATCTTTTAGCCGTTTGCGATCGTCGCCGATCTCCTGGCTATTGAGGTTGGTGACATGTTTCTCGATCTCTTTCAGGTCGAGCTTCATGTTCTGCAATACGCGCTGGGTGATGACGGTGGGCAGGAAGCGGTTGAGCGTCTGCTCTGTACAGCCGTAGGGGTAATCGACGAGATATGGGATCGCATCGATCATCGCGCCGGCGAGGGTCGGTGAGTAGCGGACTTCGAGCACGCTTTCGTTGACGCGGCGCTCGGCAGGCACGTTGAAAGTCACCGTGCCGGCGTTCTTGTCGGGGCGGATGACGCCGGTGAACGATTCCATTTTGAGCATGCCGTGCACGAACACGGGGAAGCGCATCTGCATGGCGTCGGCGTCGCCATCGGTGACGGCTTTCATGCGGACGATCGCTTCACCTTCGCTGACGACTTTGACGCGCCAATCGACGCGCTGCTCGCCCTTGGAAGCGATGGTGACTTCGCGGGTCATCGGATCGAGCGCGGTGAGCGTGCCGCCGTCGAACTCGAGCGAGACGCGAACTTTCTTTTCGGTCTTGAGGTAGTTGTGGACGTTCGCGGATAGCACGACTTCGTCCTTCTGCACGAAGAAGCGCGGCGCCTGCATGCGGACGATGAGGTCCTTCTTGGTAACGACCTCGGCATCGCCCTGGCCGACCTTGGTGCCATGGCCGAGCGTCCAGACGCGGATTTTCCAGGCGGTCAGCTGGTCGGGCGTGTCGAAGGTGATCTGGGCGAGGCCGTTCTTGTCGGACCGGAGCGAGGCGTTCCAGAACGCGGTGTCGGCAAAGTTTTTGCGGATAGTCGGTTCGATGCCAGGCTGACCAGCGTTCTCGGGTTCGATCTGGCGATCACCCTTGGCGGCGTCGGCTTCGCGGGCGAAGTAAGCGTTGCCGTCCCGGCGCAAATGCTGCTCGCCGCCGCCCATACCGCCAGGCGCGGCGGTTGCCAGGGCCATGCCGCCGCGGGCATCGAAATTGCCAAATCCATCGTGCATCGCATTTTGGCGTTCCGCTTTACCTTTTGTCGCGAGTTCTTCGACGACGGTGAATCCAAACACACCAAGGTTGGACATGCCGATCTCGTTCTTCTTCAGCAATCCGCCCGACCAATACAACAAGCTCGATTCGGTTTGCGGATAGTGATGGCGGCGCCACTTCCAGAAGAATTCCTTGATCTCCGGCACGTTCGAACCGCCGGAAATGTACTCGACGCTCTTGTCGTACACGCTTACGACGACCGAGCCTTCGAACGGCTTGCCATGAATGTCGGTCAGCTTGAGCTTTACCGTGGCCTTTTGGCCTGGCTTGTACTCCTGTTGGCTGGGCATGACCTCGACATTCACCACGCGCTTTTCGGGCGGGACGACCAGCTCGCGCGTTTCGGTGTGGACTCGGCCATCGGCGATCGTCATCGCTTCGACGAAGAAGTTCGGCATGTCGCGCTGGACGACTTCGATCTGTTCCTCGATGCTCTTACCTTTGAGGCGGATGATCTTCGGAGCCAGGTAGACGCCATTGGTCGGGCGAGCAAACAGCAGCACGGTGCCGTTGTTCTTGTTGACGTTGATGTTGAGTTTCACCTTGTCGCCGGGGTTGTATTCCTTGCGGTCGGCGACGAGTTCGATGTCGTTGAAGCGGAAGCCAGTGGAGTCGAAGCGTTCGCCGCGCACGAGGAATACCTGCCCGCCTTCGATGGTGTTCTTCTTGGCGTCGGTCAATTTGTAAGCCAGGCGGAACTGCCCCGGCTTGGCGGCCTTGATCTGCTGGATCGCTTCGCCTTCGACATTGGTATCGAGCTTCCAGGATTGTACGGCCTTTTCGACGGGTTCCTGTTTGTCGTTGTAAGTGATCTGGAAGAGTGTCAGTTCGCCCTTGCCCTGGACGGCTTTCTGGTCGAGCGTTTGAGCGCGGAAGGTGGCGCGGATGGTGTCGTCCGTGCGGTAATGGCCGCGGTCAAGCCAGGTGTAGACTTTGAACGCCTTGCGGGAAACGAGCACGTTGCCCTGGCCGACGATCGTTCGGCGCGATTGGTCGGTGACCTCGGCGGTGATCGTGTACTTGTGGTCCTGGTTGCCGTGGAGGAGTTTGGTGGTGGCGGTGTCGATCATGACTTCGACTTTGCCGTCGTTGTTTACGGGCATCTCGCTTTCGAGCACGATTTCCGGCTGCTCATGTCCGCGGCCCCACCAGATTGGGATTGGGCGCTGGCAGCCCCATTCGTTGAAGCCGGGGTACCACTCGTAATCATTCGCGAACCACCAGTAGCCGTTGCCATACATCCAGTCCCATCGGCTCACGGGGTACCATCGGCTCGAATGGCTGACGCGGGTGACTTTATACTTGACGACGGCATTGGTGACCGGTGCGCCGAAGTAATAGCGTGCGTCGATGGTGGCGGCGATTTTGTCGCCGAGCTTTACGGGTTCGGTGGGGGCGGCAACCTTGACTTCGAACTCGGGCTTCTTGTATTCCTCGACGCGGAAGTTGCTCCCGCCGCGTTGCTTTGGAAACGGGCCGGCATCGCGAATCTCGATGCCGTACACGCCCAGCGTCGCGGTGCGTGGCAGCGGATACTCGCCGGAGATGCCGCCGAATTCGTCGGCGGTGTAGTCTTTCTCGAAGACCTTTTCGCCCTTGGGATCGCGCAGGCGGACCGTGAAGTTGCGGCCCGCGAACGAGGAGACATCGGGCTGATCGTACTTGGAATGCTCCACCCACATCTTCCACTGCACGCTATTCTCGGGACGATAGACCGGGCGATCGGTGATGACGAACGTGCGATCCTGGTTGTACTCGGGATCATGCCGGCGGTTGTACCAGACGTTGGTGAAACCGAGGTAAGCGTGGCGATCATCCGCCTTCGCTTTCAGGCCAGCCACGCTGGCGACGATCAACCATTGGAAGTTCGGCGGCAATTTGTCCTGCCCGAGAATCAACTTGCCCTCGGCGTCGGCCTTGTCGGTGAAGGTCGTCGTGATGACGTTGAACTGATTCACGTTCGGCTTCACCTGCTGGGTGCGCCAGCCGAAAAACTCGACGCTGGCGTTCGGAACGGGAGTGCCCGTGCTGGCGTCAGCGACGAAGTAAAGCGACTGATTGTCGAGCATCTTCTTGACGATGGCAGTATTGTTCACCCACAGCAGAATCCTTGCGGTGTTGCCATCGGCGATTTGACCGGTGACGAGATAAGCGCCGGGCAGGAGCTTGGGCGTCTTGACGGTAATGCGGTCATCGACATGCTGAGGGCGCGGCTTGAGATCGACGGTCCAGTCAGCGACTTTGCCGAGAACGTACTGGGCCTGATTCTCGTAGACGAGCCGATGCCCGATGTTCTGGATGTTGATTCGATTCCAGTCCACGCGATTGCCCGGGTTGGACTTGAGGTAGGCTTTTACGTCGCCGAGCAGCTTGGGGATATCGATGGCATGGGCCTGGAAAGCGACCTTGTTGCCGTTGCGGAAGCGGTAGTCGAGGATCGATTCCTTGCCGGCGGTTTGGACGCGCACGTTATCGAATCGGCCCCAGTTGCCGACGATCTGGTCGAGCCGTTTCTGCCGCCAGGCATTTTGGCCGGCGCCGTATTCTTTGATGGCGCGCTTCCAAAAATCGGCAGCGCGGGGATACATTCGGCGATCTTCGAATTCGCTCGCCAAATTGCCGAGCGCCTGCTCGCCCCAAACGGTGCGAGCGCGATCGGCGACGCGGGTGTAGATTTTGATCCAGTTGAATTCATCGGGGATGGTGAAGCGTCGCAGGCCGATGGCAAGACGAGCGATCGATTCGCTATCCTTGAGCGTGTGCAGCGCGAACGTGCCGGTTTTCTTCTCGGCCGTGTCGTCGTTGTCGTCGATATCGCCGAAGCGCCAGCCGTAGTACGCCATGGTTTGCACGCCGAGTTGGCCACGCATGAAATTGGCGAAGATCATATCGACTTCGTTGGTTCGGCCTGCGTCGAGTTCGATGGCTTGCAGCAACAGCCAGCGCCAGCGCTCGCCGTCGGTTTTTGCGTCTGCGTAGCTCTTGGGGGCGTAGTGCAACACGGGATTGCCCTTGGCGTCGACAGGAGCGCCGTTGTGGTTGCGGTTGCGGTGGAAGTAATAACCTTCCTCGTAATCGGGCAGCTTGCTCAGATCGGTGAGGATCTGCAGCCGCCAGGCGTCGGCATAGCCGGCGCCGGTGAGGATCATGTTGGCGAAATCGAGGTGCAGCGATGCGACAGCCGCTCGGTCAGGGTCGGCCTGCGAGTTGTTCATGGCTTGCTGCATCAATTGCAGGGCGCGAGCGCGATCGCGTTGCAGACTGTTCATGATCTGCCCGCCGCCGCGATGTCCGCCGCGCTTGAACTCGCCGGCGATCATGAACCCGTAATGTTCGCCGTGTGCATAGGTGCGAGCCGCAGTCGCGAGGAGACGCCAGTTCTTGGCGTGAACCTTGATGACGGCTTCGCGAAATTCATCGATTTCGTTGTTCCGCCCGAGCCGAGTAAGAGCGTTGATGGCGAGTTCGAGATCGGAGCCAACGACACGCGCATTGGCGTTCGGGTCGAGGGCCAGCCGGCGGAGGCCCTCGTAGGCGGCCTTGAAGTTGCCGTCGTTGTAGGCCTTGGTGAGCTTGCTGCGTTGCTCTTCGGGCGAGCCGCTGCCCGCGAGGATGCGGAAGACGACCAGCAAACAGGCCAGCAAACCGATAAAACCACCGAAATTTCGTAGATGACGCATATTCTAACCTCGTCAGGCAAGTTGTTTTCCCGATAGTATGGTTGAAAGTAAGACGACAAACCAGCCCAGAACGCTTGGATTTTTTTGGCACTCTATCAAATACGCGGAGGAAGCTCACGGAAAGGCGCAAAGGCCAAGCGCGGCAAGCCGCAATCAAATACGAATCACCAAAGCTTGAAAGTACGAAATTACGAAAAAAACGAGGTAGGAAAAGTCACGGGCAGGAATCCGATCCCGCCATCCCTTCTCTGGCCTTTTTCCGTGCATTTCGTTCTTTCGAGTTTTCGTGATCTGTATTGGGAAATCTTCGTCGTTCGCGAAGATTTATGTTCATAGCAACGCAGAGGCGCGAAGAGTGAGGTCAATACGTGTCTTTACAC
>CAZAFH010000088.1:0-35737 GCA_964484265.1 uncultured Singulisphaera sp.
GGTGAGGTTGAAGATTTTCCGAGCCGCGACCGTGAGGGATCGGCCGACTGGATGCCGTGCCGGCGTATATTTTGTTGGCCGCTCCCTTACGGTCGCGGCTCGGAAACGTTTTGCTCTCATCGCAATAACGACAAGCTCAACTGAGCGAGTTATTTCCGGTTCTCATCCAGCACGAACTTCAGCGCCATCGTTACACTCCCGCCGTTTGCTTGGCAGCAAGTCGGCGGCGCAACTCAGCACGGTCCGGCCCACGCGGTGCTGCCGCTCGTTGCGTCTCCATCTCAGCTTCGCAGCCAGCCACATATCCGTCAACTTCTACGACATTTTCCAGATAGAATCCGAGCACCTTATGAATCATCGCTAATGGCAACGTCGGGAAAACCTCGCAAAGCTCCTCGGCGGAACAACCTTCGTTGTAATAGTAAACCACATCTTGTAGGCCGATGCGATGACCAGCAAGATGGATGGAGCCGTCGGCATATTGAACGATGAAGTCAGGCAGAATCATGGCGTGTCTCCGGGGAGGATATTTCTACCAAAGAAATTGAACCTCACATGAGCTTGCCCACTCAGCCAACGTTAGAACGGTTGTCGCTATTCCTCATCGTCTATTTCGCTTTCGGTTGCCAGAACTCTTTGTTTCGTGGGGCGAGGAATCCCAAGCTTTTGGGCGATCAACTCGAAGCCCCGGTCATTCTTGAAAGGCTCAATTTCTTTCGTTAGGTTCTTTAATAGAACTTTTTCCCATGATGAACTGGAATTGTGATGATCACGAACGAAATCGCTTGGGAGAGTGAAGAATTCTGGCTCTTCGTCCCCACTTAGGCCGTCATTTTTGCCGTTGAATTTACCAACGTTCAAGAATGCCACGATAAGAAAGTGGAATGCTTCTATACTAGCCTTTTTTACAGGAAAGCCTCGATCACAGTCCGTTGCGTATCGGCTCTTAACTTGAACCAGAACTTTATCCACCTCATTTCCCTGCGCTTTGTGCCTGGGTTCTGGATGGATGCAAATAAGATCATATCCCTCGTAATGCGTCGGCGCCTTATAGGCCAGTATGTTCCGCCGCATCAGGTGGCCCATTACGAGATACTCCGCGCCGGCAGACAACACTGGAAGCCGCAATATATTCCGTTTCGCCATTACCGACTCCTCCCAATTCTAAGCTATTGTTGTCATAAGCAAGTCGATCGGCATTGTCCGCATGCCAATAGCCAATCACTAACGATCACTGGATGCCCAGCTCGCGTTTGACCTCGCTCAGCGGGACGCCCTTCTTCTTCTGCTCCGCCCGTTTTGCCCTGCGAAGGTCCAAGAGATCATCAGCGTCGGCAAGGCGATCCTGCACCGCCACGAATTCTTCATATGTGAGAATGACGAATTCCTTTTTCCCGTTCTTCTCAAGTATCGTCGGATGAAGCTTTGCCATCACCCCTTCACCTTCGCCACGTACGCCGCCAGCAGGTCCATTTGCTCGAAGAAGTCGTGTTGGTCGCAGCCCATCGGGCTTTTGAAGAAGCATGCCAGGTGTTTGAGCACGCCGGATTCGCCGCGGCGTTGGGCTAACAGGGTCAGGCGGACGATATCGAGCAGCAGCGGGGCGGCGAGGAGTGAGTCGCAGCCTTGCCAGATGAATTGCAGGATCATCTTGGTGCCGAGGAAGCCCTGGTAGTGGATGTGATTCCAGGCGGTCTTCCAGTCGTCGAGCGATTGGATGTACTCGATGGAAACATGCGTTTGCGGTTTGTAGCCGACGATGGAGCTGACGACTTGATCCTTGGTCAGGATTTTGGATGACTTGTTGACGGGATCATCGAGCACGATACCGTCGCGGTTGCCGAAGATGTTGTGGCCAACCCAGCTGAGGACTTTGAAATTGCGGTGATAGAACATGGGAGCGAGGACGGTCTTCATGAGCGTCTCGCCGGTCTTGCCGTCTTTGCCGCTGACGGATGCTTTGCGTTCCTCAGCCAACTGGATGGCAGCGGGAAACGAGGAGCCAAGCGATGGCGTGAAGTTGATGTACGGGATGCCGAGGTCGAGCGCCGCCCAACCGTAGAGGGCGCTGGCGGGGATGCTGGCGTTTTTCGTGTCGAGCAGGGCGCGGAACTTCGCGATGCTGCTGTAATCGTCGCTCAGCTCTTTCGGCGGTTCGGTCGAAGTGACGTTCGCCACCACGACTTGATCCAGCTTGTTCGCCTCGCGGAAGGCACGCAGGTCGGCCTGGATGCGATCCACCGCTTCGCGCGGCGTCGTGACGCGATGCACGTCCGGATTGTCAGCGAGCTTGCTGATTGTTGGGCCGGAGCCGAGGATGGTGCCGGGCTTGACGTTGGCGGTCCATTTTTCGAGATCGGGGGTACAGGCCTGGATCATCGCTTCGGAGAAGACGTTCGAGCGTTGATGCAGATCGCGCACCGCTTCGACGTAACTACTACGGCGAATCTCGTGGCCGCCGACGACGAAGGTGTCGAAATCGTCGAGATCGATGCCGTCGAAGAGCGGCGTGGCCGTCACGAGGCTGGTGGTATCGGAGAGTTTACGGGAGAGAGCGGAGAGGCCGAGGACGGCGGTGGAGCAAACGCCACCGTGGGCGCCGATGAGCCAAAGGCCGACGCGACGTTTTGTCATTTGAGAGATCTTTCAGCGGGTCTGCACAGGGTGATGCCAACCGGATTGCAGCCAGGGCCGGTTAGGGTAGGCGGGGTACGTGTTATTCTCGGAACTTCCCCCGCGCCGGTCAAGCGTGCAAATAGCACCCGTGCTATCGCTTTGGATCGTCTCGGGTGCTACGTTGTTTGTGCCGTCCGCACCGAATCTTTGAAGTGCGGCCCGCTGAATGGCGCTTGTGGCGCCAGCACGCGCTCGATGACTTTCCGCATGTGTGCCGCCGGTTCGACTTCCGTTTGGTAGTAACGATGATTTGCACGACGCATCTGGGTCGCGAGTTCATGGTCGAAGAACAGCCGCTGGCATGCAGCCACGCATTCGTCGGGATCGTCGAATGGGAGATAATGCGTACCCGCTAGCGCCGGGCTTGGCAGACCATTGCGGGGCGATTCCGCGACGATGCATTGCGATGCCGCCATGTATTCCGGAAATTTGAACGCCGTCGAATGATGCAGACCGTGAGTGTAGACGCCGATCAGGTTTCGCTTACTCATGGCGATATAATCGGGCCGACGTGTCGGCAGGATCGAGACTTCGTGCGGATACCGCTGCCTGGCAAGCGGCGTGGGCACGAGTCCGCCGCGAAACCGATCGCCAAACGCCTCGCGCAACGCCCGAATGACGGCCACGCGCTGTTCGTTCAGCTCATCGCATTCGCCCGGCGCGGTTTCGTGCGGTTCCCATACACGGGTCTGAAATACGACCGTTGGCTCAAGCACGGCGTTCGGCGCCTGAACGAAGGCGTCCGGCTTCGGAAGAATCAGGTATTTGCGCAGGCTATGCACGCCGCTTTTGCCCTGCAACAGCTTGCCCATCCCGGTCCGCCAAAGCATCCGCAGGGAACTGAGCTTGGTTCGGCTCGCGAAATTCAAACCGAACGGTGCGATCTTACTCGCCCATTCGGCTGGCAGTGAGTCGAGATGGGGGCGATAAAAACTACGCTTGAGATAGAGATCGCAGCGATCCAATATCTTTGGCCCGTAAACGTCGCTCTGGTCGTGAAGATCGATCCCCACCAGTCGCTCGGCATCCGAACGGGGATCACGAACGATAAGGCCAACCGTCAGAGGGTCGGCAACAATATCAGCCTCGCTCGAGGTAGCCTTGCGATAGGCGAGGTCGATCAGACCGCGTGCCGCCAGTGATTCGAGGCCGACACAAACGGACGATGCGTGGTAGACGTCCTGGCGATGATCGTAGATAAATTGAACGAATGGACGCATAGCCTGTCCTCCTTGACGCTGGCTTAAAATTGTGAATCACGTGAGGATTTCGAGTCTCGACTCGAGCATCACAATCTGCACAGTCTACTGCATCGGCACCTCGTGTGTCAATCGCGGTAGTTTACTTCTCTGGATCACCCAGGTAAATTTGCTCGGGCGATTTCGCGGAACCAATTCGCAACACCAGGGCCTGCAACTCACTCTCGGAAAGATGGTCCACATGATTTATCAAATGGGCCGGTGCGTCACCAAATTTTTTTTGATAGATCGATACAGCTAGTTTCCGTTGACCGAGGAGCACCCCACGTTCGATTCCACGTTCGATTCCACGTTCGATTCCACGTTCGATTCCGCGTTCAATTCCGCGTTCGATTCCTTGTTCGAGACCTCTATCAAATGCTGTTTGATTCATCGCTCGCACCTCCGAGAAAGGCTCTGATTCCAAAAGTCGATCGAATTCTCTCTTCTGTTCCGCCTCAAGCGGCAAATACGCCTGAACGCATTCCGCCAACAAGACTCGTTCCCCGAACTCCAACGGAGCACCGCTAATTCGGCGCAGTGCCTCGGCTCCTAGCCAGACAACCTTCTCGCTTGGAACTTTCATCAAGGCTGACAATGCAACTCCGAGCCAACTCTCGCCCTGCACGTAATCCAGGGCGTCCAATCCTAGCAGACCGACTCGCAGGAAACGGAAAGTATCTACATCCAGCTCCCAAAACCGCTCCACCACGACTTCTTCGCCAACGCCGTCGCGATTCATCCTCAAGAACAATGCGATCGGCAACACGGGAATGCCAAAAGTCGCACGCAGCTGCCAATAATACCTCGGCATCCTCTCACGCAACGACGCCGCCGAATCGCTCGAATCGATTTCAACGTGCACAAGGATTAGCCAAGACTGGTCCTCACGCATTCCTTCGACTCGCTCCAGCGCGT
This sequence comes from uncultured Singulisphaera sp., assembly GCA_964484265.1. GTDB lineage: Bacteria > Planctomycetota > Planctomycetia > Gemmatales > Gemmataceae > SIAQ01. The sequence goes on from CAZAFH010000088.1 coordinate 4,833, forward strand.
GCACGCGTGCCAGCAAATCCGCAACGTGCACCGGCGACTCCGGACCTGCAGCGATCAACTCCTTGTCCAGCCATTCGACGTGCGACAGATCGAATCTCGCGGCCCATTTCGCGAAGAACAGGCGAAGGAAATCCGCGAAGAACGTACGCAAGAGCGTCTTGAATCGTTGATCGTGCTCCATCACAGCTATTTTCGCATCCCCGTTCGCCCATGTCAACGGTTACTCTGTGTCCCGTTCAAGACGCGCTGTAGAATGATGATAGTACTCAAGGAGCACACGACATGCCGATTTCGGAAGAGTTTGCCTCGATTGACGACGCCATCGCCGACCTGAAAGCCGGGCGCATGGTCGTACTCGTGGATGACGAACATCGCGAGAACGAAGGGGACATCATTGTCTCCGCCCAGTGCGCGACGCCGGACAACATCAACTTCATGATGCGCAATGGCTGCGGTATCGTCTGCCTGGCGATGTCGGCGGAGATTTGCAATCGTTTGAACCTCGATGTCGCCGCGGGCTCGAATCTCGATGGCCAAACGCCGTTCACGCAATCGATCGATGCTCGCTATGGCATCACCACCGGCACGAGTTCGTTCGACCGCGCTCGCACCGTCGCGGTCGCCATCGACGATGACGCCAAGCCGACCGATCTCGTCCGCGGCAAGGGCCACGTCTTCGGCTTGCGCGCGAAAGACGGCGGCGTCCTCGTGCGGGCTGGCCATACCGAAGGCAGCGTCGATCTCGCGCGGTTAGCCGGCTTCAAGGAGGCGGCCGTCATTTGCGAAATCGTGCACCCCGATGGTACGATGGCCCGCTTGCCGTTCTTGCGCGACTTCTGCAAACAGCACGACCTCAAGATGTGCACGATCGAGGACCTCATCAAATTCCGCCGATCGCGTGAACGCCTCATTCACCGCGAATTGATCGTCAAATTGCCCACTCGCTTCGGCGAGTTCGACCTCATCCCCTATTCCTCCATCGTCGATCCCGAACCGCACCTCGCACTCTGCCTCGGCGGCGTCGGTGTCGAAGTCAATGGCGTCGTGCCCGTGCAAACCGAACCCGTCCTTGTTCGCATTCATAGCCAATGCCTCACCGGCGACATCCTCGGCAGTCTGCTCTGCGATTGCGGACCGCAACTCCACCAGGCCATGGCCCAGGTCGCAGACGCGGGCAAGGGCGTGGTCCTCTATATGAGGCAGGAAGGCCGAGGCATCGGATTGCTGCCCAAGCTCAAGGCTTACAAGTTGCAGCAAGAAGAAAAACTCGACACCGTCGAAGCCAATCAACGGCTCGGCTTCCCGCCCGATCTCCGCCAATACGGCATCGGCGCGCAAATCCTCCACGACCTCGGCATCCGCGACATCCGCCTGCTCACCAACAATCCGCGAAAAATCGTCGGCCTTGACGGTTACGGCCTAAGCATCGTCGAACGCGTGCCGATCCAGGTGACCGCCAACGCCAGCAACGCCCGCTACCTTAAAACCAAAAAAGACAAACTCGGCCACCTGCTCGATGAGATGTAAGGCGGCATTGGAGAAAAAATGCTTCGCCTTGCCGACTGAAAGCGCGGGAATACAGACATAGCTCGCCATCTATGGCGGGTTCGATCTCAAACTCGCTAGGGGAGGTTTGAAAAATAACTGCCGTGTTTGCCGCTTGCGGCTCAAGTGCTCAATTATATTGCACCGCGCCGTCGCGAGATACCGCGCTCGCAAAGATCGCCATGAATTCGGGAAAAACCCGTTTAGCGCCAAGCCGCAAGCGGCAAAGACAAACGAGAAGTTTTTTTCTCAACGTGCTATTGAACAGCGGGGCATTGTTGAAAACGCCACCCATGACCGAACCTCTCGCTTATCTGAACGGCAAGATGCCCCCCCAATCGCAGGCGCGGCTCGCGCAAAACGACGCAGGCTTTGTGCTCGGGGCGACCGTCACCGATTTGTGCCGAACCTTCCGCCATCGGCTGTATCGCTGGGACGATCATCTCGCGCGATTTCGACAGAGTGCAAAGTCGGCGTGCATTGACGTCTCAGTATCTGATGCCGAGCTTTTGCGAGTGGCCGAGGAACTCGTCGCGCACAATTCCAGGCTCATCGGGCCGAATGACGATCTTGCGCTGGTGATGTTCGCTACGCCCGGACCGATCGGATTCTATCTCGGCGAGGCGACACAGCCGGGCGATTCGCCGACGCTCGGCATGCACACATTCCCGTTGCCTTTCGTGCGCTATCGACCGTGGGTCGAGCATGGCGTCGAGCTAGTCACGCCGAGTGTTCGCGCTTTGCCCGAGACTTGCGTCCATCCGACGATCAAGCAGCGCAGCCGAATGCACTGGTGGCTGGCGGAACGCGAAGTTCGGCGGACGCACCCGACCGCTCAGGCGCTCCTGCTCGATGACAGGGGCTTTGTGACGGAGACGGCATCATCGAATTTGCTGCTCGTCAAGGACGGCGTGCTGATTTCGCCACCGCGCGAGCGCATCCTACCGGGCGTTAGCCTAGGCGTGGTGGCGGAGTTTGGGATACCACTGGAGTATCGCGACCTGACGCTGGCGGATTGTTATGCTGCTGACGAGGCAGTGCTGACATGTACGACGTATTGCATTGCAGGCGTGCGGGCGATCAATGGCCATCCGCTGGCGTTTCCTGGGCCGATGCTCGGGCGCATTCTAAAGGCGTGGAGTGCCGAGGTGGGCGTCGAGATCCATCGTCAAATCCGGGATGTTTAGCCGCGACGCGCAGCGGAGCGTGACGACGAACGCGCTCCGCTGCGCGTCGCGGCTAAACGAGCCGATTATTCCTTCCCCTCGGGGAAGGCGATTTCGCGCACCAGATCAACATCGCGCGAGCCGAGTCGGCCTGCTTGTTCCGGCGGCAGCGTGAACGTGACCAGCAGGTGGTCGCCTTGCTTGCCGACGACGAGGTAGAAATATTGCACCGCGCGTTGGCCATCGAGGTCGCCCGAGGCGATGACGCGGTAGACCTTGTGATGTCCTTTCGCCACTTCGGTGAGTTCCTTGCGTTCGGTCTCCTCGGTTTGATTCCAGCCGATGGTGCGTTCGACTTCCTTGGCAAATGTCTCGAGGGCGATAACCTTGGCAGGGTCGGCTTTTTTCCACATCGTCATCGTGACCTGGGCGACGAATTGGCCGCGGTCGAGACTGCGCATCACGAGTTGCGGGCTTTTGTCGGGGCTGACGACATGCCAGCCGCGTGCGTAGCGCAGACTGAACTGGTTCTTGCCGTCGATATACTGGATGTTCGTGAGACTCGCGGGAGCATCGCCGACGGGGATCGGCACGAGTGCGTTGTCGCTCAATTCGAGCGGGACGTCGATGGCGTCGCGCGTCAATGAAATCGTGACGGACGCCGTCATCGCGGGACCGATTGGCCCCTGCTTTCGGCCATCTTCCTGATTCCAGGTCAACTCGACGATGCGTTTCTTCTTGAGATCGAATTTACCGTCGGCGTTGACGATCGATTTCACCTCGGCGCCTAGGCTGATGCCGTCGGCATCACCGACGATTTTGAAGGAGGCGATGTCGCCATTGACGGCAATCAGCTTGCCTTCGAAATTCTGCCGGGTGACGCCCTCGAATTCGCAGAGCGCGACGACGACGCCATTGGGCACCGCCCACGACTTGCCGACTTCGATCGACTTGCCAGGCAGCAGTCCCGAGACGGCGAGCGTGTTGAAGTGCTCGGTCGTTTCCATCTCGTCGCGCGTCAATGGACCTTTCAGGCTATACGACATCACGCCGGTTAACAAACGCTGCGCCACCGTGAAGCGATGCTCGGGACGGAGCGTGCGTTTGCCGGACTTGTCGTTGTTGAAAACCAGTGTGCTCTCGGCGGCGGTGTAGTAGCGGGCCGCCTTGACGGCGATGCCTGCGTTGGCTTCGAGGAATCGCTCGGAGTAGACGTGTTTCGCCTCGGCGCCGTGCGGGAACTTCACGTCGTCCTTGCCGTTGTTGACGACGATGGTCCCCTTGAGGTGCATCGTGATCTCATTTCGCACGCACGCCTTCTCCAGCGGCGCCTCGGTGAGATCCACGCCCTGAGCGGCAACGCGCGACGCAGCGGCGGCGAACAGCAAAAATCCGTAAACATATCGGCCAAAGGTCATTGCATGATCTCCGAATCGATTTCAGTTGAATAGTTTCATTCAGCCCGCCCTTTATGGCGGATCTTTCGCTTCCCCGCCATAAATGATGCGCCCGACAATTGGAGACTTTAGCAACGTTACATGGGCGCCTGATGACAAAACGGGCAAATTGCCGAGGAAAGGCCGTCAGCGAGGCTGTCGGTTCCAAAGCTGACAACCCAAGGCGAACGCCTTCCTGAGTTGTTGCTCTGCCCGACGTTTTTTCGCCATTTTGCCGCCAGAGTTCCATGTAACGATGCTATAGTCTCGACAATTGTCGCATTTTATTACCGTAGCCATCACGCTCCGCGTAATGGTCTTCCTGAAACCAGCGAAAATGGCCGAATTTATCTACCTCATCCGAAAAATCCATCACGCGGAGCGTGATGGCTACGGTAATTCAGACTTTTGTCGTGGGCCCGCCATAAATGGCGGGCTATATCTGACGGTTATTTCTGTGCCGGCGGCGGCGTCAGTTTCGGCAAGGCCTGGAGTGGGGCGTCGGGCAGCACCGGGGCCGGCCCGTTCGGACCCGTCACTGGCGTCGGACGCAGCGGCTCCGGCGCCGGACCCGACGGCGGCACAACCGCTGGCGGTGCCGGAACATCCATCCGCGGCACGGCCGAGTTCGCACTGTTCGGCGTAATGTTCGATACGACCTGATGGCCCGTGCCCGTCAGCATGTAGCGCGGATTCGCCAGCTTGCGCAATTCCTGGAACGCCTCGGGAATCCTCTGGGCCACGCGCAGATCCTCCATCTCCTTGTGCAGCTTTGCTCGCTCGACATCGAAGCTTGCCGTGCGATCCGCCGGAATGTGACGGTCGCAATACAGGATTACCAGCGAACGGTCGGGCAATTCGATCAACGGGCTGATCTCGCCTTCCTTCAACGAGAAGGCTGCCGCTTCTAGCTTGCGGTCGCCGAAATGCTTGTGGATCGCCGGCACCTTCCCGCCCGATTCCGCAAGATTGCGGATGACTTGCTTCTTCGCCTCGAGATCGAACTCGATTCGGCTGCCTTTGACTTTGTTCCACACGTCCTGCGCGACCTTGAGATTGCTGCCATCGAGCACGATCATTCGGCACTCGACCTTCGGGCCAAACCGTGCTTCAAACCCTTCGCGCAGATCGTTCTCGGTGATTTTGAGCTGCGCGCGAACGTATTTTTCCATCATCAGCTTGGGGCGGATGACGTCTTCCTTCCATTCGTAGAGCGTCTTGCCGAATCGCTTCAGGACGCTGTTCACGAAGTCCCGTTCGGTCATCGGTTGGCCGAAACTGTGGAGATCTTGCTTGAAGCGATGCTCGACCTCGGCATCGGTGGCGCTGATGTTGCGCTTGCCGCACTCGATTTCGACGATCTTGCGATTGATCATGAATTCGAGCCGTTCGGCGCCGAATCGTGCGATGAGGTACTCGCCGAGTTCTTCGCGAGAGACGGGTTGGCCGTCATAAATGTAAGCGACGATTCGGCTATTGAAGTTGGCCGTGGTGGCGCCGGGTGTGCCGGCGACCTGATTCTGGGCAGCGGCGTGATGCCTGCCCCAGAAGAAGGCGCCGATGCCCACGCCGAGCAGTACGCCGAGGATCATGAGTTTTTTGGCCACCGAGGGGGTGGGAATAAGTTTCGCCAGAAAGCCGCGCATCTTGCCTCTCCTTCCGCGTTTCGCCTGTTCAAGAAACAACCGGACCGGCTATAGCGGATGGGCACGGCAAGAATCAAGAGGAAATCGGGGAGCTTCAATTTAACGACCGATACTCATTTGCAATCGGAAAAAACATTTCCGAGCCACGACCGTGAGGGAGTGGCCGAAGTCGCATGGTCCGGCACGGTATCCCGTTGGCCGCTCCCTTACGGTCGCGGCTCGGTACAGCATCGATGTTGCTGATTGAAAATGGATAGTGCGAAGGTTGGATGCATTTTCGTTTGAAAGGGTTTTGCGACTAAACCGAAGCCTCCTCGCCGACGGCGGGACGATCACGCATGAATTGCCAGAGCAGGCCCGCCAATACCAATGCGGCAGCGAAAACGTAGAAGGCCGGGTCCCATACCTCGCGTCCCTCGTAGCCCGATTCGCGCCGCCAGGTGGCGAAGGCGCCGAAGAAATACTGCGAGCCTAACGCTCCGAAAATGCCAACACCATTGAGCAAGCCGAACAGCGATCCCGTGTGCTTTCCCGCAGCCTCGAAGGTACACGCCCACCAGGTCGTCTGCTGCACGAACATGAAGAAGCCGGCCGACGCGCACAGCAACGCCGAGAGCACCGTCGATTCGGAGTGCACGCTCGCCGTCAACGATATCGCGGCAATCGTGAAGACCACCAATGCGACTCGGCGGCGAACTTTGTAGCGGTCTGGAGCGAAGCGCGTCGTGCGATCCGCGATCACGCCGCCGAGCAGCGCGCCCGCCGTCATGCCGGCGAGCACCAGGGCCGAGAGATAGCCCGCCTCGCGATTGGTCACGCCGCGGCCTCGTTGCAAGTACAGTGAGTACCAGGAAAAGAACAGGTAGGAGTTGAACGACGTCAGCGACACAATGATTCCAAGCAGCCAGAGATTCGGATGCCACAATGCCGCTCGCCAGGGGATGGCGTGATGCCCGCCGTCATCGGCGATGGCGACGGGCTGGATTCGTGCGAGCTCGGCATCGTTGACGCTCGGATGCTCCTTTGGGGTATCGCGGAACCACCAGTAGAACAGGCCGGCCCAGCTGATGCCCATCAATCCGAATGTAAAAAAGGTCCACCGCCAGTCTAACGCTTTGATGATCTCCGCCGCCACGATCGGCGCGACCATCCCGCCGACATGCATCGAGGCCTGAAAGAATCCCTGCATCCGCCCACGTTCGTCGATCGGAAACCAGGCCTTGAGCATGCGGGCGGCATTGGGAATCGCCCCGGCCTCGCCCGCGCCGAACATGAATCGAACCACCGCGAGCACGACCAGTGTGTTGATAACGATTGGGATCGACAGCGGGTAAAACTCCCACGAAAAATGCACGACACAACCGGTGAGTGCTGTGAAGATCGACCACCAGATCACGATGCGCGTCAGCACGCTCCGTGCGCCGAATTGATCGCCAAGCCTGCCCGTCGGCAGTTCGAAAATTCCATAGGAGAGCGTGAACGCCATCAAGATCCACTTCGTGTGCACCTCGGTGAAGCCGAACTCGATGCTCATCGGCACGAGCGCCTGGGCGATGCAAACGCGGTCGAGATAGAGGACGAAAGCCATGGAACACAGAAACGCCAGCACGACAAAGCGTGCCCGCGTCGGAACGGCGGATCCGGGAGTGTCGGTCGAAGCCATGTTTCCTCGCAAAATGGCAGCAAGTCAGGGAGGCAAGAGGATACTACCGCGCGACGTCAGGCGTTGCTAGCGCAATCCGCGCGAGAAAATGCAGAAACACGAAAGGACGAAAGCACGAAAACACGAAAGACTGCACGGCGGAATTATCGCGTACCATTTTTTTCCACCAAGGTTTTCTTATGTTTCGTGTTTTCGTCTTTTCGTCCTTTCGTGATTCGCATTTGGGATCATTCCGGCAGGGCGCGCAGCAAGCCCTCGGCTTTTTGCCAGGTCTCGGCGTATTCGCGTTCGGGAATGGAGTCCGCCACGACGCCGCCGCCGACGGAGAAGTGCAGATGTCCCTTGCTCGCGACAATCGTGCGGATGAGGAGGTTCGTGTCCATCGTGCCGTCGAAACCGATGTACCCGAGGCTGCCGCAATACGGTCCGCGAGCTGTGCGTTCCAGCTCCGTGATGATTTCCATCGCGCGAATTTTGGGCGCGCCAGTGACCGACCCGCCTGGGAAAGCCGCCCGGAGCAAATCCGTCGGGCCAAAGCCGTCGCGCAGTCGGCCGCGGACGTCGGAGACGAGATGATGCACGAACTGATAACTTTCGAGCTTGCACACCGCTTCGACGCGCACGCTGCCGTATTCGCAGACTCGGCCCAGGTCATTGCGCAACAGGTCCACGATCATGACATTTTCCGAGCGATCCTTCGCGGACGCGCGCAGTTCGTCGGCCAGACGGCGGTCTTCCTCGGGCGTTTGGTCGCGCGGCCGGGTTCCCTTGATGGGCCGAGTCACGACGTTGCGTTCCGCGACTTGCATGAAGCGCTCCGGCGAGGCGCTCAGAATCTGGTGGTCGCCCATGTCGAAGTAGCCGGCGAACGGCGCGGGGTTGCGCTCACGCAGTCGGCCATAGAGGTCGAGTAACCGCCGAGGCGCCGGCGCGAGCAATCGCTGAGCGATGTTCACCTGGAAGCAATCGCCGGCGTGCGTGTATTCGATCGCGCGTGCAACCGTTCGCAGATAGTCTGCCTCATCAAAATTGCTCCGCACGCCAGCGAGATGCGCGACTGGATAACTTGGCGCTTGCAAGGGAGCAGGCAACATCGCGTAATCCGGTAGGGGCGGCGCCGGCCGCGCTAGCCGACGCTGCACCTCTTCCGCGCGGGCACGCGCACGAGCCAGACGTGCGTCGGCCGGCGATTCCGGGTAGCCAGTGGAAATCAGCCACGAGGTATTGGCGTGATGATCGAACGCGATCACCCAATCGTAGATGCCGATCGCCAAATCCGGAACGCCGAAATCGTTGAACTCGGTCCTGGGTAGATTTTCGAAGTGATGACCAAGCTCGTAGGCAAACAGCCCTGCCGCTCCGCCCTGAAACGGCGGCAGGTTCGGCATCGGCTCGACCGCGAAATCCGCCAATCGCCGCGCTAGCACCGTCAGCGGGTCGGCGCGCATCGTTACCTGGCCATCTTCCGCGATCCACCCGCCGTGCGACGTGAAATACGCCGTCGGATCCGCCGTCACATACGAATATCGCCCGAGCGACGACGTTTGCGCGCTATCCAGAAACAACAGTTGCGGCAGATCGCAAAGCCGACGGCATACCTCCCACGCCGTCATCCCAGTCATCGGCACGACAATTGGCAGTATCGTCAGCTTCGCGAGCGGTCGGCTCATCGAGGTATTTTATGGCTTTGCATTCGCTTATTTCGCCATCACGCGGAATGGCAACGCCTCGCCCTTCAGACCCGCGAGCAAATTCGTCAGCGACATCTCGGCCATTCGGCCACGCGTCTGGTCCGTCGCGCTTCCCAGGTGCGGCGCGATCGTGAGGTTGTCCAGCTTCAAGAGCGGATGGCCGCGCGGCAGCGGCTCGGGATCGGTTACGTCCAGCCCTGCGGCGTAGATCTGCCGCCGCGCCAGTGCGTCGGTCAAGGCGTCGGTGTCCACCACGGGACCGCGAGCGACATTGATCAAAATCGATGTCGATTTCATCTTCGCAAGCTCGGCTCGGCCGATGAGATGCTTCGTTTCCGCTGTCAAAGGCACGGTCAGCACGACATAGTCGGCTTGCGAAAGAATCTCGTCGCGCGACGCATAGCGCACGCCGAGCGACAGTTCGACGTCAGGCCGGCGGTTGCGATTGTGATAGAGCACTTTCATGTCGAAGGCGAGCGCCCGCTTGGCGACCTGGGTGCCGATTCGGCCCATTCCGAAGATGCCAACGGTGGAGCCATGAATCTCGCGGCCAAGCATGTAGGACGGATCGTAGCGAAGAAAATCCGGCCCGCGCGCGTAGCGGTCGCCTTCGACGAGGCGTCTGCCGGCAGCGAGGAGGAGCGTGAACGCCATGTCCGCCGTGGCGCCGTCGAGAACCCCGGGCGTGTTGCCGACGGGAATGCCGCGCCGCGTCGCTTCGGGGACGTCGATGTGATCGACACCCACGCCGAAGTTGCTAATGACGCGAACGCCCGGCAGTTTGTCGAGCAACGCGCCATTGACCGTCGGATGCCCATACGTATAGACGGCGACGACGTCAGGGCCAACGGCATCCCACGGGACCAATTCAACATGCGGACTCAGCAAAGCGCTGACGGCTTGCGACAATGGTAAATCCGCAAGAACTCTTGGCAGAACGGTTGGCATCTGCTCGTCTCCTCAAGGAGGGCGATCGGTGTCCAATGATGTTCTACGAGGATCGAGCAAATCTGGAAAATGACCAAACGCACGAGACAAAGCGAAATCGACTGGCTCGGACATCGATAGGCCCGTAGTTCAGTCTCGGGTGCCAGACCTCTTACGGATCTGATGGCGCTTCGGCATCTCTTGGCGGCAACGGCTGCACGACAACCGCGCCGCCGTCCATGACATCCATCGTCAGTTTGTGATTCAAGAGTAGAAGCATCCCGGCCAAGGCCTCTTTGCCGACGGCAGAGACGACTACACCGCGGGTCGCGCCTTCCCATTCGACTTCAGCACCGTAGTTGTCGTAGTTGCAAGATGAGCCATCTGCCAATAAGGCCGTGCCGCCAGATCTTCGGACCAGGCCAAGTGCAGACACAATCGAGATGGGAAGTACAAGCGAACCGGTGAACCCCGTATCAATTACAGCATCCACATCCTCCCGAGTTCCGGTCGGCCCGATGACTGTCAATCGGAGTTTCGCCTCCAAGCGAGCGTTGACGCTGCCGCCGATCATGTCGCACCATCGACTTCGAATCCAGGCCGCATGATTCGATAGGTCGTCGGCTGCCCGGCACGAAGCAGCCAGATTCTTGCTCCGGGAACTCGCGCCAATAATCGGCCAGTAGCTAGATAATCATCGGCATCGATTTCATAGCTTCCGGTCTGAATGTCCACAGCAACGAACTTGCCATTATCTTCCGCGCTGAGTTTGGGTTTCACGAATCGGTCAAATGCTTCTTGGCCGCGCCGCGCCTCATCGGAAAGGCGATCAGCATTATTTTCGGTTGCAATCATGGCCTGTCTCCTCAAAGTGCAAACGCTTCTCCAAAGTAATGATACACGAAATGTAACAGCGAAAAATCCCCGCCACTACCAAAACCAACATTTGAATCGGCGGCACCTGCTGGGGTTCGTTTGGCGTATTTTCTGATTCAGTCATAGGGCTTCCTCGATCGGGGCAACACCGATTATTCGACGCCAAACCTTCACTGCGCCCTTTGCCGGGCAAAACGCGATTTGCTGGCATGTGTCGTTGTTCAACACACTGCTGGCGTTCAGTACGCGGGCCACGGCTTCGAGGGTGCTCGGCGAGCCGACGCTGGCGAGCGACTGGCACAACGTATCCGCACGCTGACTGCTGCCAGCGAGCGTGAAGAGGTCGTCGTCGCCTTCTCCGCTGAGGATATCTGCGTTGTTTTTTCCAAAGCGATCGGCAACGTGGTGATTCGCCTGCACCAATGCGCCGGCAATCATCGGCCTGACCACGGCATCGCGTTGGGTTCGCTCGATGACGCACGCCTGGTCTTTCGCAGCGCCGGAGATGGTGAAGAACACGCTGGAAGAAAGCGGTGTTTCGCTCAATCGCTGCACTGCGGCTTCGTAACTATTGCAAGTTTCCAGCGTGTCGCGCACCAGGAATGCGGGGCCGAAATCAAACGTCGGAAATGCTAACGGCGGCGCCCAGTTTATGGTAACGGAATACGCGCCAGGCAGCATACCGGAAAGCACCCCCACCTGGCCTGGAACGCCTACCGAGACGAATTCGCGAGCCCCATGCTGAAAGCGAAACAACCGCGTGGCCGGGCCCATTGTCGTCAGCGGCCAATCCAGATTGCGCACGTGCACCATGCCCAGCCCATCGATCCAGCGTACGCCCGCGGTACAGCCAAATATCTTCGGCCAGCGAAGATGGCTCAATTCGTACGCGCAATTGAGAATCGTGACGGTTCCCACCGAGACTCCCAGACCCTCCGCCCACGCGGCGATCTCGCCGCGGTATAGCCCGCCATACCTCTCATAAAGGCGAGCGAAGGCCCAGCGCAGCAATTCCGGAACACGCTCGAACTGGCTTCCCGCTTCCTGAACGAGGAGCATGGCCGAGTCTTTCTCCCGTGCAATGACATCGCCCCAGCGCAACGATTCGGCCCTGGTAAGGTCAATCACATAGGTCGGAATATCGTCTGTAAACATGGTGATACTCAACGAGACATGCCAATCGCCGCGACGATCACCCCCCGTTTTTCAGTCCACCCCTCGGATTCCCGTCGGGCCGATGATAATCTAGCGGAGTATTGCTTCCAAACGTGATTGACGATGCCTTCGATCATGATTCTTGCACCGGGGATTCGCGCGAGAAGCCGTCTGGTGGCCTGATAATCGTCGGCGTCGATCTCATAGCTGCCAGATTGGATATCGACCGCGACGAACTTGCCGTCGTCTTCTGGCCGAAGTCTGAGTCTGACGAATCGGTCAAATGCTTCTTGCCCGCGGCGTGTTTCATCAGCAAGGCGATCCGAATGTTTGTGTGTTGCAATCACAATCGGCCTTCTCGTTGTTCAATCTTTACCCTCCGTAATGATACACGAAGTGGGAATTGCAACTATTTTTATTGCACACTCGCCCATCTTCTGGTAAAAATACGACACCTCCCGAATCGTACTTTTCCTACCATAGACGAACCATGCTCAATATCCACGAAAATGCACACCTTTCGCGTCGCCAGCTTTTGCAGATTGGCGGCCTCGGTCTCGGCGGCTTTTCGTTGGCCGACCTGTTCGCGGCGAAATCGGCGGCTCAACCGGCATCCAACCCGCTGCATGGCAAGTCGGTCATATTCCTGTTTCAACAAGGCGGGCCGAGCCAGTTCGAGACCTTCGATCCCAAGCCGGACGCTTCCTCCGACATCCGCACCATCACCGGCGTGACGCAAACCCGCGTCCCCGGCCTCTACTTCGGCGACACGCTCGAACAGCTCTCGCGCATTGCCGACAAGTTGACGGTCGTCCGTTCCTTCCAGACCGGCAACGCCGAGCACAACATTCGGCCAATTGTCGGGCCGGAATCGTTGCAAGCCAACATGGGTTCCCTCGTCTCGCGCGTGCTCGGGCCAGTGCATCCCGTAACTTCGATGCCGACCAATGCCGTGCTCTTTCCGCAATCGGTCTGCTCTGACGTGACGCGCGGCTCCGCACGCGGCGACATCACTGCGACCGGGGCGATTGGCCCGAACTACGCACCGTTCATCCCCGGCGGGACTAACCAGCTGTTGCGCAATCTGCGGCTGAATCTCACGCCTGACCGTTTTAGCGATCGTCAGGCATTGCTCGCACAGCTTGGCCAGGCACAACGCCAGCTGGAAAACGAAGCGAACATGCAAGATTTCGACCGCAACCAGCGCCAGGCAGCTGAGGTGCTGCTCAGCGGCCGAGTCGCCGACGCGCTCGACCTGTCGCGCGAAGACCCGCGGCTGGTCGCTTGCTACGACACGGCTCGCTTCGTGCCGTCGCATAATTGGTCGCACGCCAATCGCGGCCGGCGTGGCTATTACACCGGTCAGGCGAAATCGATCGGCAAGCTGCTGCTACTCGCGCGTCGCCTTTGCGAAGCCGGCTGCGGGTTCGTCACGATCCATGCCGACTACGAAGGCGTGTGGGACTTCCACGCCGACGGCGAGAACCTCAACGTCATCGACGGCATGGCGGCGATCGGACGCTCGTTCGATCATGCCGTCTCGACCTTCATCGGAGATGTCGAAGCACGCGGTATGGACGACAACATCCTGCTCATCGCGACCGGCGAAATGGGCCGCACGCCGAGGATCAATCGCAACGGCGGCCGCGATCACTGGGCACGCCTCGCCCCGCTCATGATGTACGGCGCCGGCATGCCGCGCGGCCGCGTCATCGGCCAATCGACACGCGACGGCGGCGAACCGAACTCTGATCCGTTCAATAGCAGCAATCTCATCTCCACCGTGCTGCATACCATGTTCGATATGCCGCAAATCCGCCTGCGGCCCGCACTCGCACAGATCAGCCGACTGGGCGAGCCGGCGCCGATTGGGATATAATTGCCAAGCCCAGTGGTGAGCGCAGCGAACCGCTGGGATTTGAATTCACAACGATCCCAGCGGTTCGCTGCGCTCACCACTGGGCTTGTTGGAACATTCATGACCAATTCTCGCCGCCTCCTCATCACCGGTGCCACGGGCAAAGTCGGCCGCCATTTCATCAACTGCTTTCTCGCCGACGCACGCTACGCCGATGTCACGCTGCGTGCTCTCTGCCATAGCCGATCGCTTCCCTTGCAGCCTCGGCTCGAAGTCGTCAAGGGCACGATCTCCGACCGCGCGTTCGTCCACGAAGCAATGCGCGACGTGACGCACGTGCTGCACCTTGCGACATGCAAGGAGACGCCCGACGACATCATGGATGTCGCCATCAAGGGCCTGTTCTGGATTCTCGAAGAATCTCGGCTCTCGCCCAGTTTCCGCCAATTCATCCTCATCGGCGGCGACGCCGGCATGGGCCATTTCTTCTACCCGCATCCCGTGCCCATTACCGAAACGCAAAAGCACTCCGCGTACCCCGGTTGCTATGCCCTGTCCAAAGTGCTCGAAGAAGTGATGATGGAGCAATACGCCATCCAGTACCGAATGAACGTCTGCTGCCTGCGTGCACCGTGGATCATGGAAAAGGACGACTTCAAGTACCAACTGTCCTTCGGCGAAGACGTCTTCGGCGGCCCACGCTGGCGCGATCTCGTCGGCGCGGCAAAAGCCGACGAATATGTCCGCACCAACGCCATCCCCGTCATGCTCGATCCCGCCGGCGAGCCGGTGACGCGCAACTTCGTCCACGTCGAGGATCTGACGAACGCCATCCTCGCCGCCATCGATCACCCGAAAGCCGTCGGCCAAACGTTCAACATCTGCATGAACGAACCGGTTAACTACCGCACGCTCGGCGATTACCTCAAGCAAACTCGCGGCTATCCCTCGATCGATGTGCCAACGCCTTACCGCTCGACCTGGCTCGACAACGACAAGGCCAAATTCCTGCTCGGCTGGCGTCCTGCGTACGACCTGAAGCGCATGACGGATGAGGCATTCGATTACCGCCGCTCGGTTGATGACCCGCGTAAGGTATGGTATCCTGGATGATGTCATTCGCGTTTACGTTTAGCGCACGCGCGGCACCATGCGAGTGTTTAACAAAATCAGGAAACCAGCAATGAGCAGTGGACTAACGATATCCAAACCCGTGGGCGTTTTCACCATCGAACAGTACCTCGCGCTCGAACGCGACGCCGCCGAGCGCCATGAATACGTGGATGGCGAAATCATCGCAATGGCGGGCGAGAAGCTGCCACACGGGATTATCTCAACGAATCTAATCGGCCTTTTCGTCGCGCAGTTGAAAGGTACGCCCTGCTTCGCCGTCACCAAGGACACGAAGGTCCGCAGCGGTCTCGGCGTCGTTCCCGCGCGAAACGTCAGCGGGATGTTTTCGTATCCCGATATTCTTATCGTCTGCGGCGAGCCGGAATATTTCGACGACGTCGGCGACGTGATCGTCAATCCGTCGGCGATTGTCGAGGTGTTGTCGCCGTCGACGGAGTCATTCGATCGCGGCGAAAAATTCCAGCGTTACCGCACCTGGAACGCGACGTTGAACGACTACCTGCTGGTCTCGCAAACCCGCCCCTGCATCGAGCATTTCCGCCGCTTGCCTGATGGCTCGTGGAACCTGCGCGAAGCGGTTGGGCTTGAGGCGACCGTGACGATTGAATCGATCGGCTGTGCGCTGAAGCTGGCGGATGTGTATGATCGGATTAATTTCTCAGATCAAGCCCAGGGGTGAGCGAAGCGAACCCCTGGGATCACGATGTTCGTATCCCAGAGGTTCGCTTCGCTCACCCCTGGGCTTTTGGACTACTTCTTCGCCGAGATCACCTCACGCCCGCCCATCCATGGCCGCAGCACTTCCGGGACCAACACCGTGCCGTCGGCTTGCTGATAGTTTTCCAGCAGCGCGACCAGGCAGCGGCTGACGGCGACGGCGGTGCCGTTGAGCGTGTGGACGAAGCGTGTGCCTTTGTGGTTCGGGCCTTTGTAGCGGATGTTGAGCCTGCGCGCTTGAAAGTCAGTGCAGTTCGAGGTGCTGGTGACTTCGCCGTACTCGCCTTCTTTGCCGCGCGACGGCATCCAGGCTTCGATGTCGTATTTGCGATACGCCGGGCCGCCGAGGTCGCCAGTGCAGGTGTCGATGACGTGGTACGGCAACTTCAAACCCTGGAAGATCGACTCTTCGATGCCGAGGATTTCCTCGTGGATGGCATCGGACTGGTCCGGCGTGCAGAACGCGAACATCTCGACCTTCGTGAACTGATGCACGCGATAAAGCCCGCGCGTATCGCGCCCCGGCGCCCCGGCTTCGGTGCGGAAGCAATGCGATAGGCCGACGTATTTCAACGGCAGCTTCGGCTCCTCCATGATCTTGTCGCGGTGCATGCCGCCGAGCGTAATCTCTGCCGTCGCGATCAGGCACAGGTCGCTGTCAGCAATCGAGTAGATCTGCGTGCCTTCGCCGCGCGGCATGAAGCCGATGCCTTCGAGCACATCGACTCGCGCCAAATCGGGCGTGATGATCGGCGTGTAGCCATGCTTGAGCAGCGTGTCCATGGCGTAATGGATGAGGGCGAGTTCGAGCAGCACGGCTTCGTTTTTGAGGAAGTAAAACTTCTGTCCCGCAACCGCCGCCCCCGCTTCGAAGTCGGCGAGATCGAGCGCTTCGCAGAGCGCGACGTGGTCCTTGGGTTTGAAGTCAAACTTCGTCGGCGTGCCCCAGACCTTGACGACCTTGTTGTCCTCGGGCAATGCTCCGATCGGCGCAGCCGGGTGCGTCATGTTGGGGATGGTGGAGACGACGGCTTTGAGGTCGGCTTCAACCTGCTTGAGTTGCGGTTCGTTTGCGGCGAGTTCTTCGCGCTTCTTCTTGCCGAGCGCGATCAAATCCTGCTTCTTGGCCGGATCCTTTTCCGGACCAACGCTCTTCGCGATTGCGTTCGCTTCCTGCTGCAAGATCTGCATCAAGGAGATGATGCGCTTGCGTTCGTCGTCAAGCGCGACGACGCGGTCCACGTCCGCGGTGACGTTGCGGTTTTTGCAGTTCGCTTTGACAGCCGCGAGATTCTCGCGGATGAAGTGGGTGTCGAGCATGTGCAGGTCTTCCGTTAATTCAATGAATCACGATGTAGTAGAAGGTAAGATATTCGACGAATTGGATTTCTTCCACTCTTCGACATGCTCGCGCAGCTCCGGGAAGAATTCCGCGAAATCGTTGCCCAGCGCTTCAAAATTCGCGAGCAGCTCCGATATGGAATCTTCAAGCGTGAACTCCTTGCCCGTTCGCGCGAAGAGTCGCATCGATACACGGTGCAGAGCCGCGGTTATACCGGAAATTTGGCGGTATGAGCCGAGGCGATCGTCTTCGACCATGCGGTCGAGTGCGACCTGTGCGTCGGTCGGAAGAGCGATGGGATGTGCGCGAATCCCCGCGTACAAGTTAGCAGAGAAGGTGTCGAGTGACTCTGATGCGTAGTGATTCCAGTTAATGGCGAGGTAGTGATCGTAGAAAACGTCGACGAGGATGCCGGTGAAGTGCCGATAATCGCCCTGAATGCGGGCGCGGCTGCGATGAACAACGGGATGTGCGTCGGTGAAGATATCGATCGCCTGATGCAAACGCATGCCTCGCGTGAACGAGGCGGTCATGGTGCGGCGATCCGGCCCCCTGACGAGGTCGGCCAGCAAGTTGCCCAGGCGTGCTTCGATGTCGGGTTCCGCAAGATAGACGTGAGCTAGCCAGTTCACGGCCGCTCCTCCGCGTTTACCGTAGCCATCACGCTCCGCGTGATGGATCTGCGTTGGAGCGAATAGAAAGTCACAATCGGTTTAGTTTGTTTACATATCCATCACGCGGAGCGTGATGGCTACGGTGGCCTTCGCTGCTACCACCCCAACGTCCAGGCCGCCAGCCGGAGTTTGCCCGACATCGTCTTCATCGCCTCGTTGACGGCGCTGTGCTCGAAGCCCGAGTGCATCCTGCAGTTTTGGCAACGGCTATCCTCGCGGCTTTCCCAGTAACTCCAGTTTGTCTTGTTCCAGAATTCTTCCCATTCCTGAAAATAACCTTCGCCTTCAATCAAGTAGCACGGCGCCTTCCAGCCCTTTGGCGTGTAGTTAACCGTGGACCACGGCGAGCACGGCAGGTCCACCATCCCCGCGGCGAACTCCAGAAACTTCGGCGTCGCGTTGATCCGGTACTTCCTCGCCAAATCGCGGATCGCCTTGAACTTCTCGTGCGTCTGTTCCTTCGTCAAAAAGATATCGTTCTCGACGCTCGCATAATCATAGCCCGGCGAAACCAAAATGCCATCGGCCCGCAGCGTGTCGGTGAGCTTGCACAATTCCTCGATCTCGGCGACGTTCGTATCCTTGTACACGGTGGCATTGAGATAGATGCGATACCCGAGCGCTTTGCCCTGCTTGATCATCTCGACGGCTTTGTCGAAAACGCCCTCGCGATTGCAGACGAAGTCATGCGTTTCCTTCATGCCATCGAGATGGATCATGAGGAACAACCGGGAACTGGGCTTGATGACGCCGAAAACCTTGGTGTCGAGCTTGAGTGCGTTCGTGCAGAGGATGATATGCTTGTCACGCTCGATCAGGCCGTCGAGCAGTTCTTTGAGCTCGGGGTAGAGCGTGGGTTCGCCGCCGCAGATGTTGATGATCGGGGCGCCGCAGTCATCGACGGCCTTGAAGCAACGCTCGACGGTCATGCGATCTTGCAGTTTGCCCGTGTAGCGCTCGACGGAACAGCCAAGGCAGGCGAGATTGCATGTGTAGAGCGGTTCGAGCATCAGCACGGTCGGGTAGCGTTCGCGCTTGGCTTTCTCCATCTTGCGGCGATGGGTGAACTGGGCATAAGTGAAACTAAGGGGAAAACGCATTGCGAGGATCCTCCGTGCTAAAATCCGTCTTGGAGAAGAATGTACCAAACGGGTGCGGATTTTCCTACGGGAATTTGCATTTCTGGCGGTGGTTCGCCCTGGCGTCTCTCACGTAGCGCCTCTGCGTTTGAATACAATTCCCAACATGAACTGGCGCATCCAAGGCCGAGATCTGGCGATGGACAATCGTTGCCTGGTCATGGGCATTGTCAACGTCACTCCCGATAGCTTCTCCGATGGCGGCGCGTTCCTGGCCAAGGATGCCGCGATTGCGCATGCACAGTCGCTCGTCGAACAGGGCGCCGATATACTCGACATCGGCGGCGAATCGACTCGGCCTGGAAGTCAGCCCGTGACGCTCGAAGAGGAACTGCGGCGAGTCGTGCCCGTGGTGACGGAATTGGCGAGGACGAGCGACGTGGTGCTTTCCATCGACACGTCCAAAGCGGACGTCGCCCGAGTCTGCCTCGACGCTGGCGCGCATATCGTCAACGATGTGACTGGCCTGGCAGGCGATCCGCGAATGGCCGAGGTCGTACGGTCGCGCAATGCCGGGGCGATTGTGATGCACATGCAGGGCTCGCCGGCGACGATGCAACTCGCGCCGACCTACGACGACGTGGTCGCGGACCTCGTGCACTATTTCACGGCTCGGCTGCAGTCTCTCGCCGATGCTGGAATCCCAGGCGACGCCATCGCGATTGACCCGGGAATAGGTTTCGGCAAGACGCGCGAGCACAACATTTCGCTGCTCGCACATCTTGCCAAGTTCAAGTCTCTCGGCCGACCTATCTGCCTGGGTGTGTCTCGCAAGGGATTTCTCGGCAAAATACTCGACCGCCCGCTGGAGCAGCGGCTGGCTGGTTCGCTGGCCGCAGCGGCGTTCTGCCTGGCGCAGGGATCGGCGCAGATCGTACGCGTGCATGATGTGGCCGAGACGCGCGATCTTGTGCGCGTCTGGGAAGTGCTGTCGGCCAATGCGAGCACCTGAGAGATTTTTCGGACTCCGTGCCGCTTCCTCTTGCGGTTGGTGCGTTTCTGCGATAGCTTCTACTTCGTCATACTCATCATCTTTTCAATTCTTTTCCGAAAGAGGTGTGCGATGCCAGAAGTACGAGTATCAACCGTGGTCGTCGTCGTGCTGATCCTTGGCGCGGTCGGACTCGTCGTTGCGGGGTTCACCGGCGTCATTGCGATCGGCTGGTTCAACCAGAAAAACTTGAAAGGCGCCCTGACCGGCGCGACGGCGAAGGCGCGCGGCTTCACCCCCGCGAAAACGCCCGAGGAAGCCATGGAAAAGTTCCGCGAGGCGATCGAACGGCGCGAGTACCAGTATGCCGCGATCTATTGCACGAAGCCCTATGCCGATTTTCTTGAAAAGAGCCACGAGAACGCCTCGAATCTGGGTTCGATCGTGGACAAATTCCGCAACTGGGGCGACGAAAAGTCGCTCCTCACTGACAAACTCATCATCGCGCTTTATCAAATCGATCCGTTCCCGTCGAATTTCGTCGTCAAGGGAACCACCAAGGAGGTAAACGGCAAGGCGACTGGCGAGTTCCAGTGGATTACCCCCTCGCCGACGACGCGCAAACCGAACGTGACGATTATCGAGGACCTCAAGGACATGGACCCGCGAATGTTCACCAATGTCCTCGCGTTCGGCATGTTCTCCGGCAAGATGGCGCTCGTGAAAGAGGAAGACGCCTGGAAGATAGACGTTCCCATGAACGCGGCCTGGCAGGGCGAAATCAACTATTTCAACGAAAGATCCAAACACTACACGAACCGCCTGCGAGGATTTTGGGACGACGTCAACAACCAGCGCTACGCCGGGGAGTCCACCGGCTACCAGAGTGATATCTTTCAAAAATTCCGGGACGCGAAATAGCTCCTCGAATAGACCTCACGGGAATCACGCTTATGGACCAAGACAAACGCCGGCAGCGCAAGCTCAAACGCGACATCAAACAAGCGGGAAACCGCAAACGCCGACGGCAGTTACAGCGCGACCTGGCCGACAATCCCGACGACGCCCACTTGACCGAACCCAGCGTTGGCCGTTCGACGTCCGCGTTTCTCAACGGGCTAGATAACGACGCAACCCGAAAGCGCGAACCGAAGGACGAAACCGGAATGACTCCCGACGAGTAGACCTGTCTTTCGGATTGCGAGAGAAATAAAAAAAAAGAAAAAATCGAAACAATCGGTACATTTTCGCTGAGTCAGTGTTTAATTAAAATCATTAAGACCTAATGTGGGCTTGTTTCTGACCTTACGAAAGGCTTCGAAACCAACCAGCGGGGTTGGCGCTGCTGTGTTTACGCACCAGAAAAGCAAGAAATCAAATCTGGCGTCAGCATTAACCAGGATGGCGTTCATAGGATGAAATCGGCCAGTGCGACGATGGCGATATTGCGTTGCACTTGGTGTTTTGATGTGTGACTGCGCGCTATTCAAAGGCGAGTAGTCTTACCACACGTGTCAAACGCCGCATTGTTGTTCGGCGTATAACGTTTCTAAACCTGTTTTTGCATCGGGAGGTTCTCATGGTTCGTTTTCTGATGGTTCCGGTCGTTCTCGTCGCTTCCTTCCTGCTCGTCGCTAACACCGACGGCCAGGACAAGAAGAAGAAGAAACCGGCCGGCGCCACGCTGACGGGTGCTATCGTCTCTGTTACCGAAGATAAGGACGTCAAGGGCACCGGCACGATCACCGTCAAGACGCCGGAAAAGAAGAAGAAGGATGTCGTTGTCGCCGAAGCCAAGGAACACAAGGTCACCGTGACCAAAGACACGAAGATCAGCAAAGCCTCCGGCGAAAAGGGCAAAGAAGCCACCCCGGCAGCTTTCGGCGATCTCGCCGCTGGCCAAACCGTCACCGTCACCCACACCGACGGCACGGCTTCGGCGATCTCCATCGCGGCAGCGAAGAAGAAGAAGAAGTAACACGTAGACGCATACGCTCAAACGCAAAACGCCGGTGATTCCTCCGAAACGAGGATTCACCGGCGTTCTTTTTTTGCACTCGTCGATTACGAAGCGAGCACCGGCGTGCTTTTGCCCTTCTTCGACAATATCTTGGCCAACGCATCGACCGATAGGCGCGGGTCGTCAAGCATCAGGCCGATCATTTCGCTGCGCACCAGTTCGAAGATATCATCCCCGGTCCAGCCGGCGGCGGTGAGGCGTTTTGCCAACTGCTCGATGCATTGGTCGCGCAGGTGATCGGTCCGGCGTGAAATCGTGCCTTCGTGGACTTGGAGAAGCTGCGCCACCTCGCGCTGACTGAGCCGATAGCGGATCCGCAGGCCCAGTAGCAGCACCTCGTCTTCGTTGATTTCCGACAGCCAATCGTGCGCCGCTTCGGCAAAGACTTCGCGCCAGTGCGGTTCTATCTCGCCTGCCGTCGGCATGGGCGTTGCCAGGTCCTCATCAGGCAGCGCCTGCGTGCGCGGATGTTTGCGCAGTTGCGAAATATGCCAATTCTGGAACACGCGAATGAGCCAGGGAACCAGCGGGCGCTGCCCGTCGAAGCGTGCCATCACCGGGACGGAACCCGGCGTTTCAGGCACGCAGAGATGCCCCCAAAAATCAGCGACGGCGGTGTCCTGCTTTTCTTCGTCGCGCGGGTAGAGTCGTGCCGCCCGGGCGCGCAATGCGTCCATCAGCAGGCAATCGCTTCGTCCGGCGCGCGAGGCGAAAAGTAGTTCCCAGGCGGTGCGATTGCCTTCGATGCAGGCAGAGGCCAGGAACCAATCGAGCGGGTAGAGATGGTCGAGGTACGCATCCCAGGTGACCGAGTCCTCGGCCTTTTTTTCGAAAACGCGAAAGGTTCGCTCCAGATGATGCACGCATCGCTCGACCGGGAGATCGACACCAGGCATTTGCAGCCGGCAGAAGCAGTACAACAGGTCCGCGCGTGGGCCAGGATTGATTGACGGGGATTCCATCCGGTGAGATCCTATCACGGGAGAACTAGGGAGCAAAGACGATCAGTTCGATCCGGGCCTTTGGCATCTTCTCGGTCTCGGGAACGGGCGTGGGCGTCGTGCCGCAACCGATCGATCGAGTGGACCGCGTGGACCACCACCACCAGCCCGTGCGATGGACGCTGTGTTTACTCCGCAGATACTCGAGCACGACCTCGGCTTGCTTCGTTGTAACCGTATGGGCGAATTCCGGCTTCTGCGCCTGATCCGCGAAGGCAGCGATCATGACTTCGGCGCCGGGGTACTTCTGCTTGTTCAGCCAGGCGCCGCCATCGTCGAGCCGATCACGGCCCTTGTCGGTAAGCACGGCCGTTCCTGATTCGAACAAGTCGGATTCGGCGTACCATTTGCGAAATCGCTTCATGTCGGGCCGCACCAGCTCTTTGGCTGGATCGACGACATAACTTCGCACGAGCGGAAGCGATTTGATGGCGTCGGAGTTTTGCTTTACGGAATTCACCATCCGGCGGACATCCTCGAGCGACGACATCGCCTCGGCATAGGCGTCGTTGGTCTTGAGCAACTTGCCAAGCGTGCCTTCACCGCTTTTGACGTCGTGAATGGCCGCCTTGACCATCTGGAGTGATTGCGTCAGCTCGGTGTAAAGTTTTTCGTCCTTCACGAGTTTCCCGAGCGTGCCTTCCCCGCGTTCGATTCCTCCCAGTGCCGCGTCGGCCTTGGTCAGAACCGTATTGAGCTTCTTGGTCGCGCCAAGCAAATCCTGCGAGACGGAGGATTCATTGTCACGAAACGCCTGCATCGCCGTATCGACCTCGATCAGCAGCTTGTTCAACTTCCCGGCCGCTTGGGCAATCTGTTCGATGGCATCGGGCTGGACGTCGGCCTTCAACTCGCCGAGTTCTTCGATCGCAGGTGCGTTCGGCGAGCCAGGCAGGACGCGAACGAGTTTTCCGGCGAACAGGCTCTCGGAGGCGAGTTGCACGCGGGCGTCGCTTCGGACGAGATGGCGGTATTTTCCCGTGATCCGCAGGCGGAGTTTGACCTTTTCGCCAGGAGTTTCCGGCGGCAGGATCGCTTCGACTTCGCCGACTTCGATGCCCTGAATGCGCACGCGTCCGCCGACCTCGACGCCGGCGATGTCGTCGAACCCGACTTGAACTCGCAGATTGTCGCCACTCCAGCCAGCGCGGTTTCCGAAGACCGTCAAGGCGGCAACCGCCAGCATGGCGACGAACAACACCGAACAACCCAGTAAGATCGATTGAGTGCGAGAAAGGGATTGGGACACGTAAACCTCCGCCGCTGGAGACGTTGGGTACTGCGACGAACCTGCCGGTCTATTATACGCTATCTGTCTGGGAAATACACAAATAGGCGATGAATTGCCAAGCAGGTTCGGCAGGGACTGGACCGCCTGGTCCCGCTCGGCTGGAAGGACCTATTTGATTCGGCTATGCCGCGTTCAAAAGAGGCGAACCCTGGAAATCTTCGGAAATCCGCTCTCGCGGACGGGCTTTTCGCTTGACATTACTCCATGCCATTATTACACTTATAATATATCCATCACACGCGGCATTCCGTTCATTGATTTCATCCCTCGGTGGCATGATAATAATATAGCCGAAGATCATCCCAGCGCGAAATCGAGAGGATCCGGGAGAATTTCTCTATCCTCCACAATTGTGCGGCCGAGAACGGAAGATGGATTTGGCATTACCCAAGGGAGTTGTTACCCGTGACGAAAAAAGAAATCGTTAAACAAATATCGGACGACACCGGCCTGACCCAACTCAAGACGAAAGAAGTCGTACAAAAGACGTTCGACGCCATCGTGGAAACCTTGCTCTCCGAAGGCCGAATCGAGTTGCGTAACTTCGGCGTCTTTGAAGTGAAACGGCGCAAGCCGCGGAAGGCGCGCAACCCTCGCACTGGCGATCGCGTTGATGTTCCGCCGAAAAGTGTCGTTACGTTCAAGCCTGGCAAAGAGATGGAAGAAAAAATTCGCGATCTCGATCACAGCACGCCGATGTTCGCGACCGTCGGGAATGGCAAACCGGTCAACCGCGAACCAGAACTCGAACCTGCCGCAGTGAATTAGCCGAACTTGCAGCTGGCCGTGCATTTCGAAGTTGAGAAAACGAGAACGCCAAAGGCGTGCGGAGAAATCCGCGCGTTTTTTTGTTTGGCTCTCTTGCCGGTTGGGTGTGCCGTATTAGAATGAAGGGTTCCTGACGAAATTCAGGGAAAAACCAGACCGAAGAGGGTGCCATGAAAGTTCGATCGAGCGTTAAGCGCATTTGCGAAAACTGCAAGCTGGTAAAGCGGCAGGGCCGGGTGTTCGTGATTTGCACCAATCCGCGCCACAAGCAACGCCAAGGTTAAGGAGTCTCGCCATGCCGCGTATAATGGGTGTTGACCTTCCGAACGACAAGCCGACGCATATTTCCCTGCGATATATCAAGGGCATCGGCCCGACGACGTCGCTTGAGGTTTGCGAAAAAGCTCGCGTGAGTCCGCAGCGCAAAGCCAAGGAGCTTTCCGAAGAGGAAGTGGCTCGCATCGCGAACATCCTCGACCGCGAATATGTCGTCGAAGGCCAGCTGCGCCGCAAAGAACAGCAGGACATTGCTCGTCTGCGCGAAATCGGCTGCTACCGCGGCTTCCGCCATCGCCGAAGCCTGCCCGCGCGTGGTCAACGCACCCGCACGAACGCTCGTACCCGCAAGGGGCCGCGAAAAACCGTCGCAGGCAAGAAGGGCGTCAAGGATCAGAAGTAGTAATTCGGTCGGCTTGTCGAATTGGCCGCGATTACTATCTTATAACAGATACCACCACGAAGGGTGAAACACAGGCCCGACTTCACGCGGAGTCGGGCGATGTCGTTTTATCTTGAGGATCAATTGACGTGGCGAAAAGCAAGAAAAAGAAATCTCGGCGCAATGTAAGCCGAGGCGTGGCACACATCAAGTCCACGTTCAACAACACAATCGTCACCATCACCGACACCAACGGCGATGCGTTGTGCGCCGCTTCCGCAGGGACGGTCGGTTTCAAGGGCAGTCGCAAGAGCACGCCGTTCGCGGCTCAGCGTGCCGCCGAAGTTTGTGCCGAGCGAGCGACGAAGTTTGGCCTCAAAGAAGTCGATGTCCGCGTCAAGGGGCCTGGTTCGGGCCGCGAGTCGGCGATTACGGCTCTGCAAGCCGCAGGTCTGACGATCAAGGTGATCGAGGACGTCACGCCGTTGCCGCACAATGGCTGCCGTCCTCCGAAGAAACGCCGAGTGTAGTGCAGTCAAGAAAGTTGTCGATGATTATTGTTTGGGGCAAAACGGCTCGCGTCTTTCGGTGAGCGTCGTGGAACGCTCGAGATGGCTTGTCGTGAAACAACACGTGGTTTTGTCCTGGCACCAGAAGGGTTCGTAAAGAACGATGGCTCGTCATATTGATTCCGTTTGTCGTTTGTGCCGCCGGGAAGGCGTGAAACTTTATCTCAAGGGCAGCCGCTGCGAAAGCCCGAAGTGCGCGATCGAACGCCGCAATCAGCCGCCTGGCATGCACGTGCGTCGCGGCAAGTTGACCGAATACGGC
Organism: uncultured Singulisphaera sp.; assembly: GCA_964484265.1. GTDB lineage: Bacteria > Planctomycetota > Planctomycetia > Gemmatales > Gemmataceae > SIAQ01. The sequence continues at coordinate 31,302 of CAZAFH010000088.1, forward strand.
GAACGGCTTCGCGAGAAGCAAAAGCTCAAGCGATTCTACGGCATTCTCGACCGGCAATTCAGCCGCTACTTCCAATTGGCATCGCGTTCCAAGGAAAACACGGGCGAAGCCCTGCTGAGCCTTCTCGAACGCCGGCTTGATAACGTAGTCCACCGTCTCGGTTTCGCGCCATCGCGTGCCGCCGCCCGGCAACTCGTGGCGCATGGGCATATCCAGCTCAACGGCAAACATTGCGACATTCCTAGTTTGACCGTCAAGGCAGGCGATGTCATCACTGTCAATAGCCGCCAGCGCAGCGTCGCCCAGGTGAAACTGAATCAGCAGACTCACATCGAGCCGATTCCTGATTTTCTTGAGATTACCGGCTCCGAACCGCCCCAGGGCCGCATGACACGCGTTCCTGGCCGCGGTGACGTCGATCCGCGTCTGAACAAGGACAAGGAACTCAACGAGCAGCTCATCATCGAGTTCTGCTCGCGCTAGTATTAACCTTACCCGACGAGACCGTGGAGCACTGAAGCGTTCCTCAGGGATGGCCACGACTCGCTTCATTGGCCCCTTGACACTATGCCACTGGAGGCTTCCTCATGCGTATCAAATGGCGCGGCTTGGAGTTGCCGAACCGATTGACGTCCGAACGTGAGACACTGTCCGACATCTACGGAAAATTTTTCGCCGAGCCATTCGAACGCGGGTTCGGCGTGACGATTGGAAACAGCCTGCGCCGCGTGCTTCTCTCGAGCCTGGAAGGCAGCGCGATCACGCGAATCAAAATTCAGGGCGTTCAGCACGAAATTACCACGATTCCCGGCATCGCCGACGACGTGACCGATATCATTCTGAACATCAAGAGCTTGGTCGTAAAGAACCTGACCGACCAGACGAAGACGATCCGCATCGAACGCCGGCAGGGCGGAATTGTTCGCGGGTCCGATGTCATCGCCGATGAGACGGTTCAGATCATCAATCCCGAGCATGTCATCGCGACGATGACCGACGACGTTCCCTTCATCGTCGAAATGACCGTCGAAAACGGCCGAGGTTACCGCACGGCCGAGGAAAATTCGGGCAAGGAGCGTGAGATCGGCGTCATTCCGGTGGATTCGAGTTTTTCGCCGGTTGTCCGCGTGAAATACGAGATTGAGGAAACCCGCGTCGGTCAGAAGACTAACTACGACAAGCTCGTCATGGAAATCTGGACCAACGGCACGATCACCCCGCACATGGCCTTGGTGGAAGGCTCGAAGATCCTGCGGAAACACCTCAACCCGTTCATCCAGTATCTGGAACCGGGACCGGAAATGGCGCTCGGCGATCTCGCGGACGTGGTTGGGACACAGGATTCCGTCGATCACGAGCTCGAACGCAAGCTGAACATGAGCCTCGCCGAGCTTGAGCTTTCCGTTCGCGCGACGAACTGCCTCGAATCCGAAGGCATCACCACGGTCCGCGATTTGGTCATCCGCTCGGACGAAGAATTGCTCGAGGTTCGCAACTTCGGCGAAACGACGTTGCGTGAAGTTAAACAGAAACTCTCCGAACGGTCCCTGGCTCTGGGTATGCGCGTGCCCGTTCGGCGCTAATGTTATCGATAAATGATCCATCGCCCCCTTGATACGGACGATTGCCATGAGACACCGTAAAGCCGGCCGAAAGCTGAGTCGAAATCAGACGCATCGCTTGGCGCTGTTCCGCAACCTGACGATGTCGCTGATCCAGCATGAACGCATCATCACGACTCTTCCGAAGGCGAAAGCCGTGCGGCCGTTCATCGAAAAACTGATCACGCTGGCAAGGCAGAATACGCTTCACGCTCGGCGCCTGGTCATCTCGCGACTCGGACCGGCGAGCAACGCGCTTGTCAAGCCGCAGACGGACGACGATGGCCCCGCCGACACGCGGACCGTCGTGCAGAAGCTGTTTTCCGACATCGCGCCGCGCTACGTCAATCGGCCCGGCGGCTACACGCGGATCCTCAAGCGGCACGAGTTTCGCCTGGGTGATGCCGGCGCGACGGCCTTTCTCGAACTGCTAAAAGCCGGCGAATTGCGTTCCCGCGCCAATGCGCCGCATGTCCCCGCCCCGACGCCCGTGGCCGAAGCTCCAGCGCCTGCACCCGAACCGGCCCCCGCACCCGCAGAAGCCCCGGCAGCGGAAAAGGCCCCCGATGCAGCACCCGCCAATCCGGAATCGCCTCCTTCGCAATAACAACATTGACGCGCCCATCAAAATTCGGAATTTACCGTAGCCATCACGCTCCGCGTGATGGATTTACATTGGGCACCCTGAAAAAACAGCAAATTTCGAATCATTTTCGATAAATTCAAGACACATCACGCGGAGCGTGATGTCTACGGTGGTCGCCGATGATTCTTTGAGGGTGACGCAAACATTGACGCGGCAAACAAAAAAGCCAATCCCTTCGGATTGGCTTTTTTTGTGCGAGTCGATCTTATCGACTACTTCGCGTCTTTCTTCTTTTTGGTGAAGGTCGGCAAAACCAGAATCTGCGTCGCAGCCTTGCTGGTGTCGTCCGTGGTGATGCGGACGCTCACGCCCTTCTCGCCGATCTTCGCGAAGATCTCATTCTTCAAACCGTCCGGAAGCGCGTCGCCTGCTTCGAGCTTCTTGTTCGCGAACGTAGCTTTCGCAATCTTCGCATCCTTGGCGACGGTAATGACGACCGGATCGCCATCCTTCTCGCCTTTCTTGCCCTTCTCGCCCTTTTTGTATTTCTGCACGGTGACGCTGGAGCCATCCACTTTCGTGACGACGCCGCGAATCTCCTCGGCGGCGAGAACGCCAAGGCTGACGGTGAGAACGAACGCTGCACATACCAATTTTCGGATCATGGCACACACTCCAAAAAACAACAACCTGCGCGTCCGCCCTCTGCAGCCGCGCTCAGAGGATGATATAGGCAGAGTTTGAAAGCGTGCAACCGTGCGTCGAATTAATTGTTTATGAGAGGTAATTCTCTCGTTGACCCAATCGGAATCATGACATTTCGTCAGCGTGAAATATATGATAGGTAGGCCAGGCCGATGGGCCTGCATCCGAAATACAAACACCCGAGGAGCAGCATCATGGACTTAAAGATCAATCCGCACGAATTGATTATGGCCGGCGAGAATTCCTTCATTCGATTGACCACGGACGATGGAAAGACCGCCTCGACGCGCTGCAGCCACTGGCGCGTACTGTGGACGCCCGTCGGGGCGGGTCATGCCCTGTTCGTGGACAGCAAACTCGTCGGCGGCGTGCGCATCTATGCGGACAGCGAGCCCGTCGCGCGTTTTCTGCAAAAGGAGATCGAGTACCTGCTCTACAAGCCGTTCGGCGACACGAGCGTCCCCGTCATCGCGGCGGCCTTTTCGCGCGAAGGAACGCCTAACAGTCCGTGTCAGGAAATTCTGCGAACCGATAAGGAAGAGATCCGCCTGACCTGGAGCGACTTTATCAAGCCGTTCAATTTCGAAGCGCCGCCTGGATTCGATGGCCGACCGATCGGATGCCAGACCACCTTCTTCCCGGCCAATACCGCGTCGCTGACGCTGAACGGCGCTAGAGCGGACGGCAATCCGTGGCGGTTCGATCGCGCAGGCAAGCATTGCACGACCGCGTGTCTGGCATGGTGCGAATCCTGGTTTCGCGGTTGAGGATCGTAGCCATCACGCTCCGCGCGATGGATTTCAAAGTCAAAAAACCATCACGCGGAGCGTGATGGCTACGGTAGGTCCGAAAACGAAAACGGGGCGGGCGCTTCAACGCCCACCCCGTTTGATTTTTCAGCCAGCTCGCATTACGCCATGATGTCGCGAGCCACGTTGCCGTGGATATCGGTCAGGGTGTAATCGCGGCCGCCGTAGCGGTAGCTGAGGCGTTGGTGGTCGAAGCCAAGGAGGTGCAGGACCGTGGCATGGAGGTCATGGTGGTGCATCGGGTTTTCGACGGCGCGGATGCCGTGCTCGTCGGTGGCGCCGTAGCGCATGCCGCCCTTGACGCCGCCGCCCGCCATCCACATCGAGAAGCCGGCGGCGTTATGATCGCGGCCGTCGCCGCCCTGGCCGTGTGGCGTGCGGCCGAATTCGCCGCCCCACATGACGAGCGTGTCTTCGAGCATGCCGCGCTGCTTGAGGTCGGTGAGGAGCGCACCCATCGGTTGATCGATCTGTCGGCACAGCTGCGGCACGCGAGTCGTGAGACCGTTGTGCGTATCCCAGTTGTTGTTGTGGCAGATTTCGACAAAGCGAACGCCTGCCTCGGCAAATCGGCGAGCCATCAAGCACTGCCGGCCGAAGTCGTCGGTCACGCCGCCGCCGATGCCGTACATGTCCTTGGTTTGCTGGGTTTCGCGGGAGATGTCCATCAGGTTAGGCAGCGATTCCTGCATGCGGAAGCCGAGTTCGTAGGAGTTGATGACGCCTTCGATGTCG
>CAZAFH010000089.1:0-34708 GCA_964484265.1 uncultured Singulisphaera sp.
GGAGACGAGTTCGGCGAAAAACAACGAGCCACGCGCCCGAGCGTTCGTAGTGCGCGCCGAGCGGTTTTTGCACGAAGATGGGCTCACGCGACGGCACCGAAATACAGACGACCGGACAAGGATGCGTCGAAAATCTCCTTGACGCCACTGCATGCAATTGGATAATGCCAGGAGTCTGCGGATTCCAGTTCCATAGCAAATGGGGTTCGCGGTTCAATCCAACAAGGTATTATCCGTCGTGCTCCGCGAACGAGCGACCGCACAAGCACCCACGCTTGCACGCGGAGCACGACGGATAAAATCCTCAACGTCAGGCATCAAAGACATGCACACGATCGAGTATTCGGACGCGGATCGACAAGGACTCGCACGAGCCCTTGAGGTCGCGCGCTCCGGGATACGATCCCCTGTATCGGAGGGCGACGAGAAGCTTCTTGGATTCTTCCTGCAGGACGGTTTGTGCGACGCCAAAATCGGAGTTCCGAATATCGAAGTAAGATTCTCATGGCTACAAAAACGAATTCCGTCAACTTATTATGGCAGTTTAGCGCCCGGACTGATCACTCAGTTGATGGACCTGGGCGGCTTGAATGCAGTGGCCGATTCAGTCGAGTTTACAGTCGGTCCTGGAATCACCGGCACCGAACGCTACAGATTTTCGTTTCCCAAGAAATGGGTTTTGATCCAGTGCTACGATGAATCTATCCTTATCCGTGTTCGCGATCAGCAAAGAGACCTGAGTTCTCCACTGCACGAACTTGAGACAGATGATGCGTGTCCTACGTGTCCCTACTGCGGTAAGCGCTTACCCACCTCGTACGCATCGCAGTGCTTTTCCTGCGGCATGGATTGGCACGACCGAAACAACCCGGTGAGGCGCGGAGAAAAAAAATCGATGTAGCGGTATTGTCTAACAGCTATCCGGCCCTTGAAGGTTGAGCTACGTTCCGGGAGTAGGGGTGAGTGAAGAGGGGCGAGGGGCGAGTGAAATGCAGTTTGAGCCGGGATGGTTCAAGCAACGGCGTCGAGTGCTACGCAAATCAACCTATCAGTTATTTTTCTTATATTGCACCAGGCATCTCGAAAACGCTTGCATTTCCCGTTGATGGGGTCACGTCCTGTCGGTTCGCAGCCATCCCGTCGCTTGCGCTCCGGGCTAGTGAAGCGAATGGCCTACACGCTCCGATAACGAACTCACCTACGGTTTGAGCCCTTTTCCTTTGGTCATCGCTGCTGAGCGGCGATATACTTCTCTTCGTTGCACGCATTGGCGAGCGGGGGGCGTTTGCCCCTGATTCTTGCGAGGTTACCGGAATCAGGGGGCAAACGCCCCCCGCTCGCTTGTGGATTCTGGGAGTTCCCGTCATGCCGCGCTTTGCACTTCCGTTTGTTGCAGTCTTCTTGCTCTTTGCTCCTCAGGTCTCGCACGCTCAGCCGGCGCCGATCACCACGCCGAAGCAGTTTTTCGGCTTCAACATTGGCGACGATTATCAGCTCGCCAATTACAAACAGTACACGGCCTACCTGACGAAGCTCGCGGGGGAATCGGATCGCTTCAAGCTGACGAAGATCGGCCTCACTGCGGAAGGCCGCGATCAGCTCATGGGCATATTGACTTCGCCGGCGAATCACAAGAACCTCGATCGCTACCGGGCCATCGCCGCCAAGCTTGCGCGGGCCGAGGGCGTGTCGGCGGCGGAGGCGCGCAAGCTAGCGCTGGAGGGCAAGGCGGTTGTCTGGATCGATGCCGGCCTGCACGCGACGGAAACGCTCTGTGCCCAGATGATGATGGAGACGATCTATCAGTTCGTCAGCGCCAACGATGCCGAGACGCGGCGAATCCTTGACGACGTCATCATCCTCTGTGTGCACGCCAATCCCGACGGCATGGACCTCGTCGTTGATTGGTACATGAAAGAGAAGGACCCCGCCCGGCGGACCTATTTCGGGCTGCCCAGGCTTTACCAGAAATATGTAGGCCACGACAATAACCGCGACTTTTACGCGAACACGCAGGCGGAAACGAAGAACATGAACCGCGTGCTCTATCGCGAGTGGTATCCGCAGATCATGTACAATCACCATCAATCCAGCCCGGCGGGCACGGTGATGTTCATCCCGCCGTTTCGCGATCCGGTCAACTACCACATCGATCCGCAGGTGACGATTGGCGTCGAGCGCGTCGGCTCGGCAATGATGGAGCGGTTCATTGCCGAGGGAAAGCCCGGCGTGACGTGCCGATCGGGAGCGACGTTTTCGTCGTGGTACAACGGCGGCTTGCGCACGACGACGTACTACCACAACATGATCGGCTTGCTGAGCGAGACAATTGGCCATCCCACGCCGATGACGATTCCGTTCAAGCCGGCGCTGCAGTTGCCGAAGAACGACTTCCTGCTTCCAGTGACGCCGCGAAAATGGCATTTCCGCCAATCGATCGATTATTCCGTTACGGCGAATAAGGCGGTGCTCGACTACGCCTCGCGCAATCGTGAGCATCTTCTGTACAACATTTGGCTCATGGGCAACCGCGCGATCGAGAACGGCGGCAAGGATAGCTGGACGATCACGCCGAAAATGGTGGACGCCGCCAAGGCCGGCGCCCGCGCGACCAAAGGGGCCGCGGGCGTCAAGGAATTCAATCGCTACTTTCGCGATCCCGCCCGGCGCGATCCGCGCGGGTACATCATCCCCACGCCGCAGCACGATTCTCTGACGGCGACGAAATTCGTCAACACACTCATCGGCACGGGTGTTACAGTCCATCGCGCGAAGGCCGACTTCGTCGTCGCTGGGAAGAAGTATGCGAAGGGTTCGTATGTGGTGAAATGCGCCCAGGCGTTTCGCGCCCACGTGCTCGATATGTTCGAGCCGCAGGATCATCCCAACGATTTCGCCTACCCCGGCGCTCCGCCGACGCCGCCTTACGACATGGCCGGCTGGACGCTGGCGTACCAGATGGGCGTGCAATTTGACAGGGTTCTGGATGCGTTCGATGGCCCGTTTGAGGCGTTGAGCGATGAAATCCCCCCGCCGGCGGGCAACGTCGAGAACGTGGATGGCGCGGTCGGTTTCTTTCTGAGCACGCGGACCAACGATAGCTTCCGCGCGGTCAATCGCTTGTTGAAGGCGGGTGAGGAAGTACGCCGGTTGAATCAGTCCTTTGAAGCGAAGGACGCGGTCTACGCCGCCGGCATGTTCTACATCCCGCGCAACGATAAGACGTTGGTTCAACTCGAAAAGCTTGCCGTGGAGCTGGGCGTGCGGTTCAAGGGCACGGCAGACGCGCCCGTGAAGCAGGCCGCGGCATTGCAAAAGGTGCGCGTCGGCCTGTGGGATCGCGCCGGCGGGTCGATGCCCTCAGGCTGGACGCGCTGGCTTCTGGAGCAGTTCGAGTTTCCATTCGAGGTCGTCTTCACGCCGGAGCTTGACAAGGGCAATCTTCGCGCGAAATTCGACGTGCTTGTCTTCGTCGATGGCGCGAGCGTCGGTAGTTTGGCGCCGGCCTTGCGCGAATTCCTCAACACCGGCGGCACGGTCCTCGCCATCGGCAGCAGTGCCGTAAACCTGGGCGATAACTTCGGCCTGCCCATCGCCAACCACCTCGCGGACAAAGGCGTCCCGCCCACCGCGGCCAAGTTTTATGTGCCGTTGTCCGTCTTGCAAGTGAAGATCGACAACACGCAACCGCTGGCCTGGGGTATGCCCGAGACCGCCGACGTGATGTTCGCCAACAGCCCGACGTTCCGCCTGTCCGACGCCGCCGCCAAGAGCGACGTCCGGCGTGTGGCATGGTTCGACACGAAGACGCCGTTGCGCAGCGGTTGGGCCTGGGGACAGGAAAAGCTCGAAGGCGGCGTCGCGGTGTTCGATACGTCCGTTGGCCGAGGCCGATTCGTGATGGTCGGGCCGCAGATCTTGTTCCGCGCCCAGCCGCATGGGACGTTCAAGTTGCTGTTCAACGGCATTGTCAACGCGGGCATGAAAAAATAAAAGAGCAAGCCCAGGGGTGAGCGCAGCGAACCCCTGGGATACAGAACCTGCAAACATCAAAGCCCAGGGGTTCGATACGCTTACCACTGGGCTTGGGACTCACCCTAATGAATCGACATCTACTCGCAATTCTCTTTTGCGCCATTACCACCATCGCACCCGCGCAGGAGAAACGTAAAGATCCCGCCTGGCTATTGCCACACCCTGACGTGCAAGCAGATCCGAAAATTCCGACGCTCGCTGAGGTCGTCGGTCATCGCTGGGGGGCGGAGATTTCGAGTCATGCCGAGATCGAGCGTTACATCCACGCTCTCGCCAAGGCGGCGCCGGATCGATGCCTTCTCATACCGTATGGCAAGAGCTACCAGGGCAAGGCGCTGTACCACCTCATTATCACCTCGGCGAACAACCTCAAGCAACTCGACGCGATTCGCAAGCAGAATCTGGCTCTCGCCGATCCGCGCATCACCGCCGAAAAACAAGCAGCGGCGATTGCCGACAAGGCGCCGGCGGTCGTCTTCCTGGCCTACTGCGTTCACGGCAACGAGACTTCACCGTCCGATGCCGCGCTGATGACGGCGTATCACCTGCTCGCGGACAAGCGAGCCGAGACGCGCGAGATGCTCGAAAAGCTGATCGTCGTCATCGATCCGCTGCAGAACCCCGATGGCCGGGATCGCTTCGTCTACTTCTACCGCGAGGCCCGGGGCAATTTCGATCAGGACCATCCGCTCGCCGCCGATCGCATCGAACGCTGGCCAGGCGGGAGGCAGAATCACTATCTCTTCGACATGAACCGCGACTGGTACCTGCAAACGCAGCAGGAATCGATCGCCCGTGTCGCCGCCTTCCTGCGCTGGAAGCCGCAGATCTTTGTCGATGCGCACGAGATGGGTGCGAATACCACGTTCTTTTTCGATCCCTCGACGGAACCCTACAACCCGCACACGCTCAAGCGACAAAAAGACTGGCACATGAAAATCGGCCGCGTGCATGCCGAGCATTTCGATCGCCAGGGTTTCGCCTACACCACGCGCGAGATGTTCGATGCTTTCGGCCCGCAGTACGGCTCGACCTGGCCGACCATGCATGGCTCGATCGGCATCCTCTGGGAGCAAGCTGGCGTGCGCGGCCGCGTCATTCGCAAAAACGACGAGACGAAACTCTACTACCACGACGGCGTCCGTCATCATTACATCAGCGGCCTGGCGACGCTCGAAGCCGCCGCCAAGAACCGCCAACAGCTCCTGCTCGATTTTCACCGCAACAACGCCGACAGTGTAAAACTAGGCGAGACCGGCCCTGTCGTTTCGTTCGCATTGCTCGAAGGCAAACGGCCCGCGCGAGCGGCGGCCCTTGCGACGATGCTGCGCAGAAACGGCATCGACGTGCATCGCGTCACCGCCAGCGCGAAGGTAAACGCCGCCGACACCATCAGCGAGAAAACCGCCATGCATGACGTGCCCGTCGGCAGCTATCTCATTCCGCTCAATCAGCCAGCTTCGCGTCTCGCGCTCACGCTGCTCGAACGCCATCAGGACATGGGCGCCGACTACATCAAGCGGCAAGAGGATCGCGTGAGGCGCGGTCTGCCCGATGAAATCTACGATTCGACGGCGTGGTCATTGCCGTTGGCGTTTGATGTGACGTGTCTGGCGATCAAGGACAAAGTCGAAATCGCGAGCCGTCTGATGAACGACGGCGTGGTTGGAAAAGTTGCAGACGCCGGGAAGCCTGCCCGCGTGGGCTATCTCGTTAACGGCGACGACGACAACGTTCTGCCCGCGCTGTGCGGCTGGTTGAATGCGGGCCTGCGTGTGCATGTGCTGGCGGAAAAGACGCGCGTCGATGGCGTGACGTTCCCGCGCGGATCGCTGCTCCTGCGCGTCGCGGAAAACGGCGAGCGACTGCACGATGCCGTCAAGTTGGCCAATACGAAACATGGCGTCGCGGCCCATTCCGTGGACAACGCTTTCGTTGACGAAGGAGCAAGCCTGGGCGGGCCGAATGTGCACTGGGTCAAGCCGCCGCGCGTGTTGCTCATGTTCGACCGCCCGGCCAGCTATGCGGTGGGGCATGCGTGGTATCTGTTCGATCAGGCGTGGCGCTATCCCGTCACGCGCGTCGCAGGACGTTTGCTCCCGGCAGCAGACTGGACGAAATTCGACGTGTGCATTCTGCCAAACGGGGGCTACTCCGGCGCCGACGCGCCGGGCGAAGACGCTGTTCGCCGAATGAGAGACTGGGTCCACGGCGGCGGGACGCTGGTGCTCATCGGCGGAGCCGCGAAATGGGCGACCGGTGATAAGGTCAAATTGCTGGCCAGCAAGCTCGAAACACGCAAACTCGATGACGAGAAGAAAGACGACAAGGACAAGTCCGACGGTGTTCCGCTGCTCGAAGTGCCTGGCGCATTCTTCAAGACAGCGGTCGACGATGACCATTTCGTGACGTGGGGATCGAGCAAGAATCCCGTGCTCTACTTCAGCGGGAATCAGATCTTCGCGCCGCTCAAGAAATCGGCGGGGAAGAACCTCGTCGCTTTCTCTGAAGACAAGAACCCGCTCGTCAGCGGCTACTGCTGGCCGGAAACGTTGCGGCGGATACCCGGCAAGCCGATCATCATGGTTCAATCGCTAGGCAGGGGCCACGTCGTCGCCTTCGCGGACGATCCGACCTACCGCGCCTATTCGCCGACGCTCCAGCGGTTCTTCTTCAACGCAGTGTTCTTCGGACCGGCACGCTAACCGTGCTACTTCTTGTTCGAGGGCATCACGACATTGGGCAGCCGATCCGCCACCATGGTGGAGGCGCCCTCGTTGAGTTGGTTCATCTTTCCGAAGATAGACGCCGATTTGTCGGTCTTCATCAGGCGAAAGATCGTGACGGCGTCATCCACCTTGCCCCGCTCGACCATGCCAACAAGCATGCCGGCGGCAACATCGACTTCCATGCTTTCGTAGATCTTCGCCATGGCCATGAGGCCTTTCGACTGATCGGGCTGAATTTGCACCATGATCTTCTTGATCTCCTCGAGTTGACTGGCCACGCGCTGCTTTTCCGCGTCCACCTCCGCGGCACGTTTCTCCAGGCGCTCGAGTTGTTTCTCCACGAAGGCAAGCTCTTCCTTGACCATCTTGCGCGATTCCTCGATGCGCACATGTTCTTCTCGGATTTTTTCGTGCACGATGTTGATGCGCTTCTCCGTCTTCGCCAGGTTCTCCTCGCGCCGCTTCAGGACTTCGTCTTGCACGTTTAGCCGAAGACCCAGAGCGGCATTCTTTTCCGCTTCCGAACTGATGGGCGGGCGCACAATCGGCGCCGTGGTCCCGCCGCCCTCAACGGTCAACGGTTTCACATACGGCGCCGTCTTCGTATTTTTCCCGATTGGCTCGTCCTTGCCCTTCTGGTCCTCGTCGTCTTTTCTCTGCAAGTTCTGCAGATACCACGAACCCCCGGCAGCGAGCGAGAACAATACGACGGCAACACCAAGCAACATGATCATTCGCGACATTTCTGGCTCCTTCCATTATCTATTTTCGTCGTGCCCGTCCTGGCTCTTTAACCATTGCCCAAGCACCGCCTCATCGACCGTCATCTGATCCGATCTCTCGGCCTGTTCCTTGTTCCATTCCGCGATCTGGAGTTTCAATGTCGCAAGGGACTCTTCGGAGACGGCCCATTGAATCTTGATCCCCTCGCATTTGGCCGTGATCGCTAGCTGGACGGCCCTTCGCTGTCTCGCTTCCGTCAGGGCTCGGTCGAGCCGATCCATCTCGCGCTGGCAGAAGATCAAGGACGACGCTGTCAGCGTCGCATTGGCGCGCTCGCGCAGATGCTCGATGACTTCCGTGAGGCGTTGATCCAGTTCCTGGATTTCCTTGTCGATGCGAACCAGGGCCTGAAGTTCGCGAACCCAGTCGATCTCTGCTTGCTTCTTCTTCCGTTCGTAATGCCGCAACACGCTTGTCAGCTTGAATGGCATTCGCTTCATGGCGAGCCTCGAAACGATCGAATCGAGAATTCATTAAGACCACGGATAACACAAATGGGCACGGATAAATGCGGAACAGAGATAGTGCGTTACTTCCTACTGGCACGATATCGTTTTTCACATTTCTGGCTGTATTTATCCGTGTCCTCAGTATTATCTGTGGTTTGTCTTTTTGCCGCGGTCAGAAGTTCCACGCGGCGGCGATGCGGTTCATCGCCTCGCACGTTTGGGCCAACGTCGCACGTTCGTTCTTGCGCTGCTTGAGCCACGGCAAGAGCTGTTGGCGCAGCTCGATCGCTTTGTCCGTGGCGGCGGCGCTGCCGGGCACGTAGGCGCCGATGCGGATCAGATCTTCCGCTTGCGCGTAGGTCGCCAGGATCGCTCGAATCTTGCGGGCGGCGTCCTGCTGTTGCGCGTTCACGACGTCGTGCTGCAATCGGCTCACACTCCGCGCGATGTCGATCGCGGGGAAGTGCCCCATCTCGGCAATTTTGCGATCCAGCACGATATGCCCATCCACGAACGATCGCACGGCATCGGTTATCGGCTCGTCGAAGTCGTCGCCATCCACGAGCACGGTGAGGATGCCGGTGATGCTGCCGACGGCCGCGTTTCCCATGCATTCGACGTAGTTCGCCAGCAGTTGAAAAACGGACGGTGGATAGGCGCGTGAGCTGGGCGGTTCGCCCGACGCGATGCCGATCTGACGCTGCGCCATCGCTAGCCGCGTGAGGCTGTCGACCATGAGCAAGACGTGTTTGCCATCACGGCGAAACGCATCGGCGATGGCGAGCCCGAGTTGAGCGGCGCGCACGCGCATGAGCGGCGGATCATCATTGGTGGCGACGACGACGACGGATTTTTTCAGACCTTCGCCGAGCGAATCCTGAATGAACGGCAGGACTTCGCCGCCGCGCTCGCCGACAAGGGCGATGACGTTTATTTCGGAGTCGCAGTTCTTGGCGATTTCGCCTAGTAAGGTGCTCTTGCCGACGCCGCTGCCGGCGAAGATGCCGACGCGTTGGCCTCGCCCGAGGGTCAATAATCCGTCGATCGCCCGCAGGTTGGTAGTGAAGAGTTCCCGAACGCGTGTTCGCCGGAGCGGCGACGGCGCGGATAGTTGCGTCGTGCGGTATCGGCACCCGCGCAGCGGTCCGGCATCGTCGAGCGGCCGGCCGATGCCGTCCACGACTCGCCCGAGCAGGCCAGGCCCCACGGGAACACGAATGCCGTGCCCGCGGTTGATCACGGGCATGTTCGGCCTCACCTGGTCGCTGTTCTCGTAGAGAAACAGATACGCCAGGTCATTCGCGAAACCCACGACTTCGGCCAGGCACGTCTTGCCGGCGCCGGTGATAATCTCGCATTGATCATGGACTGCCGCCGGCATTCGGCACGTCAGCATCAGGCCGCGTGAACTGACGATGCGCCCGCCGACGCGAACCATTTCGTGATTCGCGATCGCCCGGCGTGAACGAGCGAAAAATTCCCGGGTTGGATCGGAAAGCTGCATCGCGTTATTCATCCGTGAATAGTTGTTCCAGGAGGGTTGCATGAATCTCTGCAAGCGCTCGCGGGAGGTCCAATTCCAGGAACAATTCACCAGTCTCCACCCGGAGTTGGCCGCGCGCGCAGGAGTCGTCGGGGCGAAACGTCATCGCGGCCTGCCGATATTCGAGGGTGGTACTGTTGGCAAGCTGGCGTTCCAGCAGTTCCAGGTCGACGGCGTTTGCTCGAATGACTATCGGTTTGTTCGGCTGCGCGCGTTCCAGCATCTCCAGCACCAACAGGTCGAGGCGGTGCCTGTCGAGGGCGACGGCGGCGCCGACCAGTTTCTCGGCAATGGCGAGGCCGAGCTCGATCGATGCCTCCAGCAGCTCCGCGCGATGCATCTGCCGCTGCGATTCGACCGCTTCGACGACGCCGCGAAGCGCCTCGGCCAGGGCATCGATACGCAGCTGCTGCTCAGCAATGGGCGCTTGCGCGGGCGGGGGCGGCGAAAGAGGCGCGAGCAGGGCTCCGGGCGGCGCGATCTTCGCCACGCTCGGCAAGCGTTCACGCAACGTAATGACATGTCGAGGCATGATAATATTCCTGCGCGTCTATTCCGTCAGGTTTAGCTCGCCGCGTTCGTCGAGGCGTTGGATCGCCTCCACGATTGACTGCCGGGCTGGTTTGACCTTGGCCGGTGTCGGCGTGCCGATCATTTCCATTTCTTCTTTGATCGATTCCTGAGCGCGTTTCGAAAGATTGCTCAGTAGTTTCATTTGAATGTCCGGCTCCGCGGTGCTCATCGAGAGAGCAAGCGATTTCGTATCGACATCGGAAAGCAGTTTCTGCACGGATGCGTTCTCCATGCGCAAGATGTCTTCAAACGAGTACAACATCGACTTGATACGGACCGCCATGTCGGCATCGGACTCTTCCACGACTTTCAGCATCTCCATGCGCGCTTCGCGTTCGAGTCCGCGCAGCAAGGCAGCGATGCGTTTGTCGCGCCCGCTCTGGTCCGTCGGGGCTGTCTCTTTCGTCTCGGCAATCGCCTTGCAGTTTTGCAGCACGGCCAACGCGATGCGGCGCAGCACCTCCTCCGGAACGGTCCCTTGCTGCGTGAACCGCGCGGACACTTCTTTGAGACGCGTCGGCGACAATCGCCGGTAAACCTGCGCGGCCACTTCCAGATCGAGACTGTTCAGCAAGAGCGAGATCGTGCGGCTGTTTTCACGCTCCAGGGCGGCGGCCAGCAGGTCCGGCGGCATCTTTGCGATCGACTGCAGCGGATCGGCCGCAGGATCGATGTTTACCCTTGGCCGAATTTCGACCGGCCCCTCGACGCGGATATCGATCACCGGCGGACTGACCGGAGCGGGCGAGGCAGAAGCAGGCGGCGTTGCCCCGGCTGATTTTGAAGGGCCACTCGCGGGGCTTGCCATCTGCATGTCGCGTTTCAATTCCGCAAAGACTTCGTTGCGGAGTTGATCGAAATTTGCCGACGAGTCCAGCTTTCCGAGTTCGGCTTGAATGCGCGCGGCATGGGAAGGCAAACGTCGGAGGAGTTCCTCCAGGGCGCGAGGCGGCATGCCCTTGAGCAGGACTGCGATTTTTTGCAGAGTGGTTAGGGCCGTCTTTGCCATTTCCTGGCGACCTCATTTAGGCGGCTTGCCGTTCCCGGGGTTCGGGCCGTTCCAGCCAGAGGGCGAGCACGCGGGCGAGCGCTTCGGGATCATTTTGAAGCTCGCCCGGCATGCCCGAACCTGACTCATCGGCTTGAGCAGAGGCGATCGCTTTCGCAGCGGCTTCTTCCGCCGCCGCCTTGGCGGCCTGCGCCGCCGCCATCGCAGCGGCATGTGCAGCGCGGCGGCGGAGCACGACGACGAAGACGCCGAAGCCGCACAAGCCGACCATGCTGATCGAGACATACTGCACGATCGTGAGAATTTTCTGCATCTGCTGATGGGCGGCCCACTCGGCTTCAAAGGCGTCCGTATTGGGTCCAGCGAGTTTCGAAAGCAGGACCGCGACGCCGTCTTTGCGCTCGACTTTATAGCCGACGGCTTCCTTGATGAGGCGCTCGATCTCCTCTTTGCTGATCTTCGCGTCTTTGCTCAAGCCGCTGGTATCGACAATGGCAGCGACCGAGAGATGCTCGATGGTGGCGAAACGATTCTGCCATTCCTTGATCGTGCTCGGCACGTTGAATGAGGTCACCGTTTCCTGCTGCTCGGATTTCGATCCCGAGTCAGTGCCGCCCATGCCGTTTATCTTTTGGCCAAAGAGCGTCGATGCGCCGCCGTTGCCTGCCTTGGAGTTGGCGTTGGATGTCTTCGTGGTTTTCTCCGTGCGCGTCTTCGCGACGGCGTTTTCCGAATCGAAGGTTTCGCTTTTTTCTTTGATCTCCTTGGCGTTCAAATCGATCGTCACGCGCACGATCGCCTTGCCCGTGCCAAGCCAGGATGTCAGCATTTCCTCGGCATTCTGTGCGAGATATTGCTCCAGTTCGTGGCGCTGCTCGAAGTAGGCGCCGACCATGCTGCTCTCTGCGTTTCGTTTTCCGTGCAAGGTCTTGCCATTCGAATCCATGATGTGAACGGAGTCGCTCGTCATGCCCTCGATGCTGCGGGCCACCATCGTGGCGATGCTGGAACTCACCTGCGGGCTGAGCGTGGTCCCGGGCCTGAGCTTGACCATGACGCTGGCGCTGGCGGCCTTGGTGTCTCGCTGCAAGATGCTTTTCATCGGTTTCGTGATATGCACGCGGGCAAACTCGATCGGAGCGATGTGGGAAATCGATTTCGCGAGTTCGGACTGCTGAGCGCGCACATAGTTGATGTGCTGCTGCTCGGGGGTAATGCCGATGCTCATGCCATCGAACATCTCAAGGCCCTTGCCAAACTTTCCGCCGCTTGACGGACTTTCGCCAGCGAGGTCGGTGATCGCCTCCATCGCATACTCGGCAGGGACGCTGATCGCCTTGCCGCCGCTCGTAATCTTCCGGGGAATGCCTCGCGATTTGAGCTTCTCGGCAAAGAATTTTGCTTCTTCCTGAGTGAGATTGTAATAGATGACCTGGTACTCGGGTTGGTACGCCCAGCTTACGCCGACGATGGTGGTGATCAAAAACGCTGCCACGGCGCCATAGCCGATCTTGCGATTGGTCGGCAAGTCGTGCCAGGCGGCGAGCAGGCTGTCCCATCGTTTGCGAATTTCATCCATGGCGGTTTGTCGGTTTCATCCAGGTTTTGCGTTTCTCCCCTCTCCCGTCGGGAGAGAGTACTTCATGCGGGCGAAATTGACGTCTCCGAGCCGCGCACGCAGCGCAGCGGAGTAAGCGCCTGCCAGCCAAACCGCTTACTCCGCTGCGCTGCGTGCGCGGCTCGGACAATTTGTCAAACCCAGCCGGGCGTGGTATAGTCAGCATCACGCGATTACACCTGCATCTTCGTGATTTCCTGATACGCCTCGGTGAGGCGGTTTCGGATCTCGAGGATCAAGCGAAACGACAGGTCGGCCTGGGCCACTTGCAACATCACGCCGTGGAGGTTGTCGGTTTGGCCCATGGCGAAATCCCGGACCGCTGCCTGGGCGCCGGCATGGCTTTCGGCGGCGCCGGACAGGAAATGCTGCACGACGCCGGAGAACGGCGTCGAACCGGCCGTCGGCGCCTGCAACATCTCGTAGCTTGGCGCCATGAACGCGCCGCCTGGTGTCGCGATCGGAGAGATGGCCATGATTCTAACTCCTCAACAGTGTCAGCGTTTGCTCGAGTTGTTGCCGAAGCGCTTGAAGCACTTTTAGATTTGCCTCGTAGCCGCGCGATGCGGTCATCATGTCCACCATTTCGCGTGGTATCACGACGTTGGGCATCGTCACGAAGCCGTTCTCGTCGGCATCCGGGTGATCGCGGTCGTAGAGGCGCGGCATTTCCGAGGGATCGTCCGCCGCCACGGCGCGAACGCCGCCGAGGGCGGTCTGTACGCGGGCGCCTTGGGCTTGCTCGCTCATCACGGTCTCGAACAGCACTTGCTGTCGGCGATAGGGCCCGCCATCGGCGCCGCGCGTCGAGTAGGCATTGGCGATGTTGTTGGCGATCATCTCCATGCGCAATCGCTCGGCCGTCATGCCCGAGGCGCTGATGTTGCCTGATGCCAGCAGGTTATCGAAAGCCATGATTCGCCTTCCTGACAAGTTTGTCCCGTGCCTATCGTCCCGCGATCGCGCTGCGGAACTGGGCGAGATCGACGGCGAGGATCTGGACGTAGGCTTTGAAGAACAGGGCGTTTTTCTGCAAGCGAGCGATTTCGAGGTCGATGTCGACGTTGTTGCCGTTATCGCGTTCGATGCCGCCGGCGCCTTCGACGACTTCCGCATCGATCGCATCCGGCGGGCTGAACGTGCCGTCGCGCTGCAAGGCCGCGTGGAGCGCTTCGTCGAACGATACGCCGAGCGTGCGATAGCCCGGGGTATTGACGTTGGCGACGTTCTGGGCGATGACGTCCTGCCGAAGGGCGGCGACATCGGCGAGCCGGGTCATGAGTTGCATGCGATCGGTGGTGATCAACATCGCAATTTGCGTCCGCTAGGCGGCGCCCTCGTCTCGGTAGAGTTTCAGTTTGTTTTGCAGCGTCCGCGTGGTCACGCCAAGCCGCAGTGCCGCCGCCGTGCGATTGCCTCCCACCTCGCGCAGTGTTTCGAGAATACAACGCTTCTCAAGCTCGGCAAGCGTTTGCGTCGGCATCGACCGCGATGCCGGCAGTGTTCGATCAGGCAACGGCGGAAGGTCGTCCACTTCGATTCGGCTCGACCGCGCGACGACGCACGCATGATGAACCACGTTCCGCAGCTGCCTCACGTTCCCGGGCCAGGAATAGTCGCAGAGAAGACGCAGCGCTCGATCATGAATCGCGACGACGGGGTTCTCATTCTCGGCGCCAAAGCGTTCCATGAAGTGGTGCACGAGCTGAGGAATCTCCTCGGCCCGCTCCCGTAGCGGCGGCAGGTGCAGGGTGATCGTGTTCAGGCGATAAAAGAGATCCTCGCGGAATCCGCCGCGAGCGATCTCCTCTTGCAAGTCGCGATTCGTCGTGGCAATGACGCGGACGTCCACGCAGAGCAGCTGCTCGCCGCCGACGCGCTCGAACGTTTCCTCTTCGAGGACGCGCAATAGCTTGGCCTGGAGCTTGAGCGGCATTTCACCGATTTCGTCAAGCAATATGCTGCCGGTGTTGGCGCGCTCGACGTATCCGAGATGGCGTTGATCGGCGCCAGTGAAGGCGCCTCGCTCGTGGCCGAACAGCTCGCTCTCGATAAGCGTCTCGGAAAAGGCCGCACAGTTCACCTGGATGAACTTGCGATCGCGGCGTTGGCTGCGTTCGTGAATCAGGCGAGCGACGAGTTCCTTGCCGGTCCCGGTCTCGCCATGAATGAGCACCGGGATCTTGCTGCGGGCGACATGGACGGCCTTGTTCAACACGAGAGAGAGGGCCTTGGAATTCGCCACGATGCTTCGGTCCGACGCACTGCCGGATTCAAGGACGAAGTGCTGAGCGCTAGCAGGATCGGCCTCGGCCGCGGTGAAGACGCGCAGCCTGGGTGATGCCCCCACGGGCGGTGAAGCGCCTTCGTTCGGCCCAGGGATGTTTGGCAATGCAGTCATCGTGTTCTCGAATCTCTCACGAGGCATGGCTTGTGTAAGCGTTCAACATGCGGCGCTGCACCACGAGCGACGTCACCTCGGGCAGCAATTTTTCTCGCCTCGCGGTCACGGCGGCGATTCGTCGATCGATGCGTTCGCCGAGCTTCTGGATTCGCTCACCAAGCGCGTCAAGAGTCTGGCCTAACAGAGAACCAGCGGAATAGCCGCCTCGTCTCCAGGCGTCTTTGTCAGCAGCCATCGCCCGATCGAGTTCCTCCACCTTCCGCAAGGCGGCTTGAAGACGATCGACCCACGGGGCGCCGTCCTCTTGATCCTCGGCATCATCGAGGATCCGCATGGCGTCGTCGTAGTGCTGGAACTGGGCGGCGTACCGCTCTTCCAGCCGGCGTTCCAGTGTGTCGCGTTCGGTGCTCATGGGCGCTTCTCCAGGGCCAGCCGGCGTGCTCGAAAGTTCGCGAGCTTCTGCTCGGTATCCGAATCAAATCGTGCCTTGGATAGATGCATCTGAGCATAGTCCACGAAGCGCGAATCGATGGCATCTTGTATCACCTGATTCAAGGCAGCCGATGCGTCCTTGGTCTTTCCGAGATGTAACTGGCACATGGCGATCAACAGCAATAACTGGCTCCGCTCGTCCAGTGTTCGCGACTTGAGATCGACTTGCGAAAAAGCCGCCAGTGCACTGGCATAAGCGCCTTGGCGAAGAAACGCCTGGCCGAGGTTGATGTGATCCGGGGGCGCCAGGGCGATGTTCTCGTCCTTCGATTTTTCCGCAGGCGCCGGTTCGTTTGCTGGCGGAACATCCACGGGCTTCGCCGCCGGGCTTCCCTTGCTCTTCTTGGGCGGGATCGTCTTGGGAAGCACGTACTGAGGCGCCGGTGGCTCCGTGAGCCGATTTTCCAGCGCCCGGACGATCGCCTCCAGCTTTCTTTGCAGCTTTTCCTGCTCGTCCTCGCTGGACCAGTAGCGCTCGGCCTTCTTCTTAAGAGCGGCTTTTTGCTCGGTTTCCCATGCCTCGCGAATCTTGCGAAGATCATCGATCGCCTTGGCGAATTCCGCGGGCGAAGGTTTTACGCAACTTTTCTCAAGAATGGGCAGCGGTTTGGGCGTCGGTGGAAAAGCGGGCGGCTGCGCGCCGAGTGCGCCGATCACGAGCGTCGTGATCAGTGCGTACAGAGCAACCAATATTGGTAAACCAATTCGCATGTTCGTCATTATCGAAATCTCTGGAAGCTAGCTTAAATGCGGCTTTGGCGGTTAAATGAAGAATTTGAGTGCGAGTATTGTTCCGGAAATAGTTTCCGCTCTCGACACAAAACCATCACGCCGTCGCTCAACGGACGGGACGTTCCCCTTCTTTTATTTCTGGAAACAGAGGCAAAAGGACGATGAAACGAATGCGTCCGCGCTACGCGCGCATTGATCTAGTACCACAGCGCTAACTCAAACAGCGATCGATCCATAACAGCAGCAATGGCCGAATTTACTCCCCTCTCCCCCCTGTATTCAGGGGGAGAGGGGTTGGGGGTGAGGGGGAGAAGCGACAGAAAGCGACAAGTCCCAAACCCCTCACCGCCGACCCCTCTCCCCTGAGCACAGCGGCAAGGGAGGTGGCGCTGCAGGACTAGCGGCTGTGATGTTCGACGAGGCATTTCCAATGGAAAATCGACGTCAGCACTTTCGCCATCCCTTCGGGCCAAGCCATCGCTTGCGGGTGAAGCTCACGAGGCCGGACAATGCCGCGAGCGTGGAGGCGACCGTCGTCAACCTGTCGCTCGGCGGCATGTGCGTGCACGCGGATCCGCTGCCAGCGGATCACGCGAACCGGTGGATCGCCCAGTTCGACGATGCCGACTCGGGGTTTCAGCTCCGGATCGCGGCGGAGCCGGTCTACACCAATGGCATGCAGGAAGGCGAGATCGGTTTTCGCTTTCTTTATCCCGCGTACATCACCAAGAAAGAAGAGTTGGAGAAAGTGATCTGGCAGTTCCTCCTAGAGGAACAGCGGCTCGAGAGACGCCAGCAGCGGGAATTGCAAAGTAAGGCGGGTTGAGGCAAAACGGAACCGGTGAGAAAAAGGCCTTCGATTGCGTGTATTCAGTCACTCGGGCGGTTGGCCGGAGTAGCAGCGTGCGGCCTTGGTGAATTCGCCCATTGCTTCGAGAGATTCGCCCCAGATCGATAGCAGTTCGCCGCGCTGGGTGAACGCTGGCTCGCGCCAGAGTTGGCTGCAGCGCTTTGCACATTCATTCCAGCGTTTTTCCATTTGATCGATTCGCGCCAGGTAGAACATCGCGGGAAGGCGATAAGTCGATTCGCTCTTTTGCAGCGATTCGAAGCAGGTCGCGGCTTTCTTCCTTTGCAGAAGCGTCAGCAGAACTTCCCCGCGCCGATAGGTCAGGGGATGCGTGATTGGCCCGGTCGCCTCCTTCTCGGCTTTTGCGAGGATGCTTTCCGCGCGGGATCCGAAACCGAGTTCGAGAAACGCCTCGGCAAGAAAATATTGGCCGATCGGGCCAAGAAGCATGCTGCCCTTGTACTGTTCGACCGTGCCGAGCAGGTCGGTCGCCTCGGCGTAGTGGTTCTTGTTACCCTTGGCAAGCAAATAGCGTGCATAGGCGTCGAGAATGGCGGCCGTGCCTTTGTACGGCTCTTTGTAAAGCGACGAGCGAGCACCGATCATCGCGATTCGCGCCTGAGCGGGATTGTTCATTTTCAAGTACGCGCCGACGAGCGACAGCGTGGCGAGAGGCTGAAACGGCGAACCCGGCGCCAGCGATTGTGCTCGGCGCAGCGGCAGGATCGCCTCGCTCAAACGTTCCTCCTCCAGGTAGAGCACGCCGATTCGAAGATAGGCGCGGAGCGCCAATTCATGCCCGGGAGCCTGATCGACGGCGGCGAAAAACGCCTTGACCGCAGGCTCGATTTCCTGGCGCCGCACATGGATCAAGCCGCGATTGTAGTTGGCCTCGGTGACGAACGGCGAATACGGAAACTCACGTTTGGCGCGTTCATACCAGACGATCGCGTCGGCGTATTTTTCGGCGCGAACGTCCTTCGAACCGAGTTCGACATATGCGGCCGGGGCGAGGTAATGGCTGCCATCGGTCTTCAATGCCGTGTTGAAGGCGCGCGCCGCGGCGTTCGAGCGTGCGTCGAGAAGCTGCTTTTCTGAACAATCGGCCGTCGTCAAGAATTGCAGCGATCCTTCACCTGAAATGCACACGACGTCGATGCTGTCAGCCAGCATCTCCGCCAAATCGACGACGACGGCATCCGTGAGCCGAGCGCCAAGCGTTCGGGCCTCTGCCAGCTTTATTGCGCGGTCGGACCAGACCGTTTTCAGGCCCGCGGAGCTAGCGAGACGATCCAATACCCCGCGCGCTCCGATATCGCGAAATGCTATTCTTTCGATCTGTGCCGGTTGATCCTTGATCGGCTTACGCAACACCATCGCAATCGCATCGTCCTTGGACTCCGCTTCAACTTTTTTCGCGGCTGCGGCCTTGGGATCGGCGAGTTCATCGAGATAAAAGGAAGTCTTGATCGCGGTCGGCGAGATGGCGACGATCTCATCGAGCGGCAGGCGTGCCTCGTTCTTTTGACGAGCCTCCTGCGAGTACGCCAACGCCACGAGATAGCGTGCCTCGACAAGGAACGCTCGGGGGAATTTCGCTTGCAGTTCTTCGTCCATCAGGATCGGATGGAGTACGTGGCGAACGTCGGACGATTTGCCTTCCTTCAGCATGCAGCGGGCCAGGCCCAGTCGCGACGCATTGGCAACACGAGGACCATCGGCGGACGTCAGTGCGATCCGGTAGCTTGCAATCGCCTGCGCGGTTTGGGCGAGCGCCTCTCGGCACAGGCCGGCGCGATACTGGAGCAACGCGTTAGGAATGGCGGGCTTGTCCAGCAATGAATCGTAGCAGTTGAGTGCCGACCGAAAGCGATGCCGCTGGAGTTCGGAGTCGCCTCGCTCGAGAATGTCAGCGGAATCGTCTGCAAAATCGGCAAGGCGTTCGCGTGGTTTCTTTGCGTCGTCGGGAGCTTCGATCGGATCCTCGCCGGTCGAGGAGTCGGGCCGAAGCAGCGAGCCGATGCCAAACCCTATGGCGAACAGTAGCAAGAACGCTACCACCGCGACGGCGCGCCGAGGCAACCGGCGACGGGCGGCGGGCTCGGCTGATGGCTGCGTCGCCGGTGTGGCGTGTGCATTCGGTGCTGCCATGGTTTTCGCGTTCCGCAAGAATTACCGAATCGGAAAATTCCCTAACTATATCGACATTTTTTTGCCGATACCTTGAGATTGATGGCATGAGAATTCCTGTCCCTTCGATTCTTCTTTGCATCGACAACGAATGATGAGGCACCCATGAACATTTCTAATAACCCCATCGGGCAACCTAACTTTTCCGGTACAACCCCGGCCGCGAATTCGGATAACAAGAAGGCAACCACCTCGGCGAAAGCGCCTGCGGCGACCGACGTGTTCGAACCTTCACCAGAATGGACTCGGCTCGTGAAGGTGCTCAACCAACTCCCGGCCGTGCGAAATGACCGCGTCGAGGCTGCGGCACAGCGGCTTCGCCAGGGTTACTACGATTCACCCGAGAGCATTGAAAAAGTGGCGGAAATATTGGGTGAAAGCGAGACCTAATACTACAGCGCCACCTCCCCTCGCCCCTGTACTCAGGTGAGAGAGGCTCGGGAGTGAGGGGTTTGGGACTTGTCGCTTTGTGTCGCCTCTCCCCCTCACCCCCAACCCCTCTCCCCCTGAATACAGGGGGAGAGGGGAGTAAATGCCGGCCATTGCTGCTGTTATGGATCGATCGCTGTTTGAGTTAGCGCTGTAGTACTAATTGGATACGCCGATTAAGGAATCGGTGGCCCTCAGGCATTCTTTGCCTGTACCACTCTTTCCTCGCCCCTCATTTCATTCTGTTGGAATCGTGTACAAGTTAGAACCTGTCAAAAGCTTCCGAATGTAACGATTATTCCCGATATCCCAATCTTGCCGCGCCCCTACTACTGGCACAACACTCCCTCGTTTATTTTTCGAGCAAGATTGCTTAAACGCTCTCGATATGGGTAGGCAGGATATTTTGGTAGATTGGATGACCTGTAGAAATTTTTCACGAATCACCTCACTGAAAGGGGTATGAGTAATGGGCCTCGCCATCACGAACAATGTCGCCTCGCTTACCGCTCAGAACAACCTGAGCCGAACCTCAAGCATGCTGTCGAAGTCATTGGAACGCCTGTCGTCTGGTCTCAAGATCAACCGTGGTGCGGATGGCCCGGCGGCGTTGGTGATCTCCGAACAGCAACGCGCCCAGATCGCTGGCCTTCAGACCGCCATCGACAACACGACCAAGGCTGTGTCGATGGTGCAGACGACGGAAGGCGCGCTGAACGAAATCAACAGCCAGCTCATCAAGATTCGCTCGCTGGCGCTCGATAGCGCCAACAGCGGCGTCAACGACAGCAACGCCCTCGCAGCGAACCAGGCCGAAGTCACGAACGCCCTGGCGACGATCGACCGTATCGCCGCCAATACGCAGTTCGGCACCAAGAAAGTGCTCGACGGCTCGGCGGGCATCAACGGCAGCACCGACGACGCCGACGTCACGTTCATCCGCGCCACCACGGCTTCCCCGACCGCGACCCTGGCGGTGAACATCACCACGGCTGCGGCTCGCGCCACCACCACGGCGACCGCGGCTCAAGGCGCCAACACCCTGGCCACTGACGAAACGTTGACAGTCAACGGCGTATCGATCCAGCTCAAAGCTGGGCAGTCGCAAGCCCAAGTGGTCTCCGCGATCAACCAATACAGCGGCCAGACCGGCGTCGTCGCAGACATTTCGGGCACGTCCACCCGTCTCTACACCAACCAATTCGGGTCGAACGCCAAGCTCTCCGTGCAATCGACGGTCGCTGCGGCGACGACGTCCTCGGGCTTCGGCACGACGCAGGTCAACGCAACCGGGACCGATGTCGCGGGCACAATCGGCGGCTTCGCGGCCACGGGCAACGGCAACGTCCTTACGGGCAACACGGGCGCGGGCGCCTCGGGAATTTCCATCGCGTTGGGTCTGGCCGCTGGCAGCGCGACGACAAGCGTGACTGGCGCGCAGGGCAACGTCTCTACCGTCAACCAGTCGCTCGTGTTTCAGGTCGGCGCTAACGCCAACCAGACCGTCAGCGTCGCCGTTGATCGCGTCACCACGACGGCCCTTGGCCTGAACCTCACTGGCAATCAATTTTCAAACCTCAATGCTGTTGACGTTCGCAGCCAGTCGGGCGCGCAAGATGCAATCAAGGTCATCGACCAGGCGATCAGTGACGTGACCAATCTTCGCGGCCGTCTAGGTGCGGTTCAACAACAGACTCTCGAAGCTGGCGCCAACAACCTGCGTACCACGCTGGAAAACACGACGGCTGCCGAATCGGTCATTCGCGACACCGATTTCGCCGCCGAAACCGCCAACTTCACGAAGAGCCAGGTGCTCATGCAAGTCGGCACGACGGTGCTGCAGAACTCGAACCAGACCTCGCAGCTCATCCTGAGCTTGCTGCGTGGTTAATCGGATTTCGTCATGCCCAATGGAAGAGGGACGTGAAACGGCCCGTCCCTTCTTTCTTTTCGCCCGTGTTCTTCCCACGATGATTGGGCCGCGCCTTTTGTGCCGAATGTTCGGATTGCAATTCTTTTCCATGGTCCCTGCACAATGGGAACGAGTGCGATCTCATGTGGATGAAATGCCATTCCGTCGATCCTCTTGATGAGGAAACCCCATGAGCTCGCTATCAACCAGTTCCCTTGGTTCTACTTCGCAGAGTGTATCACCGTCCGTCTCAGGGCTCGTCAGCGGCATTGACACGCAAAAAGTCATTGAAGGTCTTCTAGCGATCGAACAGAGCAAGATCACTCGGATCGATCAGAAGAAAAGCAAAATCGTTCAACAGCAAACGGCCTACAAAGCGATCGAGGCTCGCCTGCTCGCGCTCCAGGGGCAGATGACGCAGCTCTCTCGTTCGCAAAACAGCGTCTTTGATGGCCGAACCGTGACCTCCAGCGACACCAACGCGGTGACGGCAGCCGCGACGAGTTCCGCCGTCGCCGGCGTCTATCGCATTCAAGTCAACAGCCTGGCGCGAGCCCAGCAAATCGCTTCACAGGGTTTCGATTCGACGGGCAGCACTATCACCCAAGGAACGTTCACGATAAAAGTCGGCGACAACGCCACCGATATCACGATCGATAGCTCGAACAACACGCTTCAAGGCCTAGCCGACGCAATCAATAACTCCGGCGCCAAAGTCAGCGCTGCCATCATCAACGACGGCTCGGGGGCGAACGCCCAGGGCTATCGGCTCCTGTTGACTTCCGCCCAGACCGGAGCAGCGAACAAAATCATTCTCACGAATTCGCTTGCCGGCTCCGCGGGCGGAGACGTCAAGCCGTTGTTCGATTCCGCATCTATCGGGTCGCCCATTCTCGGCACGGGATTCACGGGCACCTCGACCGTCGGCGCTAACACGGGTTCCGCCTTCACGGGGTCGGCCAATACCACGTACCGGTTCACCGTCGTCACCGGCGGTACGGTCGGCACGGATGACGGCTTGCAGCTCGCATACACCGATTCCACTGGCGCTCACACCGGCACGATCACCGTCAATCAGGGCGACGCGGATAGTCTCCTTTCCGTCGCCGAGGGCGTGCAAGTCAAATTTGGCTCGGGCACGCTCATTGCCGGGCAGACGTTCGACGTGAAGGCGTTTGTCCCAAATGTGCAGGACGCCACGGATGCCGCCATCACACTAGGTTCGGGCAGCGGCGCGCTTACCGTGACGAGCGCGACGAATCAATTCGATTCCGTGCTTCCCGGCATCGCGCTCAATGTGCTTCAAGCCGCGCCGAACAGCGAAATCACGCTGACCGTGGCCAACGACATTGACAAGATGGCGAAAGCCGTGACCGATTTCGTGTCGAGTTACAACGACGTCATGGATTTCATCAATCAAGCAAGCAGCTTCGATTCGACTACAGGCCAGGCCGGCATCTTGCTCGGAGATCGACGGGCGCTTACCATCCAGGACCAAGTTCGCTCAGTATTCACCGGAACCGTGGACGGCGCAAATCCTCGGCTCAGCTACCTCGGCGGACTCGGAATCACGACCGACGACAAGGGCAAGCTCACAGTGAACGACGCCAAACTCGCCGACGTGCTCAATGGCAAGCTCGACGGCGTGACTCTGGCAGACGTCAAAACGCTGTTCTCCCTGACCGGAAAGACCTCGAATACGGGCATTCAGTTCGTCACCGGCAGTACCAAAACCAAGACCACGTCGTCGGGATACACCGTTCGGATTTCTCAGGCCGCCCAGCGCGCCACGTTGACCGGCGCCACCGATCTTGCCGCCTCCACGGTTATCGATGGAACCAACAATTTGCTCTCGGTCACGATCGACGGTAAGCCATCCGCACAGCTCACGATTGCCGCTGGAACGTACTCGCGGATCGCCCTGGCGCAAGCGGTGCAGACCGCGATCAACAGCGATACGACACTCGCCGGCGCGTCCGTGAATGTCACGCTGAACGGCGACAAGCTCGCGATCGCCTCCAATCGCCTCGGCGTCGTCTCGCAGGTATTGGCCGGGTCTGGATCATCCCTCGCCGCACTCGGTTTTTCCGCCGGGGCATCGGCCCAGGGCGCCGATGTCGTCGGCGATTTTCTCGTCAACGGCGTCTCGGAATCGGCGCGTGGAACGGGGCAGTTCCTTGCCGGAGATCCCGAGAACGCCAATACCGCCGACCTGCAATTGCGCGTCATCCTCACTCCCGCCCAGGTCGGAACCGGCATCGAAAGCAACGTCACCGTCTCGCGCGGCGTGGCCTCGCGGCTCGACACGATCCTGAATCAGCTCTTCGATCCCATCAACGGCCGGCTGAAAACGATCGACGACGATTTCACGAGCCGCATCACGGATCTGGACGACCAGAAATCGGCGCAGAGCCAAACGATCGCCTCGCGCACCGCCAGCCTGCAGCGCCAGTTCGCCGCCATGGAAGAGACTTTGAGCAAGCTCCAGGCCTCTAGCGGATTCTTGAGCTCTCAGTCGAGTAGTGTTCGTACGTCAGCCTCTTGATAGGTCATCGAAACCGTCGAATTTATTAACAGGATTGATTCATGCAAGGTTATCTCGCATACACGCGAAAATCACAACCAACTGTTTCACGCGTCGAGATCATCATCGCGACGTACCGGAAGGCGATCGAATGTATTGGCCGTGCGAAGGCGATGGCCGAGCAGGACCAGGCGGATGGCGTGCAGAACCTGGTCACGCAAGTAAAGTTTCTGATTACGAATCTCGCTTCGGGAATGGCCGGCGCGACCGACGACACTGCGGTCAACTTCCTCCGCCTCTTTGAGTTCGTGCATCACTGTCTGAATCATCCAACCCTTGCCAATCTTGAGTCTGCCGAGAAGCCGCTCCGAACATTGCTGGAGGCCTTCGAAGCGATTCGCGACAAAGCGATTGCGATGGAGCAGCAGGGATTGATTCCATCCCTGGCCGACGAGAATCAGTTCAAGGCCCTGGCATGATTTTGTAACCTGCGAAAAAAACTTCCCGATTTGGGTTTACAGCTAATGGCCTAGCCCGAATTATTCACCACAGAGGGCACGGAGAACACAGAGTGAGGAAATTAGGGGGAATCTCAAGAGATAAATGAAACCACCCTGAAAACGGGATGACCACAACTCCAATGTCGTAACTCTTTTCCCACCCATTCTTTCGTATTGCTCTGTGATCTCTGTGCTCTCTGTGGTGAATAATCCGGGTTAGCGCTCAACACGGCGCCATGCTGAGCACAAAGCAGCAAGCGGCAGACACGGCAGTCCGCTGAGTCAACGAAAAAAACGCCAGGAGCAAGCGTGGCCTTGCTCCTGGCGTTGGCGTTTGGCGAGCGTCGTTACAGGTTAGTAGCGGACGCGGAACTCGGTGCGGTAGATTTGGCCAGGGCCGTGCAGGTTGCCGAAGCCGAAGCCGGCGCCGAAGCCGAAGTCGCAACGGTCGCAGATTTGCAGGCGGAAGCCCGGGCCGGCGTTAGCGTAGGTGCCGCCGTTGACTGCGGTGTTGAGGCCGCTCGGGAAGTCGGTGAAGCCGCCGCGTTGGTTGAATCCGTTCAATTCGGCTACGCCGATGAGCTTGACGCAATCACCGATGTTGCAAAGCGTCTGGTTCAAGGCGAAGTGGAAATGGAACACCGTGCCGCCCGTGCCGGACGTGGACGCGATCGGGATCCACTGAGCGATCTCCGATTGGAGATAGGTGGTCGGCGCGAGCTTCAAGGCTGCCAGCAAGGCCGGTTCGAGCGAGAGATGGCCCGTGCCGGCGCCGGCCAGAGCGTTCCCCGTCGGGATGAACGTCTTGAACTGGAAGGTCACGAGGAGCAACTCGCGGTCGAGCAGGACGGCTTTGGTGCCGAGGTTCAAGTCGCCGAAACCCGATCCGCTCGGGCCGGTGTCCGGACTGTAGTTGCGGTAGGGCGTCTCGATGAAGAAGCTCGCCGAGGGATTGGCGGCTACTTCCTGGTAGAGCGTCAGATCGTCATAGCGGATGGCGCGGGTGTTGGTCGCCGGGCCGCGCGTGCCGATCTTGCCCCAGAAGAATTCGGAGGTATCTGGAAAGCGGAAGTTCAGGCCGGCATCCCAGCGGATGCGCGTCTGGGTGACGGGGCGAGGTCCATCCTGGAAGAAGGCGGCATTGGCTTCGCCGATCCAGCGCGGTTCATAGCACGGGTCCGGGCAGCAGAGCGCGTTGCACAGGCCGCCGAATAGCCGCGTGCCTGGGTCGCACGAATCGGTATTGATGCATCCCGGTCGGCCCGGCACGCAGGTGTTGTTTGGCCCGCCGTAGGCCGAGATTGGATTGACCGGCGGTAGATTGCAGCAGCCGCTGACAGGCCGGATCATCGGATCGAAGATCGCGCCGTTCTTGACGGCAGGCGTCGGCGTCGGCGCCGGCAGCGCCTCGGGGGCGCCGATGCTCGGCTTGACGGATGGCGTCAACGGCTTCGGCTCGGCGATCGCGGGGAGTTTTTCCTGGGCCAGACCAGTCGTCGCGAATACGCAACCGGCGGCGGTTAATCCTAGCACTTTCAAACAAGACATGACTTTGGCGAAAATGGAACGAATCACTTCATACTCCTTCAAGGAAAACCAGGAGGCCACGCATATTTGTCAGAAACGAAAGAACTGATACTTCCCTTATCGGTGGAACGACCGGCAAAATTTGCCTTCCCGGCAGAATTGTCCATCGGCGCGGAACCAGGTGTCGGCACAATCGGCATTGACTGCATAATCCGGACAACCCGCAAACTCCGCCCTTCTCCGCCACCTTGCCCCGTCGATGTTAAAACAGATGCGCCGGCGCAAGGTGTAACGCATTTGCGGGGTCGCGCATATCGACAAAGCCGAAAAACTCCTCAAACTCGCTCGAAATCCCAAGAACCCTCACCGATAACAAATTCCGTAAACGCGGCAGAAGCTGCAAAACTATTGAAATCGGATTGATCGATACAGTCAGACAAATCGTCAGTTTCTCTTGAAAGGAATGGATCCCATGAACATGTCGAAACGTCTCCTCGTGGGGCTGCTCTCGAGCTTTCTGCTCGCCCCCATCGCTTCCGCACAAATCCCCGGCGTGGGCGGCGCGGCTGTGCCAGGCGTCGTCGGAGTGCCCGCCGCACCGGCGGCCCCGGCCAACCTCTGGAGCTTCTTGTGCCTGACGCCGCAACAAAAACTCAACGCCAAGACCTGCTTCTGCAATTCCGCTCTCGGTAAAATGGTCAGCAGCGCTACAGCGCCGATGTCCGCCATGACAGGCGGGTTGATCCAGAACCGTTGTTTGGCCAATAGCATCGCCAACGACATCGCCAATATGCCTGCCACTTCGTCCGGCGGCGCCGCGGCGCGGATCAAGAAAGACGAAGAAGAGGCCAAGGCTCGTCGCCAGGCCGTTCGCTACCTCGGCACGGTAGACTGCAACTACTGGCCCGAAGCGACTGAAGCCCTCGTGCTCTCGCTCCGCAAGGACCCCAACGAATGCGTGCGCTTCGAGGCCGCCCTGTCGCTTCGCAATGGCTGCTGCTGCAATGAGAAAACCGTCAAGGCGTTGGAGATGTGCGTCTCGGGAAGCGATAAAGACGGCGCACCCGCGGAACGCTCAGACCGCGTCCGCGCCGCCGCTGCCGACGCCCTCGCGCGTTGCCCGCTGATCCAGAAAATCATTGAGGAAGAAAAGGGCAAAGACGGCGAAATCAAGAAGACCGAAGGCATCGATCCGCGTGAATATTATCGCAAGCTCGCCCAATCTCAGCGCGAACAGGTAGTCGCCAGCGCTCGCGGCTTGCTCGTGAACCTGCAGCAAGCCAACAACACCGCCCCAAGCGCGGCGCCTGCCAACCCGCAGCGCTCCGGCAACCTCGCGGACATCATCGCCCATGCGTTTGGCAACACCCATGCCGTCTCCGCGCCGGTCACTGTCACTTCGCAGGCCAAACCGCTCTCGCTCTACGAAATCGTGACGACGCGCAACAGCAGCCGCGAGTACATCGTCCCCGCAGGTCCCACTCGCATCATCCCGGCGAATCCGGAAACCATCGTCTCGGCTCCCGTGACACGCCCGCAGACGTATGTGCCGATCAAGACCGAGCGCGTCGTGCCGAGTCGGCCCATCGGGTTCACGCCGGTTCAGATGGAACGCGTCACGCCGAGCCAAACCGTCCCGTTCAAGACTGCAGCACCTACTCCGCTTGAAACCCGGCCGACAGCAGTGCAAGGTAGCCTCCGTTCGCCGCTGCCGACCGGCCCGCAAGCTCCCGAAGGCGTGACGGAAACTCGCGGCTACGTGACCCTGGAAGTGGTTCCCGTTGCCCCGCCGACCCCGAGCGACATCCGCACCGGCCGCCCGTAATGCTGCCAGTGAAGGACGCATCGCCCCATCAGAAAGGCTCCAGCGAGTAATGTCGCCGGGGCCTTTTTTTTTCGCCGCTTCCTTCAGAAATCAT
Organism: uncultured Singulisphaera sp.; assembly: GCA_964484265.1. Classification (GTDB taxonomy): domain Bacteria; phylum Planctomycetota; class Planctomycetia; order Gemmatales; family Gemmataceae; genus SIAQ01. Next base: position 28,219 of record CAZAFH010000089.1, read on the forward strand.
GTCGCGTCGATGAAAAGAACGACGAACCATACAACGATACCAAGGGCAAAGTGCCGAACGCATCGCTCGCAGATGTGCCGTTCCGTTGCGCTTCAGGCTAACAACTCGTAACCCTTCGGACCACGAATAACCATGCAAAGACGCACACGCATCGTCGCCACGCTGGGTCCTGCCACCGATCGGCCTGGCGTGCTCGATAAGCTGCTCGATTCCGGTTTGGATGTCGCACGAATCAATTTTTCGCACGGGACGGCCGAGGACCATCGCGGGCGGATCGACCGGTTCCGCCAGTTGGCCGGGGAGCGCAAGCGCGTCGTGGCGGTGCTTGGCGATCTGCCAGGGCCGAAACTCCGCGCGATCTTGAAGGACCCGCTCGAACTGACGGCAGGAGCAAAGCTCGCCTTCGCCTTGAAACCCGACGTCGCGGCGGACGTGCACCTGACGGAACCCGAAGCGCTGGCGAAGGTCAAGCCGAACCATCGCGTATTGCTCGATGATGGCCGAATCCAGGCACGCGTGCATGGCGTGGCGAAGGATGTCGTCACGTTGACGGTAGAGGTCGGCGGAACGCTGCTGCCCAACAAGGGCATCAACCTGCCGGATAGCGAACTGGCGATTCCCGCGGTGACGAAGCGCGACCGCGACGCCGTGGCCGTCGCCCTCGCCGCCGGTGTCGATTGGCTGGCGCTGTCGTTCGTGCGCGATGCGTCGGCGGCGCACGAACTTCGCGGCGTCATTCGCGGCTACAACGTCGAGATCCCAATCCTCGCCAAGATGGAACGCCCTGAGGCGGTCCGCGACGGCAAGTCCGACGACATCATTGCCGCGTTCGACGGCATCATGGTCGCACGCGGCGATTTGGGCGTCGAGATCGCGCTCGAAAAAGTGCCGCACGTGCAGAAAAAGTTAATCCAGAAAGCTCGACTCGCCGGCAAGCCGGTCATCACGGCGACTGACATGCTCGACTCGATGCGGAAGAACCCGAGGCCCACGCGCGCCGAGGTCAGCGATGTCGCCAACGCGGTTTACGACGGAACCGACGCGGTGATGCTGTCTGGCGAGACGGCGGTCGGCGATTATCCCGTGGAAGCACTCTCGTGCATGAATCGCATCGTGCTGGAAGCTGAAACCCACCAAGAAGAGAGCGGCCCGAAACCGATGGCCATTCCGCGAGGCGATATCACCGACCATATCACGCATGCCGTCTGCGATCTGGCCCAGGCCACCGGCGCCGACGCGATCATCACGCCGACGCTCACAGGCCGAACGGCGCGGCTCGTCGCCCGGCATCGCGTGCCTATCGATATCATCGGAGTTTCCACCGATGAGGCAGTCGTGCGCCGCCTCGCCGTGGCGTGGGGCGTGCAAGGTGTCATCGTGCCGTTTCCGATTCAGCGCGGCGATGATCGGCTGGAAGCGGCGGTGCGGGCGTCGTTCCTGGCGGGAGCCGCGAGGGCAGGGTCGCTTGTCGTCGTGCTGGCTGGCCATCCGGTCGAAGGCGGCGAGGGCTTCCCAACCGTGCGGCTAGTTCGCGTGGGCGAGGATGGCCGATCGTGCGAGCCATGAATCGCGGTCATCGTTCGCGCCGCTTCGTGGTGTCACGTGCGTCGATCGTTTCGGATGGCCGAATCTCGGTTTCGGTGATCGTCTCCAGCCAATGTTTGATTTCGCCGAGAGATCCTTTTACGGGTTGTGGGAGCCGCCAATTCATGGCCATGTTGCCCCGCGTGCCGATCAGGATGCTTTGGCCTTTCGGATGGACCTTTGTGTGTTCGATTATGGCGCGCGTTTCAAAGGCAGGCCCGACGCGCCTGCCGGTCGCCACGTCCCAGAGTGCGAGCGAACGGTGGTCGTTGCGGGTGAGCAGGAGTTCGTCGTCGCGGAGAAAATCGATCCAGGTGATGAAGCCCTGGGCGAGGAAGGGTGTGCCGACGAAGCGCTTTGCCGACACGTCTAGCAGCTGGACCTGTTGATCGGCGCCGCCCATCGCCAGCAATTTGCCATCGCTGCTGAAGGCGATCGAATCGATTCGCTGCTTTTGCGCCGGCGTCTGGTGGAGAATCCGGAACTTGTCGCGAACATCGAACAGCAGGACGTAGTTGGAGATGTTGCTGTCGGCCACCCCGGCGGCGAGTACGCTGCCGTCGGGAGAGAGCGTGAATATGTGCATGTCGCGCTTCGGGTCGGCGAAAGCGGCAGACGGGGGCGTGCCGTCGGTCTGGAAAACCTGAAAGGCAACAGGGTGATTTCGATACGCAACAAACTGGTGCGTCGCGGGGTGATAGCCTAGATTGTGTCCGGGCTTCTTCGGCAAGCCGGGGATTTCGGCAACAGTGCGCTTTCGCAGATCGAACTGGCGGAACTCGCCCATCTCGAACTCGGGGATCCATTGATTCTTTTCGGCGCCGGCGTGGAGCGAGACGCATGTCTTGTCGAAGCGGAAGTGGTCGAGCAACTCGGCGGTATCGGGATCCCAGCGATACTGCTTCTCGCCGCAACCGACCCAGGCGTCTTTTTCGTTTTCGTCCCAGAGCAGCGTGCGAATGTTGCCCGAATGAAACATCGGCGAACCCACGTGCGCCGAGCGAGGCACATCCCACAGTCGAGCGGAGGCGTTGAACGTGCCCCCTGCGGAACCGGTCAGCGCCCGTCGGCCATCCGGGCTGAAGCAGACCTTCACACAGTTTCCCTCGTGGCCGACGGACGCCTGAAGTTGTTTTCCGTTTGTCACACACCAGAGATAGGCGTGATAATTCTCGCACCCAGCGAGAAGCATTCGGCTGTCGGGGCTGAACGCCATCGACCAGACGACGTGTTCGGTGGGAATCGGCGTGCCAAGCGGTTCGATGCGTCCCTCGGCATTCATCAGCCAAATTTGAATATCGCCCTTCGTCACATTGATGCCCGGCGTGTTACGTTTATCGACGATGTAAAACGAGCTGACGGCAAACATCTTGCCATTCGGAGCGAATACCGAGGTCTTCATTCGGCCCGGCAGCGGGGGAGTCTGCGAGAGAAGCTTTCGCGTTGCCGTTTCCCAGACATAGATCGCGCTGCTATCGCCGCGTTCGCGGTTATGGGACAGGGAGCAGCCGGTAACCAGGTACTTTCCATCGGTAGAAAAAGTCAGGCTGCGTACTGGCCCGACATGAGCCAGCGGATCGCCAAGGGCGGCGCCGGTGCGAGCGTCGAAAAGCTGGACTCGGGGCGTGGACTGGACGATGGCATGGGCTGCGCCAGTTTCATCGACGTCGGTCGCGAGGATAGTGGCGAGCGTGCTGCCGTCGCCGCTGAAGGCGCCGAGAGTGTGATGCCCGTTCAAAGGCGAGCCGACGAGCGAGAGGCCATTGCCCGGCTTGGTTGCATCGTATTTGAGAATGTAGGAAAGCCCGTGGTAGATCGAGGCGACCCAGAGCCGATCGCCTTGCTTGTTCAGCTGGAGGCGAAATAGTTCGTGCGGAAACTGCATCGGCGTGCCGCGAAGCGTGAAGTCGGCGGAATCGTCGTTCTCGCGCGACCAAACGCAAATGGAGCCCGTGGAACAATGCCGTTCGCCCGTGATCGTGAAAATCGTCTTGCCATCGGGATGAACGGCGACGCCCCAGACGGCGTGGTCGTGATTCAAAATCGGCCCCGCGGCCTGGCCCGACTGTGCGTCCCATAGTCGAGCGGTCTGGTCCGCGCTGGCGGTAATCGCGTATTTCCCGTCGGTGGTGAACGCAACATCCCACGCCCAGTCGCCGTGAGGTAGCATTTTCGGCGTTGTGGCGACGCATTCGCTCCAGGCCGCCAAATTCAGGCGAATCGTTTTCGACAGCGCCACGGGTAACTTGCGCCGCGCTTCCACGCCCTCGGCAACCTCCAGCGAGCGGAACATCCAGCGCATGCCCCGGCGGACGTCGCCCTCCTCGGCCAGGTGAAAACCTCGTTCGAGATACGCGTCGGCCAGCAGAAGATCCTGCTGAGTCAGCATCTCGCGCAGCTCCCGCGAATGCTCTACCGCCTGCAGATAAACGACGGAAAGCAACGTAAAACTCAGGAGCGTGATACCCAGCGCCATGGCAAAAATCGTCGCCTGGGCAGGACGCCGACGCGCCCATTTTGCGGCGCGCTCAAACATCGAAGACGGCCTGGCGAGAATCGGCTCGTCGCGCAGAAATCGATCAAGCTCCGCAGCCAACCCGCCCGCGCTTGAATAGCGCCTGTCGGGGTCTTTCTCCAGACATTTCATGCAGATGGTGACGATATCCCGAGGCAGCCCGCGCACGAAGCGCGTCGGACTGTCCGGCTCGTCCTTCGTGAGACGCATCAGGATGTCGGCGCTATTGTCACCCTGAAACGGCGGACGCCCGGTCAGCAGTTCGTAAAGAATCGCGCCGAGACTGTAGACGTCGGCCGTCGGGCCGATGAGATCGGTGCGTCCTTGGGCTTGTTCCGGCGCCATGTAATGAGGCGTACCGAGAATATCGCCCGTGCGCGTGATTCGGCTATCTTCGTTGAGCAGCTTGGCGATGCCGAAGTCGGTGATCTTGGGCACGCATTGGTCAAGCGGTGTGCTGGAGTTGCCTGACAGGAGAATATTGGCAGGTTTCAGATCGCGATGCACGATGCCGTTCTTGTGGGCATAGTCGATCGCCGTCGCCAGCGCGCGAAGTAGCCCGGCGGCGACGCGCGGGGCGACGGGCTGGCCGTTCATTCGCCGCGACAGGCTGCCGCCTTCCAGGTATTCCATGGAATAAAACGGAAGCCGGGCGTGCTCGCCGATTTCGTAGATGCTGACGAGGCTGGGGTGGTGCAAGCGGGCGATCGCCATTGCTTCGGTTCGGAAGCGATCGAGGTCGCGTTCACCGACGAAGTTGCCGCCGAGAATCATCTTCAGGGCGACGGTGCGCCGCAAGCTGTGCTGCCAGGCCTTGTAGACGACGCCCATGCCGCCCCGGCCAAGTTCCTCGAGCAGTTCGTATCCTGTGACGGTCGGCATCGCCATGCCGTTTGAAACCGATCCATTGCTCGGCATGCGTGCGCGCAGCGTAGCGCCTGGCGTGGATTCATCGAGTGGTGGTTCCGCGTCGGAGTTCGCGGCGAGGGGAATGTCGACCTCGGGATTTGAATCGAGCGACGCCAGTTTGCCCTCTCCATTGCCGGCGAGTTCCGAACGCGGAGACCGGATGGTTCGATCAAGTAGTTCGTTGCTCATGTGGCGAAGTCCGCTCTGAGATTAATATCCCGCTAGTGAGTGGCAGTGGCCGTGCCTCCAGCCAGTGAAGTGTAGCACACGAATGCGGCGACGGCAAACTCGGCACAATCGATTTTATCCGTCAGGCTGTCATGGTCGCTAATGCCCACACTATTAACGCAAAAGATAACGCCCCGTCACACTTTTTTCGCATTGCGCTACCTCCGAAGGCGTGCCTGCGGCGACGATCGCCCCGCCTGCCTCGCCGGCGCCAGGGCCGAGATCGATGACCCAGTCGGCTTGCGCGATCAAATCCGGATGGTGCTCGATCACGAGAACGGAGTTGCCTGCGGACGTCAAGCGGCGAAAGACATACACGAGCCGGGCGACATCGCTGAAGTGCAGACCCGTCGTCGGCTCGTCGAGAAGGTATAGCGTTTTCCCGAGCGACTTCTTTCCAATCTCCGCGGCAAGCTTGACGCGCTGCGCCTCGCCGCCGGAAAGCGTGTTCGCCGGTTGCCCCAGCGCGACATAACCTAGCCCGACTTCGTCGAGGGCGGCCAACATCGGCGCCATCGTCGGCACGTTGGCGTAAACTTGCCGGGCATCGGCGACGGAGAGGTCGAGCGCCTCCGCGATAGACAGCCCATGCCAGCGAGCTTCGAGCGTGGCGGCGTTGAAACGGCGCCCCTGGCATGCCGGACAGATGAGCCGCAATTCTGGCATCAACGAGGAAGCGGCTCGGGTTTGGCCTTGGCCGAGGCACTCCTCGCAGCGTCCACCCTTGACGTTGAAGCTGAAGCGATTCGCCTTCCAACCGCGAAGTTTCGCCACGCGCGTCGAGGCGTACAGCTTGCGCATCTCGTCGAAGAGGCCTGTGTAGCTGGCGGGATTTGAGCGCGGCGATCGGCCCAGCGGCTTCTGATCGACCTCCAGCAAACGATCGATAGCATCGATGCCGTCGATTCCATCATGTTCGCCAGGCGTCGGCGCGAGTAGTCCGAGGTGCCGCCGAACCGCGTGGCCAATTACGTCGCGCGCCAGCGAGCTCTTGCCTGACCCGCTCACGCCGGTGAGGCAGGTCCAGCATCCGAGAGGGATCGATACGTCGATGTTCCTGAGATTATGATGCCGAGCGCCGCGGATGGTGAGCCTTCTCCCCTCTCCCTCCGGGAGAGGGGTTGGCCTCTTTCTCCCCTCTCCCGGAGGGAGAGGGGTTGGGGGTGAGGGGGCGCCGCCGGTGACGGATGGACTAGAAGCGTGGGATGATTCCCCCTCACCCCCGACCCCTCTCCCGGAGGGAGAGGGGAGAGA
>CAZAFH010000090.1:0-34209 GCA_964484265.1 uncultured Singulisphaera sp.
GCGTTGAGCGCCTGGCGCAGGTCTTCCGGCTTGCCGAAATACCAGTCGAGATAGACCTCGGTGCAAAGCAGCGCGAGATACTGGAAGTACTTCCAGACGATCGGCTGTTCGCCGTGCGTGATCCGGCGTTCGTTCAGCTTCTGCGTGTGCTTGACGATGTTCTGGTCGTACCCTTGTAGGAGGCTCTTGACTTGACACCTATCAGGAACAAGTTCCATCAGGCTGTGGTGCAAACGATGAACGTTGTTCTCGTCCAGCCCTTCCAGTCCTTCAGAACGTACCCGTTCGTCGGCGAGTTGCTCCAGGCGCTCGACGCCGAACAGACCCAGCAGCCATTGCGTCAAGACGAGCTTGAACGGAAAAGGCACCTCGGGGAGACGACGGGGAGTGCGGGTGACGGGGCGACGGGGAGAACGCGGCATTACTTGCCTCCTTGCGGTGGGAGCGTCCAGTGATCGGCCTGGTTGATCATCGTCACGAGTTGCGCGAGGATTTGTTCGTAATTGGCGTCGAGCGGTTGGGCCTGTGCCGCCGTCAAGAAATTGCAACGAAGCGCAAATTCCAGCCAGGTCTGCGTTTCGCAGGCTTCACTTTCCGCATCACTCAACTTGGCAATGAACGCCGCTTTATAACGCCGCTTCCGCCAGGCCTCCGCGATGTTCGCGGCCACGGATCGCGACGCACGCCGTATTTGATCCGTCATACTGTATCGTTCCTCGGCTGGGAACTTCTTGCTCACTTCGTAGATCGCCATCGCCGAGTTCATGGCGTTCTGCCAAACCCGCAAGTCGCGATGATTCTTAATCTTGTCATCCATCGTCTCCCCCTCTCCCCTTCTCCCCTTCTCCCCCTCTCCCCCTCTCCCCGCCTCCCCGTCCTCATTCCGACCCGGCGAACATGAGCCGATGGAAGTCGTCCTCGATCAAACGCACCTTCCAGGTGTCGTCCGGCGTCTTCAGGTTTTCGAGATTGTTGCCGCCGTTCACGTAGATTAGGCCGAACTCGCTGTCCTTGCTGGTGTATTGGTGTTCGACAAACCACTCGTCGAGCGCCAGGTTGTCCTCCTCGACATTGCCCGTCAGCTTGCGCCAAACGATCAACGTCTTGCGACCGTCCGGTGTCGTGCCTTTCACTTCGCGAAACCAGAACGGGCCGTCAGCGCTTTCCTTGAATTCTTTGGCGACCTTTGAACCTTTGCGAAATGCGACGCGCAACCTTTTTTCCTCGTCCCGGACGAACTTGGCACTGTAGCCCTTCCAGGCCGAGATTTGTTGCACCGTCAATCCGATGAGCCAGTTGAACGTTTCGATCAGATCGACGCACACCTCGCGGCTTTCGTCGGAGCCAGGCCGTTTGACGACAAGCCGGTACGCCGTCGGGTCGGTGAACGCGGTCACGTTGAACAGCGACGGGCTGCCCTGCGTTTCCACCTTGAGGAGATACTGCAGCAGGTATTGCTCGCGGAGCTTGCCCGAACCCTGAGTCTCGGTTAGATCAAGAAGGGCCTGCTGACTGGCGGCACGCTTGACTTCCAGGTTGTTAAGCGTGTCCTCATACGATTCGAGGCGGACGATTTTGAGCACGCGCGGCCCGCGTTCGATTTCCTCTGTAGTGGCTGGCCGTTTGGGCTTGCCGTCCTTCCATTCCGGGGCAAAGCATGCCTTCTTGAGCCTCGGCAAAAGCACGGCGTCGAAGTGACGCCCGGCTTCCACGAGCACAAAAGTACGACGCCCCTTGTCTTCACGATTCAAAACCGTGACTGCATGCCCAGTAGTCCCCGAGCCAGCAAAATAATCAAGAACCAACGAATCCTTCGTGCAATTCGCTGCGCGAAGGCAATCAACTACAAGTTTCAGTGCTTTCGGAAATGAAAAATCAAAAATCTCGCCAAAGTAGTTGACCAACAGATTTGTGCCGTACTCAGTTGCCGAATACTCTTTGTCGTCCCACCAGGTAACAGGCAGCATCCCTTCTTCATTCATCCTTGATTTCATGTAAACGCCAGTCTTGCCGGACTGATCTGGGCGAGCGCGAAAGTGCTTTACTTGCTCAACAAATGACTCAGATCCCCATTTCCAGCGAAGCTCGATGCCTTGTTCGTTAGTTGGCCAGATTACCTCCTCGCCACTCTTCGGTTTTTCAAGCAGTTTCCATGATTGCTGTGCTGGGTCCCACTCCAATTTAGGAAGGCGCACGTTCCCGTCTTTTGCGAAGATGGGATAGTACATCCTTGGCCGTGCTGTTCGCGTGGCTTCCGCGCCGCCATGCTCGCGGAAATTCACCCATTCATAGTTACCCATTTCATCTTGTTCAGAGTATCGTGCCAATTGCTTTACTGATCGGGGAACGCGGCCAACACTTGTATCATCCGAGTTCGCCAAGAAAACCGAATACTCGTGCGCTTCAGCAAAACCCTTTGGCGTAGACCGGCCGGCTGGATTGCTACGGACCACGGCAATCCCCAGTGTTGCGGCTGGTCCAAATAGCTGGTCGCACATGCACCGTAATCTGGCAAATTCAATGTCATCTATGGCAACACACGTCATGGAGCCATCAGCTAGTAGGGAACGTGCAACCGACAACCTGTTCTCCATCAACGAGAGCCAGGACGAGTCTTTGTAATCGTTCTTATAAGCAATTGCAGACGCGTCGGTGTTGTACGGCGGGTCGATGTATACGCACTTGACCTTCTCTCGGTAACGTGCCTGCATCAGGCTCAACGCTTGGAAGTTTTCGCTGTGAACCAGCACGCCGTCGGTCTTGGCATCCAAGTCTCCGAGAGTTTCAATCAGCCGAGTCGTGAAATCGGCGGGGAAGTATCGCGTGTCGATCATACAAGACCGTGGCACATGGAGGCGCGGCGTCAGGGCGATCACCTCCGTATCGTCGCCGAACAGATTGTCCATGTCTTCTTTTTTCTTCCCGTTGGTTGGTTCCAGGCCGTAATACTCCTTCCATTCCGCTAACTGCTTCTTGTTCGTTGCGATCTCCGGGTGAAATTCCTTGGGCACCTCCTTGAGCGCGACACAGTACTGCGTTTCGACGACGAATTTCTTCTTCAGCCACAGCGCCTTCTGGAAGTCTTCCAGTTGGGCCAAGAAGGTAATGATCTTGCCGGCGATGCGGCGGATGACCTTGATCTTGGACAGGTACTGCTCGACGCGCGGAACCGACTCGTTCTCGATGTCGTCGAGCATCATGACTTCGTTCTTGATGTAGAAGTCGAGCTCGCGGCGCAAGAAGCCGCCCAGGTCCTTGTGGATGAAGTAATCGAAGGTGTTTCGGGCCACGTAGCGGCTCAGGTGGGCGCGCAGCCGGCTGTACTCGGCCTGCTCACCGTCCGCTTTGAAATGCGGCTTGGCGAGTTCTGTGGCCCACGGCCCCCGATCGGTGAAGATTGCCGCGGAGCTCAAAATACCCCGCTCGGCAATGGCGGTGAGATCGCTTTGCGACGGCGGCTTGGTCTTGCCCTTGCGGTCGTTGAACGGCCAATCGTCCAAGGTCGCGGGACGATACTCGAAGTGCGCAAAGAACTCTTGCTGCTGACCATCATCCGTCAGCGAGATCGGCTCCCCGGCCCGGAGGATGAAGACGCGGTCCTTGCCATTCGGCGGCTTGACGTTGCCGTGTTCTCCCTCGGCGGCGTCGACGAGCTTGAAGTGCACGCGCATCGGCTTCGCTTCGTCGTCGGGCCGGAGCCGAAAGGTGTAGTCGCGCAGGTATTCGCTCGTCTTAATGTAGTACTGGTCGTGGTTGGCCCAGTAGAGCTTCACCTCCTCGCCGTCGTAAGGAATGGCGTAGCGGCCGTCCCGCGAATACCGACGCTTGGACAGAAAGTCGCCGTCAGAGTAGTAGCGGCCAAAGAAGCTGAGGAGATGGTCGTAAACCTCGCCCTCCAGGCTGGCGATGTCCACGGCGCCGGTCTGGAGCTTGGCGCGGAGGTCCTTGACCTTCGGCGTCGTTTCGGGATCGGCGCCAAGCTCGCGGGCCGCGGCGATGGCCTTGGCAAGCTGGGCCTCCAGCTCCGTCTTGTCCGCACTCTTGTACTGCCCGAATTCCGCCTTCACCTGGGGCAATAGATCGCGTTCAAGGAACGCCGTCACCTCCGCAGCCTTGGCGTGCATGATGCGATACAGGCCAAAGTCCAGATCGGGCTGATCGAGCTGGAACAATTCCTTTAGGAGCGACTTCAGCTTGTCGAATTTTTGGCTCATAGCGTTCAAACCACTTCCCAGCGGATCGTGAAGAGCGTTTCGGTCGTCGTTTTCTGGGCGAGGCGTTTTTCCAGGTTGGTGATGAGAGCGTCCCGCTTCTCGATGATCTCGTCCTCAGACTTGAAGATGTCCTGCCGTTGCCGGCGTTTCACCTTCTCAAGGCGCGCGATTTCTTCCTGGATGCGATGCTGTTCTTCGAGCGTTGTGGCCTGGCGTGCTTCGCGGCTCAGGACTTTGATCTTTTCCTTGGTATCGCGCAGCGCCTTCTCGGCGGCAAGGATCATGTCGTCGGCCCAGGCTTCGAGCTTCTCGCGCGCTTGTTGAAAATGCTTGCTGTTCGATTCGAGCGATCGGCTGACCGTGGCCTCGGCATGGCGTTTCGATTCGGCGGCCAACCGCGCTGCAACGGAATCGGAGATGGCGATGTCTTCGAGCACGCGGCTTTCGCAGAGGAACAGCTTCTCGATGGTTTCTTGCTCCAGCGTCTGGCCTTCATCGTCGAACCCGGAGAAGAGCAAGTATTCTTCCGGCTCGTAGGACTCGACGATCAACCGTGTGAGGCAGAGATAGCCTCGCTTGCCTCGCAAGGCTTCGACGACATGAAGCCGCGTGGGGTGGCGCGACACATCGAACGCGATGCGAACCGGCGGCGTGTCGAGCGCCTTGGCGAGATCGACGACATGCTCGCCCAACGGATGCGACAGCCGATAGAGGAACTGGTCGGCGCCGGCTTCGATCTGTGGCTGCGTTTTGGAGATCAGGTGATATCGGCCAGGCGGAATTACCTCGGTGGGAGGATTCTGTAGATCAAACGCCAAAGACGATTCATCGAAGGCGGCACGTCCCTCAAGGATGAACCGAGTAACGTTCCAGAACCGCCGGCCAACGCGGTCCAGTTGGGCCTGGGTGTCGGCCAGGCGCAATCGTAAACGCTGGTGAACATCCTCGTCGAAGTGTTCAAACAGCGTGCGTCGGGTGTCGTCCAGGCGACTGCGAATCTGCTCGTCCATCTCGGCCTGGAGCGCGCGAAACGCCGCGTCGATTGCCTCGGGCGTGCGGCATTCCTGGTAAATCGCCAGGATGCGTTTCTCAAAATCGACGCCGGATTCGATGGAGCCGAGCACTTCGTCGGACGCGCCGAAGACGCCGCTGAAGAGTTTGAACTTCTCGGCCAACAACTCCAGCACGCGCTGATCGGCGGCGTTGCGCTCGTTGAGGAAGTTGATGACGACGACATCGTGTTTCTGGCCATAGCGATGGCAGCGACCGATGCGCTGCTCGATGCGTTGCGGGTTCCACGGCAAGTCGTAGTTCACGACCAGCGAGCAGAACTGCAGGTTGATGCCTTCGGCAGCTGCCTCGGTCGCGATCAAGATCGTTGCATGGTCGCGGAAATGCTCGATGAGGGCAGTGCGAACATCCACGGCTCGTGAACCGGATGAGCGACCCGTTTGGGCGTTTTCCTTGGCCCAGCGTTCGTAGATGGCCGTCGCCCCCGGTCCGCCGTTGGTGCCGTTGAAGATGACAACCTGGTCGCGATAGCCGTGATCTTCGAGGAATGCCTTCAAGTATTCCTGGGTGCGGCGCGATTCGGTAAAGATAAGCGCCTTGCGGGCCGCGCCGGTGCCAGCCAGAGTGCCAAACCCGATGTCCAGCGCCTTGAGCAACGTCTGGGTCTTGGTGTCGATGCCGATGCTGCGTGCCCGTTCGGCGAGGCGCTGAAGGATGTCGATCTCCTCCTTCAGCTTCTGGCGATCAATCGGCTTCACCTCCTCGCTTTGCTCGCTGTCTTCATCGTCGTCGAGGATTTCGTCGAGCAGGTCGTTCTCTATTTCCTCACTCTCGACGAGCTGTTCCGCGAAATCGGGATCGCTGCGGGCCTGTTCGTCGCGCAGGGTTTCCAAACGTGCGCGAAGCGTGTCGAGTGTGGCCGCGATGGCCTGGGACGAGGAAGCCAGGAGCTTGCGAAGGATCAATGCGGTCAGGTGGCGCTGCCGCTGCGGAAGTGCGTAACTGTTTTCCCTTTGGAGGAACGTCGAAACGGCTTCGTAAAGTGAATGCTCGTCATCAGTTGGCCGAAACGGGCGAGTGATCGGCCGGCGCTCGGTGTAGCGGATGTACTCGGTCACCTGATTGCGCAGGGTACGTTTGCAGAAGGCAGCCAAGCGACCACGCAGGGCGTCGAGACTACTGCCGGCGCTGGTGTATTGGGCACGAAAGGAGTTCACGTCACCGAAAAGCTGCTCATCGATCAAAGTGGATAGGCCGTAGAGTTCGACCAAGGAGTTTTGCAATGGCGTCGCCGTCAGCAGAAGCTTGCGGCAGCCTTCGGTCGCCCAGCGAATGCCCTGGCCGATCCGGTTGCTGGGGCGATAGGCGTTGCGAAGTTTATGGGCTTCGTCGATGACGACCAGGTCCCAAGCCACGGTTTTGAGATCTTCCCGAATGGCGTTTGCAAAATGGAACGACAAAATGAGGACGGATTTCTCGGCCAGCGGATTGCGTCCTTTGCGTTTCATCTCACGGAAGGTCTTGGCGTCCAGCACCGTCGCCGGCAGGTTAAACTTCTCGGCCAGTTCGAGAGCCCATTGCTTTCGGATCGACGCCGGACCGATGACGAGAAGGCTCCGCCTGCGTTCGGCCCAATATTGGCAAAGGACTATCCCAGCTTCAATGGTTTTCCCGAGACCGACTTCGTCGGCAAGGATGACACCCCTCGAAAGCGGGGACTGCAAGGCGAATAATGCCGCCTCGATTTGGTGGGGATTGAGATCGACGGACGCATCGAAAAGGGACATCGAGAGCCGGTCCGGCCCCGAAAGCCCACGACGGGTTAGGTCGTGTGCGCAATACTTGGCGTGATGGGGTGTTATCGCCATCGCTCGGGCCCTAGTCGGTGTTTAGAAAACATGAAACACGACTAGGCTAGATTAACCTGCCGGTCAGTCACCGGCAACCCCCAATTTGTCCCGCTTGAGGTTTTCCCACGGCCCGCGTTGGCGAAAAAAATCTGGCTCGGCGCAGACGTTGCGCAGCTGCTTGTCGTGGAGCGGGTCGCGACCAGCCAGGATGCGAGGCAGGAATAGTTGGTCCTGGATGTCCGGAGCAAGGCGACGATCTATCCGTCCAAGGTCAGGGGCGAGATCACGACAGTGTGGCGGGGAAAATGTCGCGATCTGGAATTTGGTCCGATTTCGGCAGTCGTTCGCGACACTTTGTCGCGAAAAGTGTCGCGAAGCCAGGTTGGAGCCCGTTTCGGTCTCCGGGTGCCTATCCGACGAATACCTCGCCAAGCCGCGTGAGTTGTTACCCTATTTGTTACCCTATTTCTGGATTGCTACCCTCTTTCGCCTGAGGTGTCGATTCCACTGAGGTGCTTCGCTTGAGGTCTTCCCACATCCGCCGTTGCTGGGAAAAATCGCGTTCGACGCAGATCTTACGCAGGCGTTTCTCGTGAATCGGGTCGCGGCCCGCCGTCACCCGGGGCAGAAACAAGAGTTCCTCCTGGATGTCCGGCGCCAGGTGGAGCAGGTTCATCACCTGAGTGATGCGCGGCTGCGTGACCATCGCGACACGGGCCAACTCGGTCATGTCGGTGCAAAGCCGGCCTCGGATCAGCGCCTCAAATTCGAGTGCGAGGGACATCAGCTTGGAGATACGCGGGACGCGGCCCTCAGGGACCGTCTCCGTTGGCGGCGGCGTGTCCGTGATCCGCCGACGGCCACGAGCCGCGCGAGTGAAGTACACCTTCTTGGTCACAGTGATCATGCTGCACCTCCGAGTTTGGACTTCATCAGGGATTGGATTGCTGTGGGGAGGAAGGTCACCGACACCGTGCTTTCAACTGGGTCGAAATCGACTCGCGAGACCAGAAGGCTGATGATCTCCGCTTGCTCGCGGAGAATGAGCGCGTCCCAGAGCTTGTCGAAGTCCTTGAACGCGGCCACGATGTCAGTCTCCGCGAGTTGCGCTTTCTGCCGAGCGTCGATCAATCCGACGAGCTCGACCACGCGGGCTTCGGACCGGACGACGCGCTCGTTGAGGTCCGCGAGCAGGGCGGTTGTGATCTTGTCAGTCGCCCCGCCAGTCGCCAGGCGGCGAATCTCGGCGTGGAATTGCACGAGTTGCCGTCCCAGGCGGACCCGTTCGCCCGTCATCTCCGCGATCTCGACGTCGAACTGGGCGTTGGCCTGACGCACCGCCTCGGCCCGCAGGTCCGCGTCGGCGTTCATCTCGCGGATTTGGTCGATCACGATACGCTCAATTTCGGGGGCTGGGAGCAACGGCGACGGGCACGCTCGTCGGCCTTTCATGATTGAGGCCGTACAGGTGTAGTAACGGTAGCGCCGATTGACTTTGGACGCAAATGTGTGAACCATCGTCCGGTCACAGGCCTTGCAGAACATCAATCCGCGCAGCAAAGCGCCGTAGCGATTGCGGATCAGCGGCCCGCCGCCATGCGAGTTCTTCCGCATCAGGGCTTGCACCTTCTCGAAGTCTTCTTTGTCCACGATGGCCTCGTGTTCGCCCTGGTAGACATTCGTCTTGTAGCGGACCATGCCGATGTAGACTGGGTTGGTCAGGAGGGGATACAAGCTACCTTTGTTGAAGTGCATGCCTCCGCGCCGCTCTCCCTTGCGGGTGATGCACTCCTTATTCCTCCAGCTTCGACGATTCAATTCCGAGACCACCGGAAGCAAGGCGCCAAGCTCAAGGTAGAGCTTGAAGATCTCGCGGACACGAGACGCTTCCCTGGCTTTCAGCACAGGCCGTGGCCGTCCGTTCATCCGGTCCACGTCGTACCCAAGGACGGGGAACCAGTGCCATTTGGCGATTGACGAGGTGCTAGAGCCTATGTGGGCAAGGCTCCTGCTGTATGCCAAGTCATTGGAGAAGGGCGCTCCTTTGCTGCCGGCAAAACCAGCGGTGGTTGTTGTGGCAGCAAGTCGCTTTTTCGTCACCCAGTCATTTGCGGGTAAGCGAGAACAGAATCTACCGGATGGTGATCCTCGTCTTCGGTTGACAATTGGTGACATCGTCGAGACCTGATCTGGTGGCACGCAACAAGCGGCTTCATGCGGCTTCGGTCGCCCTTCGTTGAACATTGTCAACTAAAGGAGGTCATTCCGTGCTTGTCGAACATCTAGCGGCCGTTGAACAGCACCTTCTAACCACATCGCGAATCCCAGCGAATGCTGGGCACAGTCTTCACAAAGGCACGCCCCGAGAAGCTTTCATCAAGGAGTTTCTTGAGGGGCATCTCAGCGAACGAATCGCCGTTGGCACTGGCGAGATTATCGACGCGAACTCAAAGGCTGGCGAGAAAAGAAACCAACTGGATATAGTCCTCCACAAGCGTGATTATCCGAGACTCGATTTCGGGGGTGGAGTTAAGGGCTTCCTGGTTGAATCTGTCATTGCAACCATTAGCGTGAAGTCCATTCTGACGAAAGAAGATCTCAGCACCGACTTCGCCACGTCGAAGGAACTCAAGAAGCTGAAACCGAATATCTTCCATTGCGCAACGTCTGGTTACAACGCGCCAAGCATTCTCTCGTTCGTTGTCGCCTACGATGGACCTCAAAGCCTGCGCACCGTCGCGGGGTGGTTTCCCGACATTTACAAGGAGCATGCTCTGCCGATCCCTCAACTTCCGCCCGATCACCAGCGTCGTATGCGAATGCCCGGCCCTGGCATCGACGGCATTTACCTCCTGGGCCGCGGGTTTATTCAAAACGATAACTGCCCGCACACATTTTTCACGGATGACGAACGCAAAAAGTTCAAAGGTTTGCGATGGCAAGGAGCAGACGTGGAAACGGGCGCGCTTCTGATGTTCTTCATGTGGCTCACTTCGACGGCCTGCAATTCATCAGAGATGTGGCTAAATCCGGGACCATACTTGGCGCCGCTCCGCCTGCATCCTTGGCCCATTTGTATTGATATCACCGCGCCATCGTCTTCTCCTCCTGGCAAGACCGATTGATGGCTTGCCGGTATGCCCCGGTATGCCTCAATTGCGAGTTCCGCATGTCGCCTTTTATTGTTGAGTTGGTTGCTTCGTCCGAATTGTCGTGCGAGTGAGTGGGACATACCGGGTTCACCTCCGGCGACGTGGCTGCATGAAATAACCCGCGCCTTTCTCCGTCTCTGGCGTTTGGATAGAACAGCTTTGGCGACGGAACGCGGCTAGGCAGAAAAACCGAGCCGCATTTTCAAAGAACGCCTTTCGCCCTGTAATAGCTGATCCTTACTTTAATCAAGTTGCACTGACACGATGCTGCACGGACGAGGCCGGACATTTCTAAATATACCGTCCTTTTCAATTTCCTGTCGGATCACCATCGATGTCGTGGTACGATTTGACACCCGCAGTCAACTTATCGGAGCCGCAACATTAACCCGAACGACCATGCCGATTGAGCCTTAATCGGCGTGTCGCGGTCAAGATGATTCTTTCATTTCAGCTTGCGTCCGAGAAGGAAGTTCAGCGCTCTCACACCGACGCCAGGCCTTCCGTAGAAACAGGAGACCCCAGGATTCGCTTTGAATCCTGGGGTCTGCATTGGACTACTATCGCACCGTTTTGTGATCGGACCAGGGGTGCCGCCACAGGTGCCAGATGTCACCGAATGTGGACGGAGGCGGCGCCGGAGCGACGAGCGAAATCGGAGCGACGCCGCCGCCAAGGCCTTGATACACGCTGACGATGGCGGCCAGTTGTTGCCGTTTCGTGTCGATCAGGACCAACCGGGCATCGTTCAGGTCGCGTTGGGCCAAGAGCACGTCCACGTTCTCTGCCTTGGCGTTAAGGTAAAGCTTGACGGCAACCTGCACCGAGGATTCGAGAGCTTTCAATTGCTGCTTCTTGATCTCGATGCTTTCGCTGTAGTTCGCCACCATGGTCAAGCGATTGATCACTTCGGTGTAGGCATTCAAGACAGTGCGCTGGTAGTTGTACGCAGCTTGCAATTGCCGGGCGTTGGCGCCCATGTAATCGGCCTGGATCGCTTTCTTGTTGATGATCGGCGCAACCAAATTCGCCGCCGCGTTGTAGATGAGAGCCTCGGGGTAGAAGATGTATTTCAGGTTAAAGGCCTCGTAGCCGACGCCGGCGAAGAGGGACACCTTGGGGAAGAAGCGTGCGCGAGCCACGAGCACGTCGAGACCTGCCGCCTCGAGTTCACGCTCGGCCTGCCGGATGTCCGGCCGGTTCTGCAGCAACTGAGAGGGTATGCCGACGTTCAGCACGTTGATTTTCAGATCGTAGAAGTCCGCAGCATTACGTTCTACGGGTTGCGGGAGGCGATTGAGCAAGAAGTTGATGCGGTTCTCCGCTTCGACGATATCTTGCCGAACGATGAGCTTCTCAGATTCGTTCTTGCGCACTTCCGCCAAGAATCGTTGGACATACAACTCCGTGCCGGCGCCCGCGTCGAACTTGGACTTGGCAGCTTTTAGGCTTTGCTGCTGAAGCGAGATAATCTGGTTCAGGTTTTCGATTCGCTTGTCGAGTGCCATCAGTTGGTAATACTTCTCCGCGATCTCGGCTACCAGGCGAGTCGTGAAGTAATTCCGCCTCTCGACGGTTGCCGCATACCGCTGGATGGCGGAATCTCGGGCGTTGCGAAGCTCGCGCCAGATGTCAAGCTGCCAGAAGAGATTCAGGCCGTAATTGAAGTTCGGCAGAGGATTCGGGAGGAACTGATCGGGCTTGATAAACGGATCGTTGAGCGTGCCCGAAGCAGGAAGCGTGAACGTGCTGAACTTGTTCAAGCCCGCATTGGCCCCGAAGGTGACGAACGGGAGGTACGTGCCCTGGCGAGAAATCACCTCGGCCCGAGCGACCTGTACTTCTTCGTCCAGAATTTTCAGTTCTCGGTTGTTGAGCAGCGCCTGATCTATCAGGCCGACAAGAGTCGGATCATGAAAAAACTCCTGGGCACTGAGGTTCGCTGAATTCTCGGCACTCGAGGCCCCATTGAAGGTCTCAGGCACGGGGGCCGACGATTCCGGCTGGCGGAACGCAGGAATGCCGCAAGCTGGCAGGATGATCAACATGCCGAAGAGTATGCTTCTTGCGAGCATGCGTTTGGAGAATTCAATGGTAACAAAATCTCGCCGAAGGTTCATGTGCATCATCCTTGACGCCAGAGGAATTTGATAATTCCGTTCGCTCCCGCAGAAAGATGCGGAGAAAAGAACGGACTTGCCAGGCGCTAGTTTTCAATCTTTTCATCGGCCAAAAACGTGGCAAACTTGATCGGTTATCCTGATTGAGCCGATTATTCGTATTGCGGCTTCTGGGTAAAAATCGGCCAACCTGGCAGAAAGACGCTCAAATCCGTCGAATTTGGGCGAGCAGTGATGTTAAACGAACCATTCTCGGTCACGAGAATGCCGGCCGCGACGCGGACGAAAGCGCAGTATCCGCAACCTGTTCAGGAAATGATAATTGGCCGGTTCTCTCGTCATAGGCGAACAGTTCGCCGCGCCGCGCCCAGTTGACGAAGACGGCGAATCCTTTGTCGTAGCTCACGCCGGGCAGATTGAGGATGAATATTTCGCGCACGACATCGCCATCAATCGGGCCGCCGGCGCGCTGGAGAATCTCCTTGACCTCGCGGAAAAGCTGGAGTTGGAGAATTTGCTCGCGCCAGATCGCCTTTCGCTCGGTTGGAATCGCATCCAGGAAACGACTCCCGTCTTCTTCGAGGGCGATTTGACCTCGCTCTGCGGAGATCAGGCCGAGCATCTCCGCCGCCTTGGCCACGATTACCATGGGGCCGTACTCTCGCCCCGCCTTGGCGGCGATTTGGGCGAGGTCGCCCCGGCCGCCGTTTGCCTTGAGGAGAGTAATCAGTTTCTCGATATCGTCCGCCGTCGCGTTCGGCAGCGGCTTGAATGCGAGCCTCTCCTGCGAAAGTTCCGTCACCGGTTCATCCACTTCGTCCTGCAGCAACTTGCGGCCATCGGCGATTTTCGCAAACACGTAGTACAGACCCGGAATGACGAGCACGCCGAGCAGCGTGCCGACGAGCATGCCTCCGACGCCCGTCGTGCCGATCGTTCGGTTGGCGATTGCGCCGGCGCCGGTGGCAATGACTAACGGAATGAGGCCCGCGATAAACGCAAAGGAAGTCATTTGAATGGGCCGGAAGCGCAACTGGCCACCCTCGATGCCTGCCTGTTCGATGGAGACGCCTTCGCGCCGCCGTTGTACTGCGAATTCGACGATCAAGATCGCGTTTTTCCCGAGCAGGCCGACAAGCATGATGAGGCCTAGCTGGGCCCATACATCGTTGGCCAATCCCATTGCTCTGAGCAAAAAGAACGAACCGAAGATCCCGATCGGCAGCGAAAGAATAACCGCCAACGGCAAAATGAAGCTCTCGTATTGCCCAACGAGCACCAGGTAAACGAAAGCCACCACGATGAGGAAGATGTAAATGTCTTCGTTGCCCTTTTTCGATTCATCCCACGATAGACCAGCCCAACCGATGGCATAGCCGCGCGGCAAGGTCTCGGCGGCGACTTCCCGGACCGCCTGGATTGCCTGACCCGTACTGTAACCGGGTGCGGGAGCTCCCTGAATCGGGGCGGCCGGAAACATGTTGTACCGGTTGATTTCGTTCAACCCCTGCTTCTCCGAGATTTTCATGAAAGCCGAGTATGGAACCATTTGGCCGGTTTCACTCTTGACGAACATATTGTCGAGATCCGACGGGAAGCGACGAAATTCCGGCGAGGCCTGTACGTAAACCTTGTTGAATTGGTTGAAGAGAATGAACCCCTGTTCCCAGGTACTGCCGACGTAGATGTTTAGATTGTCCAGCGCTTTCTTGATGGTCACCCCTTTTTGCATTGCCCGGGCGTTGTCGATCACCAACTCAAACTGCGGATAACCCGTGGTATAAAAGGTAAACAGGTTTTTCACTTCCTTACGCTCGGCCAATGCCTTCATGAATTTCTCAGTCACCTTGCCGAGCTTTTCGTAATCGGGCGTGGACGAGTTGCTCTTGTCGAGGATGTTGATGGAGAAGCCGCCCGCGGCGCCGAAACCGGGCACGGCGGGAGGCTCGAAGAACTCAAGCTTGACGTTGGTCAACCGGCTGCTTTTCTTTTCGAGATCTCGAATGATCTGTTGCGCGGTGCGCTTGCGGTCGGACCAGGTTTTCAGGTTGATAATACACGTTCCAGCGTTCGGCCCGCGTCCTTCCGTCAAGACCTCGTAGCCCGCGATCGAGGTTACCGAGGTGACCTCGTCGATTTCCTTGGCGACCTTTTCGAGTTCCTGTGATTTAGAGTTGGTATACTCAAGCGTCGAACCAGGCGGCGTCTGGAGGACTGCGTAGATAATACCCTGGTCTTCGCCCGGAATGAAACCCGAAGGAAGCTGCATATTGACAACAACGATGCCGGCGGCAAAGCCGCCGAGGACCGCCATCGTCAGCGTGCGGCGTGTGACGATCCACTTCAAAAGCCAGGCATATCCGCCCGTGACTTTTTCTACGGCACGATCAAATGGCCCTCGCACAAACGGCAGGACAACGAACCCGAAGCCGATGGGACCCCACAACTTGTACGCCAGAAACGTGATCCCACCCAGGACCGACAATCCGCCGGCCCCGTAAAACAGAAGCAGCCAAAGACTGCGATGCTTCTTAACCTGGATCGTGTCGCCGTGGGCATGGCCGTCGTCGTGGCTATGAGGCTTCAGGATCATCGCACATAGCACGGGAGTTAGCGTGAGCGCCACGAGACCGGAGAGCACGATCGAGGTGGCCATGGTGATGCCGAACTGGCGATAAAACGTGCCTACCGGTCCCGGAATGAAGGTGACCGGAATGAAGACGGCGGTCATGACGAGCGTGATGGCGATGATCGCGCCGGAGATTTCCTGCATCACTTCCATCGTCGCACGATAAGGCCCCAGATGCTTGGCGGCCATCTTGGCGTGTACCGCCTCCACCACCACGATCGCATCATCCACGACGACACCGATTGCCAGCACCATCGCAAACAGCGTAATCAGGTTAATCGAGAGACCGAGCAATTTCAGAAAAAAGAACGTCCCTACCAGCGAGACCGGCACCGCCAGCGTCGGTATCAGCGTGGAGCGCAAATCACCAAGAAACATGTACACCACCAGCGAAACCAGGATGAATGCTTCGAGAAGCGTATGCAACACTTTCTCGATCGAGGCATCCAGGAACTTGGAGACGTCATACGCAAATTCATAGTCCATGCCGGGCGGGAACGTCTCCTCCTTGAGTTTTTCGAGGTGTTCCTTGATGTCATCGATAACCTTGGCAGCATTGGAGCCAGGGGCTTGTTTCAGAATGATCGAGCACGCCGGATGGCCGTTGATGTCTGAATAAATATCGAACATCGACGAGCCAAGTTCGACCTTGGCGACGTCCTTGAGCCTCAATGTCTCGCCGTCGGGCGTCGAGCGCAGAATGATCTCTTCGTACTGCTCCGGTTTGTTGAAGCGTCCCTGCCACATCAGAACGTACTCGCGCGACTGCGAACGGATGCCCGTGGCCTGGCCAAGACGGCCCGGCGAGCCGATAATGCTCGTCTGGGCCAGAGCCTTCATGACGTCGTCGCTATCCAGCTTGTACGCCCGCATGCGGTCGATGTTCAGCCAGATGCGCATCGCGTAGGCGCGGTTGCCGAGGTTCCACGGAATGCCCATGCCTTGAATACGCTGGATTTCGGGCATGACATTGGTGTTCGCGAAGTTGTAGAGGAATTTTTGATCGACCGTGGGATCCGTGCTGTAGATGTTCACGTACATCAACATGCTGGGTACGACCGGCAGAACAATGATGCCTTCGCGCTGCACCAATTCGGGAAGCTGGCTGCGCACAATGTTGACTCGGTTGAGCACGTTCACCGCGTTGATGTTGGGATCCGTGCCAGGCTCGAAGTAAATCGTGATCGCGGCCTCGCCGGCGCTGGTGGCCGCCGAGTTCATGTACCGCATGTTCTGCACGCCGTTGATGGCTCGCTCGAGCGGCACGAGGACGGAGTTGACGAGAACGTTCGCACTGGCGCCAGGATACGAGATGCCGACGCGAACCGTGGGCGGAGCGATGTCGGGGAACTGCGCTGTCGGCAGAGTGACGATTCCCAACACCCCGAGGAAAACGAGGATGATGGAGATGACGATCGCCAACGCCGGACGGTAGAGAATTTTTGTGAACATAGAGCGACTCCCGTTGAGTTCGGTGAGATCATCCTTCGTGCCTCTGGAGATTCAGAGAGGCGATGATGGAGATCGTCGCACCGTGAAAAGTACCGTGCCGTTTCGAGATCGCCGCCACGGTCTCGCTCCTTCGGATCAGCGATTCGAAAGCAGCCCCGTTGAGCTGTCGTAGGCAAATAGATCGCCGTAGCGCACCCAATCGATAAAGGTCGCGAATGCCTTTTCGTAGTCCACGCCGGGCACGCTGAGAATAATGAATTCCCGCACCAGATCGCCATCGAGGGCGCCGCCCGCTCGGTTGATCATTTCTTGCACCTCACGGAAGAGGCGTAACTGTACGAGGTGCTCGCGGAAGATGGCCTTGCGTTCGGCGGCGATCGCCTTGACGAAACGGTTTCCCTCGTCGTTAAGCTCGACCTTGCCCTGCTTAAGCGTGACAAAATCGAGGATTTCACTCGACTTGGTGACAATGAGAGGCCGATCGAAGCCGCGGTTGGTCTCGGTGGCCATCTGGGATAGATCGACCTGCCCACCGCGCCGGTCGAGGTAGGTCAGTAGCCGCGCGACGTCGTCGGCCGTGGCATTCGGCAGAGGCCGAAATTCCGCGGAATGATGCGAAAGCTCCGTCAAAGGCTCATCGGCTTCGTCCTGTAGCAGTTTGCGGCCATCGGCAATCTTCGCGAACACATAGTAAAGGCCCGGAATGACCAGCACGCCGATCACCGTGCCTACGAGCATTCCGCCGACGCCCGTCGTGCCAATCGTTCGATTGGCGATCGCACCGGCGCCTGACGCCACAACCAGCGGGATGAGGCCGGCGATGAACGCGAACGACGTCATCTGGATCGGACGGAATCGCAATTGACCGCCCTCGATGCCTGCTTGCTCGATCGACACGCCCTCGCGGCGCCGCTGCACGGCGAATTCCACGATCAGAATCGCATTCTTGCCGAGCAGACCGACCAGCATGATGAGTCCGAGTTGGGCCCAGACATCGTTGGCTAATCCCATCGCCTGGAGCATGAAGAACGAGCCAAAAACCCCGACTGGCAACGACAGAATCACCGCCAACGGCAGGATGAAGCTCTCGTACTGCCCGACCAGCACCAGGTAGACGAACGCCACGACGATGAGGAATATGTAAATCGCCTCGTTGCCTTTCTTTGACTCGTCCCAGGATAGACCCGCCCAGCCAATGGTGTAACCGCGCGGCAGAGTCTCGGCGGCGACCTCTCTCACGGCCTGGATCGCTTGCCCCGTGCTGTACCCCGGAGCGGGCGCACCTTGAATTGGCGCGGCCGGATACATGTTGTAACGGTTGATTTCGTTCAGGCCCTGCTTTTCCCTGATCGACATGAACGACGAATAGGGAACCATTTCGCCGCTTTCATTCTTGACAAAAATGTTGTCGAGATCCGTGGGAAATCGGCGGAACTCCGGAGCGGCCTGGACGTAGACCTTGTTGAACTGGTTGAACAGAATGAAGCCTTGCTCCCAGGTGCTGCCGACGTAGATGTTGAGATTATCCAGCGCCTTCTTGATGGTTATGCCTTTTTGCATCGCCCGCGCGTTGTCAATGACCAATTCATACTGCGGGTATCCCGTGGTGTAGAAGGTGAACAGGTTCTTTACCTCTTTGCGCTTGGCAAGCGCCTTCATGAATTTGTCGGTCACCTTGCCGAGCTTTTCGTAATCAGGCGTGGACGAGTTGCTTTTGTCGAGGATGTTGATGGAGAATCCGCCCGCGGCGCCGAATCCAGGCACGGCGGGTGGCTCAAAGAACTCGAACTTGACGTTCGTCAGCTTGCTGCACTTCTCCTCAAGCTCGCGGATGATGTCTTGTGCCGTGCGAGTACGCTCGGACCACGTCTTCAGATTGACGATGCATGTTCCTGCGTTCGGGCCTCGGCCTTCGGTCAGAACTTCGTAACCGGCGATCGACGTCACCGAGGTGACTTCCGCGATTTCCTTGGCAACCTTCTCGAGTTCCTGCGATTTTGAGTTGGTATACTCAAGCGTGGAACCTGGCGGGGTCTGAAGAACAGCGTAAATGATGCCTTGATCCTCGCCCGGAATGAATCCCGCCGGGAGTTGCGTGTTGACGCCCACAATGCAAACCGAAAACCCAACCAGAACGGCAATGGTCAGCACTCGGCGGGTGACGATCCACTTCAAAATCCAGGCGTAACCGCCCGTTACTTTTTCGACGGCACGATCAAACGGACCGCGCACGAACGGCAAGGCAACGAACCCGAAACCGATTGGACCCCATAACTTGTAAGCCAGAAACGTGATCCCGCCCAATACACCCAACCCGCCTGTCCCGTACAGGAGAAGCAGCAAGATGCTGCGATGCTTCTTGACGTGGGTCGTGCCGTCGTGGGAGTGGCTGGCATCGTGGCCATGCGGTTTCAAAATCATCGCGCACAAGACGGGCGTCAGCGTGAGGGCCACCAGACCAGAGAGCACGATCGAGGTGGCCATGGTGATGCCGAACTGGCGATAGAACGTGCCGACCGGTCCAGGAATAAAGGTAACCGGAATGAAGACAGCAGTCATGACCAGCGTGATGGCGATGATCGCGCCGGAAATTTCTTGCATGACCTCCATCGTCGCGCGATAGGGGTTCAGATGCTTCTCCGCCATCTTGGCGTGCACCGCTTCGACCACCACGATCGCATCATCCACGACGACACCGATCGCCAGCACCATGGCGAAGAGCGTAATCAGATTGATCGAAAGGCCGAGTAACTTCAGAAAGAAGAACGTACCCACCAGCGAGACAGGAACCGCCAGCGTCGGAATCAGCGTTGAACGCAAATCCCCGAGAAACATGTAAACCACCAGCGACACCAGAATGAAGGCTTCGAGCAGCGTGTGAAGCACCTTTTCGATCGAGGCATCCAAAAACTTGGAGACGTCATAGGCGAACTTATAATCCATGCCCGGAGGGAACTGTTCCTCCTTGAGTTTCTCGAGATGGTCTTTGATCTCCTCGATAACCTTGGCAGCATTGGAGCCAGGCGCTTGCTTGAGAATGATGGAACAGGCCGGCAGGCCATCAATGTCGGAATAAAGACTGAACATCGACGAGCCAAGTTCGACCTTGGCGACATCTTTGAGCCTCAGCGTCTCGCCTTCGGGCGACGACCGGAGGATAATCTCTTCGTATTGTTCGGGCTTGTTGAATCGTCCCTGCCACATGAGGACGTACTCGCGCGACTGCGATCGGATGCCCGTGGCCTGGCCGAGTCGGCCTGGCGAGCCGATGATGCTCGTCTGGGCCAGAGCCTTCATGACGTCTTCGCTATCGAGCTTATAAGCTCGCATGCGGTCGATGTTCAGCCAGATGCGCATCGCGTAGGCGCGGTTGCCAAGATTCATCGGGATGCCCATGCCCTGAATGCGCTGGATTTCGGGCATGACATTGGTATTCGCGAAGTTGTAGAGGAATTTTTGATCGACTGTAGGATCCGTGCTGTAGATGTTCAGATACATCAACATACTTGGCACGACCGGCAAGACGATGATGCCTTCACGCTGCACCAATTCTGGAAGCTGGCTGCGGACGATGTTGACACGGTTGAGCACGTTCACCGCGTTGATGTTGGGATCCGTGCCCGGCTCGAAATAAATCGTGATCGCGGCCTCGCCGGCACTGGTCGCGGCAGAGCTCATGTACCGCATGTTCTGGCAACCGTTGATGGCTCGCTCAAGTGGAACCAGAACGGAGTTGACCAACACGTTCGCGCTGGCGCCTGGATAGGAGATGCCGACGCGAACCGTCGGCGGGGCGATGTCGGGGAATTGGGCCGTGGGCAGCGTCACGATCCCCAGCACCCCGAGAAAAACAAGGATGATGGAGATCACGATCGCCAGTGCCGGTCTGTAAAGAATATTTGCGAACATATTTTCCTCGCTGGGCGCCCATGATTTGCAGAGAATCATCCGCCAAATTACGAAACAGATCGGTCAGTTTCGGAAGCTATTCGGAGTAGAGTTTTTGGTTTGCGAGAATTTCATCGGGCGGGCGAAACTCGTATTCGAGTTTTTGGCCGTCGCGAACTTGCTGCATTCCTTCATAAACGAATTTGTCATCCGCTTTGAGACCGCTCTCGACGACGTAGATGTCATTCAGTTCGTGTTGAACCTTGATTTCGCGCTGGCGCACCACGTTTTCTCGGTCAACGACATAGACGTATCGCTTGGCGAGAATTTCAAACGTAGCACGCTGCGGGATGACGAGCGCGTTCGGTACGGTTTTTTGAATCAACACGTTTCCGGTCATACCGTGACGAAGCAATCGCTTGGGGTTTGGGAAATCGGCACGGAAGGGGATGGTTCCGGTTTGATTGTTGAACTTACCTTCGATCGCCGCGATCTTGCCTCGCTCGGAGAATTTGCTCCCATCGGCAAGCTGGAGTTCGATTTTTTGCTTTTCTTTCTCTTCTTCGGGCATGGCCATGTATTGGATGTAGTGCTTCTCGGGCACGTTGAAGTAGACCCACATCACGAGATTGTCGGACAGGGTCGTGAGGACATCTCCCTCCTTGACCAGACTGCCCTGCTGCTCATATTGGCGATCCACGATGCCGTCGAAGTATGCCTTGACTTCACTAAAGCTGAGTTCCGCTTTGGCCAAATCCGCCTTGGCCTGGGCTTTCGACAGCTTGGCGTCGTACAACTTCAACATCTGCTCGGATATTACTTTCTCGTGGAACAGACGCTTGTTGTTGTTGCGTTCCAACAGCGCCAGCTCAGCCTCGGCAGACTCGGCGGCGAATTTGGCCTGGTAAAGCGTTGGGATGACCTTGAAAAGCAAGTCACCCTTTTTCACGAGCTGACCTTCCTTGATGGTGATTTTTTCCAGATACCCGTTTTGAAGCGCACGCACCTGGATGTGACGCTGCGAGTGGATCTGGCAGACGAATTGCTCGGTAAGGTCCACGTCTTTCAATTTCGGATTGGTGACCACGATCTTCTGATGAACATGGCCTTCAGCATGTGCCTCGTGCTCGTTGCATGCAGGCAACGACACCGCCCCCAGTCCGAGCATGCAGGACAAAAGAATTCGCGTCAGCCGTTTGGACGGTGGGTAAAATTTGGACTGTTCGTGCCTTTTGGAGAGCAATAATTCCCCTCGATTGTGTCCCATTTTTCTGTCCTCAAATAGGTGACCCATTCGCGAATCGCAGTAAATCGGCGAACCAAATAGGAAAACCGCAGGAGAGATCTACTCAAAGAGGTCGTTGCGGTGCTGCACCTTTCCAAATGCAAATCGCGCGCCGAGTTGAAATCGCTTCACTTTTGTGCCTTTTGATGTCTTACCATCTCCTTATTCGGGTTGCCCATGACCATCGTGGTCATTCAGAAACCACATTGCGGGCGAATAAATACGCCTGTATCGAGATCTCGCTTACACCGATTTGTCTTTCCCGGCTTCATATCCTAACCTGTAGGCCATCCAGCCTGCTTCAATCGCCCAAAAACTCTAGTCATCAACAAAAGCCTCTGCAATGATTGATCCATCGCAACCCGACCCCGAGACGGCGAGCTTCATTCCCCAGCCAAAACCCGGCGGCCACGTCGGCCCGTACAAACTGTTGCAGCAGATCGGCGAAGGCGGCATGGGCGTCGTCTTCATGGCGGAGCAGGAGCAACCCGTGCGTCGCCGGGTCGCGCTCAAGATCATCAAGCCAGGCATGGACTCGGTCCACGTCATCGCCCGGTTCAAGGCCGAGCAGCAGGCGTTGGCGCTGATGGACCATCAGAACATCGCCAAGGTCTTTGACGCGGGAGTCACTGATGAGCGTCGGCCGTACTTTGTCATGGAACTGGTCCATGGCGTGCCGATCACGAAATACTGCGATGACAACAAACTGACGCCTAAAGAACGGCTCGAACTCTTCGTGCCGGTTTGCCGTGCGGTGCAGCATGCCCATCAGAAAGGGATCATCCATCGCGATTTGAAGCCTTCGAACGTGCTCGTCTGCCTTTACGATGGCAAGCCAGTGGCGAAGGTCATCGACTTTGGCGTCGCCAAGGCGATGGAGCAACCGCTCACCGACGCGACGATGTTCACGCAGTTCGGCCAGGTGATCGGCACGCTGGAGTACATGAGCCCGGAGCAGGCGGAGATGAGCCAGCTCGGCATCGACACGCGGAGCGACATCTATTCGCTCGGCGTGATGCTGTACGAGTTGTTGACTGGATCGACGCCGCTGCAGAGGCATCGTGTGAAGAAGGCTGCATTGGACGAGATCCTGAAGTTGATCCGCGAGGAAGAGCCGCCGCCGCCGAGTTCACGGCTGAGCAAATCGACGGAGACGTTGCCGGCGATATCGCAACAACGCCGCATGGAGCCAGCGCAACTGACGCGGGTGGTGCGCGGCGAACTCGACTGGATCGTGATGAAGTCGCTGGAGAAGGATCGCACCCGGCGTTACGACTCGGCCAGCGCATTCGCACAAGACATCGAGCGTTATCTGACGAACGAACCAGTCGAAGCGTGCCCACCCTCGGCCACGTATCGACTGCGAAAGTACGCATTCAAGCATCGCGTGCTGCTATCGACGGTTGCGAGTTTTGCGTTGATACTGCTCGCGGGCACGGGAATCAGCATCTGGCAGGCGGTGCGCGCGACAAATGCCGAAGGCGTTGCGGAGAAGGCGCGCACGGATGCCGAGAAGGACCGCGATGATGCGAAGAAGGCGACGGCCGAACTTGCCAGCGCCAGCGAGAAATTGCGGCGCGTGCTCTACACTTCCGACATGAACCTGGTCAGCGTCGCCTGGAATGACAGCCAGCCGAAACGTGCCCTCGACCTCCTCGAGCGCCATCGGCCCAGGGCAGACGAGACCGACCTGCGCGGCTTCGAGTGGCATTACTGGCGGCGTCGGCTGAATAGCGAAACCAGCCGAACGGAGCTCGAGGGATACGCTGACTGGAAACGCTCGCCGAATTACGGGGAAATGATCTCCATCAACCTGAAAATGAGCCCGCAGGGGCGATTCGCCGCCGACGCAATTCCCGCGAAAGCGGGCGTGACGCTCAAGGTCTGGGACATCGCCAACGGCAAGGCGATTCTGACGACGTACGTTCCATCGCCGCGGCCGGGCTGGAAATCTATTAATCCCGACGAAGTGCTCTTCAGCCCCGACGAATCGCAGGTCATCGTCTTTTCACTGCTAATGCCCGACAACGGGATGGAGGGCATGTGCGGCTTCTGGCAGTTTCTCGATCGGACGAGCGGCAAGCATCTTTACACACTTGAAAACGACCTGGCCATTTACTGGCTTCCCGACCGAAAAAGGCTCCTCACCTGGCACGATTCCACGCCCGGCAAGGAGCGAAAGATGCTTCTCCGCGATGCAGCCACTGGAAAGGAACTTGGAACCTTTGCGGAGAATGTCGTCTTCTGCGTCTTTGATCGAGGCCGCACGCGCTGCGCCTTGCTCATTCAGGAAAAGCAGGGAAAACTTTCCCTCATTCGAATCCATGACACGGCCACGGGTAAGAAAATCAGCGAGATTCCATTGCCCGCCTCATTCCAGCCCGGTGCCGGTAGTTCCGAGCTTTGTTTCGTTGACGACCGAGCCACCCTTGCCATCCGGCTTGCCGCGGGCGACACCAACAAAAAACGAAAGGAAATGGACTGGCCCGCCCCCTTTAACGCGGTCACGGGTTGGGATATCGCGACGGGTGCGTTTCGGTGGAGCTATGAGCTGGAGCAAAATGCTCAGCAGGGACTCCTCGCGGTTCCCAATCAACCCCTACTCATGGTGCAATCGGGTAGAGTGGGTGAGGTTGCGCTGCTCCGAGGAAACTCGGGAGAAGTCGTTTCCCGATTCATGATCCAAACAGAACAGGCTTTGGGACTGAGCCATCTAAACGTCGGACACAGCGTTGCTTCCAATGCGCCATTCAGCCACGACGGCGCCCGGCTTGTGGCTTTCGATGCGGCTCGCTCTGCCCTCACCGTGTATTCCTTGCTGGGGTTCCCGCAGACGGTCTTTTCGTGCAAGTTCGTTAGCTCGTTTGTCGTTGCTTGCTTTTCCGCGGACGGCCAGGAGTTGATCGCCCTCGATATTCACGAAGGAATCGTCCGCCGTTGGAATACGCAGGCCTGGCCGCGCTTTGACCCCAAAGCCTCAAATCAACTCCTCAATCACGTCGTCGTAACGCCGTCGGGTCGAGTCGGTTTTTCGCATGAGAACACTCCCGAGGGAACGGTGACCCGAGCCATCGACCTTCGCAATGGCGCCGTGCTGATGTCATTTGGCAAAGGGCCGGTACCAATGCCCGGCGAGTTTTCCCGCGCAAACGGGCTTGTGGTCGCCGCCACCGATGATTATGTCGCCTTCAGCAGCAACGATTCGCCGGAACCAAAGTTTGGGGACAATTTCCGCGTCCTGAAGCGAGGGATTCGTCTGATACACCTTCCGACCCAGCGGGAAACGGTGCTGTGGAAGGAAGAGAAACAGGAAAAGCTCGGCTCGTTCTCGTTCGGCTGGCAGACGATGGAGCCGTCCGTCACCTTGCTGCCGGGCCACGGGCGTGCCATCCTTCGCCACGACGATACGCCTGGAATTCCGACTCCCGGAAGGCTCGGTCGGTCGGAGATGGTCGATTTTCGCGACGGCGCGCGCCGTCCTTCCTGGCTCGACGAGTACCTGACGGGGAACGCGTGTGTCGGGATGCCGGACCAGCAAACGGTGGTTCTGTCCTGTGCTCCCAAAAATGCGAAGGCCACCACGCTACCGGAATTGATGTGCGCCGATGTGAATTCGGGCAGGGTCCACTGGAAGGTTGCTCTGAGCGCACCGGCTTTCGACGTCATCGCCGACCGCGACGGCCGACGGATCCTCGTCAATCTTGAAAACTCGCTCGTTCTTCTGGATGCCAAAACCGGCAAACGGATCGTGTCGCTGGACGCTCCCACCAGCGGCAACTATTATCGCCACCTTCAGTTCTCTCCGGACGGCACGCGCATCCTCGGAGCTGCCTTCGCACACATGAAGCAGACGCTGTATTTGTGGGACGTAACCACAGGCGCTTCGCTCGGCGTTCTTTCCGGGCACGGCGACGTCGCCAATCGATTCTCTAAGAGCGGCCAGCAACTCGTGGGATTGCTCCCCTCGAATGCCATCGAAAATCGGCTGGTCGTCATCGACGCCTCGCCGCTGCCAGGCGACGAGCCAATCACGGCCAAGAGGAATCCGTGACGCCGCATGGATGATAGCGTTCGGACTTTCGTACTCATTCGCCAGGCAACATGCGAAAGATCGAAGTGTCACTTCTTGTTTTCGCGGATCGGCACCCGTAGTCCCGCGACCAACACCGCGACCAGGATATGTTTCGCGAGAAAGGTTGCGGCGATGCCCAGAGCAACGTGGATTTGGTAACACCAGGCCGTTACG
This sequence comes from uncultured Singulisphaera sp., assembly GCA_964484265.1. GTDB lineage: Bacteria > Planctomycetota > Planctomycetia > Gemmatales > Gemmataceae > SIAQ01. The sequence continues at coordinate 25,848 of CAZAFH010000090.1, forward strand.
AAGATGGTTCCCGCCGCCACGGCGACCCGCACGAGGTGCCGGCGCACGCGCTTTGCGGGCGGCTCGTAATCGACGGTCTCGGTCGTCAGGGGCTGCATCCCTTCACCTCGCGTATTCTCGGATCATTCCTTCTTCGGCAATTGGGTGCTCAACAAGGCAAGGCGATTGTTGCTCCAGCCGACGACGTAGATCGTTCGGGATAGCCTTCCGGCTTTGTCAATAAACACGGGTCCCGTGACGCTCTCGAATTCGGGCGTCTTGGCAAGCTCCTCGCGAATTCGTTCCAGGGAGGTCAACGGGGCCGCCCGCTTCAGTGTGTCCGCTGTAAATCGCATCGCGTCATAGGCGAGTGCGGCATGGACGGTCGGCGGTTTGGAGAATGCCTCGGTGTATTTCTTGACGAAGGCACGAACTTTATCGTCGGCGCCGGAATGAAATGCCGTGGCGTAGACCAGCTCCGACGTCGGCGCTTCTCCGAGATCGAACCTCCGCTGGTCTCCATCGCCGCCGGCGAAAACGATCGCCGCGACCGAGGATTTCTCTTTGCGAAGGTCGGCGTGCCAAGGATTAAAGTCTTTCACCTCGCCAGCGAAGACGACCAGATCCGGTCCGTGCTCGCGTAGGCGTTTGTTGATCGCTGCCCAATCAGCCTTGTCGCCGAACCGCAGGGTGAGTGCTGCGTCCGCCAGTGCTTTGCCTTTCGCAAGATCTCGCACCTCTTGAACGAATGCCTCTCCCGCGATTGTAGCCTCGGGCAATCGCTCATCCATCAAGATGCATAATCGCGACGGCAGTTTTTTTTTCGAGATGGCAGACGCAAGAGCGATTCCCTGGGACTTTGGCGAGATCCCCAGATGGAGCACCTGCCCTGTCGGATTCGCCAGCTCGACGCCGTGGAAGGTGACGATCGGCGTTTTCACGTTCGCCAGAGCGGCCGCCTCGCGTCCACTCGATCCGCCGATGAGGACGACTGCTCGATTGATGCTTTCCAACCGGGCGGCCTGTGCTGTGTAGGCATCGAGATCGCCGCGCGTATCGGTGTGGCGTACTTGCAAGGGTCGCCCGTTGAAGGCGTCGCGCAAAGCGTCGTCCTTGGTCAATTCCGAGAGCGCCAGGCGGATACCGAGTTCTTCTTGCTCGCCGGAGCGGTCCGCGCGTGACTTGTCGCTGATATGCCCGATGACGATCGGCACGGGTGCATTGTTCCAGTTGCACCCGCTGGGCGCGAGAAGGATTAGCGAAAGAACGATCGCGGCGTAGATGCGATTTGTGACGAAATTGCCCATACCATTGAGCGTATCACTTCGCCGAAAACGAGCAAGCGGAGATTATTGAACCACGTATATCGGTCGGTAGGGTGCGTCCGCGCTGCGTTTGACGCACTCCAACCGCCGAGCAACACAAGTGGTATCAGAACGGCAATAGGACGGAGCCGCGCGTGTCGATGCGGATACGTTTGCCATCGTCGGTGGTGATGGTGACGTTCGGGAAGAGGTGCATCGTCGCCTCCTGGGCGTGCGGAATCAGGTCGAGATCGAAGGTGCGGAATCCAGGAACCAGCGGCGAACCGACCGCATTGACCATGTTCAGCGCGAACGGAGCGATGGAAAGAAGCGTCTTCATCGTCGGACGCGGATCGGAAATCGTGACGCCCGTGAACTCCTTGGGCAGCGCCGCCAGGGCCTTGGCCGTTTCGGCGTCGGCTTTCCACGCAGGCAGTTTGCCTTCTTGCCGCATGATGAAGCCTTTGACCGGTTGGGGGAACTGCGAATAGACGAACCAATCCTTGTAGATGCCAAACGTCGCCAGGTGCGAGCTGGCCATGCCGGTCATTTTCAGATGGATCACTTCGCCGCCGAGGTAACTGCTTCGGATCGCAGAAACTTTTCCGCCTGGATTCGCAGGGACCGCGCTGACGAGCTTCTCGATCGATTTGCCAAGCTTCTTCCCATCCTTGACCTTGATGGCAACCACGGCGCCTGTGCCGAGGATGCCGTCCGAGGGCGAGCTATAAGAAACCATCATCTCCCCGAAGCTGCCGAAGATATCCTTGTTGATATCCACGCCGACCGCGCCCTCGAAAGCCTTGACGACTTCCTTGATATTATCCGCATCGTTCGGCGAGAACACGCGGACGACGCCCTCGGCCGTGCTGACGAGGATATCGTAGGTCTTGCTCAGGTTCATGCTGTTGGCGCTGAATGCATTGATATCGTTGGGCAGGACCGGCAGGTCTTTGAGCGAGATCTTCTTTTGGCTGGAGAAGGCGAGCAGGCCCTTGCGCGGCGATGGCATATCGATATCGGTGACCGACCGCTCGACGGCGCCGTCGAACCCGCTCACGAACACGATGTTCTTCAAGCCGTTCAGCCCAAGTTCGTTGACGACATTGCTTACCGGCGGCGCGATGTCGGACGCGATCTTCACGGCTCCCGCCACGTCAAAGTAGCCGCGCGAAACAGTCTTGAATTCCTTGAAGCCGACGGCCTTTTGATACACAGGGTTCTTCGCCAGGCCGGTTTTTTTGGCGTCGATGTCCTTCGCATATTGAGTCGGGCTGGTGGTGCCGAGGAAGAGCAACGCATCGTCGCCCTGCGCCCACCAGGCGAAATTGACCATCTGCACGTTGATTTGGCTGATCAGCCGTTTGCCGACTTTCTCGCGCATGACCTTCGCACGGGTGCTCTCGGCAATTTTCTGGATGAGAGGCAGTAGCGTGCCCGATTCGCCGGCGCCCTTCGGGAACACGAGCACCATCTGAGCGACCGGCGGGTTGACGCTTTCCACTGATAGGCCGAGAACGATTCCGTGATTTTGCATCGTGCTCATGAGCTTGGTGAAATCGTTCAAGAGCGGCACGATCTGCGGTTCATTCTCCGCCGCGAGCTTCAGGTTGCCCTCGGTCACGCTCCAAAGTTCCCCGAGGAATTTCCCCATGTCGCCTTGCATCATCTTGCCCATGGCCGTCTTGTCATACGCGGCCCGATGCGCGGTCATGCCGTCGAAACGAAAGAACAGTTGGCTTTTCGAAGGCAAATAGGAATCTTGCACCTGCGCCTGGGCGAACGCGGGAATTAGCGCAACGCACCAAACGACGAAAATTCTCTGCAACATGGGAGATCCTCAAGGAGATTGGGGATGAGACAGGTTCCAAGCAAGTATCGCGAACCGATGCCCGTTCGGCAAGGGGGCGGGCATGTAATGAGCCTTTGGCGGCATTGGAGCGATCCCGGTGCATTCGATCTTGTAGGACGAAAAACGAATCGAAAAATCGTTGCGAGAATTGGTCCCGCTCCACTCGGGCGTGGGGAGAAAAAGTCGCCAATAAAAGGCGATGTACGCGGATGGTTGCCCCTCACGCCCGGGGTTTCTCTCCCCTCAGGCCTGCCGGGAGAAAAAAGCATGTCGTGAAACGAGTACCGATTTTGGATACTGTCAAGCCCTATCGAATTTCAAGCCGTTGTTTTTTGCCTGCGATATATCTGCCATGATCGGTTCGCAGGGAGACCTGGTTTTGCATAAATTATTGGAATGGATGATATCGGTTCGCTCAATCTTATCCGCTTTCTTGATTTCTACTTCGCGCTCATTTTCTGCGCCAGCACCTGGCGGCGTATCGGGCAGTACTCGAGCGTCGCGAAACTCATCCTTGCGGGGCCGGGGCGTTGGCCTCGATTGTTGAAATTGGTCAGCGAATACCGCACGATCTTTTGGACCTGGTCGATGTTCCTGCCCGCTCTGCTCGCGCTCGGGATCTGGATCGCCCAGGTGCTCGCGTCTCGACTGATTTTTCCCGAAGCGGGAACCCCGCCGGAGGGTCTGAGCCTAGGCAAATTGCTCGCCCATTGGCCGGCGCTCGTCGTCGCGGGGCCGCTCGGCATCGGTATGGTTGCGTTCGATTTGTACAGTCTCTACGTCGTCGGCCAGCTCGATCGTGAAGCCGTCGAGAAGCACCTCGACGAGGCAGAATACTGGCTGCGCTCGCGCACCGCTCACGTCGTTCGCGTCGTGTCGTTCGGCTTTATCAACCCGCGCCGCATGGTGGCGGAGGAGGTGGAAAAAGCCCTCGTGGAGGTCGGCGACATGCTCAACTTCAACCTCTGGTGGATCGTCATCCAGATGGGCCTACGCCTGACCTTCGGCCTAACCTTATGGTTCACGTGGGCGCTGACAGGGTGAGGACTTTCGCCTTGCGGCGCCGATGCCGTGCCGGATCACGCGCTGCAGACCACTTGTTGACGAAACACAAGTCATCTACCCCACCAGCCCGGAGTGCCAGCGACGGGTGAAGTATCCCCCGGCTTCACATTCGCTTGCGCCTTGTGAAGGTGCATATTTTTCAAACACCGAATGTTCGCAACCATAATAGCCCAGTTGGCTATAAGTGGATTGACAAAGGGGATGCCTCGAAAGTGGAATAGTGGTGTTCGGTAACGAATACCGGTCCACGTACAGGAGGTCATCCCCTTTGTCAATCCACTTATAGCCAACTGGGCTGATATGTTTTGACCCTTCGGGCCAAAGGAGAACACTCGAAACGGCCTGTTGCGCAATTTTAACAAGCGCGAGCGCTGATCCAGATAAATGTATTTCATCGGTTTGCGCCCTGCTCACGATTCATTCCCGTTCACCGTCGCCAATACTTGACGGACTGTTTCCACGTCCAGATCCAGGATGGCAGCAATTTCATCGGCGAGCATCTTTTTCGAGGCCATCTTGGCGATGGCCCTGGCGGTGCCTTGCTCGATCCCCTCTTTCAGGCCTTCATCTCTGGCTTCCTGATAGACGCGGCTCTCGCGAATGTCATGGATTTGCAACATAATCTGAATCTCCTCTCGGCTCAGGCGGGGTAGTTTGTAAATGATGACTGTCTCAATCAATTCTATCAGAACGGAACTGAGGGCTTTGTCGCCGATTTCTATTTTGGCCCGGGTGATGAGCTCACGGGCCTTCGCCGGTGCACGACTTTCCGTTTGACGAATCAAGTACAAAATGGACAAACCCAGTGGTGCATCCGCCAATTCCGGCAACTCTTCCAGAAAAAAGGGCCGAATCAATCCTGCATCCAACAGGGGCTGATAGGGCGCGAGTTCAGTCGGCTCCAAGGAGCGGTTGGCGAACAGTACCGATCCACAATATGGCTGACCAGGATCATGCTGTTTCAGATACGTGTAGACCTTGACAAGCAAGTCCGCATAAACGCTCGGCAGGCGATAGAACTGGACTTCAAGGAAGTAAAGCGGCAACCCTGACTCTTTGGGCAGGAACACACCATCGACGCGGTGCGACGTTTCCTTGAATTCGAGAGCCTGATACTGGTAGCGAGCGGCCATCTCCTTTGCCGAGTCGGGGGACATTCCCAGTAGCAGAAAGAAGGTCTCCGGGCTGGTCTCGAACAGGCGATAGAAGATTGGGTCAGTGATCATGTGGGCATTTTCTCGTAATGCGGCTAGTCTCGCAACTGCTGTTGCCATGTCGATGAACGTTCTTTTTAATCGTCGCTGAGAAAGGAATATATCTCACCGTATCAGAAAGCAGTTGGCGTTCGAGTTTGGGAGCACAACGAACCGTACCGACGAGAACAAACTAAATTCCCAACCGTTCGGTGAATCATCCGGGCGCTGGTATGTGAAGTCCGGCCCATACTCATCGCAAGCACATCTACCCTCCACCTCTGCAAACTCAACTTCAAACTGTTGGTCAACCGGATACGCCACTCCTTCGACAGCAAACTCTAATCCTTTCGCAATTTTTTCGGCAACCCCGTAAATGCGTGCGTAGTCTATGTCCAAGATCACCACAGATTCAGCCGGTCGGAGCGACCCAAACATCAATTCCTCGATCATGGCATTACGATCCATTGAACGCGCCATTGGGCCGTCGAAGAAATCCTCGGCTTCTTCAGTGTGACAAAGTAGACCGACGATTATTAGTCGAAAATATTCTTCATCCTTGGACAATCCCCCGTTACAACCATTTCAACTTGGAACTGTCTTAAGGTTCATCGGGTATGGCTTGCGCAAGAGACATTTAGGGGGAACATGATCTTTTGTGTCTCCAGCTTCCGATCGGCAATAAACGCATTTCATCGGTTTACCTATTTGTCTCAACTTTTTCTAGCGCCGATGCGTTCTACACCATCATTCTGTGCGCAATATCTCTTATGCTCATCCTAAGATGGATTGATATCGCCAGAACCGCGTCGCCATGTTAGGTACCGCAGCGCTCATCCTTGGGCTTGCGCCATACTCATCGTAACGCGCCGCCCGATCGCTTGTCAAAGTCGGTAGCGGGATTTTTTTGCGATCGCTCAGCACGACACGGGCGCTAATCGGGGAAATTCAAACTGCATGCAACTACCCCCCTCTCCCCCTCGGGAAGTTGGCCAACACCCCCTAAAAGTGCGAAAAAAGGCCGAAAAAGTGCAAAAGCGCTTGGCCATTTGCTGTTGGCCAACACCCCCTTGGCCAACCGGGCGACGTGGCTACAACTATCCTCAAAAGGAATTCGCATGGCAATGGTACACTCCGCTGTGGTTGGTGTCGGCTTTATCGGGCCCGTACATGTCGAAGCGCTCAGGCGGTTGGGGCGGCCGATTGCGGGAGTTCTGGGGTCGTCGCCTGAGAAGAGTCGGCTCGCTGCCGAGCGGCTTGGGCTCGGGCGCGGCTACACGAGCTTCGAAGAGGTCCTAGCGGATGGGAACGTCGGTGCCGTGCATCTTACGTCGCCGAACCGCCTGCACTTTGAGCAATGTCGGCGGGTGCTCGAAGCGGGCAAGCATGTCATTTGCGAGAAACCGTTGGCCATGAATGTGCGCGAATCGGCTGAATTGGTCGCGCTGGCGGCACGCTCGAAACTGGTCGCGGCAGTGTGCTACAACGTGCGCTATTATCCGCTCTGTCTCGAAGCCCGCGAATGGATCGCATCGGGGCGGTTGGGCGAGATTCATCACATCACCGGGTCTTACGTGCAGGATTGGCTGCTGCACGATACCGACTTCAACTGGCGCGTCCTGGCCGAGGACGGCGGCGAACTGCGGGCCATCGCCGACATCGGCACCCACTGGCTGGACCTCGTGCAATCGATGACCGGCTTGCAGGTCACCGAGGTCTGCGCCGATTTGAAGACGATGCTGCCGATCCGCCGTCGGCCCGCGGGATCGATCGAGACGTTCCAGGCCAACACGACCTCGCCGAGCGATCTGATCGACGTGCCGATCACGACCGACGATTACGGCTCTGTCCTGTTGCACTTCGAGCACGGCGTGCGCGGCTGTTTTACCGTGTCGCAGGTGATGGCGGGCCGTAAGAACTGCCTGCGGTTCGAGATTGCCGGGTCGGCGTGTTCGCTGGCGTGGAACAGCGAACGGCCCGATGAACTCTGGATCGGCGAACGCGATCGGCCCAACGAACTATTAACACGCGATCCGGCCTTGATGCATCCGAACACCAGGCAATACACGAACTACCCCGGCGGGCACAACGAGGGCTTTCCGGACACGTTCAAGCAACTCTTCCGCGCGATTTATCACGCCATCGACGCCGGCGATCCGAGTGCGTCACGCTATCCGACGTTCGCGGACGGGCATCACGAGATCGCCGTGTGCGACGCGATCCTGCGCAGCCATCGCGAACACCGGTGGGCGGAGGTTTGAATATAAGCTCACGCAAAGGCGCAAAGGCGCCAAGAGGAAATGCAACATCTCTGAGGAAAGCAGGAAAGCAGGAATTGGATTGCCTATTCTTTTCCTGTGTTCCTGCTTTCCTTAGAGAATTGCTTTTGGTCACTATCAAATCGATTTTCCTTTGCGTCTTTGCGCCTTTGCGTGAGCTTCTCTTTCGTTACCTGACTGCGAACGAAATTTGCATATTGCGGCATCGCTTCCGATTCGTATCGTATCCTACAACTTTCCATTTGAATCCGCGCAATCCTCAGGTGACCCGCATGGCATTCTTTCCCGATGTTCCGAAGATCAAATTCGAAGGCCCCGATTCCAAGAATAACCTCGCCTTTCGACACTACAACGAAAGCGAGATCGTCGAAGGCAAGACGATGAAGGAGCACCTGCGCTTTGCCGTTTGCTATTGGCACACGTTTCGGGGCACGGGCAGCGATCCGTTTGGTCCTGGGTGCAACCTTCGCCCGTGGGAAGACGGGACCGATTCCGTCGAGATGGCGATCAAGCGCGTCAGCGTCGCCTTCGAGTTTTTCGAGAAGCTCGGCGTGCCGTACTATTGCTTCCACGATCGCGATGTCGCGCCGGAAGGCAAGAACCTCAAGGAAACGAACGCCAACTTCGACAAGGTCGCCAAGGCACTGAAGGACGAACAGCAACGCACCGGCATCAAGCTGCCCTGGGGCA
>CAZAFH010000091.1:0-16660 GCA_964484265.1 uncultured Singulisphaera sp.
AAGCCTCGCTCCCAAAAAAAATGTGGGGAACTCGCAGCCCGGTGGGAGAGGGGAGGAAATGCGAAAAACTTCGGACGAAAGCATCAATTAGTTTTCATCCGCCCAATGAAACGCATCATGGTCACGCGGTATTGCGGCCGATCATCACTCCCAGGATAAACACGAGCGCGAGCAACACGACGATCACGATGATCGACAGGAACATCATGCCGATGGAAAGGAATATCCCCCGGCGCGTGGGAACCGTCGCCGGTTCGGGCACGACGCGCTTTCGTTTTTCGGGCGGCGCGGTCGGCAGGTCCTTGGCGGTGTTCGCGTCGATGTCCTGGAACTTTCGCTCGAACTCGGGATCGTCGAATTTTTCCGGCCCCAACGGCCCGTCCGCGTCGTCGGCTTCCGGCGGCGAGCCAATCTCGGGCATCGGCACGATAATTTCGCCAGCGCATTTCGGGCAACGCACCACCGCTCCTGCCTTGCGGCGAGCGATGCCCATCAACTGATTGCAATAAGCGCAGCGAAATCGGATCGGCATAACCAAATTACCCGCTTTTTTTCAAACCATCCTTGCAATAGCATGCCGGATCGGCGAAAATCAAACAAGAGATATTGTCTTCATCCCATGTTATACGTTTTGGCGAGCCAGAAGCGTAAGCGACTGGAGAAAGGAATGAAATCCCCGTATTTCCTCCGGTCGCTGACGCTCCCGGCTCGCCAAGATCGTAATACGCAACCGCCCAATTTGAGGGATACTCCATGCGCACAACACGCCGCTTCCTGGCCACGGTCATCTTCCTGTGCTTGACCGCCATCGCCAATGGCCAGGCCGGGCGCAATGCGCATGTGATTTTCAAGGATGGCTACACCATTAAAGGCTTGGTCAACGAGAAGGTCCGCGAGGTGTTGTTCGATTCCAAGAGCGGGCGGGCGTTTCCGATCCTGTCAGGCGACTTCTTTCTCGAAGATTACACCTCGAGCGTCATGTTCACCTCGGGCCAAATTCAAAAGGTCATCCCGATCCAGCCTGGTCAGTTCAAGGAACCGATTCGCATCACGCGGTTCACGAATATCTCTCAGCTCTACAACGTCACCGCCGACTGGGTTTATCCGACGACAGGCGACTGGGACGACAAGGGAGAGCGCATCATCCATGTCAACACGCGCTCGGGGCCGAAGGAAGTGCACCAAAAAATCGCAGTGGTGACCTCCCAGCAGGTGTACGCTCGCTCGGAACGCTACCGCTGGGACCTCGCCTACTATACGCAGGAATTCGATCCGGGCACGCTGCGCAAGATCATCTCGCACATCTTCACCGAAAAGAAAGACCTCAAGGTGAAGAGCGACGGCGAGAAATATATCCTTCTCGGCCAATTCCTGAAGGAAGCCGGATTCTTCAAGGAGGCCGAGAGTGAACTGGTAAGCGTTGCCGTGAATTTTCCGCGCGAGCGGAAGGCTGCCGAGGAAGCGCTGATTCGGCTGCGAAAAGACTGGGCGGAACTGCGCGGCGAAGTCATCAAGAAGGCCGTGGAAGTGGGCCAACATGGCGTCGCGCAAGAGCGCATCGACGCATTCTTGAGCACGGGACAGGACAAGCTCGCTTCGGACGACACCCGGCTAAACGTCATCGATCTCCGCGCCAAATATGAGAAATCCAAGGCGGACCTCGATAAAGCCCGCATGTACATCAAGGAAGCGATTCCGCTGGCGAAATATGGTGCCGTCTGGGCCAAAGCGGCGGAGTTTATCGAAAGCGAACTGAACCTCGACACCATCGATCGGCTCGCGCCATTTATGCTGTTCGGCGAGCAGTTCCACTCCGAGCTTTCGCAGAAACGCAAATTGAGCATCAGCGCCGACGAATTGCTCGCCACGGCCGTCTCCGGTTGGCTGCAAGGCAAACAATCCGCGGAGAACGACGTCAAGTCGGCTCAGCGCTTGTTGCGGACACGCGAGTTCCTGCATGAACTCTTCAAGTGCGACAACGATTTCAAACGCACTGAGATGGTGAGCGCGTTTCGCCGGGATACTTCCATGCCAGTGGACGTGATCGCGCGGATGCTGACGCTAATGCCTCCGCCTGGTCACGATCCAGCCTATTGCGATACGAAAATTCGCACGATGACGATCAAAGTACCTGGCGGTGAACAGTGTTCCTACCTCGTGCAGCTGCCGCCCGACTACCATCCGCTGCGGTCGTATCCGGTCTTGATGGTGCTGCACGGTTCGCGGGAGAAGGCCGAGGACACGCTCAAACGATTCAGCGACGAAGCCGCGAAGCAGGGCATGATCTTGGCCGCCCCGCTCTGGTCCACGAACGTATTTCAAACGCGCTACCAATACCGCGAACAGGAGCGGGCGATCGCCATCGACACGCTCCGCGACCTGCGGCGAAACTTTCAGGTCGATTCCAATCGCGTCTTCCTGTTCGGCTGGGAAGCCGGCGGAATCATGGCCTACGACGTCGCCCTCGGCCATCCCGACCTGTTCGCCGGCGTCGCCATCATGAATGGCAACTACACGAATTTCGCCCGGCAGTACTATTGGCCCAACGCGCAGCTCCTGCCTTTCTACATCGTCGATGGCGATCGCAACGGCAAAAACCCCGAGCGCTCGCGTGACATCCTCAAAAAATGGTCGCGCGATCCGTACCAAATTGTCTACATCGAATACCACGGCCGCGGCGTCGATTTTTACTCCGCCGAGGTTCCGAAAATGCTCGACTGGATGGCCCGGAAGCGCCGCGCGGAACCGATGAAGGATCTCGGCCGAACCGATCCGCTGCCGGGCCTGGGACAGGAATTCCGCTCGTCGCGGAACTCGGACAATCGCTTCTACTGGCTGCGAACCGACGAGCTTTCGCCGCGTTCCTTGCATAGCCACACCGATAACTTCTGGGCCGGCGGCTTCAAACCCGCGACGTTTCAGGGCAATATCACCATCGGCAATGAAAAAGGCGCGATCGGGAAACCGAAGATCTGGACGCAGCTCAACCTGCGCGTCGGCGGCTTGAAGAACGTGAGCTTCTGGATCACGCCCGGACTCATCAGCCCCGAGAACGATCTCAAGATCGTCGTCAACGGCCAATTCGTCGGCCAACCGCGCCGAATCGATCCCGACTTGCACCTGTTGCTCGAAGAGCTCTATCAAACCGGCGACCGCCAACGCTTGTACATCGCGAAGATCGATATTAAGCTGAACGGAAACTAAGGCCGCAATGCGGCGAAGCCGCAAATCCGAAAATCGAAATCCGAATGAAAATGGAACGCAATTGATCGCCGAGTTTTCTTGCTGATTATTTGTTATTGTTGCATTCGGATTTTTTTCGGATTTCGATTTTCGGATTTTTCTCTGCGAGGTCAACGCGAATGTCGATTGCGGAACGAACCTGCACGCTGGTGACGCTGGGTTGCAAGGTCAATCAATACGAATCGCAGTACGTCAAAGAGACGCTGGAGATCAACGGCTACCGCGAGGCGGGCGACGACGAACTCGCCGACCTTTGCATCGTCAATACCTGCACCGTGACCGGCGAGGGCGACGCAAAAAGCCGGACCGCCATCAGGCGACTGCATCGTCGCCATCCGCAAGCCAAGATCGTCGTCATGGGATGTTACGCCACCCGCGACCCGGCTACCATCGCGACGCTTCCCGGCGTGACGCGCGTCATCACCGACAAGGCCAAAATCGCCGATGAACTGCGCGACTTCGGCGTCAGCGAAATGCCCGCCGGCATCACGCGGTTCGACGATCACCAGCGCGCCTTCGTCAAGGTGCAAGACGGCTGCCTGCTCAACTGCTCCTATTGCATCATTCCCAGCGTTCGCCCCGTCGTGCGCAGCCGAGAGATTGAAGCGATCACGCGCGAAGTGTCCGACCTCATTGCGAGCGGGTATCACGAAGTCGTCCTCACTGGCGTGCATCTCGGGCACTACGGCATCGATTTGAGCAAGGGCAGGCCAAAGTCGGACTGGCGCCGGCTGTGGCATCTGCTCGATGCGCTCGAAAGCCTCCCGGGCCAATTTCGCGTTCGGCTCAGCAGCCTCGAAGCTGCGGAAGCACGCGACGACCTCGTGCGCGCCATGGCCAACTCGAAGCGCGTCGTCCCGCATTTGCACCTGTGTTTGCAGAGCGGATCCGACCGGATATTGCGCGCGATGAAGCGCCGCTACTCCGCCGCCGGATTCCTTCGCCGGGTCGAGCGCATCAAGGCGGCGCTTGACGAGCCGGCATTCACGACGGATGTCATCGTGGGCTTTCCGGGCGAGACGGATGCCGATTTCGCCGCCACGTGCGACGTGACGCGCGAAGTTGGATTTGCGAAGATCCACATCTTCTCATACAGCCCGCGTGCGGGAACGCCCGCCGCCGGCCTGACGGACGCAATCGCTCCGCAAAAGATGCAAGAGCGGCGCGAACGATTGGCCGAGCTGGAACGCGAATCCGCCGCACGATACCAACGCCGATTGCTGGGCCGCACGCTCGACGTGCTCGTCGAAGGCGCCGATCCGGCTCGCGAAGGCTTCGCCCTGGGCACGTCATGCCGTTATCTGCCCGTGAGCTTTCCTGGACATGCTGCAAGTTTGAAGCGGCAGATCGTGCCGGTGGCCGTCCAGTCGATTGAAAACGGGCTCCTGTCCGGCAGTGCGAATCCACTCGCGCAGGGGTCTCGGCTGCCATTGGTCTGAAAGATCATAAAATACCGAGGGCTTATCTTCCGGAGGTTCACGCCCATGACAAAGCGTCCATACAGCTACATCGCCTTCGACCGCGTCGGCGATTTGTTTCGTGTCAAAATCACGAAGACCCAGATCGAAGACCATCATATGGATGACTTCGGAGCGGAACTCGCGCGTCTCATGGACGAAGAAAACTGCAAAAAGATGGTGCTCCAACTCGGCCCTGGGGATCTCGATTTTCTCGTCAGCGTCTTCCTGGCGAAGCTCATCAACCTCCAGCGGCGGCTGTCGAGCGCTGGCGGCGCGCTGGCGTTGTGCGACCTCTCCGAAGCCACGCGAGACCTTTTCCGCATTGCCGGCATTGAAAAATTCTTCAAGTTCTTTCCCGATCAGCAGTCGGCGATACAATCGTTGAACTCGGCCGCGTGAGCGCATCCCGGCGTTCGCACGCTCGTCGCGTATCGAAAATGCCTGATGCTCCGCCGAGAGGATTCCAGCACGCACCTCGCGATCGCAATATCCTGCGATCGTCTTTGCTTCATTGCCGATATTCTTCGATACGACACCTCGCGATCGCATCGGAGAATCCCATGGCACCTTCCGCCGCACGCCTGTCCGCGCTCAACGCCGACCTGACCGCCTTTCGCGATTACATCGCTGCGGAACGCGGCATGGCAAAGAACACCGTGCTCGCCTACCAGCGCGACCTGGTCAAATTCCGCGACTGGATCACGACGGGAGCCCTGCCGAACTACCTCGCGCCGAGCGTTCGCGATCTCACGCATTATGTAGCTTTTCTGAAGGAAACGGGGCTAGCAGCCGCGTCGATTGCGCGGAACCTAATTGCGACGAAAATGTTCTACCGGTTCCTGCGGCTCGAGGAGCGCGTCGAGCAAAACACCGTGGAGCTTTTGAGCTCGCCCAAATTGTGGGAGCGGATCCCGCAGGTCCTCAGCCCGGAAAGCGTCGAGAAATTGCTGAGCGCGCCGCGCAATGAAGACCGCTTTTACCTGCGCGACCGCGCCTTGCTGGAGACGCTTTACGCCACCGGCAGCCGGGCGACGGAAGTCGTCACGCTTCAGCTTGCCAACCTGCATCTCGACGCGGCATTTTGCAAATGCACCGGCAAAGGCAGCAAGCAGCGCGTCATTCCCCTCGGCGCACCGGCGATCTCCGCGCTAAAAGTCTACTTACAAGATCTGCGTCCGCTGTTAACGCAAGGCAACACCGAGAATCCCTGGGTCTTCGTCAGCAAGGGGGGCCGACAGCTGACGCGGGAAATGCTGTGGATCCTGGTCAAGAAATACGTTCGCCGAGCAGGCTTGAACGCCAAGGTCAGCCCGCACACGCTGAGGCATAGCTTCGCGACGCATTTGCTCGCCGGCGGCGCGGACCTGCGCACCGTGCAAGAGCTGCTAGGCCACGCCAACATCCGCACGACGCAACACTACACGCACGTCGATCGCTCGCGCCTGCAAGCCGTCCACCGCCAATTCCACCCTCGAGGGTAAACTTTCGTGATGTTGATCCGCGTGAACTCCGTGTTCCGCCATCGCGCCGGCAAGGCGCCGATCCATGGTAACTGGCGCGTCCAACACGAATCAACGGTCGAACAACCCTCAGCGCAAAAACTCCTTCGCGAAGTAATACGCGGCGAGGCCGAAACCGATCAGGATCACGATCGTGCGGACCACGACCGGCTTGAGCTTGAGCGACAGACGAGCGCCGAGGTAGCCGCCGACGATCGACGCGACCATCATGGCGAAGGCATACTCCCAGACCACATAGCCCTTCACCAGAAAGACGGCGGCGCCGGAAATGTTCATGCCGAACGCCAGGAATGACTTCAACGCATTCGTCTGGTGCACGTCCTTCAGGCCGAGAAACGACAGCGAGCTGAGCATCAGGATGCCGATGCCTGCGCCGAAATAGCCGCCGTACACGCCGATCGCAAACTGGATCGCGACGATGACGGCTAGCCGACGCCCGTGCGGTTCCTGCATCGGCGCCGGTTGCTTGACCCAGCGCGCGATCGTCGGCTGCAACGCGAAGAGAATCGCCGCGGAGAGAATCAAGAACGGCACGAGGGCGCGGAACGTATTCGGCTCGACAATCATCGCGCCGAGGATGCCACCGAGAATGCTCGGCGGCGTCAGCCAATATACCCACCGCATGCAACCCGCCAACAATTCGCGATAGCCAACTACGCTGGCGAACGACCCCGGAAAAAGCGAGACCGTGCTCGTGCCATTCGCGAGATGCGCGCTCGTGGCAAAGCCCGCTGGCGGCGGGATCACTGATTCCAGCGTCGGAAACGTCAACAGCGTCCCGCCGCCCGCGATTGCATTCACCGCGCCGGCAGCCACGGCTGACAGGCATAGCAAGAAATAATCCATTCCCATGAGATATGGCACAGCCAGCGACTTGCCCAGCGCATTTCGTGTCAACGGCCTCCATAATCTTCGCGTGCCGTGCTGATCCATTTTGAAGAGATTCTGAATACGAATCGCGAAAGTTCGAAGGTGCGACAAGCACGAAAAAAGGAGACTTTGGCATCTTTACAGGCAAGTATGAGCGCCACGGATCAATTACGGATGAAATGAGTGGGGTGATTTCGAACACTCGGATCCGACGCAATTTATCGGTGATTTATTGCCTTCTTCGCGTTTCATGGGTGGCGCCTCTGCTTGCCAGAAATGATGCTAAAGTCCCTTTTTTATTCTGCTTTCGCCCAGACTGCCTATTTCTAATATTATAAAATGAGATCCTCTCCCCGAATTTTTGGAGCGGTCCATGTCGTTTCGTCTCTTCGTTTACTATTGCTTCGTCGTCGGCGCGTGGTCCGGATTCATCGGCTGGGTCATGGGTAAACTCATCGCCCCCTCGATCGGACCCGACACGCAGTTCGGCGGATTCATTCTCAGTACCTGCATCCTTGGCGGTTTCCTTGGATTTTGTGTCGCCTTCGGCCTGTCCGTGCTGGATTCGCTCTTCAATCTATCGCTGAGTAAATTCGGCCAAATCCTGATGCGTGTCATGGCGGCTACCTTTCTCGGAATCTTCGCCGGTTTGATCGGCGCGGCGATTGGCGGGTCGCTTTATTATCTCTTGCAAAACATTGCGATAATTTCAGGATTGACCTTCATGGTCGGCTGGACGATCGTCGGCTTTCTCGTCGGCATCTCAATCTGCTTCTTCGAGCTGGCTGTCAGTTTCGCGACGCGCAAGGATGTCGGCTGGGCAATCAAGAAGGTCGTGAAGTGCCTCGTCGGCGGGACGATCGGCGGCATCCTGGGCGGTACAATCGCGTTGGTGTTACGTTTCCTAGCGGATGTCATTTTTACCGACAAAGACCCGAACGCTCTGTGGAGCCCGACCGCCATCGGCTTCATCGCGATCGGCGCCTGCATCGGACTGCTCATCGCCGCTGCTCAAGTGCTCCTCAAGGAGGCGTGGATCAAGGTCGAGGCCGGCTTCCGCCCCGGTCGCGAAATGCTGCTCGCCAAAGAAAAAACCTCGATCGGCCGAGCCGAGGGCATGGACATCGCTCTCTTCGGCGATTCCGGCGTCGAGAAGGCTCACGCCAACATTGTTTTAGAAGGCGGACGCTACTTCATTGAAGATTTGCAATCGCCCGGCGGAACGTTCGTCAACGATCAGAAAGTCGCAGGCAAAGCCCCGCTCAAAACCGGCGACTTGATCCGCATGGGCAAAAGCCTGATCCGCTTCAACGAACGGGCGAAACGGAAGGATTGAGCCGTAGTGCTCACTGTTGAGGGCCGCTTGATGGTGGCAATTCGTGGTTATTCACGGTATTGCAGAGAACATGCGGCCCTCACCCCCGACCCCTCTCCCGGTGGGAGAGGGGAGAAAAACCAGAGAAACCAGACAACCAACAGCTGACGACTTCCCTATGCCAATCATCATCAAATGTCCGAGTGCCGGTTGCGGCAAATCGATGCAGGTTCCTGACAATGCGGCAGGCAAGCGCGTGCAGTGCCCGACCTGCAAGAACGCGTTTCAGGTTCCTGCGGCGACGTCAGCCCCGGCGTCGGCAGGCAGCGCGTCTTCGCCGTCGCTGGGCGGTTCGAAGCCCGGCGCGTCGCCGAAAAACTGTCCCGCGTGCGGATCGACGCTCAACGAGGGCGCCGTCGCGTGCATGGACTGCGGCTTCATGCTCCAGGCCGACACCGGTCCGGCCGAGCCTGAGGGCCCGCCAAACCTGTGCACCAATCCCGCGTGCGGCGTTGCCAACCCGCCTGGCGAACGCAACTGCGTCCGCTGCACCAATCCGCTGCCAATCGCAGGCGGCACGCTCCTGCATGGCCGATATCGCCTCGAAAAATTGTTGAAGATGGGCGGCTTCGGCGCCGTTTATCGCGGCGTCGACACCAAGTCGTCCGACCGACCCGTCGCCATCAAGGACATGATCGGCAACGATCCGCAGGAGTTCGCGATCCGCCTCAACTTCTTCCGCCGCGAAGCCGAGATTTTGCGAGCCCTCGAAACCGTGCCGATCGTGCCGCGCATTTACGATTTCATTCACCAGGGCCAAACCGCGCATCTCGTGATGGAATTTATCAAGGGCAAGGATTTGCTCGACATCATGGAAGCGAACGAGAACAAGCCGTTTCCGCTCAACTTGGTGATCGAATGGGGCAAGGCCGTCTGTGACGTGTTGGATACGATGCACACGCTCTCGCCGCCGTTGATCCATCGTGATCTCAAGCCCGACAACATCATGCTTTTGGAAGACCAGAAATCGATCAAGATGATCGACTTCGGCACCGCTCGCGATCTGGGCCGCACCGCCAAGGAACGCGCCGCCGGCAAGACGCGCGTGTACACGGAAGGCTACGCGCCGCCCGAGCAGATCGTCGGCAAGCCCGAGCCGCGCAGCGATCTCTTTTCGCTGGCCGCCACGATGTATCACCTGGCGACGGGCAAGGCGCCGGAAGGATTCTACACCGCAAAGGAGATCGAAACCCAACTCGCGGAAAACAGCCCGGCCATTCCCGCGCAGTACCGCTGGTTCTACGACCTTATCCGCATCAATATGTCCGAGGATGTCAACGACCGCTATTTCTCCGCCAAGGAAATCAAAAACGACCTGCTCGCGCAGAAAGTAACGAAGGAATCGCCATGCCCGAAATGCAAGACGCAGAACAAGGTCCGTACGCCGTTCTGCACCAAATGTGCCGAGCCATTGTCCGATCCGACAGCGCCCTGCGTGATGTGCGGCAAGTACAATCGCATGGGCAGCCGATTCTGCATCTACTGCGGCAATCGGCTGCGCTGAGCGGCGTCACTCGTATTTCAACAAAAACTCCGGATTGATCGCCTTGAACGACACGCGGCCCAGTCCCAGCGTGCCCGTGTGCCTTTCCGCGATCGGTCGAATCACCACGCCTTCGCGCGGCAACGCCGTATTCAGCTGCGACGCGCCGGCCGACATCCGCACGAGTTCCTGAATATCGCTTGTCAGCGAATATCCCTCATCCAAGATCGGCACGCTCGGTAAGCCGAGTTTCGCGAGCAACGCCGACAATTCCACGGCGCCAAGAAATCGGCTCGCGCCAATGTCATAGGCATTGAAGAAATACACGGTTTGGCCGCGAAGTTTGTACTTGTTGCCCTGGATGCCTTCGCCGATGATTTCGCCTTGCAATGCCAGGTCGGCATCGAGCGAGCGCAGCTTGGCTTCGAGATCCATGGCACGCGCGACGCGCCAGAGCGAGTTCTCCGGTGTTTCCAGCAGTTCGAGGTTTCGGCTACAAACGCCGAGTTCGCCCTCTCGCACGTAGAACGTGGCCGACGAGCCATCGAGTTTTTCCGTGACCTGGCAGAGCGTGCCGCGAAACTCGTCGAGCACTTCCTGGAGCACCTGCACGCGCGTCTCGTCGGTCTTGGGCAGATAGCCTGGAAACGCCCCTTTGACCTTGCCGGCGAGATTCGCTGGAATCGGCGGTTCGTACTTCGTGATACCGAGTAGATCGGTCACGTCCATGCCTTCACTAACGTCTATCCCTTCCGACAAGATCGAAAGCGGGAAGCAAATTCCTTGCGAAACCTGTCCGCGCAGACGAACCGTACGGATTCGCATGCCGCGCGGTTCGAGAAATGCGAACTCGGGCCGCATCGGCATCAGCGAATCGATTTCGCAATAGACGCACGGATCGCCGACCTGAAACTCGCCCTTCTTGACGACCAGCTGCCAGCCGAGCACGGTGGCCTTTTCAATAGCATCCGCGCCGAGGATCGGTTCGAGCGCCTTGATCCGCTGAATGCTGGCCAATTTCCGCATGAGAAGCTCCGAACAGGTTGTTTCTGCGTTTAACAATTACTTTCGCCGAAGGACATGACGCCGGCAGGCGCCATGCGAACGCTAAACGTAGACGGATTCTGTTGTGAGAGGAGCGGCAATTTGTCCTTCAGGTTCGCGCGACGGGCACACTCGCCCTGCGCCGTGGTTGATCGTATCTTATCGATGTCGCCTCCCTCAACCTCGGCCGGTGCGTGCATGGCTGTATTGAATCCCAAGGAACTCCTCGATTGGCTCGGGCGGAACCTCATTCTCGCCTCGGACCAGGTGGATGCCATCGCGCCGATCCTGGCAACTTTTCCCGACAGCCATGCGCTCGCCAAAGAACTTATTCGCCGAAATTGGCTCACGCCGTACCAAGTCAACCAGGTGCTTCAGGGCAATCACGAAACGCTTCTGCTTGGCAATTATCGTTTGCGCGAGCGAATCGGCGAAGGCGCGATGGGGCAGGTCTTCAAGGCGTGGAACGCGCGAACGCATCGCGTCGTGGCGGTAAAAACCATCCGCAAGGACCTGGTCACCAGCGTCAAGGCGATGGAACGCTTCAATCGCGAGGTCAAGACCGCCTCGCAGCTCGAGCATCCCAATATCGCTCGCATGCTCGACGCGGAAGAAGTGGACGGCCGACTGTTCCTGGTCATGGATTTTGTCGAGGGCTACAACCTCTCGCAGCGCATCAAGCAAGGCGGCGCGCTGGCGATGGGCGATGCCGTCGAGCTAGCCCGGCAGGCGGCGCTTGGCCTGCAGCACGCCTTCGAGCGCGGCATTGTGCATCGCGACATCAAGCCGGCCAATCTCATGGTCGCGCCGGGAAAGACCGACTCCCTCGGGACCGTGAAAATCCTCGACTTCGGCCTGGCACGCTTCGAAAGCGAACGCGACAACTCCACCCGCCTTACCCAGGTCGGCAACCTGCTCGGCACGATCGATTACGTCGCACCGGAACAGGCGCAGAACGCACAAGATGCCGACATTCGTGCCGATATCTACAGCCTGGGGTGTACGTTATTTTACCTAATATGCGCCAGGCCGCCGTTTTTGGGCAGCGACGTCGTCGAAAAACTGGGGCCGCGCATCACGGGCGAACCGCCGAGCATCCGCGCGGTTCGGCCTGACATTCCCGAAGGCCTCGATGCCGTGATCCGCAAGATGATGGCACGGCTGCCGGAGGATCGGTACCAGGCACCGATCGATGCTGCGAAGGCGCTGGAGCCGTATGCGTCGATTGGCGCCCCGGTGGCGATCGCCTCGCCGGTTGCGACACTTGTGCCCGGCGGCAGCGCAGTGATGGCTGTGCCCGTCTCCGGCGCAGCTGCTGCAAAGGCACCGATGGCGGCGGTGATCGCGCCACCCGAGATTCCTCAAGCTCAGTCGATTCCGCAAGCGGCGCCCTCCGTGGAGGATGCCGGCGGCGACAGCGAATCTTCCGAGTTCGAGGGCATGTCAGCCACTGGCCGCGACTTCGCTTCGCCGCCGACGCCGGCAACTGCTGGAACCGCTCCCCCCGCTGCAGCCGCGCCCAAATCGCGCATCCCCAGGAATTGGCTGATCGCTGCCATCGCGGGCACTGCGATTGTCAGCTCACTCTGTCTGCTGGCATGCTTGATCATGTACTTTTGGCCGAAACCGCCGGCTCGTCCGAACGGGAAGATCCACTTCACCGAGCTGAAATATTCGATGCCCGACAAGATCGCCAAGCAAGGCCATCGACACATGGTCATCGTCAAGCTGAAGCGGATCAACTTTGAAGGACCGGTCAATGTCATGTTCAAGGACCTGCCGGACGGAGTCGTGGGCAATCCGTTGACAATAAAACCCAACTTGAACCAGGGCGAACTCTGGTTCACGGTCGGCTACGAGCTTCCGCCGATGAAGACGGAAATAATCGTGCGGGCCGAGCACGAACCCTCCGGCGCCATGGAAGAGCAGACGATGACTTTCACGATTGGTGACCATCCGGACAAGAAACGCAAGAAGAATTAGCGAACGCGGTTCGGGGTTGATGATTCCTCTGGCAGGATTCATTTATTCTTGATGCAAATCATGTGCAGAGCTGAGAACCCGTATCTCTACTTTGGAAATCACCCATGATCGAATCCCTACTTCTCATTTCCACGCTCGTCATCGCGCAGCCCGATTCGCTCGGCTCGGGAGATCATAAACGGTCGATCACCGTCGATGACCTGAAGCGCACCCATTGGATTCATGTACCGCCCAGTTACAACGCGAAGAAGGCGGCGCCCGTCGTCCTCGCGCTCCACGGCGCCATGATGGACGCCAAGATGATGGAGGCGTTCTGCCAGCTCAATCCCACGGCGGACAAGCACGGCTTCATCGTCGTCTACCCGAACGGCACCGGACCCGGCGGATTCTTCCAGACATGGAACGCGGGCCTATTTCCAGGTGATTTGAGCAAGAAAAAAGTGGACGACGTAAAGTACCTTGGAAAAGTGCTCGACGACGTCATCGGCGTGCTCAACGTTGACCGGAACCGAATCTACGCCGCCGGCCTGTCGAACGGCGCCATGATGTCGTACCGGTTAGCGGCGGAGATGTCGGACCGCATCGCCGCCATCGCACCCGTCGCCGGCACGCTGGCACTCGAGAAGTACAATCCGAAACGGCCCGTTCCCGTCGTGCACTTTCACGGCACGAAAGACACGCTGATTCCCTTCGAGGGGCCGCCCAAGATGAAAGACGTTCCCGCCTTCATGAAATTCCGCTCGGTAGAGGACAGCATTCTCGCCTGCGTGAATGCGAATGGATGCGACAAGAAACCGACAGAAACCGAAATCGAAATGAAAGCAGACAAAATCCGAGTGACGCGCAAGATCTACCGGGCCGGCCCTTCGGGTGCGGAAGTCGTCCTCTACACCATCGAGACCGGCGGGCACACCTGGCCCGGCATGATAGGAAGCCCCGCCTTTCTCGGCGCGAACACCAGCAACATCAGCGCCAACGAAGTGATGTGGGAATTCTTCTCTCGGAACCCGATGCCGCAGGCGCCGAAATAGAATTCCCGCATCCGGAAAACAGAGTCTCCTGGAGTCCGACCGATGAATCGATTCGCTAGTCTCGTGTGTCTTGCCGTCCTCTGTTTGGTGAGTCCGTCGTTGACCGCGCAGGAGACGGCGGCGATTCAGCCGATGGATGTCTTCCGTCTGGAGTTCGCTTCCGACCCGCAGATTGCGCCGGACGGCAAACGCGTGGTGTATGTCCGGAATTTCATGGACATCAAGAAAGATCGCCGGCGCTCGAATCTCTGGATCGTAAACGTCGATGGCAGCGACCATCGCCCACTCACGACCGGCGATGGCAATGACCGGTCGCCGCGCTGGTCGCCCGACGGCAAACGGCTGCTGTATCTCACGGCAGACAGAGAGCTGATGTGCCGATGGATGGACAAGGGCAACGTCGGCCGACTCGCCAAGCTGCCCGCCGAGCCGCTTGGCATCGCCTGGTCGCCCGACGGCATGCGAATCGCTTTTACGATGCACGTGTCCGACGTGCCCAAGCCATTCGTGAAACTGCCGACGCCGCCAAAGGGCGCCGAGTGGGCCGCCCCGCCCGTGATGATTCGCTCGCTCAACTATCGCTTCGATGGCAAAGGCTACCTGACGGAAGGCCACGCCCATCTGTTCGTCCTGTCGGCTGACGGTGGCACGCCGAGACAGCTCACTTCCGGTTCGCATGACCACCTCGGAACCCCAGCCTGGACGCCCGACGGCAAGACGCTGCTCGTCGCCGGCAATCGCCATCCCGCCGGCGGGCACGATCCGCTCAACACCGAGATCTACGAGGTCGCCCTCGCCGATGGCGCGATCAAGACCCTTACCCAACGCAAAGGCCCCGACAACAATCCCGTCGTCTCGCCCGATGGCACGCGCATCGCCTACACCGGATTCGACGACAAACAGCAAGGCTATCACGTCACCCGCCTCTACGTCATGAAACGCGATGGCAGCGATCCGCGCGTGCTGACACCACGACTGGATCGCGACGTGAAGAACCCCGTCTGGAGCAAGAACGGCGAGCTGTTTTTCCAGTACGACGACGAAGGCAACACGAAGATCGCCACCATCGAACATCCCGAAATTCTCGCCGACAACATCGGCGGCACGACGCTCGATCGGCCTTACGCCAGCGGTTCGTTTTCCGTTTCCGATAATGGCACGATCGCCTTCACGCAGACCTCGCCGTCTTACCCCGCCGAGGTCGCTGTCCGCACCGTCAAGGACAAACGACCCACGCGGATCACGAACATCACGGCAAGCCTTCTTGGCCAAAAGAAACTCGCCACGGTCGAAGAGATTCGTTACAAATCGAGCCACGATGGCCGACCGGTCCACGGCTGGATCGTGAAACCCGCCGGCTTCGATCCGGCGAAAAAGTATCCGTTGATTCTCGAAATTCACGGCGGTCCGTTCGCGAACTACGGCCCGCGATTCGCCGCCCAGATGCAGTTCTTCGCCGCCGCCGGCTACGTCGTCTTCTACGCCAATCCGCGCGGCAGCACCAGCTATGGCCAGGAGTTTGGCAACCTGATTCACCGTGCCTATCCCAGCCATGATTACGACGACTTGATGTCCGGCGTGGACGCCCTAATCGCAAAGGGCTACGTGGACAAGGACAACCTCTTCGTCACCGGCGGTTCGGGCGGCGGAGTCCTGACGGCGTGGATCATCGGCAAGACAGGCCGATTCCGTGCCGCCGTCGTCAGCAAACCCGTTATCAACTGGTTCAGCTTCGTACTAACAGCAGACATCTACGCGTTCTTCAACCGCTACTGGTTTCCGGGTCCACCCTGGGAGCACGCGGAACACTACCTGAAGCGTTCGCCGATCTCACTCGTCGGCAATGTGACGACGCCGACGATGATCATCACGGGAGAAGCCGACCACCGCACGCCGATCTCGGAATCGGAGCAACTCTACCAGGCGCTCAAGCTGCGAAAGATCGATGCCGCCCTGGTGCGCGTGCCCGGCGCGCCGCATGACATCGCCGCCCGGCCTAGCCATATGATCGCGCACACGGCTTACGTGTTGCAATGGTTCGCGACGTATCGCAAATAAGGCGTGTCCCGATTCGCAAGGACGATCGCATGAACGAAACCTTAGCCGCTCTCGTGAAGCAACTATCCGCTGCAAACATGGACGAGCGTCTGCATGCCGCGGAAGCTTTGCTGGAAATGGGCGAGGAGGCGCAAGCGGCCGCGCCTGCGCTGGTCCGCGCGTGTGCCGACGACGCCGAGGAAGTGCGCGAATTGGCCGCAGGCACCCTCGAATCGCTGGGTCCGCCGGCAAGCGGCGATGTCACCGCGCTGGCGGAGTTGCTGGAGGCAGGCCACGGCGATATCGCCTACTGGGCGGCGACGTTGCTCGGACGCATCGGGGCTGAGGCGGCGGCGGCGATTCCCGCTCTTGTCAAAACCCTCGCGAAGGAAGATTCACCATCGGCTCGTGAACGCGCGGCCTGGGCGCTGGGGCAGATCGGAGTCGCGAAGAAGGACGCCATCGATGCACTCCAGAAGGCCGCCGAGCACGCCAGTCCGCGTCTCGCCCGTCTCGCCCAGGAGGCCCTGGATTCGTTTCGTTCCTGATGACGCCTCACCGTAGCCATCTCGCTCCGCGAGATGGATTGGTCTTTTTCCCAACGCTGAAAATGC
>CAZAFH010000091.1:16760-34148 GCA_964484265.1 uncultured Singulisphaera sp.
TCTTTTTCCCAACGCTGAAAATGCATCACGCGGAGCGTAATGCCTACGGTAATCCATCGTAGCCATCTCGCTCCGCGAGATGGATTGGTCTTTTTCCCAACGCTGAAAATGCATCACGCGGAGCGTAATGCCTACGGTAATCCTGGTCTGGCGAATTTCGGCGCTCTCGGTTATACTTTTCCCAATTCTGCTTGAGCCGCATCAAGCCAACTGCCAATACCGTTGCAACATGGAGGTGCTTTGTGCCGAAATCCCGTATCTTCCTCTTCTCTGCATTCCTTCTCTGTGCCGGGCTTATCGGATGTGACGTAGGGCCGAAGGGCAACCAGGCGCCGAAGCTCGCCATCGGCAACGGCGCGCAGGCGAACGCCAAGAAAAGCACCATCAAGATCGCGTCGTACAACATTCAAGTGTTCGGCACGAGCAAACTGAAAAAACCGGAAGTAATGAATGTGCTTTCCAAGGTCGTTCGCAGGTTCGATGTCGTCGCCATTCAGGAAGTCCGCTCGACGGACGACACCGTGATACCGACCTTCGTGAACATGATCAACGCAGAGGGAGCACGCTACGACTTCGTCGTCGGTCCGCGTCTGGGCCGGACCAATAGCAAGGAGCAGTACGCGTTCGTTTTCGACACCACCAGCATCGATGTCGATCGCGCCTCGGTTTACACCGTGCCTGATCCAAACGATGTCCTGCACCGCGAACCCCTGGTCGCGCGATTCCAAGTCCGCGGCGAACCGAGGACCAAGATGTTCTCGTTCTCGCTCGTGAATATTCACACCGATCCGGACGAAACGAAGACCGAGCTGAACGCGCTCGCCGACGTATTCACCTCGGTGCAGAACAATGGCAGCGGCGAAGACGACGTCGTTCTGCTGGGTGATCTGAACGTGGATGAATACCACTTCGGCCGTCTGGGCCAACTGCCCGGCATTACGCATGCCATCAAGGGCGTGAAAACCAACACGCGCCGGACCAAGATGTACGACAACATCCTGTTCAACGCGCAGCGGACAGCCGAATTCACGGGTCAGGCGGGCGTGCTCGATATCATGAAGGAATACAATCTGACGGAGCAGCAAGCGCTGGCCGTCTCCGACCATCTACCAATCTGGGCCGAGTTCAGCGTATTCGAATCGGGAAAGTGAACCGAATGTCGTTCATTTGAGAATCAAATTGAACCACAGATAACACGAATGGGCACGGATGAATGCAGGAAAAAATCGGCGAAGAATGCCGAGTATTCCTCCAGTCGCTCACGCTCTTGGCTCGCCAAAAATCCGTCAGGCCACGGGCGTCTTGAGCAACGCTTGCATGTTCTTCTTGTACATTTCAACGCCTGGTTGTCCGTAGGGATTGACGCCCATCAGGCGGCCTTCCACGACGGTGGCGAGCATCAGCATCTGCATCAATTGGCCCATCGTGTGCTCGCTGATCGTCGGCATGACAATATCCGCCGTGGGCCGTGCCACGTCGGCGTAGGCCTTGTTCGTGCCCTGAAACGCGGCTTGCATCACGTCGGGCAGGCCCTTGCGATTGTATTGGTTGAGGTCGTCCTCATTGCGGTCGGCCATGCCGACCATGATCGGCGGCTGCGAACAGGCCTTGACGACGAGATTATTGATGACCTTGTCGCGCGCCCCTTCCTGATGCTGCTGGCCGCGTGAATGCAGATCGCGTGTCTGCACCGCGGTGATCGGCGTCGGCCCCTGCCCCTGCTTGCCGAGACTTTCCGCGAGGAGTTGATCGTACCAGAAACCGAGGGCTTCGAGCTTTTTCGACCAGATGGAGAGCACGCGGATCGGCTTCTGGTACTGCGTGTTCATCAAATAGTTGATGGCCGCATACTGGAGCACCGGATTGGTCTCGAAGCGTTCCTCGAGGAATCGCTTGGTCATCGCCTGAGCGCCGAGCAACAACGCTCGAATGTCCAATCCCATCACCGCGGCAGGCAGCAGGCCGACCGGCGTAAAAATCGAAAATCGCCCGCCCACGTCGTCGGGAATCGTTAGTACGTCGTCGTCGGCGAATCCATCCGCCTTGCACAGATTTCGCAATTTTCCCGCCGCGCCGGTTATCGGCACAATGAGCTGCTTCGTCATCGGCGAATGCAACCCGTAGTATTCCGCCATCTCGCGCCGAATCGCGCGATAGGCGATTGCCGTTTCTAAAGTCCCGCCTGATTTGCTGATGACCGTCACGCCCCAGCGTTCGTCGCGCTTGTCGGGATCGACACAGGTGATCGACAGCATCTCGAAGAGGTCGTGCAGCGTGTCGCTGTCGGCGTTGTTGCCCTCGAAGTAAATCCGCGGCGTACCGGACCGATCCTTCGCGGGAAGCTCGTTGTGGTAGGTGCTGCGCAGCGCGTCGAAGAGCGCCCGCGCGCCCATATACGACCCGCCGATGCCCAGGATGACGAAGCGATCCACCGATTCACGCATTCGTTGGGCGAGCCGCATCACCTGGCCGAGCGTACTGCCCTCGGAAGATTTGCGATTTTGATCTAGGAGCTTCTGTGGCAAATCGATAAAGCCGGCGTCGAGCGGCTGCATCTCGGGGGGCACTTGCCGCAATTCGCGTTCGGTGGCGACCTGACTGCGAACTTGCAACACCTGCTTGGTCAATTCGCGCAATGCCGTGGGCGAGACGAAATGCTTTTGGCGTACCTCCGCGGCTGGCGTCCATTCCTCCAGGACCGGCGCGAGCAGACTGCGAAAGTCGTACGTGATGGCTTCATCCGGTAGCTGCATGGCATCGATCCTAGTGGTTTCTCGCGGGAGCGTGGTCAACTCCGTTTTTAATATCATATCTCATATTTACTCTACGCGTTTCTCACCCAGCGGTAAATTCCAACATGAATCTTCATCAATTGATGCGCGATCTTCGCGAAAATAATGGCAGCAAAATCGTTCTCCTCGTTGCAGACGGACTCGGCGGTTTGCCGTTGACTCCCGAAGGCAAAACCGAACTTGAAACCGCGCGCACCCCAAACCTCGATACTCTGGTTCGCGAGGCGGTCTGTGGGCTATCCATCCCCGTCCTGCCGGGAATCGCGCCGGGCAGCGGGCCAGGCCATCTCGGGCTCTTCGGATACGACCCGCTTGAGTATCAGATTGGCCGAGGCATTCTCGAGGCGCTCGGAATCAATTTCCAGGTCGGGCCTCGCGATGTCGCGGTGCGAGGCAATTTTTGCACCGTCAACGAAGGCGGCCTGATCACCGATCGCCGCGCCGGGAGGCCATCCACCGAACGCTGTGTCGAGATGTGCAAGAAGATGCAGGCGATCAAGATCCCAGGCGTGGAGATTTTTGTCGAGCCGGTCCGCGAACATCGATTCGTCGTCGTCTTCCGCGGCGACAATTTGGGCGATGCCGTAAACGACACCGATCCACAGGCTCTCAACGTCGCACCGCTGCACGCTGTCGGCGAAGATGCCCACTCGCAGGCCACGGCCAAAGCCGTGAACACGTTCATCGCCGAGGCGGGGAAGATCCTGAAAAACGACGCCCCGACCAACATGGTCACGCTGCGCGGTTTCGCACGCTATCCCAAGATCGCAACGATGCAAGACATCTACGGGCTGCGCTGTGCCTGCATCGCTGTTTACCCGATGTACAAGGGCCTGGCACGCCTCGTCGGCATGGATATCCTCGACGCTGGCGCGACGCTCAACGATCAAATCGAAACGCTCAAGAAATCCTGGAACAGCTACGATTTCTTTTTCATGCACTTCAAGTACACCGACAGCACAGGCGAAGACGGCAACTTCGACGGCAAAGTCGAGAAGATCGAACAACTCGATGCCGAGATCCCACGCATCTCCGCCCTCCACCCCGATGTCTTCATCGTCACCGGCGACCACAGCACGCCGAGCAAAATGAAAAGCCACAGCTGGCATCCCGTGCCGACGCTGCTGTGGGCCAAAACCGTCCGCCCCGACGGCGTCCTTGAGTTCGGCGAATCGTTCTGCCTGGGCGGCGGACTTGGCCAATTCGAGGCCAAGTACCTCATGTCCCTGGCGATGGCTCACGCCGGCCGACTTGCGAAGTACGGCGCATAGCTTCGCAAGGGGAAACTAGGATTTCTCACCACAGAGATCACCGAGGACACAGAGAGGAATCCAAAGAAAACTCGAACGGCCGAAGAAAGCTACTCGGACTTATTCTCAATAAGAAGCTCATTGTCTTAAGTTGCCTCTTTTCAAATTCTTTGTGTTCACAGTGTCCTCGGTAGTGAGAAATGCGAGCTATGTCGCGGCCTCGTTGAGCTTTTCCGCGACGCCGGTCCAGCCGTCCTCGATGACACGCTGGGCGGCTCCGCGGATCAGGCCGGCGGGGACCAATTTGAGCAAGCCGCCGAGGACCTTTACCTGGGACCGCCAGAGCACCTTCGTGCCAGCCTCATGAGGGCTGAGCGTCAAGGTCGTCTCGACCTCGCTGCTGCTGCCGATGCCTTTGCTCTTTTGCGAATACCGCAGCGACGTGGGCTCCTCGCCGCCGAGCACTACGATAGTCACGTCGAGGCTGCCGCGCATGAACGTGAAACTCGGATGAACCGTGCACCCCGCCCGATCGCGCGTCGCTCCGTCGTGAGGCGAACCTTCAGGAACGCACCGGGCCAAAAAGGCGGCATCGCGAAGCTTGTCCCAAAGCTCCGCGGGCGGCAGCGCGAATACTCGTTCACCTTCAAAATGCATGGCGGATTCCTCTCGGATCTTGGCGAGCCAGGAGCGTAAGCGACTGGAGAACATCCACTCACGCGGCTCGCCACCGTCGTTGCTCAGCGTGATTCGATGACACGGAACGAGATCTTGCCGAGCGATCGTAGGACGTTCGTGCTGCCGGTGCGTTTGTCGCCTTGCGAAATGTGGCCTGCGTCCACTTCGGTCTGATTGAGCGACGCATCGACCGGAACCCAGACGCCGCCGAGCACGACTTCATTCCAGGCGTGGCCGCCGAACGCGCGCACGTCGTCGCCCATGTAGACGAGTCCTGTGACTTCGCGCGCGGGGATTCCAGAGGCTCGGCACAGGGCGGTGGTCAGCAGCGCGTAGCATTTGCAGTCGCCGACTTTTTTCTCGAGCAGATCCGGCAGCACGGGCAAGCTAGCGACCATTTTTGGCCGAATGAACCGGTGCACGAACGCGACAATGTTTTTTACCTTTTCCTCGGGAGTTTTTGCGTCGCCGACCGCCTGTTTCGCGAGTTCGATGACCTTCGGATCCTTGATGAGGTAGTCGGCGGTCTCGGCTAGGTTCTCCTTGATTTCCTTGTCATCGACTTTTTCGACGTTGCCGTACTTCTTGCCCAGCTTGATTACGCGCGTGCCATTTTCCTTCAAGACGATGGTCTGCCTGGGGCCGTTTTTGAAGACGTCGCCTTCCTTGGCATCGACTTCGAGGATCAGTTCCTTGACGGCCGGGCCGTAGCCAATTTTCTTGTCCGCCTTGGCCATGCCGAGCACGAACAGATCGCGGCTGAACTCGGTGTTCTTCGCCTCCGCCTCGGTCTCTCGGCGCAGCTCGAAGATGGCGATCTGCGTGGAGATGAGCTTGCCATCGGCATTGATGCGTTGAAGGTACTTGAGGTTATTGCGTTTGCTCAGGCTTTCGACCTCGGTGAATTTCACTTCCACGCCGCTCACCAGGCTGGTCTTGGTCGCTTTCACGAGGTGCGTGGTCGGATCGACTTTCCAGTCCTTCGCATCAAGCGTGCGGGTCATTAGCTGGCTGCCGACCTTTGGATGGGAACGCACCCAGGTATCGAGCGCGAGGCTGTCGGCAATCGTCAAATTGAGATCGGCGACGGCGGACTTGCGCACCTGTTTGCCCGCCGACACCGTGTGGGTGAAGCCATCCCCACTTCGAACCGCGTGAGTCCGCGTGACCGACGATCCCGCGTCTTCCTCGCCGACGACTTCCAGCAAGCGAAACGGCGCCTTGGATTCGAAGACTAGCTTCTGCGTCATCTTCATTTCGATCTTTTGCATGAACGAGGCGAGTTTCATGCTCATGGTCATCGTTTCCTCGACACGATCGCCGACGCGTTCGAATTTCTGGTGAGCGTAGCCGATCTTCTTTCCCTGGAGGTAAACGCCGTACCACTCCGACCCCAGATTGGCGTCGATTTCCTTGGCCGACACCGCTGGCAAGGCGGGCTGTTCCTGCGCTGGCGCGGGGCTGGCAAACAGCAACAAAATGACGGCGAAGATGGCAGGCGCAACGATTCGCGACATGGATACTCCTTCATGGCCGGTACGGGATGACGAGGGACTTTGTACCATCACTGCATTTTACCGGAAAACAGAAATCGTTCCACTGAGGCGATCATGGTTCATCACGGCACGGCGAGCCGCAACCAATTGCAAATCACAAAACGCGAAAGTACGAAAATGCGACAGAAAAACGAGGGAGGCAGAAATGCGATTGCCACAATGCCGCCGTCAGATCCTTGGACGCATGGGTACGACGGAAAAATCCTCACCCTTTCGGGATTGTACAACTTCCGCTTGCTGCCGCGAAACCGCCAGCGATCGCTGCCGGGGACAACCGAGCCAAATCGTCGTAGAAAAGACTCCATGATAGCTCTACTGAGTGAATCGAGGTTGCCACCATCATCTATTCTCAGGAGCAATCATCATTCACCCTTTGTGTTTGCCTGTAACGATGCTAAAGACTCACCAAAAACGCGAATGAACGGGCGAATCCAATGCACCTGCCGACGCTTGCCGAACTCGAAACTGCCGCGGAATGGATTCGGCCCCACGTCCCGCCGACGCCGCAGTACGCCTGGCCGTTGCTAAGCAAGCGAGTTGGTGCGAGCGTTCTGGTCAAGCACGAGAATCACACGCCGATCGGTTCGTTCAAGGTTCGCGGCGGCCTGGTTTATCTACGTGATTTTCGCAAGCTCCATCCCGCGAGTCCGGGCGTCATCGCTGCCACGCGAGGCAACCACGGGCAGTCGATCGCGTTTGCCGCCCGTCAAAATCAAATTCTCGCGCGGTTAGTCGTGCCCGAAGGCAATAGCCGCGAGAAGAACGCCGCCATGCAGGCCTGGGGTGGCGAGTTGCTCGTGCATGGCCACGATTTCCAGGAAGCTCTCGAATTCACGCAACAGCTGGCGCGCGACGAAGGCTGGCATTTCGTACCCTCGTTTCACCGCGATCTCGTCCAGGGGGTTGGCACGGCTTATCTCGAATTGCTGCGCTCGGCTCCCGAACTCGACCTGCTCTATGTGCCGATCGGCCTGGGTTCGGGCATCTGCGGCGCCATTGCGGCGCGAGACGCGCTGAAGCACCGCGCGAAGATCGTCGGCGTCGTTGCTGCGGGCGCGCCGTGCTATTCATTGTCCTTTGAGAAAAACCGCGTCGTCACGACGGAACGCGCCGACACTTTGGCCGACGGCCTCGCCTGCCGAACGCCCGTTGCCGAGGCGTTGTCGGTCATCGTCGCCGGTGCCGAGCGCGTCGTCGTCGTGACGGATGACGAAATCGCCCACGCCATTCGCGTCTACTACGAGGACACGCATCAATTGGCCGAGGGCGCAGGCGCCGCCGCCCTCGCGGCAGCGATGCAGGAGAAAGACCGCATCGCCGGTCAACACATCGGCATCGCCCTGACCGGAGGCAACATCGACCGCGAGCGATACCGATCCATCCTCGCCGCGGAGTAGCACCATGCCGACCGTCTTCATCCCCGCGCAATTACGCCCGATGACACACGGCCAGGATTCCGTGACGCTCGACGGCACCACCGTACGCGAACTCGTCGACGCGCTCGACAAACGCTATCCCGGAATCAAGGCGAAACTCTGCCAGGGCGACACGCTCCGCCCCGGCCTGGCCGTCGTCATCGACGCGCAACTCGCGCGGGGCGGCCTCGGCGCGGACGTGCCCGAGAACAGCGAAGTCCACTTCATCCCCGCCATCGCCGGCGGCTCATGACAACAACCGCCCAGCGGCCGTAATGCCTGTTAGCCCCAACGCCAACGCCGGGAGCAGCCGCCGCGATATGAAAATAGATCACGGTCGATTCTCCCCGCGCTCGCGCTTGGTGCTAACAAGACGCGGAAATTCATTCCGAAGTGTCGCCGAAAAAGGAACGTAGCTCGTTCAGGGGCCAGATAACGGTTCGCGGCCGGAACTCGCAAGCATTACCTGCGACCTTCCAACACGTTTACCGTAATTGTTCGCCGGATAACCGGGAATTCAAGGTCTTCGGTGTCCCGTCTGAATTCGGCAATCCGCAGCGCGTTGTTGCAAGCGACCCTGGCTTCACGACTCGGCAATTCTTTACCATCGTGGTGAAAAAAAGACCTCAACCGGGAGAAATACGATTCTTCGGTGTCGTCGGCCTTGTACTTGATTTCCTTTGGGGTCATCGCGGGCCAGTTCCACTTACGTTTTACCTTTGGCACGTCTTCCCATCCTTTGCCCGGCCAATCCCAGTCGGGGAGGTCGTTGTAGCGAACACGGTGAACCTCGTTTCCGCCGCAGAGAAAACGACAAACGTAGACTGGCGATCTTGTGGTTTGGACGGGCAAGCACCAGAAGAGCGACCAGCCATAATTGTCCCATTCAACGCCGGTGCTCGCATGGTGAAATCGCATCATTCCGTCTTTGTCGGATTTCGGCTTTTGGTCAGGCAAATAGTCGGTTACTGGGAAACAGAAGAACTCATTGCCGCTCTCGTCCTCAACCCTAAGTTCGACGCCCTCTATGGGCTGTCCAGTTTGATCCAAAAACGTCAACTCGTGCTCGATTTGAAGAAAGCCACAAGAGCCGCCCCATCGGGTCGTTTTGTACGACAGGTATGCAAGTGCGGCGGGCACCACGGCGACAATTAGGAGCGTAACCAGAAGAGTTATGAGCTTCTTGATCACGACGACGAAGCCCCCGTTGTGTCAACCCCGCGAACTAGAATTAGAGCGCGCCTGCGCGCTTTAGCAATGTGCTGCGCGCTATAGTTTGGGATGAATCTCACCACATCGGGCGTCGAATGTCAAGTTTTTTTCTTGGCAGGTTTGTTGCGATTCTGCCTGCTGAAAAAGAGCCTCCGCCTGCCGGTTTTGCTCTTTGGTGTGAATCAACGAAGTTGAAGCGTATGGATTGAGACTAGAGGTGGTTACACGGAGAGAAGCGGGGACTCGCTTCCCGCTCCTCTCCGTGCATACCGAGGTGGGAGTGTTGACCGGCAGGTCAGAGGCCATGTGTAACAGACCGGGACTCGCTTCCGGTTTATTACACGTCCAAAATTAAAGCAATCATCGTGCCAATCGACCCCACCTCACGACCGGAATACGCTGAGACACATAACCTATTTCAAAATAATGCTTTATGAATCAGCACAAGAAAAATACTCTATTTGATCCGGGTTATGCATCGGGGATGCGAACCGTCGGTTGTCGTCGAGTTGCATGGTAATGAACCAAAGCTGCGACGCAAAATCATGCGCGGTGTGGAACTTTGCAGCAGTATTGGCAGAGAATAGATTTTGCGTTGGACAAAAAAAACCGCCAGGAATTACCCGGCGGCATAAATGCATGACGAGATCGGTCGCGTCACGGCGTCGCCGTCACCGCAGTTTCCAGCTCGGCGACTTGGCCTGAAGCTTCGAAGTCGAGCTTTTTGTCGCCATCGACCTCCACGACGCGGACCGTGACCAGCGTTCGACCAGCGAAATCGCCGCGAAGCAACCGTTCGGCCAGCGGATCCTCCAACATATTCTCGATGGCCCGACGTAGAGGACGCGCGCCGAATTCGAGGCTCGTGCCTTTTTCGATGATCAGATCCTTGGCCTCGTCGGTCAGTTCCAGGGCCAGATGCTTTTCCTTCATGCGCTTGTGGACCTTGGCCAACTCGATATCGACGATCTGCTTGAGATCGTCCTTGACGAGGCTGCGGAAGACGATCGTATCGTCGAGACGGCCCAGGAATTCGGGGCGGAAGTTCTTTTCCATCTCGGCTTTCAGCACTTCCTTCATCTTCTCGTAGGTCGCTGTCGCATCCTTGGAGCCGAAGATGTTGAACACCTTCCCACCCGCGATCTCGGCAGCGCCGATGTTCGTCGTCAGAATGATGATCGTGTTCTTGAAATCGACGACCCGGCCAACGTTGTCGGTGAGCCGACCTTCTTCGAAAATCTGCAACAGGATGTTCCAGACATCGGGATGGGCCTTCTCGATTTCGTCAAGCAGCACGACGCAGTAAGGCCGACGGCGAATTTTTTCGGTCAGCTGGCCGCCTTCCTCGAAGCCGATGTAGCCAGGAGGCGCGCCGGTCAGTCGGCTGATATTGTGTTTCTCCATGTATTCCGACATGTCGAGGGCGACGAGCGCGCTTTCGTCGCCGAACATGAACTGCGCGAGCCGTTTCGCGAGCAGCGTTTTGCCCACGCCGGTCGGGCCGGCGAAGATGAAGCTGCCGATCGGACGCTTCGGATCCTTTAACCCAGCTCGGCTCTTGCGGACAACCTTGGCGATGGCGCAGATCGCTTCATGTTGGCTGATGACCGTTTTGTGCAATTCGTCTTCCATCGCCAGCAGGCGTTTCGTCTCGTCGGCGCTGATGCGCACGAGCGGCACGCCGGTCATCTTGTTGACGACTTCGCGAATGACCTCGGCATCGACGACGCCGTCGATCTCTTTCGACTTGTCGCGCCATTCTTTCGTGATCGAGTCCTTGCGTTTCTTGAGCTTGTCGGCCTGGTCGCGCAGGTGAGCGGCTTTTTCGAAGTCCTGCTCGGCGACGGCGGATTCCTTTTCTTGATTGAGCTTCTCGATCTGCGCGTCGAGTTCCTTGAGATCTGGCGGTCTGGTCATCGCCCGCAAGCGGACGCGAGCGCCGGCTTCGTCGATGACGTCGATCGCCTTGTCGGGCAGGCATCGGCCGGTGATATAGCGATCGGATAGCTCGACGGCTTCGATGAGCGCCTCGTCCTTGATCTGCACGCGATGATGGGCTTCGTAGCGGTCACGCAAGCCCTTGAGAATCTCGACGGCTTCGGTGCTCGACGGTGGATTGACGATGATCTGCTGGAACCGGCGTTCCAGGGCGCTGTCCTTCTCGATGTATTTGCGATACTCGTCGAGTGTCGTGGCGCCGATGCACTGGATTTCGCCACGCGCCAGAGCGGGTTTGAGGACGTTCGAGGCGTCGATGGCGCCTTCGGCCCCGCCGGCGCCGACCAGCGTGTGCAACTCATCGATGAACAGGATGGTGTTCTTCGCCCGGCGGACTTCGTTCATCACGGCCTTGATGCGTTCCTCGAATTGGCCTCGATATTTCGTGCCGGCAACCATCATGGCGAGGTCGAGGACGACGATGCGCCGATCGCGGAGGAGTTCGGGCACGCTGTTGTCGATGATCATCTGGGCAAGGCCCTCGACGATGGCGGTCTTGCCGACACCGGCTTCGCCGAGGAGCACGGGGTTGTTCTTGGTGCGCCGGCTGAGGATCTGGATGACGCGTTCGATCTCGGTTTGCCGACCGATGACGGGATCAAGTTTGCCCGTGCGGGCAAGCTCGGTGAGGTCGCGGCCAAAGGAATCGAGCGCAGGGGTTTTGGATTTGGTTT
The DNA here is from genome assembly GCA_964484265.1 of uncultured Singulisphaera sp. GTDB lineage: Bacteria > Planctomycetota > Planctomycetia > Gemmatales > Gemmataceae > SIAQ01. Next base: position 28,336 of record CAZAFH010000091.1, read on the forward strand.
TGTTTCCGGTTCGTTCCCCGCCGCCGCTGCCGCCGCCGCCACCGCCCGAGGTTTCGCTGGATTCCATGTTATGCCCCAACAGATTGAGAACTTCTTCCCGGACGTCTTCGAGTTTGAGCCCGAGGTTCATGAGAACCTGGGCGGCCACTCCTTCTTGTTCACGCAACAGGCCGAGGAGAAGGTGTTCCGTGCCGACGTAATTGTGATTGAGGTTGCGAGCCTCTTCGATTGAGTATTCGATGACTTTTTTGGCCCTGGGGGTTTGGGGGAGTTTCCCCATTGTCACCATGTCCGGGCCAGCCTGGACGATTTTTTCGACTTCGAGACGGATTTTGCGCAGGTCGATGTCCAGATTCTTGAGGACATTGGCCGCCACGCCCGTACCTTCCTTGACGAGGCCGAGCAAGATATGCTCGGTCCCGATGTATTCGTGGTTGAAGCGCTGCGCCTCTTGATTGGCGAGCTGCATCACCTTTCGGGCCCGATCCGTGAATCGTTCATACATGGGCCGATCACTCTCCGCCATGGGTGGACCACTTTCTGTGAAAAACAGGCTCGATCCGCGCGGATGCCGCCGATCTTCCGTGGTGGATGCGTGGGGTGTCTCTCCGGAGAAACCGCGGACGCTTTTGATACCAACATGATCTTCACAGAATTCTATGGTCCGCCAAAATACAAATCAAGTCGGATAGACACTTACCCGAATCGCCCTCCGCGGAAGCATCGCTTTACCTTGCGTAACCGGCACAACCCGATCGGCCCGAATTCGCTTCGCCGCGCGATTTCGAGAGGTAACGGAAATGGAGGATGCGGCGAACGTCTGGATGGCCGTGGGATCTGGAATTCATTCAATAAATCAGTACTCGCATGCCAAGTTAGGGAACGCGCGAGATCTTCGAGTGCTTTTCCCGGAGGATTACGATGACCATGCACCTGCAAGAACCGGGCCGTATGGACGAACCGATAGAGGCGCAGGAGTACGCCGACGTGCTGAGCCGGGTAGCCGCCAATCACGAGGCCGTGATTTTGCAGCGCGGAGGGACGGACCTGGCGGCGATCATTCCGCTCGACTACCTTGAGGTCTTGCTGGACACTCTCGCCAGGCAGGAAGCGGAGCGAATTTCTGGCACGCTGGATTGGGATCGTCTAGTAATAGCCAACACACCGCCGCAGGAATGGTTCGACCACGATGAGCCAAAGCCGTTTTGAGGATCAGACAACATGGCGGCGCAGGTGAAGTTTGGCCAAATTGTCTGGGCGGAGATTGCCGACGCGAACGGGGTTCGCAAGTCCCGCCCGGTAATCGTACTGACGTAGAACGATTGCATCACACCCGACGGTCTGCTGGAAGTGGTCGCCATCACGAGCTTTCTTCCGGACCCACTTCCCGACGACCATGTGCCTCTTCCGTGGCATGCGCAGAAACACCCGAGGACCGGCTTGAATCGGAAATCTGCGGCCGTTTGCTGTTGGCTCGCCCGGATCAGCGCAAGCGATATTCAATGTGTGGCTGGCAGTGCGCCCGGACCTGTCCTGTTGGAAATCCTTTCCAAGATTTCCGCTGCGCCGCCACCTTGATCTTGATAACGAAACCGACCATCCTGGTAGGACCTGCCCGTTCTAGCCTACGATGGCGCGAAGAGGACACAGTTCGACGCTGGCAATTCGTGATTCAACCTGCTATGATTCCCTTGCCCCCGTGCCGCTTTGATGGGGCGTTACAATATCGGCACCTGAAAGGAATGGCTGACCACAAACTCCGCCAGGCTATCGCGCTTGAAGCCGCACGTCTCATGTACGATCGCACCGAATCGGAATACTTCACCGCCAAACGCAAGGCCGCCAAACGGCTCTGCCGAGGCAATGTCAAACCGTCGGATCTTCCCTCCAACTCTGAAATCCGCGACCAGATTCAGCTTTTCGCACGCCTGCACGAAGGCGAACAACGCACCGCCCACCTCAAGGAAATGCGCCTCGCCGCCCTCGGCATGATGCGCCTGCTCCGCGCGTTCAAACCCCGGCTCATCGGCAGTGTCATGACCGGGCATGTGCGGAAAGGCTCCGACATCGACCTCCACGTCTTCGCCGATAGCGCGGGCCTCATCACCGATCTGCTCGAAAACGATGGCTACCAGTTCGAGCTCGAACGCAAGGCGATCACCAAGCACCACGAAGCGCGCGTCTTCACCCACATCCATGTCTTCGACCGCTTCAATTTCGAACTCACCGTCTACGCGGAAGACCAGGCTCACTACGTCTTCAAAAGCTCCATCACCGGCAAGGCGATCGAACGCGCCTCGATCCGCGAACTCGAGGAACTTCTCCATAACGAATACCCCGACCTCGATCTGGAAGCAGGCCTGCAAGACCAAAGCGTCGATGTCGATCCGCTGATGCTGTTCCGCATGCTGCTGCTGCCGCTCGAAAACGTCCAGCAGTCCAGCAAATACCACCCCGAGGGCGACGTCCTTTATCACTTGCTGCAGGTCTTCGAACGAGCCCGCGAATGCCGACCCTATGACGAGGAGTTTCTCCTCGCGGCACTCCTGCACGACATCGGCAAGGGTATCGACCCCGGCGACCATGTTGGGTCGGCACTCTCCACTCTGGAAGGGCTGATCACCGAGCGCACCGAGTTCCTCATCGCCCATCACATGGACGCTCTCGCTTACAAGGCAGGCACGCTCGGCGCTCGCATGCGCCGCCACCTGGAAAACTCGGAGCACTTCGAAGACCTAATGCTGCTGCGCGAACTCGACACCCAGGGCCGCGAACGAGGCGCGATCGTCGGCACCGTGGACGAGGCGCTGTCGTATCTCCGCGAGCTGGAGCGTGAGAATGAGGGATGAGTATCCGCGTGGAGAACTTCGCCGCGGTGGAATTGGCGACGATGTTCTACCACACCGACCGCGCGTAAGCTTTGTACCCTTCCAGCGATTGCGACAGGTCCGCGTCGCCTGTCCACCATACCCGCAGACGCAGCCGCCACATGCGCCAGCGCAGCGCCCACGGAATGGCGAGTCGGCCGTTGCCCCGCAGCACCAAACCGGTGACGGTTGGTTGTTCGCGGATCGGGCTGACGCGCCAGCCTTTGCTTGGCTGGACGGCGTAGCCCTCGTCGTGCAAGCGATCTTCGACTATTTCCCGGAAGCCGGCGGGCATCCGTTCGGTATTCCAAGAGAAGGTAAGGTCGTCGCCGTAGCGCGTGTAAATGCTGCCTGCGTTCTGTGCGAGCTGAAGGAGCCGATCGTCGAGGCGGGAGTTGACGAGATTGCTTAAAACCGGGCTGGTCGGCGCGCCTTGAGGTAGGGCGTTTCGGATGGTACACAGGCACATCAATGCATGCAGCGCGTCGCCGTGCCAACCGTTCCGGGTGAAGTATCGCCGAACGCGGGCGGCGCTTGTCGATTCGAAGAAATCGCGAAGATCGACGGTCGCCACCAGGCTCGCGTGAGCATGGGCGCGAGCGTTCTTGACGGTGGATGCTCCGGGGCGAAACGCCATCGCGCACGGATGAACGGGAAGCGTGCCGAGGTAGCCGTCCAGCAATCGCCTCTGCATTCCTTTGAGCGCCGGCGATGGCGCCAGAATTCGGCGTTCCCTGCCATCGGGTTTGGCGATGGTGAATGGCCGATAGTGATAGCGAGGCCCCATGCGAAGCGAGGCGAGTTCGTCGCGATCGACCTGGAGAATCGCCGCCAACCGTTGCATCGGCTCCGTGCTGCCGCGATCCGGGGTCACGTATCGACGCAGGGCCGCGGGCAGCAAGCGGGTAATCGGTTCGAATGCGTTCATGCTGTCGGTTTCGCTTCCGGAGGAGTTGCGGGTTCACGGGAGAACATCGATTGCAGGCCGGGGATGACGATGACATTGCCCGATTTCGAGGCGAGCTGCGCCAGCATCTCGAGTTCTTGGAGCCGAAGGAGATTCGGATTTTCCTGGAGCAGCTTTGCCGTGTTGGCCCGCGCCCGCGCCGCGGCGACTTCGTGACGGGCCGCCACCAGGCTGGCGCGGCCTTTCAGTTCGGCTTCAACTTCTTGCAAGAAGACGGCACGCACCGAGCCGGGCAGGACCATGTCCTTGACGCCGACGCGATTGAGTTCGATGCCGTAGTGCTTGGCCCGCGCCGCGACGTCTTGGTGAATCTTGCCGGAGAGGATGTCGCGTTCCTTGAGCAACTCTTCAAGCGTCCTCCCCGTGATCGACTCGCGGAGCGTGAGTTGCAAATCCTGATAGAGTTGACCGTGATAATCGCCGACCGAGTGCCGGGCGACTACGGGATCCGCCACCTTGTATTGCGCAATGAGCGTGACGCGCACGCCGATCTTGTCGCTGGTGAGAATCTCCTGGCCTTCGATCGTATGGCTCACTTCGCGGATATCGACGCAATCGATTTGACAATGCTCCCACCACCAATGGACATAACGCCCCGGCGGCAGCAATTCGACAAACTTACCTTTCCGATAAAACAGCCCACGTTCGTATTCGCGGACGATGACTTTGGAGCGAAACACAACGCCTCCTATGTGAAAAGACCCAATGCGGGTCTGGAATTGACGAGCCAGGAGATCGCTACCGGACATGCAGACGAGTGTGGGCCGACGATTGATGCCGATCAGCCGAGAGCCAAAGACTCGCGGAGAGATCGCCAGGTATCCTCGTAGGCGCAAGACAATCGCCCGCAGCAGTTGCCCGCGGCCGGCAATGCGGATCACTTGAGTCATAAAGGCTCGAGCGTTCCGCGAAATCGATCTCTTGGCAGTAGGTGGTGCGCAGCGAAGCTGAGCACTACCTGCGAGCGCCCTCATTGCGGTACGTTCTTACCTACCGGAGAACGCCGCGAAGGCATGGATGGGGTGATTGTATGGGCGCAGCGGCGTGGGTGCTATGGCGTTCTCGCCGGCGGGCGGATTGCGTGGTGTGTGCGGTAGGCTTTTCGGTTTGGTAAAATTTAGAGGGTGACGAGCGATGAGCTTTTGAGGAGTTTGTCATGATAACAATGGATGTCGTTGTGGACGGAATGCTGCGATCCGATGGAACGCTGAAATTGGATGTTGTGCCGCGGTTGGCGCCGGGGCGTGTGCGTGTGACGTTGCAGTCACTGGGAAGCCGAGTGGGAGGCGAACGATTGCCAGACGGCCCGTGGCTGGAAGAGAGCATTTCGGCGCCGTTTGATTTGCCGAGACCGGGCTTGGCCGAGCGAGTCGAGGCGCGGATAGTTACGGAACGTCTGCCGGACCTCCCAGCGGCGCTGCGGGAGGACGAGCCAATTCGTGAGCAGTTTCAGCCGAGGTGACTTATCGTCCCAAGTTCACGGTACGCTTTGACCCATGCCTTCACGATCACGGGAAGCCGTGTGACGATTTCCTTGCCGAAGAGAACTTCATCAACGTATCCCATATGCAGCATGTCAATGATTCTGCACAGGTATGACCGGCCCTTGATCCACCAGGTGAAATGGGCATCGACCAAAAGAAGATGTTGGATGTGAGCAGCTCGGTCCTCAACCTTCGACAATTCTCGAAGTGCCGCGTCGAGTTCCTCCAGTTCCATCCCATCCAATAGAGTTTCATAAACACCATCGGCCACACGGCTGCCGAAAGTCGTGGTATAATAGTATTCCTTGATTTCCCAGACAGCCAGTGGGTCAACGGGGCCAGGAAAGGCTCCGTCGACGCGCCGGGCGAGCGTTCGAAAAGGCGCTTTGTTCCGCGTGACCGTCGTCAGTTCTTGGGGATTATAGTTGCACGGAAGACCTTTTATACTTCACGCGGCCAGGATTGATACCTTGTCAAACGTCTGAAACCGATGTG
>CAZAFH010000092.1:0-33358 GCA_964484265.1 uncultured Singulisphaera sp.
CCCTCCAAAGCTACCCAATTTACCAAGGAGTCTGCGAATCCAATGTTGCGAGCGAATCATGCGAACCTCTGGGCCAAAGAAAGGAGGCGGTGTAAGTTGATGTTTGGATTGTAAACGAGATGGAGTAGGAAAGTCAAACTCGGTTGCGAGATTTTTTTTGAAAAAATCTGCATGCAGATACCCCCCCTCTCCCCCCGTGCCAGTTGGCCAACACCCCCTAAAAGTGCAAAAAAAGGCCGAAAAAGTGCAAAAGCGCTTGGCCATTTGCTGTTGGCCAAGCGCCCTGTTGGCCACGCGCTGACGATGACCGGGTCGCGTTAAAGGATCCCGTGTAGGACCCGACCGGGGGCGGCCAGGGCGTTTACGCGGCGGGTGACTTCCGGGTCTTCGATGAGGGGTGGGGCGTGGTGCGGTTTGATCCGCGCGTCGATGACGAGCGAACCGTCGCAGCCCCAGTGTTTATCGCGAGTGAAGGCGCCGATGCCGTCGATGTCCGCGGCGGGGTTCGAGCGGGTAAAGGTCACCCAGAGGAAATTGTTGAGCGTTCGCGCGGTGAACTCGCTGTCGTCCACGAGCACAATCAGCGGAAACGCATTGATCGCATCGCTCGGCGAAAGCCCTTCGCAGAAGTGGCGGAGGCTGCCCGCTCCCTGCACCGCCAGCACGCCGGGGATGCAGATACGCGGTTCGCTGTAGCCATCGGGCAAACGCAGATTACGCGGCAGCTCCTTCGCCAACTCCCGGCGAGGCGGACCGACAGCGGCGAGCACGGCCTTGGAGCCTGCGTTGAGCGCGTGGCCTGAATAATCGAGCGTGTCGATCGTCGTGCGGGTCTGGAAGTGCACGTCGTTCGTCCAATCGATTCGCGCAAGCAGATGCTGAAGGAATGCTGGTATGTCGTGAATGTCGAGCGCGGGATCGTCCTCCCTGGCAACGATCAGCAAATACTTCGCAAGCGAAAGCTGGCCCTGGCCGAGGAGCGCGTTGGCACACGTCAGCAGCTCTTGCGGCCTTTCTCGCTTGTTAAACGGCGTGTAGCGTTCGCTGCCGATCGCGAGGAGCAGCGGGTGCACGCCGGCGGCGTCCACGGCGTTGACGGCATGCACGCCATGCACCACGGTTGGAATGATCGGCCCGGTGATCTCGTGGATGATCGCGCCGAAGCTCGTGTCCTCCTGCGGCGGACGCCCGACGACGGTGAAAGGCCAAATCGCATCGCGGCGGTGCAGCACCTTCTCGACGCGCAACACCGGAAACGGATGGGCCAGGCTGTAGTAGCCGAGGTGATCGCCGAACGGACCTTCGGGAAGCTGCAGATCAGGCTCGACGGTGCCGACGATGCAGAAGTCGGCGTCGGCGTGGATTGGCAGATGGCCAGGCTGATCGATGAGGCGAACACGGCGGCCGCCCAGCGCGCCGGCGAAGGCGAGTTCCGGCAGCGACTCAGGCAGCGGCATGACGGCGGCGAGACTCATCACCGGCGGGCCGCCGACGAAAATATTGACGCGGAACGGCACACCCTTCTGCATCGCCTTGGCCTGGTGAACGCCGATGCCGCGATGAAGCTGGTAGTGCAGGCCGATCTGTTTATCGAGCGCGTACTCATTTCCCGCGAGTTGAATGCGATACATACCGAGGTTGGAATAGCGCCAGCCGGGGCGATCGACATCCTCCGTGTAGACTTGCGGCAACGTGACAAACGGCCCGCCGTCGCGCGGCCAGGAGACGAGTTGCGGCAGGTCGCTAATTTTTGCCGCCGAATCGAAGATCGGGCCGCTGGAGACGAACTTTGGCCGCAGATGCCAAAGGCAGCGAGGCACATCGCGATATCGCCATGGATCGCGAAAGAAGCTTGCCGGGTTGATCTTGAGCTCGACGAGGTGGCGCACGGCTTGGAGGGTATCGCGGAAGAGGAAGCGCGTGCGTTCAAGCGTGCCGAACAGATTTGATACCATCGGGAATCGGCAACCCTTGACGCGGGTGAAGAGCAGGGCAGGGCCGCCGGCCTGGTAAACCCGACGCTGGATCTCGGCGGCTTCGAGGTACGGATCGATCTCGTCATTGATGCGCACGAGTTGGCGCGAGCGTTCGAGATCGGCGACACATGTTTGCAGGCTGGCGTATCCCATATACTTTGTAATATTGAGCCAAGCCCAGGGGAGAGGTACTCCGAACCCCTGGGATGTGAGCGGCCGTGATCCCAGGGGTTCGGAGTACCTCTCCCCTGGGCTTGGTTTTCATTACAGAGGAACCGCAATGATCCACGTCATCGCAACAATCAAAGTCAAGTCGGGCCAGCGTGTGGCGTTTTTGGCGGAGTTCCACCGTATCGTGCCGATGGTGCTGGCGGAGAACGGGTGCATCGAATACGGCCCGACGGTGGATGTCGCCAGCGGCATGGCCATGCAACCGGCGTTGCGCGAGGATGTCGTCGTCGTGGTGGAGAAATGGACGAGCCTGGAGACGCTGAAGGCACATTCGCAGGCGCCGCACATGCTCGAGTACCGCGTGCGGATCAAGGATATCGTGGAGAACGTGCAGTTGCAGGTGCTGACGCCGGCGTGAGTGAAATTCACTTTGCCGGTGTAAGAGCCTTTGCTTCAAACCGCGCGATTTCCTCTTTCATTCGTAGAATGGACTTGCGGAGAGATTGGATCGTGAGTTCTTGGGCACGCGTGGGATTTGTTGCTTTCGCGAGCGTGCCCTGGAGTAACTCTTCCAGGCCCAATAGCTTGGCGCGGGTCACTTCCAATTCGCGTTTGGATGAAATGCTCATATGATGACCTCCACCATGCCCTTGGGCACGCCTGGTTTGGAACAGATCACCTCGCCTGAATCGCCTTCATCAACGCCACGACGAACGCGGGCAGATCGTCAGGTTTACGGCTCGTGATGATATTCGCGTCGTGGATCACCTCGGCATCGACGTAGTTGGCGCCGGCGTTGATCACGTCATCCTTGATCGCGAAGAAACAGGTCGCCTTTCGGCCTTTTAACGCTTTCGTCGAGCAGAGCACCCACGGACCATGGCAGATGGCGGCGAGCGGCTTGCCTTGCTCGTTCATTCCGGCTACGAGTTTGATCACCGCTTCGTGACGGCGTAAGAAGTCCGGCGCGAATCCGCCGGGGATGACTATCGCGTCGAATTCGTTCGGGCCGACGTCCTTCGCGGCTTTGTCGCTCTTGGCGGGATAGCCGAGTTTGCTCGGGTAGCTCGTTCCCGCTTCCGGGCCGACGAGCGTCACGCTGCACCCAGCCTCGCGAAGCCGGTACACGGGATACCAGACCTCCATCTCCTGGTACTGCTGCTCCACCAATACGGCGATACGTGCTTGTTTGAGGTCCATCATTGTGCTCCTGTTGTTAGTTGTTAGTTGTTAGTTGTTAGTTGTTAGTTGGCAGTTGCTTGTAGTCAAACTTCGTTTGTAAGCTGCCAATATCAACATCGTGCAACTGACAACTAACAACTTCTTATCTCACCCCTGGGCTTTGTAGTATCCCATCGTTTCGCTGATCGCCTCGTCGAAGGGGACGCGCGGACGATAGCCGAGCTGATCCATGGCCTTCTGGATGCTGAAATCGAGGTTATAGCCCATGAATTTCAGCCGGGTGAAGTTGAACTGCGGCGCCTCCTTGGCGCCTTTCAATCGCGCGAGTTTTTCCGAGAACCAGGTGACGGTGTAAGCCAGCCAAAACGGCGGCATCAGCGTCGGGTGCGGCAGGCCCATTGCGTCGGCCACGGCCTCGATGAATCGGCGTTTCGACACAAACTCGCCGTCGGTCAGGTTGAAAGCCTGGCCAACTGCTTCGTCGCGTGCCACGCTCAGGAAAATCGCGTCAAGCAGGTTTTCGATGTAGATCGTATTGAGTGCTCGCTCGCCGCGTGCTCCGGGGTAGCGCATGGTGCGTTTACGCAGGCTATCGATGATGCGAGGCAATACCGTGCGATCCTTCGGGCCGTAGATGAACCCAGGCCGGAGGGCGACGACCGGCACGCCGAACTCCTGGTAGTAATGAAGAGCAAGCTTTTCCGCCTCGACTTTCGACTGGGAATATCCGTCGCGGTGCGAACTGGGCAAGGGTTCGGTTTCATCGGTGCCATAGTGATGCTTCGCCGCGTAAACGCCGAGGCTGCTGAGCAAGACGAACCGCGTCAGGGCCATGCCTTTGCATTCATCAAGGAGGACGCGCAACGCCTCGACGTTGACTTTGCGATATTCCTCGACCGGGCCCCAATCGCCGACCTTGGCAGCACAATGCACGACGACATCGACGTCTGCAAGCGCCTGTCGCACGAGCGCGGGATCGTCGAGTTCGCCGCGAAAGATGGTGACGCCGATTTTTTCGAGGTCGCGCGTGTCGCTGGTAGGGCGTGCAATGGCGTGGACCGAATATTCACGGCGCACGCAGCGTTCCGCGAGGTGCCCGCCGACGAACCCCGTAGCGCCTGTTATCAGATACCGCATGATGAACCCAAAAAGCGTAAGCCCAGAGGTAATGTACTCCCAACCTCTGGGATCCCAAGGGTTCGGCGTACCTCACCGTTGGGCTTGCATTATTGTTCGTCCTGCTTTCTTCGCGGTTGAACGATGCGTTGGCAAGAGCGCTGGCCGACATGGAAAAAAATTACCAATCCCATGGTCCGTCGCCGCGGCTTTTGCTCTTGGCGGCTGACTGGACTTTCGATACGTCGCGCTGCGCCTGCAAGCAGACGCGGGCGGCCACGGCCACTTTGAGCAGATGGATACCGCCGCGAAACACGACGACGCCGATCGCCGTCAGGAAAGGCGCCTCGAAGATCGGCGGTTCCGGACCGAGCAGGCCTGACAGCGTCACGGAAAAAATGTAAAGGCCCAGCAGGATCAACGCCCAGCCGGCGACTTCGCGAGCAAGGTAGCGAAACATATTACTCCTTCCGTTCTCGTAGTCTCTTCCAGATCATCCAGCGTTGAATGCGGCGTTGTTCGCCGCGCGTTTCGTTCCAGGCGATATCTTGCATCATCACCAGTGCCGTCAGTCGGCTCATGACGGCTCGTTGCCAGCCGCGAAAAAAAGCCCGTGCGAGAAACAGCGTGATCAACAGCATCCATGCCAATATCAGGAATTGCACCCAGCGCGGCGGCATGTCGATGAACCACCAGTGCCGCTTCACCAGGAAAAACGCAAACTCGGCGCACAGGGCGCTCACCGGCACGCTGAACACCAACGCCACAAGTTCGAGCGGCTGGATCGACTGTTCGGACCGCCCCGGCGGCGGCTGTTTGCCGTCATTTGCGACTTGCTTCTTTTGAATCAAATTGAGTCGGTACATGCTCACGAGATAGGTCAGTGTGGCGATCGAGAGCAATACGTTTCCCAGGTCGAGAATGGGCGTTCGCTGAAAATCGGGATCACTTTCGCGGTTGCGGATGAACTGTTCGAGCAAGTGCTGTGCCGCCAGGGCGATCAGCGTCACGAGCGGGCTTGGTCCACGCCGAAAGAGAATGCCGACGGTTCCGATGAGCAGCATTGTAACGTTGATGATATAGCTGCTTTCGATGGCCTGCACGGCACGTTGAAGTTGCAGCAGAAACATCATGCCCAATGCCAGGCCGGCAACAGCCTGGTAGTGCGTCGCGGTCATGCGAGGCTCGGGTTGCTCGGTCATTGCACGCTCCTTTGCGGCGCCCGCAGACGCTGCATTCGTTGTAGTATTTGCCGAACCGTATCGCGTTCAGCGGCACAAATCACTGGCACGCCGACGCGGCCGAGCTTTCTCTTTACTTCGGCAAACGCCTCGTGGAAACGATTCGTGACCAATCGCTGCACCACGTGATCCATCGGATCCGTCTCCGCCAAAAGAAGGTCGCCGAGCGGTTTCGCCGGCGTGCCCGGCACATCCACGCCGACCGGCCAGGGGCAGATCGCCACGACCTGATGGTGCTTGGCCTTCGCAAGGCAGACGGCGCGTTCCAGTTCGGCGAGGTCGTCGGTCGCTTCCAGGAGATCGACGCAGAGCACGTAAAGCTCGTTGTCCTTGGCGTGGAGGATACTTCGCAGAAGAACTTGCGCGAGAATCTTGGCCTTTGCGGGCGAGCCGAACAGGTATTGTCCGTCATCATCGAAGTGCCGAAATGGGAACGCTACCTGGTGTTCGACAAGAAACCGCTGGAGAAAGTGGATGCAGCGCTCGTCATCTTCAAGCAAGACCGCCAGGCCGCCTTCTCCTAGATTGTAACGCACCGCCAATATAGCCGACAATTGCTTGCGCTGGCGATATTCGCGATGATACGCCGGCGAAAGCCGTCCTCGGACGCGCGGCGAACCAGGCGGGATCGTCCAGCGCGGCTGCGGCGACCAAAACGGCAGCCACCAGGGAAAATAGTTGACGTCCTTGTCGAGTAGTTCCGGATAAAGATCGCAGGCCAATCCAAAGGCAACCGGGACCAATTCCTGCACCGTCGTATGGGCGGAATGAGGTATCAGGCCAGCTGCATCGGTCAACATTCCGAGCATTTGAAAAAGATGCTTCGCGCCGCGGCCCGGCTTCACCATGGAGCAGACTTCGCGTGAATCGAACAGACACAGACCGGTGAGATCGCGTTCCGCATTGTTGGCCTGGGCGATGCCAGCAGCCAATTCCGTGAGCCGGCTCAATGCGGTCTCGCCAACCGGGCCGACGCGAACGGAATGCGAGGTATCCAGGAAAATCGTGCAGCGGATCGGCACTTCGCTTTCGAATTCCCTGGTGATTAGTCGATCTCGGCGAGCGGAGACCTTCCATGCGATCATTTTGGGCGGGTCGCCGGGGAGGTAGTCGCGGAGATCGAGCAATTCGCTGGAACTGCCCGCGCGAGCATGCCGGTGCGTGCCGACGAGGGGCAGGGCGTTGTGCTGCTTGACGAACGTGCTGTGCGCCTTATCCACGTTCATCACGGGCAGAACTCGGCAAGCTGTGTCGTCGCGGACGAAGGTGGAGTAGGTGAAAAACCCCTGCTGGTCGGTCATCACGATTTTGACGCCGTCGAATCGCAGCCAGCCCGGCGCGGGGCATTCAATGGCGTACGCGATTTCCATCGGCGTGTCGCCGCTGAGCGATCCGTCCACGCGAAGCGTGCCTTCCTTGAGACGAGCCAATGCCGGCAGGCGATCGGTCACGACGAGATAGGGCAAGTCAAGCCAGCTGTCGAGGTGAAGCGCGACGGTGATCTCGATGCGCTGGCGAGCCCACACCGAATCGACTTCGCCGCGATTGGTGGAAATTGTGCGTTCCACGGACAGACTGTTTAGGGAAAGATTCACTCGCAACTGAAACAAGGCCCAGTGCGTGAGAAACCAAATTAAAGCCGTTGAAACGACAAGCGTCAGCGCGTGGGCTGCAAGGATGATCGCCATCGCCAGGATGGTGAAGCAGATCACGAAGAACCAGAATCCGCGCGCGGTAAGCATCGGCTGACAATTCCCCGTGTTGCGGTGACAATGGAATCATTGTCGTGAATAGCGGGGAAAATGGAAACGAAAAAGCCCACGGGTTCCGGCCCGTGGGCTAGCCTCTTCCTCGTCCGCTCGGCTTCAACGCATTAGCGTTGATTGGCCTCGCGAACGTTCTTGTCGGCGACGAGCAACGCATTGCTCGGCGGCAGCTCGTTGATGAGCGCCGTTGCCGTCCCGGCCCCTTGGCTGGCTGCTAGCGTCATCGTCACGGTCACTTCTTTACCTTGACGGATGACTTTCAATTCCACTTTCTGCCCCGGCTTGCTGTGCCAAAGTGATCGTTCCACGTCGAAGGCGTTCACGATTTGGCAACCCGCGACCAGACGAATCTCATCGCCCGCCTTGAGTTCGGCATGCGAGGCCGCCTTGACGACGACCCGTTGACGGTCGCCCATCTCGGCAACGACCTTTTCTTCGCAGCGAATCCCGTGATCGATACCGGCGACGCGGTTGGCGCTATAGTGCTTGTTAAGAAATTTCTTTACGGTCGATGCGTTGATGGTGAACGCGATATTCTGGGCGCCGTCACGCATCGCGACGTTGATGCCGATGACTTCGCCGTTGATGTTGACGAGCGGCCCGCCCGAGTTGCCTGGATTGATCGGAGCGTCAGTCTGAATAAGCCCCGAGATGACGACGTCGTTCGGCATCGTGATCTCGCGGTTGAGTGCGCTGATGATACCGCGCGAAACCGTGCCTTCGTAACCGTACGGGTTGCCGATGGCGATTACGTCTTCGCCGACCATGAGATCGCTGGTGGGAGCGAAGGTCAGTGCCTTGAGGCGTTTATTGGTGTTGACGCGGACGACGGCGAGATCGAGGTCTGGCTCGGTCAGGATGACTTCACCGTTGACGTCGGTTCCGTCGCTGAAGCGGACTTTGAGGGATTTCTTGCCGCCGGTGACGTGGCGGTTGGTCACAATCAGGCCGCGTTCGTCGAATACGACGCCCGATCCGATCATGTCGCGCTCGCCCTGGCGGGGTACGCGGATGGCGACGATGCCTTCACGAGTTTTCTGGACAGCCTCGACGACGGGATTGCGGCGAGAAAACGGAGTTTTCTCGGTGGCGCAGACGGACGATGTGGCAAGCGCGACCGCCAGAAAAGCGGCGCAGCACGGCTGGGTAAACCTCATTGTTCCTCATCCTTTCGGCAGCCTGGCGATCTCTCGGGCAAAGAGACCCATAGCTTTCCGCCCCCACCTCGCGATGGGTTTAGCAATTTATCGGGGATGTACTTGTAGTCGATCGAGCACCCTTTGTACTCAACACATTCCTAGCATGAAAATTCCGTGCGTGCCAATTAAAACGATTATTCCGGCGGATTTTTTCATTTTCATTCCGTAGCCGATCCTGTATCTTCTTCATTCCGCAAAAGAAAAATCGAAAGCGTGTTTCTTTGGACGGCCATCATGATGCGGAACGATTCCCGCGCTTGACCGTTAAAGGAACCCACAGACGTGTCCACCCGCATTCTTCGCCTTCGGAGGTCAGCCCTGCTGGCTGCGACTGATCCGTTGACGCAAGCCTAATTCCTGCAACACATTGTGGATCGCAGGGACTCACAAAGATAAAATTCGCAAGTTTTTCTTGAAGTCGTGTCCGATTGTCTCTTTGTTTTTCGACTCAATAGATGAGGGTTTTCGTCTGCGAGGCCCTTCCATCGATGTGTCGGTAATTACCATCCAGGCGGACGTCCTTATCTGGGACGCGACTTCGTAGAGGACGCCCGCCAGTACCGCGTTCGGAGGATTCCAGCTAATGTTCGGTCTTTTTTCTTTTTTTCGCTCACGTTCCAAGCCCGCACATCGAAAGGGAAATTTCTTTCGCCCGCGGATTGATCTCCTTGAACAACGCGACTGCCCGGCGGGAGGTCCTCCGGCGGGAATCAGTCTGACGCTAAGTACCGAAGTTTTGGCCGGGCATATGGTTCGGTTGAGCGGCGACGTCACTGGCGAAAACGCTTCCGGCGCACAGGTGAATTTTTCCGGCGCTGCGACAGGTTATGCGATAGCCGACGCCTACGGGCATTATTCGATTACGACATCCGAGGCCGATCTCGGGGCCGTGACTGCTACCGCCGTGAATTCTCAGAACGAGGTCAGCAATGAGGTGATCACCACCATCTCGGCGCCGAAGCCGACTGTGGAGTTCAACCTTTCTTACAACAGTGAGACCAGCATCACCCTGAACGGCTATGTGACGAGCGTGGATGGCGTCGATACGGACGTTACTCTGTCCGGCGTCTTAGCTGCCGCGACCGTCCATCCCGATGCCAATGGCTACTTCACAATCACTGTTGACGCACTTTCGCTCGGTGAAATCGATGCCGTCGCAACCGACACCTGGTCGGAATCCTCGGACGTCGCAGCCGTGTTCGTCGTTTCCGACGTGCCGACGATTCAAGATTTCCGCGCGGAAAATGCATTCTTCGACATCGTCACCGTCAGTGGCCGCGTTGTCGACGAAAGCCCCGGCGGACGCACCGTTACCTTCGCCGGCATGGCAGGGTTGACGGGGCAAACGGCCACCACGGACTTCAGCGGCAACTTTACCTTCACATTCACCCGTCCCGCAGGCGCATCTGCGACAATCTCGGCCCAGGTCGCCGACCAGTGGGGCCAAAGCACGGTCGTCTACACGTTCATCCAGGGCGGCGGCGGGTTTTCGGAGATTTCGCTCAATACCGAGGTTCTCGCCGGGCATCAAGTAGCGCTAACCGGCAATCTCGTCGGGTACACCGTCGCTGGTTCAGTCGTGACGTTCTCCGGCGCCGTGACGGGCAGCACCACGGCTGACGCCAACGGTTACTACTCCTACGTCGGATCGAACTCCAGTCTCGGCGATGTCACGGTGTCGGCAACGAACGCCGCCGACGAGACCAGCGCCGACGTTACCGTCGCCGTCACGAAGCCAGATCCCACGGTGACGCTCGCGGTCGCTTACGCTTCGCCAACGAGTGTCACGCTAACAGGCGAAGTAACGAGTATCGACGGTATCCTTACCACCGTAACGCTTTCCGGACCCGGTGTCATCGATACGATCGTCGTTTACCCAGACGAATACGGGTATTACTCCGTGACGGTAAGCACGCTTGGCTCAGGCGAAATTACTGCCGTGGCTTCCGACACCTGGGGAACTGATTCTTACGCAGCAACAGTGATGCTTTATCCCTACGTTCCGCCGATTAGCCTAACCCTGAACAGTGAAGTTCTCCCAGGGCACTTGGTCCGATTGAGCGGATATCTCACAGGCGCAAACGTTGCTGGTGCGCAGGTGAATTTTTCGGGCGCCGCGATAGGGTCTGCGATTGCCGACGAGTACGGGCAATTCTCGATAACGACATCCGAAGCCGATCTCGGGGTCGTGACTGCTACCGCCGTGAATTCTCAGAACGAGGTCAGCAACGAGGCGATTACCAACATCGAAGCTCCCAAACCGACTGTCGCACTCAGCCTGTCCTACAACAGCGAGACCAGCATCACCCTGAACGGCTATGTGACGAGCGTGGATGGCGTCGATACGGACGTTACTCTGTCCGGCGTCTTAGCTGCCGCGACCGTCCATCCCGATGCCAATGGCTACTTCACAATCACTGTTGACGCACTTTCGCTCGGTGAAATCGATGCCGTCGCAACCGACACCTGGTCGGAATCCTCGGACGTCGCAGCCGTGTTCGTCGTTTCCGACGTGCCGACGATTCAAGATTTCCGCGCGGAAAATGCATTCTTCGACATCGTCACCGTCAGTGGCCGCGTTGTCGACGAAAGCCCCGGCGGACGCACCGTTACCTTCGCCGGCATGGCAGGGTTGACGGGGCAAACGGCCACCACGGACTTCAGCGGCAACTTTACCTTCACATTCACCCGTCCCGCAGGCGCATCTGCGACAATCTCGGCCCAGGTCGCCGACCAGTGGGGGCAGAGCACGGTCGTCTACACGTTCATTCAGGGCGGCGGCGGGTTTTCGGAGATTTCGCTCAATTCCGAGGTTCTCGCCGGGCATCAAGTCGCACTGACGGGCAATCTTGTCGGCTACACCGTTGCTGGTTCAGTCGTGACGTTCTCCGGCGCCGTGACGGGCAGCACCACTGCCGACGCGAACGGCTACTACTCCTACGTCGGATCGATCTCCAGTCTCGGCGATGTCACCGTGTCGGCAACGAACGCCGCCGACGAGACCAGCGCCAATGTTACCGTCGCCGTCACGAAGCCAGACCCTACGGTGACGCTCGTCGTGACGTACAACTCCGGAACCAGTGTCACGCTCAGCGGTGAGGTGACGAGCGTGGACGGTATCGATACGGCCGTGACGCTATCGGGTTCTGGCGTCATCGACACCATCGTCGTTTACCCCGATGAATACGGATTCTACTCCGTGACCCTAAACGCGCTTGCTCTGGGTGATCTCAGCGCCGTGGCCACCGACACGTGGGGGGCGACTTCCTACCAGTCACTCGCATCGATCTACTCGTATGTCCCCTACATCGCCGATTATCAGGCAGCCTACGGATCCAACGGCCAGGTCACGCTCACGGGCCAGGTAATCGACGAAAGCCCGGAAGGACTGACGGTCGTTTTCAGCGGACTCGACGAGTTGACAGGTTTGACGGCCAACACGGACGCCAACGGCTATTTCTCATTGACGTTCACAATGACCTCGGAAAGCGGTAGCGCCTGGGCCCAGACCACGGACGTTTGGGAACTGTTCTCCTCTGGCGTCTACCAAAATCTCTCGCTTTGATTGATGCAACAAACATTGAACCAATAATTAGGAACCACACTATGCAATATTTCGATGATTCAAAGTCACTCCTGAATTCCAACAGCAACTCGGGAGATATGGCCATGGAGCAACTGGCTATCGAACGGAACATGGTTTTCATCGTTCGTCGGGCCTTGCGGGAAAAATGCGCGGATTCGATGCTTCATCGCCGCATTCTCACCGAGGCTCGCCGTGCCGGTTTTGATGGAGCCACCGGGAGCTTCGCCGGTGAGGAATTGATCCGCACGGTGGCACGGCGTCTCTCGGCGAACCTGGTTCTGGGGTTGCGGTCGCCGGCAACACGATCTCGAAATGTGGAAGAGACGATTCGCGGCAGCTAATCGTTCGTCCGTGATCGAGAAGAACTTGGGGGGTCGGAGGATGTTATCGTGGCCATGTTCATCGAATGGGAACGGCGACAACCCGAGCCTTTTGGCGTCTCCGCCAGGGTTGCGTCGATTCTCTTGCGAAGAGACGACCTCCACCGCGCGCTCGCGGAATCGGCACGGATTCTGGCCGACGAACTAGGCATCGCCCTGCTGAGAATTTGGCTCTTCAAGGGCGTTGCGCTCGAACTCGTCGCCACGGCCGGAAAACGGATAGACGACGGCCATTCCTTCGTCGTCGGCGGGCAGTTCAGCGCCGGGCATGTGGCGTGCACGGGGCAACCTTGCTGTTCGAGCAACCTTTTCAGCGAGTCGCGACTGCACGATAAGGAATGGGCTTGCAGGAATGGCTTGAACGCCTTTGTGGGGATTCCCATCGCATTGAACGGAAAGATCGAAGGAGTCCTCGCGGCCTTTGACGAACGCCCGATCTCGCCTGCCGCCGTCGCCCACCTTGGTACTGCCGCCGGGAATATTGCCCTGGCGATCCTACGGTCTTACGTGAATGGCGGCACGGCTTTGGTGCGAGCAATGCTGTCGGATACGGATATCGGGAACCAAGGAGGCCGACTGCACGCACTTGTCGTGGCGACCAATGACGGTCTCGTGGCGGATTGGAACCGTGGAGCCGAGATGCTTTTCGGTATCCCACGCCAGGAGGCGATAGGATCTCAGATCGAGGGCGTGCTGCCCGTTCATCCTGCTCTCTCTCAGGATGAATGGCACCACCTCGCATCACGAGATGGCACGGCAACGGATGAGCGTCTCATTCAAGGGCCCGATGATGGCTCCTTGGTCCGTGTTCACCTGACGATTTCGCGCCTTCACGGCCGAGATCATGAAGCATGCGGTGTATCGATTATCGCTCATACCCTCGCCGAAACGGAAATTTGAGGCTCCCATGAATCTGAACATAGTGGCGAGAGAGAGTATCGTATCCACGCCTTGCGAGACAATTCTCGTAGTCGAGGATTCGGATACAGTGCGCAGTTTGCTTCAACGCGTGCTCTCCATCAATGGATACAACACGCTGGCAGCGCAGGACGGACAAGAAGCGGTGGAAATCGCGCGAACGCACGCCGACGCCATTCAACTCGTGATCGCGGACGTCGTCCTTCCAAAACTCCAAGGTCAGGCTCTCGCTGACGAGTTGCGTGCGGTTATGCCCGACGTGAAGATCCTCTTCGTTTCTGGGCATTCCGATGAAGTCGTCGCCGCCGCAGGTGTCGATACGGAGAACTCGTTTCTCGCAAAGCCGTTCACCAACGCGACGCTAACTCGCACCGTTCAAGAAATGCTCAATCCCTTGGCCAAGGAATCGAGCGTTTCGTGATCTAGCGCGTAATTGCGTTAGCGCTAATCCCATTCCGGAATGTAGTACCAATGAAAATCCGATCGGCGTTGCGACGTCAACCACGCTGGTGACGTGTGCGTCTGATATTGCGGCACGAGATAAGGAACCGTCTTGGGTTGCGGCGAGCCAAATACCTGGCAGGCGTAATATTTTCCTGACAGGGTGCGCACGACGCCGACACCAAGCTCGGTGTATTGGTCGTTGACGATATTCGCATAATGCCCGGGAGATTTCATCCAGCCGTCAAAAAGCTGCCAGGCCGGATTTGTGTAGCCGAAGTTGAACGCGATGTTTTCTCCGACGAAAGACGACGAATACCCGCTTCGCCGCGCGCGATCGGCGACGCTTTCGCCGTCGAGGTTATGGCTCATCACATCCTGCATCGCCATGTTCCACGCGTGACGAAGCGCGGCCTTGGCCAAGTGCTCGCTGTGTCGCAACGTGGGTTTGGATTGCATCTTCCTGGCGGTGTTCGTCCAATGAAATATCGCCGACTCGATTTCCGGCTGGGAGAATTGACCAAAGGCAATCGAGGGGGTAGCGGCAAAAGCGAGCAGCACCGTTGCCGCGATCGGTGCAAGCAATTTACGGCTTTGTGTCATTGCATAGCCTCTCTTCGAACGAAATGATGGTAGACAGGCCGCGCCGAATCGCGGCTATCTTTTCATTGCACCCGACAAATAGCTTGTCGAGACCAAATGGGTGGATTCGTTTCATTCTTTTTTTCCAGGAAAGCGCACACACTGATTTCGCGGTAATTTTTCACACAACGTTGTTGCGATTTGCCCGCAATTGCGGTAATATCTACGTGTGTTGAGGATTCCGTCGATTCGGTCCACACAATCCGTGAGGAAATGCCATGAACGTTCGAAGCGCGGTAGTGGTGTTTGCGGGATGTTTCACGGCAGCGTTCGTCGCTGTCGCGGCGTGCGTGCTCGTGCTGCATGGCGGCGACCGCGGTGGTCGTCCGGAGCAGCAAGCCGCGCAGCCTCAGCCGGCGGCGCCGATCGCCAATTTTTTCAACAATTTCAACGACATCGTTGACCTTGACAATGACGCACCCGTCGAAAATGCAGTGCCTCTCGCGCAGGCCGAGCTACAGAAAATCCGCGGCAATGCTGTAAAGACCTCTGACTACACGATCTCCGGACCGCATACCCATAACAACCTCAGCGTCTTCTTCATTCACGGCGCCGAGACGATGAAGGCCACGAACGTGCTCACGCTGCAAGAAGCCATCGAGCAGAACGTCGCCGTCGTTCATGAAACGGGCATGGGGCAGCTTCTAATCGACAACCGAGGCAACGCGCCGTTGTTCATCCAGGCGGGTGACATCGTCAAAGGCGGCACGCAGGATCGCACTTTGCCCTATGACATGCTGCTCTCCGCCAACACGACACGAAACTCGGTCACCGCACTCTGCGTCGAACAGGGGCGATCGTTCCCTCGCGGCAATGAAGTGAGTACGTCCTTTGGATCCGCGACGGAGCAACTGCCGACCCGCAAGCTGAAAATCGCTGCCGCGAAACGCTCGCAGGCCGAGGTTTGGCGTCAGGTACAGATGCTCCAAAATGACCTGACACGAAACGTTGGTGCTCCCGTGCAGGCGAACCTTTCCCGCACCAGCTTGCAGCTGACACTCGAGAATCCGCAACTTCAGCAGCAGGTTCATCAGACGCTGGCGAAGATCGCCCCGGCTGTCGAAGGGCAGGGCGATGTCATTGGTTACGCGGTTGCGATCAACGGGAAAATTCAGTCGGCCGATGTGTATGGATCGAATGCGTTGTTCATCAAGCTTTGGCCCAAGCTGATCCGCGCTAGCGCCGTTGAAGCCGTATCCGAACGCCAACCTGTTGTTGCACGTGTTGGGGTCGATGCGGAATCAGTGATTGCTTTTCTCGCCGCAGCAGAAAAAGGCACGCCGATGCGAGCCGGCGCCAACGGCACGACCGTGATTCGACATGAAACCGCAAACCAACTTCTGCTCGAGACCTGCAACCCGAACGACCGGAACGTCGTGTTGCACCGCAATTTCCTGGCCAAATAATTGAAAGTCCTCAGCACTCGTGAGACATCGGCACGCTGCCATTTCTCACGAGTGCGGTTCGAAATGTCCATGATCGTGGACGAACATTCCGAAGTTGATGCCGAAGACTTGTTCCAGCACATTTGGCGTGATTTCGTGCGGCGCCGCCTGGCAGTGGATTTGGCCATCTTTCACGCACATCACGCGATGCACATGCTTGCCAACCATCGAGAGGTCATGCGACACGAGCAGGATGGTCGTGCCCTTTTCGCGATTTAGCCGACTTATCAGATCATAAAACTGTTCCTGTCCGGAGACGTCGATGCCCGCAGCTGGCTCGTCGAGCAATAGCAGTTCCGGTTCGGGTTGCAAGGCGAGCGCGAGCAGGACGCGCTGACGTTCGCCCCCTGAAATCTTCTCCATTGGCTTATCCAAAAGCCGAAGGTCGGCGCCGACTGCGTGAAGCATCCCGGCCATTCGGTCGCGATTGCTGTGCGAGAAGCCGAAAAAGATCGGCCGCCTCTGCATCGCGATGCCGAGCAGATCGCGCACGGTCAGGGGCATCGAGGATTCGATCGTCAGTTTTTGCGGGACATACCCGACATGGCGGGGGTCAGGCTGGCGGTGGTCGTGTCCGCAATGGAATATGATTTCGCCACGGTACGGAATTTCTCGTAATATCGCTCGCAGCAAAGTCGTCTTGCCCGAGCCGTTCAGACCGAGCACGGCGGTGATTTGTCCGCGCGGCAACTCGGCGTTCAAGCCGCGCAGAATCGGGCTGCCGCCGAGTTCGACGCTCAAATCGCGAATCGTGACGAGAGCCTTCGTGGTCATTGGAATGCCTTGGCGAGCGTATCGATATTCTCGCGCATCTTGGTAATGAAGAACGCCGGGTCGGGATTCATGCTGCCAGTGGCGATCGGCGCCGTTTCGAGTGGGTCAATGGTCACGATGGTCAACTCGATCTTGTCACGCTTGAGCGAATCGCGCAACGCCTCGGCTTGAGCCCGCGAATACTGCGGTTCGACGGCAATGACGCGCACCTGTTTCTCTTTCACGAGTTTCGAAAGTTTGCTCATGGCGACGGGGTCTGCATCCATTCCTGGCCTAGGCTGAAAGGAACCGACGATCTCGATTTCGAACGCATCAGCGAAGTAGGCAAGCGATTCGTGCGTGGTGATGATGGCCCGTTTCTTTTTGTCGATGTCCTTGAACGCCTTTTCGCCGTAGGCCTGAAGTTCGGTCATCTTCTCGGCAAACTCCTTGGCACGCTTCTCGTATTTCGCTTTGTTCGCGGCATCCACCTCGCCAAGCTTGGCGGCGATTATCGTGGCCATTACTGTGGCCTGTTTAGGCCCCAGCCAAATGTGCGGATCGTGTTCGCCGTGTTTGTGCGGCTTGCCGTCGCCGTGGTCGTGCAACTCGTTATCGTGAAGCATCAGGTCGTGATGTTTCTTCTCCAGCACCTGACCGACATTCAAGCGAGAGAGCTTGGAATTGTGATGCGTCCGCAACATACGACCGACGAATTCATCGTCGAGCGTCAGTCCGTTGTAGATCAGGAGGTCGGCCCCGTTGACTTTGAAATTGTCGGTCGGATCGCCTTCGTATCCGTGAGGCCCCTGGCCGGAGAGCATCGACAACACGTAGGCGTCGTCTCCCGCGATGGCGTGCGTGATCGCGTACAACGGCGGGAAGGTGACGAGCACTCGTTTCTGCCCGGGCTTGGCTTCTTTCCAGAATTCCGGCGGCCGGCTGCACGATGGCAGCGAAAACGAAATGAACGCAAGCATAAGGCATATAATAAGATGTGGCATTCGCATTTGATTCTCAATTCGGTACGCAGGATGCGGTTTACTTTGTTATACGCGAATTCTCGGCAATTGGACCGCCAACTTTCGAATTTTTTTCGCCTCCATGATCTCGGCCATGACCTCGTTTTTGCGTGTATGCTTGGCTTCGAGCTTCTGGATTTTTTCGAGGGTGGCATCGTCGACAGCCATGGCTTTTCGGCCTTTGGCAAATGCGAGCTGACCGTTCTCGAAGAAGCGTTTGAGCCAATCGTAGAACTGGTTGGGGTAGAGATCGAGTTCATCGCAGAGATCGGAAACGGGGACCTTGTCGATGAGGTGCCGTTTGAGGATGGCGACCTTCTCGTGATCTTGAAAATGACGACGCGGCTTGTTCATGTGAAACCTTCGTACAGGTTATGCTAACCCGAACAGAGCGAACTTCCAGATTCGACTGAGGCAAAACAGTTATCGCAGGCCATCCCTTGGGCAGTTCAACCTACCCAGAGATTCAAGTGACATCGCCGCTAAACAAAAAGCTATTCCTCGCGCTCCATGAAGGCGGCGATTGGACGAACAACAGTGGATCAATCAATGTCGTAATTACTTGGAGTTGAACGCGAAATAATCGTCGATCCAACAATTTTGACATCATTCGGGTGAATCCGAATAAGGATCGCTATATTGTCGAGGGAGGAAAGTTTCCGAAAGGAGCGTTCTTCCCTCGCTCGCGTTTCGTGGTCATACTTTTTCTCGTGAATTGCCGACCCCATGCCAACCCTTCGTGTCAATCTTGGGCCGCGCAGTTATGACATTGCAATCGCTTCGGATTGCCTTGCGAATATTGGCGCGTTTGCCGCCGATCGCACGCGGGGCAGGGCGGCGTTGCTTGTCACCGATGTCAACGCCAAACCGCACGCCGATCTGGTCGCGGCCAGCTTCGTCGCTGCGGGGTTTCGCGTTGCCCTGGTAACTCGGCCTTCGGGCGAAGCGCAGAAGTCGCTGGCGTCGCTGTCCGATTTGCTCGACGCGCTCGTGGATATGCCAGCGGATCGGCGCTCGCTCGTCGTCGCCGTTGGCGGCGGAGTGATCGGCGATCTCGCCGGTTTCGCGGCGGCGTCCTATGCTCGCGGCATTTCCTTCGTGCAAGTGCCCACCACGTTGCTCGCCATGGTCGATAGCTCCGTCGGCGGAAAGGTCGGCGTCAACCATCCGCGCGCCAAAAACATGATCGGCGCCTTCCACCAGCCCGCCGGCGTCTTCATCGACGTCGCCACCCTTCGCACTCTACCCGAGCGAGAGTTCCTGAGCGGCCTGGCCGAGGTCGTCAAATATGGTGTCATTCTCGATGCTGAGTTCTTTGCGTTCCTCGAACGCCACTACGAAAAAATACTTAGTCGTGACGCTGCGACGATTGAACGCATCGTGTTGCGTTCGTGCGAATTGAAGGCACAGGTCGTCGAACAGGACGAGCGCGAAGAAACCGAGATTCGCGCCAAGCTCAACTACGGCCACACCTTCGCCCATGCCTTCGAGACCGCGGGCGACTACGGCTACTGGCTGCACGGCGAGGCGGTGTCGGCGGGCATGATCTGCGCGAGCCGATTGGCCGAGCGCCGCGGCTTGATCGGGTCTGATGTGACCGAGCGCCAGTTGACTTTGTTAAAAGCGTTCCGCCTGCCGGTCGCGTCCGAGGCTTGGCCGATCGATGATTTGATTGCGACGATGCGCAAAGATAAAAAAGCCGTCGGCGGCAAGATGCGTTTCATCCTGCCGACACGCCTGGGCGAAGTCAAACTGTTCGACGACGTACCCGAATCCGACGTACGCGCGGTGTTGGCCGAGGTTTAGCCGCGACGCGCAGCGGAGCGCGGTTGTAATAGGTTCGCGCTCCGCTGCGCGTCGCGGCTAAACAAAAGCAAATTCTATTAGGGGGGATTTCACGATGTTTCGATTTTTTGCCGCCTCAATTGCATCAATGACCATTACAACAGTCGCATATTCTGGCGACGACGCCAATTTGAAGAAAGCCGTCAGCTTCTTTGCGTCCTTCGACAAATCGCTGACACCGGAAATCGGCGTGGGCACGCTCTCCACTCGCTTCAATGCGAAGGAAGCGGGCAAGTATGTCGTCGAGCCTGGCTACGACAAGGCGATATTCCGCATTGCCAAGGGGAAGGGCATCGCCGGCGGTGGATGTCTGGAAGCCGTGGACGTATTACCGAACAACGGACGCATCTTCTTTCCGATGAAGGCGAATCTGGCCTTCAAGAAGGGCGGGTGGGGCGGCGCGTTCTCCTTGTGGATCAACACCGATCCAAACACGCTGCTCAAGACTACGTTCTGTGATCCAATACAGATCACGCAAAACGGCGCCAACAACGGCGGCATCTGGTTCGACTTCAACAACTCCAAACCGCGCGACATGCGCATGGGCGCGTTCCCGGCCGTGCCGAAAGGAAAAGTCGGCGCCAAGGAATCCGATGCGGACGCTCCGATGGTCCGCGTGCCCAAGATCGGCTTCAAGGTCGGCGATTGGCATCACGTCGTCGTCTCGTGGGCCAACTTCGATACGGGCAAGGCCGACGCAATTTCCACTTTGTACGTCGATGGCAAGAAGATCGGCGACGTCAAGGATCGCCCGATTGCCATGGACTGGGACGTCGAAAAAGCGGGCATCTACGTCGCCGTCAATTATGTCGGCTTGATCGACGAGATGGCGCTCTTCAATCGCGCTATTACTAGCGAGGAAGTCGCGCGATTGCATGCGACGCCGGGGTTGTTGTTGCCGAATCGGAAGAAGTAAGTATAGCCGCGACTTGACCAGAGACTTCGATTGGTTTAATATCCAAACATTCATCGTCATCCAACGGAAAATCTTGTGATGAGACGTACCCTAATCGCCCTGAGCGTATTGTTTTTCATCTCCGTTATACCGTGTCGTGCGGATGACGAGGTTGCTGCCAAACGGTTTTCTCAAACGATGATGTCGGTGATCGATATCATTGCGAAGAATCACTTCACGCCCATTTCTCACCCTCAGCTAACGGAGTGGGCAATTGAGGGCCTTTACAAACATGCAAATCAGCCGATTAAGGCTGGGCTGCGCCGCCGCATTGACGGCATTGCCAAGGCAAAGCCAGAGGAACTTACGAAGTTACTGCACGACGCTCGTGTCGAATTGAAGTTAGGTAAAGAGCAGGATAAACTCGCTGCCGTGGATATCTGCCTCGCTGCAATTTCGCAAAAGCTTGAACCGGCGGCGCGAGGCTCAGAGATGATTCAGCGAATAGACATCGAAGATCGGGTTAGGTGCATGCGCGGGGCTGTCAGTGTTGGCCTTAAACTTGAAGTCGATCCTCGTACGAAAATGCTTCGCGTGGAAATGCCTTACTTCAAAGGACCCGCGTATCTGGCAGGCATGCGCCCAGGAGACATCATCCAGGAAATCCGCTTGGACGCGAATTGGCACGGCGAAAAGTTCATGACTGTCGACAAAAATGGCAAGCAAGTACCGCTAACCAAGGTGTATCCAACCAAAGGCATGTCCGTAGACGAAGCAAACTATTTGCTACAAGGGCTACGGGGCACAACTGTTCGGCTGATCGTTATCCCCGCTGCGCAGACGCATCTTCTTCCAGCGGCGAAATAGTGGTGCCCGCTGCATTTGCACTCATTTTATAGTTTCGCCGAACGCAAAACATCGTTACTTTTCGCTGGTAAGTAACTTCTTCGCGCGGTAACATCACCTCATTCTTTCACTCCATACGCATCCAACCAAAGGGGGCTACGATGCGCCGTGTTTCTATGAATCTCATCGCGGGCGGGATGCTCGCACTTGCCACGTTTGGCGTGCAGGCTCAGCCTGACAAGAAGAAGCTTTATCTCGACCCGATCAACACGAAGGTTCCGCACTTCTCGACCGACAAGTCGGTGAAGATCGACTACGACATCGTCTATGTGCGTGCCAAACGCGCCGGCGACAAGATCCACAAGCGCTTCTTCACCGACTTCTCCACTCCGATTACGCTCGAACCGGGCGCCGACCTCATGCTGCTCAAACCGAATGGCAAGGAGGAGCTGCTCGTGCCCGGCGGCGAGGGATCGATCACCGATCCATTCGTCGCGTTCGATGGGCAGTGGGTTTACTATGTCCACGTCCATCACCTGCAAAAATACAGCCAGTGGACGCCGCCTCGCCAGGGTGCCGATATCTACAAGATCCACGTGCCGACGCGCAAGATCGTTCGCTTGACGAATCAGCAGTTCGACCCGAATACAGGTGCCGCGAACTGGTCGAAGGATTATCGCAAGTCCGAACCAGGCAAGAGCCATTTCGAGTACGGCGTCTACAACATGGGCCCCTGTCCGCTGCCCGGCGGCAAGGTCGTCTTCACCAGCAATCGCGAAGGCTATCGGCCCGCCAAGGGCTACCCCGCTGTCACGCTACAACTCTTCGTGATGGATGATCGCGACACGAGCATCGGCGATTTTGAAACGCCGACCAATCTCGAAAAGATCGGCCACATGAATATTTCCGGCACGCTTCATCCGGTAGTGCTCAAGGATGGCCGAATCATGTACAGCACGCTCGAATCGCAAGGCGCACGCAGCGACATCCTGTGGGGCGTTTGGACGATTCGGCCCGATGGCACCGACTGGAATCCGCTCGTCAGCGCGTTCGATCCGGGCGGGGCGCCGAACGGCTTCCACTTCCAGACGCAACTCGGCGACGGCTCGCTTGTCATAGAGCAATACTACAACCAGAACAACAGCGGGTTCGGCTCGTACGTCAAGATGCCCGCGACGCCGCCCGACGGTTACGCTGGCTTCGGACCGGGTTACATGAACGATCCACGCAATCAACCCTGGCGGCATGGCCGACACGACAACGGCAACCCGCGCTACTACCGCATGCCATTCATGCCGACCGGTTCTATCTCGCTCACACCGTTCGCGCTTGGCGGTGAAGGCCCGGCGGATCGCTCCATCCGCGGCGACAAGACATCGCCTGCCGTCGGCAAGGTCACGCATCCCTCCGGAGCGCCGAACAACCACCTGCTGACCGCGTATTCCACAGGGCCGGCCAACCATCAGTACACCTATTTGCCACAGATCGATAGCGGCATCTACCTCATCAAGAACGGCGATGCCATCGATGAGCCGGCACAGATGCTGCTCATCAAAAACGATCCCGAGTACAACGAATGCTGGCCGCGCGCTCTTGTCTCGTACGAACGAATCTACGGCGTGAAGCAACCGACGCTCTTGCCTCGTCTGGCCAATGACGGCAAACTGTCGAAGCTATTGCCCGAAGGTTCGCCGTTCGCGCTCATCGGCACTTCCAGCATTTACAAGCGAGAAAGCTACCCGAACGGCGTCGTACCCAAGGGTTCGGTCACCTCGACCTACGCCGGCGGCAAGGATCCGTGGAAAGGCCTCGACGCCTTCACGAGTCACGGCAATGGCACGCCGCTCAACTGGCATAACCAAGGCGCCGACGCCGGGCTTTACACGAACGATGACGTTCACGCCGTCCGTATCCTCGTCATGGAGCCGACAACTGACCGCAAAGGCGCGAACTCGGGACGACGCTTCAACAATCACGCCAACGAACGGCTGCGCATCATAGGCGAAATTCCTGTACGTCATTTTACGGATAACAAACAGCCAACGGATCCCGACGGCAATCCCGATACCAGCTTCCTTGCCAAAATCCCCGCGGATTCGGCGTTCACGTTTCAAACAATCGACAAACGCGGCATGGTGCTCAACATGTCGCAAACCTGGCACCAGCTGCGGCCCGGAGAGGTTCGCAATAACTGCGGCGGCTGCCACGCCCATAGCCAGGAGCCGACCGATTTCGCCAAGACCGCAGCAAACAAGCCGGACTACAAAGTCTGGGATCTCGTCAACGCCACGCCGCTGGTCACCGACAAATCGCGCGACGAATCGAAACGACAATGGGACGTAAAGAACGACACCGGCGTTCGCACCGTGAAGGGAGCGGTCAACGTCGAGTACCATCGCGACATTCGGCCCATTCTCAATCGCAGCTGCGTCGCCTGCCATACCGCGAAAGACGGCAAGACGCCCGCGGGCAACCTCGACCTCGATGCCGACGCTCGCAATGTCAATATAGAGTATCGCGGCGCGATGCCCGAAACGTATGTTCGCCTCGCCATGGATGGAGCGGCGAAATTCGGCCACAAGCCTGTGGGTTGGGATAGCTGGGGCTATTCCAATGCGTCACGTTACATTCGCAAGTTCCAGGCCCGGCGCAGCATGCTTGTCTGGAAAATATTTGGCGAACGCCTCGACGGCTTCCACAACGACGATCACCCCTCGGAGTCGAAGCCAGGCGCGAAAACGCTTTCGTGGAAAGGCCTCGAAGTCGATCTTGCCAAGAACCGTTCGCGACAAGATCTGGATTACCTCCCGCCGATGATGCCGCCGCAGGGCGCGGTGAAAGCCGGCAAGGTGCAAGCGCTCAGCGACGAAGACAAGCGCACGCTCGTGCGCTGGATCGACCTGGGGTGTCCGATCGATCAAGACTACCAGGGACCGGACGCGAAATCCCTCGGCTACGGCTGGATGCTCGACGACAATCGGCCGATCCTGACGCTGACGACGCCTGTCGCTGGACGCAACCCGGAAATCAGCCGGCTCGTCATCGGCATGCACGATTATGGCACGGGTCTCGACTTGACGAAGTTCAGTGTTACAGCAGACTTCGCCATCGATGGCGTCGCTGCCGGCGAGAACCTAGTATCGAAGTTCAAGGTTGGAACGCAAGGCGTTTGGCAGTGGACGCTCGCACGCCCGGTGACCACGTTGAAGCAAGGCCGCCTAATCGTCAGCGTGCGCGACATGCAAGGCAACACGACGCGCATCGAGCGAACGCTGAGCATCGGGAAATAAATGATGAGGGATGAACGCGATCAAGCCCCACCATGAACGCAGCTTTTGAAGGTGCGCCTTTTACTGAGCACCGAAGGTGCGCAAACAAAATAGCCCAGTTGGCTATAAGTGGATTGACAAAGGGGATGACCTCCTGTACGTGGACCGGTATTCGTTACCGAACACCACTATTCCACTTTCGAGGCATCCCCTTTGTCAATCCACTTATAGCCAACTGGGCTGTAATATTTTGGCCTTTCAGGCCAATTCGAGGAACCGCTTTATCGAAAAATGCGCAACTTCAAAAACCGCAGCGATTGGGGGAGTGATTGCGATGGTACCAACATTAAACAAATGGAGAATGGGATGAGTGACGAAAAGCCCAAGAAAAAAAAGAGAAGTATGTCCGGAAAAGAAACCTACAACGCCGTCACTGACACCGTGACCGG
Organism: uncultured Singulisphaera sp.; assembly: GCA_964484265.1. Taxonomy (GTDB): domain Bacteria; phylum Planctomycetota; class Planctomycetia; order Gemmatales; family Gemmataceae; genus SIAQ01. The sequence goes on from CAZAFH010000092.1 coordinate 25,143, forward strand.
GGCCAACGTTCGCCTGTTCGACAACCTGCTGCAAGCGGGCGGCGCGATCGTGGGCGCGGGACTGGGTGTCGGTGGCGGGGCTTTGGCGGCGAAGTATTTCGCTGGCGAAATTCTTACGTTCTGCCTCATCGGCGCCGTGCTCGGCTTGATCGCCGGCGTTTTCGTGATCGGCCTGTTCCTGATGATCTTCCGGGCCATCAAACATGCCAGGGGTGAACATGAATGAACATGTAGATTCAAGCCTTCCGTTCTCTCGTTCCCATCAGTATCTCCAGTCATTAAGGCTATGAAATCGCCCCGCGATCGGTTCTCCGCCCTTTTGCTCGGCGTCCTCAAGGTTCTGAATAGCCTTGACAATTTCCGTGTCGCTCATGTCTCGAGACGGATCATTATCCAGATAGATCGCAAGGATTCCTGCGTGGGATGGATTCGATTCATGAAGTTTGTAAAAATCGGATGGATTCTTTGTTATAATCACAAGCTGATGCATGGCCGCAAATTCAAATTGAACATCGTCGTCCTCTCCGTCAAGGACGACTTCCTTGTCTGTTGGCCGCGTGACGTGATGGCCGGCGCGGCGGAGCAGTTTTGCAAGCAATTCGGAATTGGAGCAATCGTCAAGATACACTTTGAGCGGCATGGCGAGCGCCCTCTCGCTGGAGCATCAGCCGTTCGATTTCCGCTTCTGCTTGCAGCAGTTCGTTCGCCTCTTCAACGTAAGCTTGAGCCTCTCGAATCGCGGCAATCGGAAGCCGATAGTTCGTCGCAGCTGCCTTTGCCGTCCATGCGTTTGCCTGGATGGCTCCGACAAGTTGACGGGCAGTCAAGTTTCGGCCTTTGACATAGAGCTGCTTGCGCCAAGGGTGTTGCCGACGAACCAAATGACTCCAAGGCGAGACGGCAGTCTCCTTTGCTTCAATGCGTTTGGAATTATCCATCAGAATTTCCAACCGTGAGAGGCGATCTTCAATACTCTTTAACCGATCGGGTTTGCTCACTGCTGACTTGCTTACCATTGGTCAACTCCGCAGTTTTTACTTACATTCATTATTCAATTCAATCTTACCATCGATCTAGTTCGCCAGCAATAAGGGATTGCAAGGTGCACCAGCTAGCCTCGCCGAGGATCCGGTTCATTCCTACCCACGGACGCCGGAACGCAAATTGCAGGGGCAAACCGCTTCGCGTGACGTATACTGTATGGGAGACGGCATCTCACCATTTGGTGTGCGGAACTTCGGACAGGGGAACGCATGGCGGCACCGGCATCCGTCGATGAATTTCTGGACCTCGTGCGCAAAAGTGGCGTCGCGGACGAGAAACGACTTGACGCCTACCTCGCCAAGGCTCGCGCCACCTTTCCGCCTGAACCCGCCAAGGTCGCCGGTCTGCTCGTTCACAATGCCGTACTCACCAACTTCCAGGCCGAAAATATCCTCGCCGGCAAATGGCGGCGATTCACCATCGGCAAGTACAAGGTCCTCGAACGCCTCGGCTCTGGCGGGTTCGCACAGGTCTACCTCTGCGAACACAAACTGATGCGCCGCCGGGTCGCCGTCAAGGTGCTGCCTGTCGCCAAGGCAAAGGACTCATCAGCGCTGGATCGATTCTATCGCGAAGCCCGGGCGGCTGCGGCGCTCGACCATCCTAATATCGTGCATGCGTATGACATCGACCAGGATGAGGATCTCCATTTCCTCGTCATGGAATATGTCGATGGAGCGAACCTTCAGGAAATCGTCAAACGCCTGGGTAAGCCTCTGAGCGTCGTCAGAGCGTGCCACTACATTTTTCAGGCCGCTCTGGGATTGCAACACGCACATGAACATTCGCTAGTACATCGCGATATCAAGCCGGGCAATATCCTCGTCGATCGCGCGGGCGGCGTCAAAGTGCTCGACATGGGCCTCGCGCTGATCTTCTCCGAGGAAGACGAACAACTGACCAAGAAACACGACGATGGCACGCTGGGCACGGCCGACTATCTCTCGCCGGAACAGGCGATGGATAGCCACGATGTCGATATCCGTACCGACATCTATAGCCTCGGGGTGACGTTCTATTTTCTGCTGACGGGCAAGGCGCCGTTCGAGGGAATGCCGGTCGCACAGAAGCTGTTGGCGCATCAGATGAAATTGCCCAGGCCGATTAGCGAGATCCGCAATGACGTGCCGCCTGCCTTGGTCGCCATCATGATGAAGATGATGGCGAAGAACCCGGCGGATCGATTTGGGACGCCTGGCGAGGTCGCGCAGGCCTTGGAACCGTTCGTGCAGACTCCGATCGCGCCGCCGACGGAGGTGGAGTTGCCTCGCCTCAGTCCGGCGGCGATGGGCGGCGAGAGCGATTCCTCCAAGGGCAGCGGCCTTGCGGGTCGAACCGTCCCGCCGCCCGGTTCGGGCAAAGGATTGCCTCGCAGCGCACCCACAGCGCCGACCGCCGCACTCGCACTATCGCCGCCGGCGCCGACTGCCGAGGTCGAGACCGAGGCAGGCGGGCAAGCGTTCGAGATTGAAAACGCCCCGACCAACGACGCGCCACGCGGGCCTTCCAAGATCAAACGCTCGACTTTTGCGGCCAATCGCTCGAAGATCGTGTTCGTCACTTTGATTAGTGCGTTCATCATCATCCCGATCATCCTCGTGACGCTGATCGGCATCGGCATGTACATCTTTTTCCCTACGGAGGAGAAAACGCCGGCTGGCCCGCCGATGCTTGTTGTCAGCAGGGATCCGGAAAAGAAGAAGGCGATGCGGACGATCCAGCAGGCGATCAAGGCCGCCGAGATCGATTCGGTCATCACGCTTCACGACGATTCCTATGAAGAGAACGTCGTCATCGAACCCAATCGCGGACGCACGGCGATCACGATCAAGGCCGCGCCAGGCAAGGAAATCGTCTGGAAGTCGGCGAAGGCGGATCCGCTCGTGCCGATACTACGCATCTACAAAGCCGCCGACCTCAAATTGGTGGGCGGCGGCATCACCCTCGACGGCACGATCGATGCGAAGAAGCGCGTCAATGATCTTCTCACGATCACCGGCAACTGCGGCGGGCTGACCATCACCGACCTGCAATTCCGCAAGTACGAACGGTCTGCCGTCTTCGTGACCAACGGTTCTGGAGCGTCCAATCGTCCGATTCGGCTGACGGGGCTGACGATCTTCGGCGCCGATTCACCCAAGGCTCGTGCCGCGATCTACTTCGACGCCAATCCATCGGTCATGCCGAATATCAACGATTACGTGCAGATTGAAGCGCCGAACTTTCTCGGCATGGCCGCCAAGAAGGCGGTGCAATATCGGGACAAGAAAGTCATGGGCGCGAGCATCACCTGGCCCGGGCAATAGATTGCTCGTAGGTCCGTTTATTCAGCCTATTTCAGTTGTAGCGGCGGCGCTTATTTGAAATTCCCGTTTTTTTCCATTTTTCCTCATGTGCCGTGGCGATGGAATGTGCTTTAATGAACGATGTCAGTACCTGCGCGCCGAAGCGTGAGTACGCCTCTCGTTTCGAGTATCGCCCGTCTCTGATTGTTGATCAATAGACCTGGATTTTCTTGTCGTATGGGCGTGATGAGATTTCGGATTCCTGTCAGCCTGGCGGACCCTGCGGCCCTCCAGGAGCTAGAACTCTCCAGCATCGCTGGCGGGCAGGATCACATGCCGTACCCAACGGAAGCCAGCGTCGAAGGAAATCAGCTCGTGCTCGCGCGCGACGTGGACGAAAGCGGCAGCCTTGTTTCGCCCATCGCGATTCCCCATTCTGGAAAGTTCATGACCCGCTCCGCCACGCTGGTGGAACGTGAATTCCCCTACGATCTGACACTCGAATTAGCACGCGGCAAGGTCAACCAATTGCGCTGCCACGCGGCTGACTGGGTTCACAATGGCCTCGTCCAACCGGGAACTCTGTACGACGAGATCGAGCTGGTGACCAAGGCGTTCGGCTCGGCGCTCTCGAGTACGGGCGATCCTGGAATTGCCGACAGAGCGATGGAGACGATGCAGCGAGCTTTTCAGGTTTCCGAGAAGCTGGTACAGGCCTACACCAGACGTGTATTTGAATTTCGGCATGAACGTCAGGAACGCTTTGACACGGGCCTTTGCTGTCGGCTAGATCCCACGATACCGCCGGGCGACGACGCCAGTCATTTCACCGCGACTTTCAACACGGCATCGCTGCTCTTCCCGTGGCGAGTGATCGAGGCGAAGCAGGGACACTTTGACTGGGAACAAACTGATAAACTCGTGGACTGGGCGTCGGCGACCGGATTGCGATTGATCGGCGGCCCATTGATCGATTTCTCGGGCCAAAATCTGCCCGACTGGATCTGGGAAAAGGCCTGTGATTTCGCCGGCCTGGCCGAAGTTCTCGCGAATTTCGTGGACACCGTCGTTCGCCGATACGCGAAACGCATACGCGCCTGGCATGTGGCCGCCGGCGCTAATTGCTCCGGCATTCTCGCCCGACGCGACGACGAATTGGTGTGGCTCACGCTTCATCTGACCGAAGCCATCAAGCGCATTCATCCAAACTCTGAGATCATCGTCGGCATCGCACAGCCGTGGGGGGATTACCTCGCCACCCAGGAGCGGAGCAAGACGCCATTTATCTTCGCGGATGATTTGCTGCGTACTGGAATCAAGCTCGCGGCTCTGGAGTTGGAATTTCTGATGGGGCTATCGCCGCGCGGCAGCTACTGTCGCGATTCGCTCGAACTTTCGCGATTGCTCGATCTTTACGCGCTCCTGGGTGTTCCCATCCAGGCGACGCTGGCATATCCATCCTCCGCCGAGCCTGACGAACAAGCTGATGCCGATCATTGCGCATGCCTGGGATGGTGGGGCGAGGGTTTTTCGCCTGCCAATCAAACGGCATGGGTGCAGTCCTTTGCTGGGCTTACGCTGTGCAAGCCGTACGTGCGGAACTTGCAATGGATCCACCTGTCCGATGCCGCTCCGCACGTCTATCCCAATTGCGGCCTGCTCGACGCGCGGGGTGAACCGAAACCCGCGCTCGCGGAATTTCAGAAACTCCGGGCTGAGCATTTGAAGTGAAGAACCTCTGGGATCCCATCAATACGCCGCCTTCAATATCCCTTCCAGATCGTCGGCAGTCACGCTGCGCGGGTTAACGCGTAGGATGCGCTTGATGCCCGCTGCCTTCTCGGCAAAGCCGCGCAATTGCTCCGGTTTGACGCCGATGTCGCGCAGCCGGCCTGGCACGCCGATGTCGCTTCGCAGCCGATCGACCGCCGCCACGGATAGCTCGGCGGCAGCCTGATCGCTCATGCCAGTAACTGATTCGCCGAGCAATTCCGCAATTCTCGCAAATGCCTTGAGCTTGGCTGAAAGATTGAACTTCATCACGTAAGGCAGCAACAAGCCATTACCCGCGCCGTGCGAACAATGCACGGCGGCGCCGACCGGGTACTCCAGGGCATGTACGACAGCGACGCCGACGTTCGAAAACGCCATGCCCGCGAGCAGTGCGGCCAGGGCCATGCCCTCGCGTGCCTCGATGTCCTTCCCGTCTTTGACGGCTCGACGAAGAAACTGCCCAACCAGCGCGATCGCTCGTTCCGCGCACACATCTCCCATTGTATGCTTGCCCTGATAGACTGAACGCTCTCCCGCAGGCAGCGGAAAATCGGCATTCTCGATCGCGGTGAACGCTTCGATGGCGTGCGTCAGCGCGTCAATACCAGAATCGGCGGTCACCTTTGACGGGCACGATAGCGTCAACAGCGGATCGACGACGGCGACGGTGGGCCGCAACCAGTTGGACAGGATGCCGACCTTGATGTGATTCTCGGTATCGGTGACTACCGACGCCGCGGAGACCTCGGACCCAGTGCCCGCGGTCGTGGGTATGCAGATGAGCGGGAAGACGGGGCCAGGAATCTTGTCATCGCCGACGTAATCTCGCGGCGACCCGCCATGCTTGAGCAGCGTGGCTGCGAGTTTGGCGAGGTCCATGTTGCTGCCGCCGCCCAATCCAACGAGCAGGTCCGGCTGAAACGCCTTCGCTGCGTCAAAACACGCAATCGCCGCCTTCATCGACGGCTCAGGTTCGCCTCCGGTGAAAGCGGAAACTTGCAGACCCGCAGCGGCGAGCGGCTGGCGCGTTTGTTCAAGCAATCCGGCTTTTTCAAGGATTGGATCGGTGACAACCAGCGCTCGCTTGGCCTGGTATCGTAAGGCGATCTCGCCAAGCTGCTTCACCGCGCCCTGCCCGAAGACGACAGAGTGCGCGATGTGAAAAGTCCATACCGTACGCATTTAGAGAGCCTCTGAAGGGAAATCTCGCACCGGTTGATCTAATGACGCATGGTATTGTTGTACAAAGCCATTCACGGCTACCCCAACACTTCTCGCCGTAATTCGCCGTCGCCTGCAATGGGATAGGGCCGGCCAAGGCTGTCTGGAACGTGCATGTGCGGATCGATGCCGAGGAGGTGGAACGCCGTGGCGAGAATGTCTTTTGGCGATACGGGCGTGTCGCGGACATCGCCGCCGATGTTGTCGGAACTCCCAACGACGCGACCCCTGGCGATGCCGCCGCCCGCAAGAACGCTCGAGTAGACACGCGACCAGTGATGGCGGCCGGCGCCGCGCGGACGCGAGTCAATGCGCGGGGTGCGGCCATGTTCACTGATGCACAGGACCAGCGTGTCATCCAGCAAACCTCGCTGGCGTAGATCGTCGATCAGCGTGGGAAACGCGAGATCGAATCCGGGAAGGAGATATTCCCTTAGACGCGGATAATGATTGTTGTGTGTGTCCCATGCACAGTTGCCGAATTGGCCGAAGCCGTCCCAGAACACGGAAACAAATTTCGTGCCGGCTTCGATAAGTCTCCGAGCGGCGAGACAGGATTGCCCGAAAAGCGTCATGCCATAGCGTTCGCGCAGGGGCATCGGTTCGCGGGCGATATCGAGCGCCTGATGCACGGCACTGGATGTCAGCAGGCTGTACGCCCGCTGCCGGTGGTGTTCGTAGATATCGCCCGGGGCATCGAAGCGGTGTCGCGCATGCTCGAATTGATTAAGGAGCGACTGGCGCAGGTTTAAGCGTTCGACAGGCACGTCATCGCGCAACCGGCTTTCCGTCGACAGGATGAATCGGCCGTCTGGAACCGTACCGCCGAATGGATCGTGAAAGTCGCGCATTTGGCCGTCAGTATAGCGCGGCACGATGTGCGTGCCGACGCCAGTGAAATCAGTCCAGAGCGGGTCGTGGGCCTGGCCGAGAAACGCGGCGAACGGTCCGGCATTGACGAGTAGATCCGTCTTCGAGTTGAGCATCCAGGGCAGGGCGATGTTGCGGGGCATTGCCGGGGAACCTTGTCTAGCTCCCGAGCGCTTCGCGACGTAATCCACGACGGAACCGATGTAGGGCCAATGGCGGCTGTCGCGCGGGCGGGCTTCCAACTCTGGCGTATAAGTCGGGATCCCGCTCACGGCATACGCGACGCCGTGCTCCGCGTAGCGATGCGTCATCGAGCGAATGACGGTGACTTGATCCATGATCCGCGCGGTTCGCGGCAATAACTCGCAGACACGTACGCCGGGCACGACGGATGGAATCGAGCCAATCTCGCCACGAATCTCGGCGATGGCGTCCGGTTTCGGATCGAACGTCTCATGTTGCGGCGGGGAGCCGTAAAGGAAGATGAGGATGCACGCCTTCGCCTGTCCGAATCGCGGCGCAGCCGTGGATCGCGCGGCGCCGTGCGAGAGTGGATCGGCGAGTCCGAAGCCAAAAGCCCCGAGCGTGCCGAGCGAGAGAAACTCGCGGCGAGACAGTCCATCGCACAATCGCCGCGGCGAGCCGAGGAGGTTTAGCATCGGTGAATACCTGTGTTTTCGACCGTATTTACCGTAGCCATCACGCTCCGCGTGATGGACTTGGATAATTCATCTACATCTTGGCATGTCGTATCGACGCCGTGCAAATCCATCACGCGGAGCGTGATGGCTATGGTGATTGGGGCTTACTTAATCACATCAAACCCTGGATCGGCTGGGCGCGGTACATGCAAGAACAAACCGAAGGCCATCAAGGTCTACCTTCAAGATGGTAAAGAGGACCTCAATAACCTGCATGGCAACTGGCCGCTCAGCAATCAGGATCTCGCGATGGCCCTGCAGTTTGCAGGCTACAAGTACAAGCTGGAAATGACCGACGGTGGCCACAGCGGCAAGTGGGGCG
>CAZAFH010000093.1:0-32895 GCA_964484265.1 uncultured Singulisphaera sp.
CCCTCCACGAAGCTCGGGCTGGATAGAATTTCCATGTAACGTTGCTAAAGTCTCAAATTTTTCGTTTTTCATTATGGACGAAGGCACGCCTTTGTGCAACTGAACATCATCCGTCCGCCGCGAAAATGAACACTCGGCTTTCGTCAGTTATCCTTCAATTCAAGAGCCACGACATTGGCGCCGCGATTCACGGCGATCGTCAATCCAGACTGCAGCGGATCGCCAGCCTTTTCGGGCAGGGGAAACCATGCGGCGATATCAGCTGGCGATGGCGCCGCTGCGGACTGCCCGCCCAGTTTGTTGGAGGCAGAGACGTGAAGCGTGCGCGGATCCGGACTGTTGACTGCGACTTTTGCTTCGCCGACGGGAACCCCGGCGATGGCGAATTGCCCATCCTTTTGAATTGGACCGTAGCGTGGGACTTTGTCACTGCCGATGACGAGGACCGAACCCATCGTCACCGGTTTGCCCTTGTAGCTAACTTTGCCGGAAACGTCGCCCACGCCGCCGCCGCAACCAACGGATGCGAACAGCATCGCCAACGGAACGATGAGCTTTATTTCCACGACGAACATTCGAATCGGCATTTCCTTCGGTCCTCGAAGTGCGGACTAGGTGACGGAGTTTAGTACCCGGATGGATCGACCGTTTCGTTGCCGTTGCGCGTCGCCATCTGGGGAATGATCGGTACGCCGGCGGCGTAGGACATGAAGCGGCTTGAACCGTCGGCGAATAGCCAATGCGCGCCGCCCGGGTGATGGCTCCAAAAGCGGTACATGTCGCAATTATCGTTGACGTCGCCCAGCGCGAAGTAGAACGGGACTTTGGTTGAGCAGCTGTAAGGGGCCGCATTCATCGAACCGTCGTACGGCGCTCCGAGGAGCACGGTGTTTTTTGCAGCCAGAATCGTGTCGTAGTCGCTATAGGTGTGCTCTCCCCAGACGAGGTCGGGATTCGGTGGGCGCTCGCCGACCATGAGTGTATTGCTGCTGCCGTCGAAAATATCAGTAAGCTTGACGCCAACGCTATCGCACTGGAAGACGCCGTTATAAAAATCCGAGCCGGCGACGCCCAAATACGAAGTAAACCCGCGTACCGAGGATGGACCCAAATTGCGCGGATTGACCGGGCACAGATACATTTGAATGAACGTATTTCGCGTGCTGCCCGGCGTCGTTTGGCCCTGGTTGTAGATCGCTTCCTGTTCGATGAACGGCAATATCTTGTGCATCCAACCCATGTTTGACGTGAATACGGTCGGCGTCCCGCGAGCCGACGGAAATCGCTTGAACGACCCGTGGTAGTTCTGGCAGCCGATGCCCAGCTGCTTGAGCTTGTTGTTGCACTCCGTCCGTGCGGCCGACTCGCGAACCTTTTGCACGGCGGGAACAAGTAACGCGATGAGAATGGCAATGATGGCAATGACGACGAGAAGCTCAATCAACGTGAAAGCCCCTCGCCTGGCTGACGATACCATGCGACACCTGCAGATGAAAAACGGAGAGATGATAAGGAATCGGTTAAATGAAGCGCAAGGCTTCGGTCTCGGTCCCTTGGCGTTGCGATAGCGCCAAATTCCCGGAACCTTCTCCTCGTATTCACTTAACAACTATTGGCAATCTACTTGATCCGACGGCCGATATGCAAGCGAAATCCGGAATTGTTGCCAAATTGTCAGCTTGAACAAAAAAGCCCATGAACATCGTTCATGGGCGAAATCTAGGCGATGCCACCAAAGCCAATCATCCGGCCGACGCGTTGGCCTTCTGATTGGCTGCTTCCTGCTCCGCCATCAAGCGGTTAAATCGCAGCGCGACGAAGTAGAAGATCATGGCGACCAAGATCATCAACCCGACGAGCATCGCAAAGAATACGCCGGGGTTCATGGATGGGTACAGCTGTGCCAGGTAGGTGTTGAAGATATTTGCTACAAACACCGTCAACAGCCACAGCGACGTGACGAAACTCTTCATCGATTTCGGGGCGGCCACGAACGCGAGTTCAAGCCCCGTGATCGAGATCAAGATCTCCGCGACCGTGATGACGAGGAACGCCAGTACCTGCCACCAAATGGTCACTTTGTTCTCGGGCCGTACGAATAGCTTCGTCGTCTGTATGGGCACGCCGACTCCCGTGCTTGCGTCGGCCATCGATGCGATCGGATTCATCGGCGCCAGCACGATTTGCGCATAATAGGCTGGCAAGGTTTCTTTCATTTTCTCCTCGGCCTCGCCTTGTGACTGTACCTTGCCCAGTGGAACTGCCAGTGTTTCGATCGGCCCCGCTTGATAGGCGGGATAGGCCATGACTCCCATGCAAAGCGCGGTCAACAGGAAGCCAACGAGGATCTTGTCCGTCGCACGAACCGGCATGCCGAGGCTTCGCATGTAAGCCCACAAAGCCGCGAACAGGGGTGTCAGAAGGACGATCAGGATCGGATTGGTGGCTTGCACCTGCTCGACGTCAACATGCCAGCCGAACATCGACGTGTCCTGGTACAGTCGGCCAAAGATGATCCAGGTCGATGCCGACTGATCGAAGATCGCCCAAAAGAATGTCACGAGGAGAAACAGACCTCCGATTCGTCCGAGAACCTGCCATTGCAAGGCTCGTTCTTCGGGCGTCTTGCTCGCCTTGGAAATGACCTCCTTGGCGTAGAACGGTTTGCCGAGCGCGAAGGTGACGAAGGAAACCGCCATCAGCACCGCAGGAAACAGGAAGGCGATCTGGTAGCCGTAGTTCGTCCGAATCCACGGAATGACGAGTTGCGAGAGCGCTGCCCCGATATTGATCGCCATGTAGAAGAGCGAGAATGCCGTCGTGCGTAATTCGTTGTCCCCGGGCCGATGTTGTTCGTAGGTCATTCCCATTAATGTCGAGATGTTCGGTTTAATGACACCCGAACCCATCGCCAGCAGAACGAGCGCAATTGCCAGGCACGGGAAATTCTCGAATCCCAGTACGACGTGGCCGAGGATGTACGGTAGCGAAAAAATCACGATCGTGTTGAATTTGCCCAGGTAGTTATCAGCTACAAATCCGCCCACCAACGGCAGCAGGTAGCACCCGGCAACGAATAGATAGAAGTACGATCCCGCGTCACCCGCGCTCAACTCAAGCTTATCGATCATGTAACTCGTGAGAATCGCCCGCATGCCATAGTAGGAGCAGCGCTCGGCAAACTCGCCCCAGAAGATGAACCAGAAACCTGTGGGGTGCTGCAGCAGCGTTTTCAGCACCGAGTTGCTTGGTTTCGCAACCGTTGGCTCGCCCTGGCTGGATTGGCCCGTGCTCATTTCCGAGGTCTCCTCATGTGCCGGCTGAAGAGTCGCCGGGGATTTTCGTAAACTGTGAAACCAACCGATTTCTTATAAAACACACCCATCGACGGCTCTTTCCGCGAAAAAATGGTTGAATGCAAACCAAATGCACGGCGTGGGTCGCAAGCACTTCACCAGGGAATGACGATGGGAAAACTCTCCGGAAAAACGGCATTGATCACGGGCGGGAACAAGGGAATAGGCCGCGGCATCGCCCTTGCGTTTGCCGAGGAGGGCGCGTCGCTTGCGCTCGTGGCGAGGGGGCAGGCCGACCTCGACCGCACCGCCGCTGACGTACGCACGCTTGGCGCGAAGGTGCTGACGATACCCGCCGATGTCACCGAGGAAAAGCAAGTCGAGGCAGTCTTTGCGACGGCTCTCGCGCATTTCGGCCGGCTCGATATTCTCGTCAACAACGCCGGCGCTTTCGACGGCGGGCCGCTCGACGAACTCAGTGTCGAGGCGTGGGATAAGGTCATTGCTTTGAATCTGCGGGCGCCGTTTCTCTGCACGCGTGGCGCCTTTCGCATCATGAAAAAACAAGGCGGTGGGCGCATCATCAACATCGGTTCGATCGCCGGTCAGCGAGTTCGGCCCAACTCCGCGCCTTACAGCACGAGCAAGCACGGCCTGTGGGGATTGACCCAGGTCACGGCACTCGAAGGCCGCGAATTCGGCATCGCCTGTGGTTGTTTGCATCCGGGCAACACAATGGTCGAACGCCGACAGGCCACTGGCAAAACCGAGGATGACGAGCCGATGATGACTGCCGCGGAGTTGGCACAGGCCGCCGTCTGCATGGCTGCCATGCCGCCGCACGTCAACATGCTCGAAGCGATCGTCCTGCCGATCGGCCAGATGTACGTCGGCCGCGGGTGATTCGTTATCGCTCGTTGCCGGAGGCTTTCTTTTTCCGCCGCACTGATTCGGGCAAAAATCGGCCATCGTTGACACCGACTTCGCGGGCCATCAGGTCGTTGAGAAGACCATTCAGTCGCAGAATCTCTGCCTTGTGTTTTTCTCGATCGACAGCGAGGTTTCGCATCTCTTCGGGATCGGACTTGAGGTCGAACATCTGCACGTCGTTATGCTTGAAGAGTTGTTCCATCGTCTCGGGCGTGTTGAAATCGTTGGGAGCGTAAAAGCGACCGAGCTTGTATCGCCCGTCATATGTAAAAGCAACGAAGCCGCGTTTGTTCAGATCGATTTCGGTGATATCCGGGGCGCGTTTTCCTTTGGCCATCAGACCGAAAGACCGGATGTAATAATCTGCGTCCACGGTCGTGAGGCTGACATAGTTAAAGAGAATGCCAGGCCGAATCGCGTGGAGGTCAGCCTTCTCTGGCGCAGCCAATAGCTTGGAGAAATCCCGGCCTGGCAGTTTTTTGACGACATCTGGCCGTTTTTCCGGCGAGCTTTCCGCAAAGGCGGTAAACGTCGGGACGAGGTCGAGATGGCTCGTCAACGCCGAACAATTGCCGCCCGCCTTGCCGTCGGGGTGAGCGATGACCAGGGGCACGTGCGCGTTATTTTCGTAGCAAAGCGGACCCTTGCCGCGCAATCCGTGCGTGCCCGCCATATCGCCGTGGTCCGCGGTGAGCACGACGATGGTGTCTTTCCAGAGGTCCATGTCGTCGAGTGCGTCCCACACCTGCTGCACGGTGCGATCGCTATCGCGCAGGCAGTTCAGGTAGTAGTTGCAATACGAGTACCACATATCCCGGCGATCGCGCGGGATCGAGCCGAATGCCCCGGACCAACCCTTGTCGTACTCCGCTACCGCGCCTGGCATGCCTGGAGCCGTCAGGTTTTCTGTCAAACTCGGCGGTAACTTGAAATCCCACCGCCGTTCGTAGATCGGCGACTTGGGCGCCGGACCGATCAGGCCGGGGCCAAACGGCTTCTGCGCGGCTGTCTTGCCTGGGATGTTTGTGTCCGCAAACATGATGTCGTGCGGATTCACCAGGCTCATCACCATGAAGAACGGTTCGCCTTTCTTGCGGAACTGAGGCACGTTCGAACGCATCCAGCGAATGCCCGCGCCAGCGATAAAGGGATCCTCGGCGTAGCCATCGTAGATTCCGCCGTGATTGTCGCCGTCGGAGTTGTAGACGTCGAAGCCGTACGGTTGCAGCCAGGTCGTCGTGTTTTCCTTGCGGCCCGCGGCGAGGATCTTCGTGTTCAGCTCGCACTTGCCGAAATACGCGGTGCGGTATCCCATGCCTCTGAGGATGTTGCCCATGTTCGGCATTTCGGGCCGCATGCTTGGCACGAAGCCAAAGGCGAGGTGATCGTAGACGCCATTGATCTGCGGGGGTTGCCCGGCGAAAAACGCCGCCCGCGATGGTGTGCACACCGCCGAGGCGATGTAGTGATTGTGAAACGTGACGCCGCGTTTTTTGAGAGCATCCCGCGCGGGCAGCGTGTATCCCTCGCCGCCGCGAATGTGATACGACTCCTGATCGCAGATCATGAAGATGATATTGTACGGACGCTTTCCGGAGGCCGGTCGCCCGGGTTGGGCGAGTAAATCGAAGGCGGAAAGGATAACGGCAAGACAGGGCAGCAAGAGAATCCAGATTCGCATGGGGGCCTCGGTGAAGCGCACGTCAAGCTCGTTTGTCGAGCCAGACTGTAGGTGTGCAATTAATCATAGTGACCCTTGCCGGGGGAAAAAATATGGATGTTTCGACCGATACTCGTTTCTTCGTACTTTGTTTGTTCAGCGCATCACACGCACCAGCGTGACTTCTTTGGTTCCGCGCGGTGCCGTCAGCCAGCCGACATCGCCGTTGGCGAACAACGCGAGATCGTTGCGGCGGCCAATCGGTTGCTCGACCAGCGTCGATCGGCCTAGAAAACGTCCCGTGCTGTCCATCGGCACGTAGCGAGTGGTCGTGTCGGTCTCGGTCCAGATGAGGAGTAGGTCCGCGCCAAACCGTGCCAGGTTGGCGCCGGCGTGAGTCGTTGGGGGGATCGTGATGGGTAGATTGACGAGGCGTTTCACGTCGCCGGTCCGGTCCATGACGGCGTAGTAGGTCTGCCAGACGCCGCCGACGCGGGTAACAAACGCCAGCGCGACATCCTCTCCGATGCCGACCAGACTGCCGAGATGGGTAAGCTTCGGGTGGAAGCCATCGCGCTGGCCGGCAAGCGGATAGATCAGGCTTCGCGCCTTCTTTTGGCTGCGATTGATGAACGGAATTCCCACGGGAAACGCATCACCGACCGATGCGGTGAACCAGTCTCCGTTATGGAAGGCGAGAGCTTGGTCGAGGCTATGGCTGACGGTCCAGTGGTTTTTCTGGAGGATTTTGCCCTTGTCATCGAGCCGGGCGAAAAAGCCTCCCTGGTGTACCGCGCCTCCCTTCAGATGCACGAGATGCGAAAAATGCGTGGCAACTTCCTTCCCGGACGAAGCAAGTTTGGCGTACGAGAACCATCGACTGGCGAAGTGTGTCCCAGGCCCATTACCATACGCGCCAGTCAGCGGCGTTTTGAAGAGCGTCCGACCGGCGGGATCCAGGCCGAGAAGGTCAACTTCGACCGGCGGCTGGAGCACGAGGGACGCCACGGTTCCGTCGTCGTTCATCGTCAGGGCACGGAGTTCCTTGCCTACCAGGATGATGTCGGCGCCTGTCACCTTGAGGTCCTGGCTCAACGGCGAAATATGCGCGTGGCCTTTGGCGTCGTTCCACCCGAGTCTGAAGCCGCCGCCTGGAGTTCGCGTCACCATTAAATGTGGCCGATTCGCCAGCTTCTCGGCGAGGGGGATCTTGTAAACGGAGTATTTGCCATAATCGAGCGTTTTCGGCGGAACCGCTGGTTGCGGAACATTCGGCTTCTTGTCTACTAACAGAGGAGGGCGCATCTCCGCGGCCAAATCTCGGACCTCGATGCGTTTGTAATGAATCGAACCGTTCTTGGCAAACATCGGTTGTAGGACGATGTGACCTTTTGCATGGGACTTCTGTTTATCTTCGTATTTCGTGACGACTTCGCCATTCAGCTTGATGAGAAACTGGTGCCCGCGCAGGATCACCTCCATGGTGAACCAGGTGTTGGGAGGGATCGATCTTCCCTTGGCCTGAATGGTGTCTCGCCCGGAGATGCGCAACGATCCGGTTCCCATTTTGCCGCCGATGAACACGTCATACGCCTTGGCGCCTGGTTTTCCGGCGAAAGGCGCGCGGAGCAAAATCCCAGTTCCCGCGCCGGAGTGCTTGGCCTCGACGCGAAGATGCAGATCGGTCCAGTCGCCTTCCAGAGTGAAAAGGCCGCCGAAGATTCCATTCTCCACGAAAACGCCATTCTCCACGTGCCAGTTGCCTGGCGCCTTGGGTAGGTTTCGCCATCCAGATCGGTCCTTGCCATTAAAGAGCGGAACCCATTCACCGCGCCGCCGCAGTTCGTCGCGCGTCAACGGCGTCGGCGTGCTCGGAGTAACGAGGGCGGGCCGAAAGTCAGGCTCGTCTTCCCCCGGAGGCGGAGCTTCGCGTTTGAGGGCGACGTCCGTCGAATTCGGCCCAACTTCGAACTGCAACAGATCGACTAGTCGGCCAT
Organism: uncultured Singulisphaera sp.; assembly: GCA_964484265.1. Taxonomy (GTDB): domain Bacteria; phylum Planctomycetota; class Planctomycetia; order Gemmatales; family Gemmataceae; genus SIAQ01. Next base: position 7,884 of record CAZAFH010000093.1, read on the forward strand.
CGCGCAACACGTGTAGATGGTGCGTTCCAAGACTTAATTGAATGGGAGCCTGCAAGTCTTTGGCCGAAATCTCGCGGTCATCGAGGATAAAATCCAGCGATGGATCCTTCAAATCCGCGTCGAGCTTTAGTCGAACCATCCTTGCCTTGGGTTGCATGTTCGCATGCGACGAAGCGTCTAGCAACAGCCAACAGGCGGATAGGGAGACAAGAATCCCTATGCATATACCTCGTTTCATCGGCGACTCCGGAATCGTGCCGTGATGGGATAAATGAAGCGGGAGACAAATCCCATTAGCAGGATTCGCATCCTCCTGTTGAAATTATGGAAAATCCGTTGGGTGAATTTCTTGTTGCGATTCGATCCTTTGTTTCGGCGAGATCTCTCCCGATAGTCGGTCTTTTTCGTTTCTGTAATATTACTGCGGTGGCTACTGACTGATTCATTCAACCTGCGAACAGGATTGCCCCGTGGCAAAATCCGCCGCTCTCCCCGATCCCACTTCAATTCTCAAGGGACTTCGCAAAGCTCTCGGCGGACCGCGTCCGCTAACCGGCGATGGCGATGAACCGTTGTTCCCGAAGGGAGCACCAGGCAAGAAACTGGTCGAGGCCGCGATTGGCCAAGGGTTCCTTTCAACCATCGAGGTCGGGGCTGGCAAAAAGAAAACGGCGCACGGCGAACTCACGGAAAAAGGAAGGGCTCATGTCCTCGCTGCTGACGATCCAAAACCAATACTCGAATCGCTGCTCTCCGCTTTGAGAATTCAGGAGAAGCCTGCTTCGTCGCCGGCAAATCCCGATGCATTCCGGGAAGCCGTTGTTAAAGCAAGTACGGATGCGACGAAGAGCATCGAACAAGCACTTGCGAAACAGCAAGAAGCCATTACCAAAGCGATCCAGAAGCTCGAACTCACGCTCGGCGCTTCATTGGCGTCCTACGCACCAGCTCCGGTGCAAGACTTGCGACCATCGTTGTCAGCGTTGGAAGCGACATTGCAGAGAGTTACCGCCTCGCCGCAAGCTCCGCCGCCGCTGCCGCAGGTTTCTTCGGGCACAACCATCGAGGACGCGATCGTGCATTTCGTTGAAAGATGGGCAAAAGAAAAATCGGTCGGATGCCAATTTGATGTGATCTGGACGAACCTCAAAGCTGATAAGCCTGCCCTGAGTGTCGGCCAATTCCAGGATGCGTTGCGATCCCTATATGAGAACAACAAAATTCGTCTCGGCGGATGGGCAGGGATGCAAGATGAAATCCCGAAGCCGGAATTGGCATTCTTTGTCTCTAGCAAGGTGATGTTCTATGCCCACCCAGCCCACGCCATTGCTTGATACGGCGGCTGAAAAGCGACAACACGCACTTGCCGAACTTCAACGGGGCGGCAATCCGTTTTCCATCCAAGTAGCAGCCATCAGCACTTCGGAAGCCAGTCTGAACGCCGGCGCTTCGGAGTTTGCAGCGAATCAACTCGACGACTTGCTCGAAATCATTTCGTTTTACCGCGACTCGAGGACGCCGACGCGCATCTATCCCGTCCTGGGCGACCGAGGCTCCGGAAAAACACACCTCGTCTACACACTGAGGAACGAGGTGAGACGGCGTGCCCTGGAATCGTCCGATGATACTCTGTTTGTGGTTCTTGAACGATTCACTCCCGGCACGGATGCCGTCGATTACTTGTTTTGGCAAATCGTCAACCACATTCTGAACAAGCGGACCGACGGCGACCGTTTGCTCGGTGTGATCGCGGGCAGGGTTACTGCACGCTTGCTCGCCGAGTCGCTACGCCGTCTCACGCCGCCACAACGAGTCGAATTGATTCCGCCGCGAGGCTGGCTTGAATCGATTTATCTTCGGTTTGGCAACATCTCGTGCACCAGGGAAAGACTGGAAGGGATCGAAAAAGTCGTTGAGATATGCGACGCAAAAAGACCGACATCCGAACTGCTTCGCGACGCTTGCCTCTCGGTCGGCTTGCCGTTGTCGACTGCAATTCGCATCATCGAGCAGCACATCGAGCGGTCCGAATCAAAAGACATTCGCGGGTGGTTTCGTAAAAACCTTTACTCAAGTCTAGCACGTATTGCCCTGCTCGAAGATAGTGGACCTATCGAAGAGCTGCACAATGGCGACTACGAGAATGCGCCCACCACGGTTCAAAATGCTGGGTCCATCACCCATCGATTCCTGGAAATATGGCTCGAATTGCTATTCGAGCTCGGCATCCCGACCGTGATCATTTTCGATCAGTTGGAGGACTACCTGCGTGCCATGGACGAAGAGAGCACGCGAAAGAACAGGAAATACTTCACAAATGCCATCTGCAACTTCGTCAACGAACTTCGGCATGTTTGCGTGTTGGTGTTCGCGGAACAAGCACTCTGGTCTAATCTCTTGAATGAGGCGGAACCCTATGCCGCGGAGCGCCTGAAGCAGCCATTCTCGCTAAGCGGTAGGGCGGCGCAGCGCAATATCCTGATGCCGGACCGGTTCTCCGCGGAGGTCTTGACCCAGATCGTGCAACGACGGATTCGGACGAATTTTCCGTCCCTGGACCTTACGGGCCTGTCGCCGACGTTTCCGTTTCAAGACTCGGATCTCTCGGAAATCTGCAAAGAACCCTCGATTCGCATGGGTTTGCAAAAGCTGTCGCAGCGATTTGATGATCTCGTTTTCCGGGCCAGGAAGGTTGATTTGGCGGAACGGCTTTCGAAACTTTGGAAAGAGCAACTCGCGGCAGCCGAGCAGGAACTCGGATCGGACTTGCACCTTGGCGTCTCTTCTATTCCCACATTGCAAAACGAATTGCACACTTGGCTCGAACGGTTGGATTCCAATGGGTTATTGGGACATCATGATTGGATGCAAGCCGAGTATTTAAGTGAGCCGTCGAATCAACCTTATGGTTGTCTCTGCTTACTTCGCACGAACGGCCCAAACGAACCCGGAATCGGTATTGCCATGTATTTGGGGCGAAGAAATGTTCAACGCAAGGACCTCGAAGAGCGTATTGGCTTCTTCAAGAATAACCCGTGCCCAATCCGTACGCTCGTCATGCTTCGAATTGATGCCGAGCGGGTTCTCGTTGGCGAAACGAAACAGGCTTACGAGAAGGCCATCAAAGCCAAGCGTGATGTTCGAATTTGGAAATACGACCCTCAATTTCTCTACGCGTTGAAAGCGTTTTCCGCGTGGGACCAGGCCGCGAATGAAGAAGTCAACGCCGTGTCCGCTTCGACTTCAAACGCGACACGGATCCATCGCGATTTTCTCGCCGAGATTTCCAAGGACCTGATCCGGTGGATTGCCGAATGGTCGCGGCCGTCGTCGTCGTCGTCGAACGGAGCGCTGTTCCATGAGTGACGTTGCCGTCCCGGTCTCATTTGAAATTGGCTATTCTGAATCTGTGTCGGAACATGTATGTCCCCCGTGCCTGCGTCGGCTTGCTCCCGCAAGCATCACATTGACAAGCTCGGGCGGAGGAATTCCAATAGATGGTCGAAAAGTGCATCTTGTGTCCGGAAGTTCCTTCACTGTCGAGGTGCGAGCACAGAGTGCAACGTCGAAGGTGGAAATTCGGGCGGAGTCGCCCTTGTTCGAGACCGTCTCGACGACCCTGGTACAGCACGGGAACGATTTCACCTACCACTCCGAATTCTCCGCTGGCAAGACGCACTTTCGTATCTTGCCGTTGCCTAAGTCCACGGTCTTACACGTCACGGTTGCCGACGGCCTCAATGATCCGCTGCATCTCGCCATTCCGGTGAAGGTCTGGCCAGCGGTTTCTTCGTATGGATTATCAGCCGTTATTGCATTTCTCGGAATAGTGGGTCTGCGGCTAGAGAGAATCTTTGCCCATGAGAACTCGTTTGAAGAAATCGTCGATAAGATTGTGACGGACCTTCCACGTCTTGGGTTGATCGGTGCATCCTGTTTGTTGATCCCGCCGATCGCCTGGCTCGTCGGTAGAATCATCGGATTGGCCGACCTGTGGGACGCCGAATGAATTCGACAGCAATTATCACGGCTCCCGCAATCCGTGCCTTAGCACATTTCAGCGTTTGAATCAGGCGTTTGCCGGCCGTGGAGTATTTGAGGCAGTACCAAAAAACCGCCCCCCCGCTCGAGACATCTAGCTGTCTAGTCCGAATCTCCGGGCCGAAACGGCATTTTCGTGTTAATCCTCTGGTCCGAAGAACAGACTCGGAAGCAGTCGCGTGTTTCGTGAGTCTAACAGCTTATCCTTTCCTCGCTTGGTCAGTCCGCAACCGCCGAGAAACAAACCGATTTCGTAGGGGCTTTTTCCTGGTTGCATGACCATCTGAGGCCACGGAACCGATGCTAACATTTCGGCGCCAGAATCTCCAATCGAGTTGCCATAAATCTGAAGGTTCTGAAGGCTGTTCGAATAGGCGTCGACGAGATCCTTGAGGCCGGCTGCTGTCAGGCCAACTTGCATCAACGTTAGATGCCGCAGATTGGGCAATCGGGCCGCTGCGATAGCGTGTGCTCCGGCGTCACCGATGGGATGGCCACTCAGGTTGAGCTCTTCAATTCCGCCAAACCACGTAGAGGCTGCAAGAGATTCGATGCCCGCGCTTGTCATTGATGGAAGCGTCACTGGCGCTTCGGAGTCATTGATATTCCTCGGCAGGAGCAAGAGATTCTTGATAGCGGGCAAATTGGCGGCGGCGAGGCGAGTTGCGGCGCGGTCCGTAAATGCCGTATCGTCCAATACCAATGTGGCGAGGCAGCTCAAATACTGGCTGCTGGCAATCGAATCAGCAAGGTTCTCACCTTCTGATGCCGTAGACGCGTTCCCGCCAATTCCCAGTGTCGCGACTTTAGCCAGGATAGGTGAGGCAAGTAATTCGCGCATGGCATTTGATGAGATTTCCCCATATCCGAGGCCCAAACGGGTGAGATTCGAGCGTACCGGCGAACGAGCCAATGCCAACGCTCCTTCGTCGCCCACTCCAACGCCGCTTATCGAGATTCGTTGCAAGCCCGAGAATCGAGCGTCGGCAAGAATTCGAAGCACCGCTTCGAATCGTATTCTCCCACCAGGACGTGGTCGTCCCATTACCGCTCCAGGTGCCATGTATTCAAACTCGGTCAAACTCCCCATGTACGGCGACGAGAAAAAAGTGACCAAATCGCTTTCAGTCGGTTGGTCCCCCCAGAATTTGAGAATGCGCACGCGTTTGAAAAACGGAAGCCAACTCACGGAAGCGAACTTGTCGTCACCCGCGCCCAGGGTGAGTTCCGTGATCGGTTCTCGGGCAATCGCTTCCCAGAAATCTTCCTGGTGAAACTCCCCTTTGCCGTAGAACCAGGACTCGATGAACCCGCGCTGGGGAAATGGAATATTATCGCGGTTTCGGACCCACCCATACCATTGATTCTGGCATCGGTCGAAGATCGTTACCGCCTGCTCAATCCTCCGAGATTTTTCCATACTTTCGGGAAGCCGCGCGGTTTCGAGCTGGAAATGAATGAACTCGGCCCGTTCCAAATCGTCCGCCCTGCCAGTCGCGGCAAGGAGATCGGCGTACGCAGCACGAGGGGCATCATCTTCGGGATTTGCGAGAATCTCTTGTAGAAGTGCTTTTCGACGCCGCTTGTTGCCATCAAAGAGATCAAGAAACCAGCCAAATAGGTTTGTCATAGCGCGCAATTCCGATTCGACTTGTGCTGGTGCACCATGATTCGAGTACGGCCGGGTTCCTCAGTCGGGATTGCCGCGAGGGGTGGTGGCAACTATCTTCGAATACTACCCCCGGCAGGACTCGAACCTGCGACCTGATGCTTAGAAGGCACCTGCTCTATCCAGCTGAGCTACGGAGGCGTTTCTCAACCATTTTATGAGCCGCGGCGGGCGTTGGCGGGCTATCTTTCTGACGCTGCAATCTTCTTTCAGGTTCGGGCGGACTTTTGCTTGCAACATTGGCGGCGCTGCGTGATAATACTTTCAACCTCTTCCTTTGGAGAATGTGTCATGCCGAATCGAATACCGCGTCGTCGTTTTTTGCAATCCTCGGCTTCGCTTGGGGCCGCCGGCTTTTTCGTCAATCCGCTGGGTGCCGCCGAGCAACCGCCGAAGGCGAATGAACGGATTCGCGTTGGCATCATCGGCGTCGCGGGGAAGGGCGGCGATAATCTCAATCACGTCGAACGCTCGGGCCTGGCCGACGTCGTCGCGCTGTGTGATGTCGATGCCAATCGCGCGGCTCCGGTGCGGCAGCGTTTTCCGAACGCGCGGTTTTTCGACGACTACCGCCGGCTGATCGAGATGAAGGACCTGCAGGCTGTCGTCATTTCCACGCCGGATCATCATCACGCTTTCGCGGCACTGCCGGCGCTACGGGCACGCAAGCACGTCTATTGCGAGAAGCCGCTCGCGCATTCGGTGCAAGAGGTTCGCCTGATGATGGAGGCGGCGGCACGTGAAAAAGTCGTCACGCAGATGGGCACGCAGATCCACGCCGGCGACAATTATCGCCGCGTCGTCGAAATCGTGCAATCGGGTGCGCTGGGAGCGGTCACGCGCGTGAAGGTCTGGTGCAATTCGCAGGTACAGGCCGGATTCCGCGTGAATACGCCGCAGCCATTGCCGCGCGGGCTGAACTACGATCTGTGGCTTGGTCCCGCGCCGCAGCAGGGTTATCCGCCATTTCGCACGGGCAACGATACGTCTGTGCATTTTCACTGGCGCTGGTGGTGGCAGTTTGGCGGCGGCGTGCTTGCCGACATGGCGTGCCATTACATGGATTTGCCACACTGGGCGTTGAACCTTCGGCATCCGACCGTGGTGACGGCAACGGGGCGCATCACGCACAAGGGCGACAATCAAATGCCCGACAAGATGCAGGTCGATTACGAATACCCCGCGAGGGGCCCATTGCCCGCAGTCCGCTTGACGTGGTATCACGGTGTCAATGGTCCGGATCTCGATGGCAAGATCACCCATGCGGGCTACGGGTCCGGCGTCATCTTCGAAGGCGAGCGTGGCAGCCTGATCGCGAACTACGGGCAGCATCGCTTCTTGCAGGAGCCGCGCGATTTCGTCAGACCAAGGCAGACGATCGCAGCCTCGATCGGGCATCAGCGTGAATGGCTGCAAGCAATCCGCACGGGCGGCACGACGACGTGCAACTTCGACTACTCTGGCGCCCTCGCCGAGACGGTTTTGCTTGGCAACGTCGCCTACCGCGCGGGCGGCAAACTGCAATACGACGGCCGCACGGGTCGCGTGACGGGCAACGCCAATGCCGAGCGCTATCTTCGCCGCGAATATCGCAAGGGTTGGGTACTGTGAGATGAAAAACGCCGAAACGGCGAGTCGGCATGGACGCTTGGGCGATGGCGATTAAGATGAAGAAGTAGAAACCCCGCGCTGCTCTTCCCTCCCGCGCTCGAAATGATATTTCCCACCCCGGAGTGTTCCATGCGTTGGCTTGCCGTACTAATGCTCACCCTCACGCTCTCCACCATTCGCGCCGGCGAAAAGGACAAAAAGTCGCCCGATGACAAGGCGAAAATCGATAACGCTCTCCTCGTCGTTCCGCCCACGGGCGGCAAGGAAGTCAAACTCATCGACTGGCGTTTCACCCAGGGCGTGCGTTCTCTGGCACTCGATGGCGAAACCGTCTCGAAGTCGAGCGCTGGCACCGAGTATCTCGAATTTCGCGAAGAAAAATCGACCACCTACCAGGCCGGCATTTTGACGCTGATTCCGATTTCGAGCGTAAAGAAAATCACCTATGACCGTGAAAAGAAAATGGTCGCCACCGAGGTAGTTTCCGCGAACGGTAAGACCGAGACGCTCGTCGGTACGACCAAGTACGTCGGCATCAACAAGATCACCCTCGAGGCGGACGCGCTGCTCGAAGGTCTCGGCGCCGCGACCGTCAAGTTTCAGGGCGGCATCGACAAGGTCGGCCTGCGCAGTATCGCCTTCCCCTCGCCCAAGCCGGCACGCGAGCCCAAAGGCGAAACCTACCTCATCCAGGCCGATGACAAGGAAAAAACCAAGCACACCGTACAAGATCTGCAACCGCTCTGGTTCGCGAACGGGGCGTACAAGGTTCAATCGTTCATGATGTTCAAAAGAACCGTGAAGGTCGATATCGACAAACTGGCTGCGCTCAAATTTATTCCGTCCACCGACAAGAAGAAAATCTCCTACGACTACGTCGTCACCTTGAAGGACGGTTCATCGCACACGCTCACACTGCTGACGACGGTGGATCTGGACAAGAAGAAATCGATGACCTTCGCTGGGTTGATTGGCCGAACGTCGATTGGCTACAAGTTGTTTCCCGCGCACACGATCATTGAATTGACGCGGGGCGACGCAAAAAAGGATTGACGTCCGTTTTAAGCGAAGAGCGCTTGCACCGCTCGCCCGTGGCCGTCTTCCGTGGCGTAGAACGGTCGGCGCTCCACGTCGAACGACGTTCGCGGCGAGATGCCCATCGCGGTGAAGATCGTGGCATGGAGATCGCGAATCGGGACGGGATTCCGCGTCACGACGAGCGGCCTTTCCGGCGCAGTCTCGCCATAGAGGAAGCCGCGCCGCATCCCGCCGCCGAACATCACCACGGAAACAGATCCCGTGAAATGGCGGTGTAGGCCGTAGTGAACCATTTGCTGCATCGTGTCGGACCTGGCGCGCGATTGGTCGCGCGCGCTGGAACCGGGGATGCCCTCGATCATCATGTCTCGGCTGAATTCCGTAGCGATCACCACCAGCGTACGGTCGAGCAGACCGCGTAATTCCAGATCGAGAATGAGCTGCGCGATCGGCCGGTCGATCTCGCGTTTCATCCGCGCCAGCGTGGTGTGGCCATTCTCGTGCGTGTCGAAATGAACGAACGGAATATACTCCGTGGTGACTTCGATAAACCGTGCGCCGGCCTCGGTCAAGCGCCGTGCGAGCAGGCATCCTAGTCCAAATCGACCCGTGTTGTAGCGATCGAATATCGGGCGAGGCTCATGGGAAAGATCGAACGCGACGCGATCCCGCGAACTGAGCAGGCGATGCGCATTTTCGAAGGAGCGCAGCATCGACTCGTGATGGTAATCACTCGCCAACTCGCCGACGGGGCTATGCCGAAGTATCTCGCGATAACGCTGACGGCGCGCCTCGAACCGATCGCGCGTCATGCCGCGTGGCGGCCGTACGGCGCTGGCGGCATCGAGCGGGAACGGCAGGTTGAACGGGCCAAACTCGCTGCCAAAAAATCCGCCGGTCGTGAAGGCCTTCAACTCCTCCGATTCACCCACGCCTTCCAATCGCTGGCCGATGTTGATGAATGGCGGAATAGCCGGGTTGTTCGGGCCGCGCACTCGGGCGATCCAGGAACCGATGTGCGGGCAGGCGACAGTTTGCGGCGGCACGTAGCCGGTGTGCCAATGATATTGATGGCGGGAATGAAGGATATTGCCCAGGTCGGCGACATGGTGCGAGCGGATCAACGTCGCGCGATCCATGACCTGCGCGACGTGCTCCAGACCCTGCGAAATGCGGATATTGTCCACGGCTGTCGGAATCGACGGGAAAGTGCAAAGAATGCGCTCGCTTCGCACGCCGACTTCGAAGGGCGTGTACCGTTTCGGATCGAATGTCTCAGGCCCTGCCATGCCGCCCGCCATCCACAGAAGGATGCAGGTGTCGGCCGTGGGCCGAGGCTGCGCGACAGGTTCGCCGGCGCTGGGGCCGCCGAGCGGGAGCGTGGCCAAGCCCGCCGCGCTCATGCCGGCGAGAAATTGGCGTCGCGTCAGGCTGCGATGTGTTAGGCTGCTTGATGTCGATTCCATGCCTGCATCACCCTCCCGCGTGCCCAGACCGCGCGTTCTCGATTGGCGATAAAGATTTGCTGCCGTGGGGCCGTATTCACTGATGTTCCCGCGGCATTTTTGGGCGCGTCCTGCAAATCTTTTTTGTCATCCTTGCCATCTTTGAGATCCTTTTTGTCGTCCTTGCTATCCTTCAGGTCCTTGTCTTTGACATCCTTCGTTTTACCATCCTTGAGTTCTTTGGCGTCAGTGGATTTGTCGTCTTTCGAGGGTTCCTTCTTGTCGGTAGCTTTATCGTCTTTGGTTTTGCCATCTTTCAGGTCTTTCTTGTCGGTGGCTTTATCGTCTTTTGGGTCTTTGCCGTCCTTCAGGTCTTTCTTGTCGGTGGCTTTATCGTCTTTAGAATCTTTGGAGTCCGTGGATTTGCCGTCCTTCAGGTCTTTCTTGTCGGTGGCTTTATCGTCTTTAGAATCTTTGGAGTCCGTGGATTTGCCATCCTTCAGGTCTTTCTTGTCGGTGGACTTTCCGTCCTTGGGATCTTTTGCGTCGGTGGTTTTGCCATCCTTCAGGTCTTTCTTGTCCGTGGACTTTCCGTCCTTGGGGTCTTTTGCGTCAGTGGTTTTGCCGTCCTTTTTGCCTTCGTTGGGATCCTTGCCAGGGTCTTTCTGAGCGGCGATGAGGTCGCTGAAACTGCGAATCATGACGCGCGTCGGCATGCTCGGCTCGCTGACGACTTGAGCGGCCAAGACGCCGGCGTTCGAGAGGAACAATCCGTCCGGCTGCAACCAGCGTGGTTTGCCCTCGGCCAAATCCATGACGTGAGGCCGGCCGTTCTTGGCATCGGTGAACAGAATGTACTTGCTGTCGGCCGAGAACTGGATTCGCCCGACTACGAAGTCGGTCTTGGTAAGTTCCTTGACGTTATTCGCGTCTTTTTTCAGGTCGTTGACGAAGATCGCAGTGCCACCGCCTGCCTCGGCGACGGCGAAGGCCAACAGGCTTCCGTCGTAGGAGAGGGCATAATGTTCATTGCCGACTTTCGCGTCGCACTTCTTTTCGACTTCGTCGTCTTTGCCGCCGTAGAACGTGACCTTGTGTGTTTGGGCGTTGACGGCGACGATGCGGCTGCCATCCGGGAGGAAAGAGTAGCTCGCCTCGGGATCGACCTTGTAAAAAATCGGCACGGATTTCCATTCACCGACGGCCCAGGCTTCGACGACCGCCTCTTTTTTCGCAGCCGTGTCATGAGCGACGAGCAGCAATTTGCCATCGGCAGAGAAGCCGATCGCGCTCAGGATGCGGTCGATTTTTTCGAGTTTCGGCGAGGCGACTTCCTTGCCATCGCTGGTGTTGAACACTTTCACCCATCGTTCTTCCCAGCTGCCGACGGCCAAGAATTCGCCGTTGGGCGAGAAGCGCAGGAGCGGCTTGACCGAAGCCGTTTTGAGAAGAATAATCACATTCGCCTTGGCCGACTTGAGATCCCAGAGTTCGATTTTCGCCGGATCTTCAGCAGCGCCAGTGACGAGGGTGGCGAGCATCGGCGTGTTCGGCGAGAAGACGGCCGACACGAAGTTGCCCTCGGCAGTTGCAAACGCTGCCAAAGGCTCGGTGCTGGCTTTATCCGTCTTGAGTTCCGTGAGCCAACCTTGTTCGCGTTTTTCCAGATCGGCGAGGGTGGTTTTGGCGTCGTCGATGAGTTCGCCGGTATTCTGGTTCTTCTTGCCGCCGATCTTGGGAGGCGCCTTCACGAAGGATTTGGGCCGAGGAATGCCGAGGTCTTTTTCCGTATCGACGAAGCCGAGAAAGATGACGCCACCCAGGGCCATGTTGACCATCAGCATGAAGAGGACGAACAGATTCAGCAGCGTTCGCCGGGGATATTCGGGTTTTGCGTCAGCAGCGGGCGTAGAACGCGACGAACTGGCCTTGCGTTTGGGTTTGGGCATGTCGTCGTCTTCGTCGTCATCCTCGAACGATTTCTTGCCTGGCTTGGCTTTGGCCTTGGGCGGCGGCATGTCGTCCGCTTCGGCTTCGTCCTGGGCAAAACCCCAGAGGGCGTCCATGTCATCATCTTTCGTCGTCGCCTTCGCTTTTGGCTTCGCCTTCGATTTCGGCATGTCGTCATCGTCGATGACGGGAGGCCTGGGCTTGGCTCCTTTCTTCACCGGCGGCGGTGCGTCGTCTTCTTCCTCCACGGCGGCAACGAATACGGCCGCACACTTGGGGCACTTCATCTTCTTGCCCAGCGAGGCTGCGCCGACCTTCAGCGGCGACGAGCACTCTGTGCATGCGACCGTCACCTTCTCGGCGACGGCGGCAGTCGCCATCGGGCGGCGCACCGGGGCAGCTTCGGCTTCCTCCTCGGCGACGAACACATTGCCGCACGAGCACTTGACTTTCTTCCCGACTGACGCGTCGGACACTTTGAGCTTCTTGCCGCAGTCCGGACAGCTAACAATCGCCATGACAGCTCACCTTTATCGCATATAAGTAAATACACGTAATAATCGAAGCGACACCAGCGAACGCGGAAGAATCCCTAATCATCATCGTCGTCATCATCGTCACTGCGGCGTTTCGTAGGTTTGGCCGCCGGGGCCGCCGCCTGAATCGGCAACGGGAAAACGAGGAAACTGAGCAGCCCGACGAACAGTTGAAAGCTCGTAAAAACCATCGAAACCGGGTTGAAGAGTCCCGCGACCATCACGGGAAAAATCAGTAGCAGTGCGCCCTGCCAGCCGCAACGGAAAAACGACAAGCAGACGCCGAGGAAGCCATAAATCGCGGCAATGCCCAGGAAGATTGCCGTGTCGGAGTGCGAGCAGCCGGTGAGCGAGTTCGCGAAATCGTTGCTCACCTCGATATCCGCCAGGGCGGCCCAACCCTTGACCATCTCGAATGCGATACTGAACATGTAAAATCCAGCGGCCGCCGCGCCCGTGATGATGATCGCGATCAGACCGAAGAACAGGACAAGAAATCGCATAAAGTTGCTCCGCGAACGACGACCGGACTTTGGCTGGATCCCAAGATAGTGGTTCTGGATAATTTACAGCAAAATCTCGCGAAATCCAAGCGAGAAAAACGCTGGTGAATTGCAAAGATTCCATTAAGGAGAGGAATAAAGCGACCCAAGGATCGTTTTCTACTTAACCAAGTAGATCCCGCGTGCCGAGCGGGACCTAAGTGCGCCAGGGTTTATAACTCGCGAAGAAAAACCTGCCGATTTGCGTTTGCCGCTTAGCGCTCAACGGGTTGTTTCCGGATTCATGGCGATTCTTGGAAGCGCGGTATCACGCGGTGGCGCGGAGTGCAATGTTGTTGAGCGCTAAGCCGCAAGCGGCAAACCCTTAACTCGCGCGAATCACCACGATCGTCGCATTATCGGTTGCGCCTCGGAGATTGACCAGGTTAAGCAGACGCCGGCAGGCTTCCTCGGCCGAGTTCGCTGCTTCGCGTGTCAGCATCTTCTCCAGTTCCTTGTTGCTGATGTGGTTCGACAAACCATCCGAGCATACCAGAACCCAATCGCCGCGCATTAGCTTTCCGGAGTAAGTCCCGGGGTTGACGTCTGGCTGCCCGCCGATTGCCTGCTGCAACTCGTTTTTGCGTGGGTGATCCTCAGCCTCTGCTTCGGTGAGTTGGCCGAGTTCGACAAGGCGGTTGACGAGCGTCTGGTCGCGCGTCATCTGGACCAATCGTCCGCGATGCAGGTGATAGACGCGTGAATCGCCGACGTGGCCGACGATGACGTGACGGGAATCGACGTAAACGCACTCGGCTGTGCAACCCATGCCGCGCTTTCCTTTGCCTGGAGTTCGCGAAGCCGTGAAAACTTCCTTGTTGGCGAATTTCAGTGCGTCGCGCATGATCTCTTGATACTTTTTCGGATCGACAGGTTCCTTCGGCGGCTCCTTTCCGATCAGACCGGCGAAGATCGGCTGCTGCAAGAAATACTCGCGCAGTTTGTTCATCGCCATGGCCGCAGCGATTTCGCCCGCTTCGTAACCGCCCATGCCGTCGGCGAGCAGCACCATGGCGTACTCGCTGATGTCGTCCTGGCGCGTGTCCACGCCGTGCAGCACCGTCAGGGCGTCTTCGTTTCCGGTGCGGACCATTCCGGTCGTGGTCCATGCCGAGATGTCGAGACGCACTTCGTCGAAAGCCCGGCCACACAGCGCGAGGGTTTTGATGAATTCGCTGAAACCGGTTGGGTCGGTTTTCGTCATCTCGTCGGTGGGGAATCGCGAGTACAGATCGCGGGTAAACGTCTTGTTGATGATTCGCAAAAAGAGCGGATGCACGTCGGGAAATCTTTCCGTGACTTGCAGCGGGGCGAATTGGCGCTCGAAGTCTTTCTCTTCGAGCGGGTGATGGAGATACTCGAGCGAGTACAGCATCGCTCCGAAGCTGTACAACTCCGACCGTGCATCCGCTTCGCCGGGGCCGAGAATTAGTTCGGGAGCCGTATAGAGCGTCGCCTTGATCGGAGCGTCTGGTGGAAGGGAGGTGGGCAGCAGGTCGCTCAGATCGGTAACGCGCGGCAGGCTGTTGCCATCGACAACGACCAAGCCAGGGTGCAACCCTTCGAACATCGCACCGGCGTCGTGCAGGCCCATCGCGGCCGTGGCGACTTGTTGCAGCCAGCCGTAACGGGTCTTGGCGTCGCCATCGGGATTGTCCCAAGCGTCCCACAGACTTTCGCCGGCTGGGATTTCGAGAACGAGGTAGTCCTTGCCATCTTCGGCAAATTGATCGACGATGCCAGGGAGGACTGGGCTCTTAACTTTTTCGAGTACGCCTTTTTCCCACGCGATGCTCGGCCAGGCGCCAGGGCCCTCGGTGACTACTGCGGCCACCACGACGTCGTCGAACCCGGGCATGATGTCGTCTTCGACAACCGTGGCGGCCATCGGCACATCCAGATCAATAGGCGCGATAGTCTCCGCAACGATGACGACTGGCCGACCTGTCGTCGAATCCACGCCGCGATGGCGTGTCACACCGCGGCGGTCACAGATTTGCGGGCCCAGGTCGTATCGATTTTGCAGGCGTTTGGCAGGAGTGGCTGGCATGGCATCGGCTCGAAGAGAGGTGGAGGACGAATTTGCGGCGCCGGCGGCAACAGCGTTAGCGCCAGAAGCGGGAAACATCCAGCCGCAATCCTTGCAGTACGAGGAATTCCCGTCGCGCGGAGTGCCGCACGCCAGGCAATTCTGCGGCGGCGCGGGCACGGCCACTGCCGGCGGCGGCGGCGCTGGGGGCGCCTCAACAACGGCCGGTACGCTTGGCGGGGGCGGTTCGGGCATCACGGGCAACTCTGCAGTGCTCGCCTCGCTCGCTGGTGTCGTCACGGTAGCATCCACGACCTCGACTACGACCAGAGAGGCTTCCGGGACCACGGGGCTGGCGATCGGCGGCGCGAGGTCAGGGATTTGCGCGACTGGGGTCGCAACCGGAATTGCCGGTTTCACCTCGGGCACGGGTTCAGCAGTTGCTGGTCGATTTTGGTTTTCTTCCTCGGAATCGGATGTCACGCTCATCAAGCGCGCCCACAGGCCGCCGCCTTTCGATGGATTTGGTTCGTTCATTACCTATCCCATGTTGTTGAGTCGTTCAGTCGGGCCGCGCTGGGTATTCTGGATGTGGCGCCCTGAGGGATTAACATATCAGGCAATGGGAGTAATGCAAAAGCAAAAAATTCTGTTTCTGGATGATTCGTCTGATGTTTGCCGCACGGCGCTCATCTTGGCCGAAAAATTCGATTCGCCTCGGACAGAGACCAAAAAAAGCAGCGAACCGGAGTTCGCTGCTTGGAGGGAAATCGTTGCGGATATCGATTTACTTCTTTTTGACTTCCACGCCCTTGCCCTTCTTCTTGGCCTTTTCGGCCGCGGCGCGGGCTTCTGGAGTCGGGATGTCTTTCTTGTTCGTTGGACGCACGACGACAAGTCCGCCGTTCGGACCAGGAACTGCGCCGCGAACGAGCAACAGGTTTTTCTCGGTGTCGATACGGACGACATCAAGATTACGGATCGTCACGCGTTCGTTGCCGTATTGGCCGGCGGCCTTGTGGCCTTTTTTCGGTCGACCGCTACCGCGGTTGCTGGCGTGGGAGCTAGTGCTACCGGGAGAACGATGCACCTTCTTGGCGCCGTGAGCGGCGGGCAGACCCTGGAAGTTATGCCGCTTCATGACGCCGGAATAACCGCGTCCCTTCGTGGTGCCGATGACGTCGACATGCTGGCCGGTCTTGAATACGTTGTCGGCGGTCAAGACGGCTCCGACTTTCAGGTCGGCTGCCGGCGCCTTGTCGAAGCGGAATTCGCGGATGTAACGCTGCGGCTCGCAGTTGGCCTTGTCGAGAACCTGCACACCGGCCTGCTTCATGCCGTCGCGCCGCTTGGAGCTGAACTCCGACGCCACGTGGCCTCGCTCGGCGCGAATCGCCTTGCGGCGGGGTTTGTCCTTGAAGCCAAGCTGGACCGCGTGATACTTGTCCCGTTCCGGCGTACGGACTTGCAACACTCGGCAAGGTCCAAGCTCGATCACCGTGACCGGCGCCATCTTGCCTTCGCCATCGAAGACCTGCGTCATGCCTACCTTCAAACCAAGCAAACCCAGTGACATTAGCCTACCCTCCGGCATCCGCAAACAGCGGACCCGTGTCGTTTTCATGAAATTAGCCGCGCGAAGGTACCGTCTCCGGCGGAACAGATATTATGTATCCGGTCGGCAATTCGTCCAGCCCAGGATCAGCGGATTTCACGCAGTTGGCGTTTTCGGGCGGCAAACTCGACGCAATCCGCTGATTCGTATAACAGTTACTGATCGGCGAGCCTGGCCGCGTAAGCGGCAGGTTGAATCTACCGCCGTTTGTTAAACCTGCCGCTTACGCGGCGAGGCTCGCCGGCCTACTTGTAACGGAGCAACCTTCCCCATGCCAACCAAGCCGCCTGCTGCCTCGAAGTTTCGCATGCCCGCCGAATGGGAACTCCACGAGGCGACATGGATCGCCTGGCCTCACAACAAAAAGGATTGGCCAGGAAAATTCGCGCCGATACCGTGGGTTTACGGCGAAATCGTCAGGCATCTGCACACAGGCGAAAATATCCACATTCTCGTCAACGATGCAGCACATGAAAAACGCGCACGCTCGGTGCTGGCGAAGGCCGCCGTCGATTTTTCGCGCATTCGTTGCTTCCGCATCACGACCGATCGCGTCTGGACGCGCGATTCCGGGCCGATCTTTGTCGTCAATCCGCGCGGCCAAGTTGCGATGACCGACTGGCATTTCAACGCCTGGGCGAAATACGACAACTGGAGACTCGACGACAGGGTTCCTGAACGAATTAACAAATACCTTAAGCTCGCCAGCTGGCAGCCAACCGTTCGAGGCCAGCGTGTCGTCCTCGAAGGCGGCAGCATCGACGTTAATGGGCATGGCATGCTGCTTACTACGGAGGAATGCCTGCTCAGCCCAATCCAGTCACGCAATCCGTCGCTCACCAGGTCCGAGATCGAGCAGGTTCTCGCGGACTACCTCGGCATTCGCCGAGTCGTTTGGCTGAACCGCGGCATCGTCGGCGACGACACGCACGGGCATGTGGATGATCTCGCGCGATTTGTCGGGCCGCACACGGTCGTGACGGTGATCGAACCGAATCAGGCCGACGAGAACCACGAACCTCTGCAGGAGAATCTGACGCGCTTGCGCGAGGTGCGAGATCTGGACGGAAACGCTCTGGACGTGCGAACGCTGCCGATGCCGGCGCCATTGATCTTTGCCGGCCAGCGTCTGCCTGCTAGCTATGCGAATTTCTACATCGGCAACGAAAAAGTGCTCGTGCCGACCTTCAATGACCCGAACGACCGCGTCGCGCTCGAAATTCTGGCCGAGCTGTTTCCCGAACGCACCGTCGTCGGCATTCACGCCGTCGACCTCGTCTGGGGCTTCGGCACGCTCCATTGCATGACGCAACAGCAGCCCAGAAGTGCCAAATAAAAAATCCGATTCGGTTGATGTCGGCCCCACGCTCGGAATCGGATTCCATCTTTGCCGCGAATCGATACCATGTCCTTATCAACGAGGAAAACCACATGGCACCGGCGGCGACTCCCTTTTTATCGGACCTCGACCTTTACTTGATCGGCGAGGGCAGCCACGATTTGCTTTATGAAAAGCTCGGCGCGCATCTCACCGTACACGAGGGCGTGGCTGGCGTCAAATTCGCTGTCTGGGCGCCGAATGCTCGCGAGGTTTCCGTCGTCGGCGATTTTAACGGCTGGAACCCCACGGCTTTCTACCTCAATTCGCGAGGTTCTGCTGGTCTGTGGGAAGGATTTATCCCAGGCGTTCAAAACGGGGCGCTCTACAAATACGCGATCACCAATCAGTTTACCGGCAATCGCATGGAAAAAGCCGATCCCATGGGGTTCGCCGCCGAACTGCGTCCCAAGTCTGCTTCCAAGGTCTGGGACCTTTCACGCTACACCTGGCATGACTCCGACTGGATGACTCACCGGGCCCACAACAACGGCAACGAAGCGGCGATCTCTGTCTACGAAGTGCACCTTGGCTCCTGGCGGCGAAAGCCCGAGCATGGCAACCGCTGGCTGACCTATCGCGAATTCGCCAAGGAACTCGTCGATTACGTCAGCCACATGGGCTTCACGCATGTCGAGCTTCTGCCCATCACTGAGCATCCGTTTGATGGTTCGTGGGGTTATCAAACCATCGGCTACTTCGCACCCACGAGCCGATACGGCGATCCGGACGAATTCCGTTATCTGGTGGACGCTCTACATCAGGCAGGCATCGGCGTGATTCTCGACTGGGTGCCGGCTCATTTCCCGCGCGACGGACATGGCCTGGCCTACTTCGACGGCACGCATCTGTACGAACATGCCGATCCCCGGCAGGGCCAGCATACCGAGTGGGGCACGAATATCTTCAACTTCGGCCGCACCGAAGTCTCGAACTTCCTCATCGCGAATGCGTTGTTCTGGTTCGACAAGTATCACATCGACGGACTGCGCGTGGATGCCGTGGCATCGATGTTGTACCTCGATTACGCACGCAAGGAAGGCGAATGGATCCCAAATCAATACGGCGGCCGAGAGAACCTCGAAGCTGTCGCTTTCCTCAGACGTCTCAACGAACGCGTGTACGGAAAGTTTCCCGATATTCTGATGACGGCCGAGGAATCCACCGCTTGGCCGATGGTGTCGAGGCCCACGTACGTCGGCGGGCTCGGCTTTGGCCTGAAGTGGGACATGGGCTGGATGCATGACACGCTCAAGTACATACAGCACGATCCGGTTCATCGCAAGTACCACCACAATCAACTCACGTTCCGCTCGCTCTATGCGTTTACCGAAAATTTCATCATGCCGCTCTCGCACGATGAAGTCGTGCATGGCAAGCGGTCATTGCTCGACAAGATGCCGGGCGACCTTTGGCAGAAGTTTGCGAATCTTCGCTTGCTGTTTGGGTACATGTTCGCCCAGTCTGGCAAGAAGCTGCTTTTCATGGGCGGCGAGTTTGGGCAGTGGCATGAGTGGAATTACGACGAGAGTCTGCAATGGCACCTGCTCGAGTACCCGCTGCACAGCGGCCTGCAGCGCTGGGTGCGCGACCTGAACACCACCTACCGCGGCGAACCGGCGATGCACCAGCGCGATTGCGAGCCGAGCGGCTTCGAGTGGGTCGATTGCCATGATGCCGACCAGGGCGTCCTCAGCTTTTTGCGAGAGGGAAAAATCGTCAACGATTACGTACTCGTCGTGTGCAACTTCACGCCGGTCGTTCGAGACGACTATCGCGTCGGCGTGCCGTTCGGCGGCACCTGGAATGAGATCCTGAACAGCGACGCGCCGCTTTACGGCGGCAGCGGCCAGGGCAACGCTGGCGCGGTGAACGCCGCCGATATCCCCTGGCATGGGCGTTCGCATCTGCTCAGCATCACCTTGCCGCCGCTCGGTATCGTGATGTTCAAACCGGCGCAGGCGTAGATGATTTTTTTGGCGAGCCAGGAGCCTAAGCGACTGGAGGAATGAGAACAAACCGCTCCTCCGGTCACTTACGCTCCCGGCTCGCCCGGTTGCAATCGGTGATGGGAGTCCACTTTTTTACAGTGAAGGGAGCATTCATGAAGCAGTTGTTGAGTTTGGCCGTCTTTGGCATTGGCGTCGTATTTCTCGCGGCGGGGCTGTCCTCGCACGCCCAGGACAAGGCCAAGAAGACGGACAAGAAAGTCGAAAAGAAAAAAGCCGAGCCGAAGCCGGCGCCGGAGATCCCGCCTCGCCAGGGCAAATCCGAATCGATCAAGCTGTTCAACGGCAAAGATCTCGACGGCTGGGAAGGCTACACGGATCTGTTCACCGTGAAGGATGGCGTCATCGTCGCCAAGAACGACAAGCCGCTCAAGGTCTCCACCTATCTGTTCACGAAGCAAAAATTCACTGACTTCCGCCTGATCTTCAGCGCGAAGCTCGGCGAAATTAACGAAATGCACTCCGGCGTCGCGCTGTGGGGCAAGCGCATCACCGCTCCGGACAAGAGCATCACCGATCCCAAGAAGGATTATGCCGAGTACACCTACCGCGGCCACCTCGTCATGTTCCCGAGCGGGTGGGGGTTGTACGACCTCTATCGCCGCGCTGGCGCGATCAACCCGCCGGCGGCGATTCGCAACGTCGCGATCAAGGCCGGCAAACAGCACGGCTGGAATGACATGGAAATCCTCGCTCAGGGCAATCGCATTCGCCTCGCCGTGAATGGCAAGCTCGTACTCGACTGGCGCGAACCCGATCCGAAAACTATCGAAGCAGGCCCGATCGCGCTGCAGCTGCACTCGAATGGCAAGGCACAGGAAGTGCTCTTCAAGGGACTCGATCTGACGACGTTCCCGGAAGAGAAAATGCTAACGGTCAAGTAGCACATCGCGTTTTCCGCGTGCCATCTTCGCACGCGGAAAACACCATCATTTCGAAGATTCGACGATCACCTGCCAGTCGAAGATATCTTCTCGCGTGTGAACCGAAGCGGGATCGGCATTGCAACGCTGCTCGTACGCTTCCCGAGCGACTGGCCCAAGTTGCTCAAGCTCTTTCCACGAGATCGGCAAATTTTCCTGGTGAAACACTATTTCATCCGGCCGTTGCGTAAACGATACCTGTGCCCTGAATCCTTGCTTCGCCAGGATCGCCCGCAGCGAACGACCGGCTTCGTCATTCGGAAGTGAGACCAGCGAAATCTCGTTTGCTTCGGTCAATCGTCCAATTTCGGGCGCCGACTCGTCGATGCATTGTTGGAGATCATCGCGAATCATTTCGTCGGCATCGTCGCCGAACTCGGCACGCTTGCGCGAAAGATACATGTCGGCAACCGAATCGCCTTGCAGCCGCGAGCCGAGGAAGACCTGCGCCTCCTGCAACATCAGCGGTGCAAGACTTCGAACGGTGCTGGACGACCCCATGCACACTTGCAGAAGAGCATCGAAATTCGCCCGGATGATCGCCTGGACCTGACCGTCAAAGGCGATGACGTCGTCGGGCGTGAGGCCACGCGTCATCTGATCGACGGCGTCGGAAACCTTCAAGCTTCCGGGCGGCAGTATCACGCGCTCGGCCGACTTGGCGTCGGGCCGCGCGGAGGCAGCGGATTTCGCATAGCTCGATTGGATGATGCCGAGAAGCTCGGTGAGCCGTTGCCGACAGAATCCGACTTCGCGAATCTGATCGGAGAGGTGTCCGCGTAGGCCGACGTAGAGCCGATTGAGCTGTTCGAGCACTAGCCCGTGGTAGCGTGTCTTCGCATAGGTGCGCAGGAGGTCGAAGTAGTCGGCAATCGGCGAGACGGTGCTCGAAACCTGGTTGCGCCGGCCGAGTCCGATACCCCAGCCGCCCGAGGTTGGCGCGTGCGGCGCAATCGGCTTGTCGAGGACCTGCTGAATGCGTTGGTGCAACTGTCCCGCTTTGGATGACAGTTCCTTGGCCAGCATTTCCTGCGATTGCAGAGAATGCTCGACGATGGCGCAGAATTGGCGCAGCGATTCTTCGGCGCCGGCAAGACGGAAGCCCGGATCTTCCAATAACGTCACCGCAAGCTCGGCAAGTTTCTGCTCGCACTCGTCGGCGATGACCAGCGAAATCTCCGAAAGCGTCCGCTCCACCAACGACGGTTCGGCATGAATCTGCCTGGCGTCGCGGCAATCTTCGGGTACGCCCAGAATCCGCTCGAATGCTTCCATCCCGCGAACCATTGCCGTCATGGCGTTGGAAAAATGCGACGGATCCGTGGCAGGGGATGCGGCGAGTTTTTGCATCTCGCCCAGGGCCTCGCCGAGCATGGTCTCGGGTTTCTGCTGAAGCGAATGCTCGGCACGCTGCTGGAATCGCTCGATAAGACCTTCCGCCCGCATCCCCAGGGCTTCCCAGCGTTCCTCCGTCCAGGCGCGGATACTATCGCGGATCGGCTTGGCGTCTTTGTTCATCCAGCGCTGAATCAGCTGGATACATAACCGATTAGAGGCTTCTTCCAGAATCTCAAAGCGAGGCCAATGGATGCAAAACGCGTTGAACGATTGCAGCTGCACCCTGCGATGCTCGTTCTCTTCCGGATCCAGATCGGCGAATCTCGCCCGGCGTTGGTCATCCATCACTTGTCCGAGCGGCGTGGCCAAGTCGCGGCAGAGAAACTCACCGGCCCGGCGAACGGCGGACTGGTTTGTCGTCGGAGTCACCTTGGTGACCGGATCGGGCAGCGGAGTGAAAAGACAGCGCTGAAACGCCGGACCGTCCACGGTGATTCGCTCGCCTTTCCCCGTGGAGTTCGCCGTCTCATAGAGTGCGGAAAATAAGGCGTCCGGCTCTGAGAAGCGCCGCAATTCCGACAGAGATGCATAAGTGTTCGCCAAAATCAAAGGCGAAACGGCGTCACGCCTGGCCGTCGGCAGGAAAAATAGTCCGACGACTTCGGCCTCCGATTGGCCCTGATCATCGAGCAGCTTTCGCGCTGAATACGCAACATCGAGAAACATGCCGCCGCCGGTGTTTCCCGCGAGCGAAGTGACGACGTATACGCGCGGATGGACCGAGCGAGTGCCGAGATCGTGATGCGAGGCGAAATTGCGCGGCGTGTCGTGCGAGCAAAGCGCCTGCAGTTCGATTTCGATGCGTTTGGCGATTGATCGATAATGGTCTACGAAGGCCAATCGGCCTAGCGGACGCAATCCCGCGTTTGCTTGCTCGCGCGGAATCCGGTAGATGAGTTTCGGATTCAGCCAGCTATCCGTCGGCATCTTCCCATCTCGAGATTTGATGTAATGGCTTGGCCGCTGAAGCCGCGCGACCAGCGTCTCGTGGCCACGCAGGCTGTTGCGATGATGGTCGGTGGTCGCGTGCTGAATCGAGTCCGCGTCGGAATCGATGGCAAGCATGCGAATCTGAGGCACGGCATCGGGTGAACCGAACTCAGCGGTGAGCGCGCGGCGAAGTTCCGTCAACGCGTCGATTCCGATGCCGCCCAAACCGATGACGAGGGCCGGCTGTACGACGCCGGTCTGACTGGCGGCGTGCGCGTCGCTTCGCGGTCGCGGCGTGATGCCTGAACCGAGCGGAGCATGCTTGGCGTGCTTGCCAGGCGAGGCGGGCGTTTTCCTGTTGTCGCTGACCGGGATTCGAGCGATTGGTCCGGGCGCAATCGGCGAATCGGGGCGTGCCGGAAGCGATCCGTCGCCGCCGCGACCGTTGATGGTCTTCTCAGAGGATAGATCTGGCTCCGGAGCGGACGACGGCTTCAATGGCGGAAGGCATATCTCTTCCGACGAGTGCGTCTTCTTTGCTGTCGCGTTTCGCAGATGTTGGATGAAATCGACGCAGGTCGCGAAGCGATCATCCGGACTCTTCGACAACGCTCGCGCAACCACGGGCCGATCACGAGGTGGAATGGGCGAGAGATCATACGCATTTTGCAGATGCTGCATGATCAGCTGCTTCATCGTCGTGCCGGTGAAGGGGCGTAGTCCGGTCAGCATTTCCTGGTAGACGATGGCGAGGCTATATTGGTCGCTCTGCCGGCTGAATTTGCCGTCGAAGGTCTCCGGCGCGGCATAGACGGGGGTCACGCCGCCGGTGATCGTCATCAGTTTGCCGCCGCTCGTGGTGTCCTTGACCAGGCCGAAATCCGCGACCTTGATGTGGTTGTGCACCAGGAACAGATTTTGCGGTTTGATGTCGAGATGCTGCAGCTGGTACTGGGCGTTCATTAGATCCAGCACTTCGGCGGCTTCGATCAGGTATCCAAGCAACTCATCGCGAGGTATGCCCGGCAATCCTTGAGTGCGGCACTCCTTGAACCGATCGCCCAGCGTGCGGTCGGCCAATTCCATCACGATGACGAGATAATTCTCGATAATCTCGAAACGGTCGAGCAGCAGAATAAACGGATGCCGAACGGAACGCACGCGGACTAGCGATTTCCATTCCTGGTCGGCACGCGAGGCGTCGTTGCTTGCATCGATGATCGCTGAATCGGGATTGCCGGAATCTCGCTGAACGAATTTGATGGCCTTGAACAAGCCGCCGGGTACCTCGGCTTTCCAAACCTCGCCGAAACCGCCGCTGCCGAGCTTGTCAATAAGCCGGTAGCCCGGAATCGGTGCAGCATTTGGTTCGATGTGCAACGCCATAGTAGTTCCAGTTGGGAGGGGCCAATCCCGGCATCCGGTGTGCGCGCAGACGCAAATGGGTCTCGACGCACGATCAATGCAACCCTAGCTTGCGGTATGACATGATGCAAGTAAATGACGTAAATTGGGTTCAGAAGTTTCTGGGCGCATGTATACATGTTGGTCATGGAAAATGGCGCGAACCTGGATCGTTCCTGAATTCTCCAAGAATCAAATAGCTCGCGGTCGGTTGCCCGATTGGAAAAGGGGGCGGTCTGTAAAACCGCCGGCTTCGGCCTGTGAAGGTTCGATTCCTTCACCGACCACTTTCTCCGGGGTGGTGTAACGGCAACACGCTTGGCTTTGAACCAGGAGTCGCGGGTTCAACTCCCGCCCCCGGGATTCACTCGGGACGACCTGCCTGATACTTCACTAGCGCTGAACTCGGTCCTTGGTCGGCGAAAATCAAGCCCGATGCCCTAGTGCTTTGTCACAGCTTAATTTTCGGGTAAACCGATTTCAACTTTGTGCGG
>CAZAFH010000094.1:0-32332 GCA_964484265.1 uncultured Singulisphaera sp.
ACATTCGTGGGGGAGAGGGGAGCAATCGCGCAACAAATTTGAGATGATTCCAGGCGTCGTATTTCATCAGCCCACCCCTGGCCAGGGGGGGCGCTTGGCCATTTGCTGTTGGCCAAGCGCTTTTGCACTTTTTCGGCCTTTTTTTGCACTTTTAGGGGGTGTTGGCCAAGTTGCACGGGGGGAGAGGGGGGCTGCCCACGCGCTGCTTTTTCCAAAAAAATCGCCGCAACCACATTGCGAATCGGACACCCGGCGCGGTACATTGGAGAGTTAGCGATTGCGCCGTTCTACTATTGATGCTTGGTTCAAATTGAGCCGCAGACACGAACCGCCGCCGCCTTGGCCAGGCCCTCGGACTCGCTATAACATCAACGTTCGCAAGCGGCAGTGCCATTCGGTCCTGGCGCCTTTTTCTTCACTTCATCTACTTTTTAAGGAACAGACATGGCACGCCACGACGACGAATCAGACGACCGCGACGACGACAGGCCATCTCGAAAGTCATCAAAAGCCTCCGCGCAGGGCTCGAACAATACGCTCTTCATCATCCTGGGCGTGGTTGGCGGAGTTTTGCTCCTTTGTTGCGGCGGATCGGGGATCGCGTTCTATATCATCGCCAACAGAGTATCCAATGCCGCCCAGGACATCGCCAGGCAAGTTGAAGCGGACTTGAAAAAGCAGCAACAGCAAAACAACGTCAAGATCGACGACAAAATCGAAGGCAAGATCATACTCACCAAGAACGACAAGATCAATCCGACGGATCCTCAAATGCTAGTTGGCCGAATGGGCGGCGCGGCGGAAATGAAACGAGCCAAGGCGTTTCCCGTTCAGTTTTCAAAGGGAAAGACCTACGTCATCAACATGAAACAAGTGCCGGGCTCGACCCTCGATCCCTACCTGGTGCTGGCGGACCCCAAGGGCAAAACGATCGCAACCGATGACGACGGCGGCGGATACCCGCATGCGCGAATCACCCACATTACGGCCGTCGATGGCCGATTCCAAATCATCGCAACGTCCTTCGGGATTTCCACCGGCGAGTTTTCGCTTACGGTTGAGGAACGCTAGTCTTCATGACACCGCGCGGCTGGCCGAAACAAGGCGGAAAAAGGTTCCTGCCACCTTTTTTGCCGCGCATCACCCTGAACTTGGCCACGCCCGAGGCATCGCTATAACAACGTCGGGCATAATGGCACCTTTTCCCATATAGCCGGCCATTGATGGCGAGTCCGTGCAGGGAAGCTGAATTTTGTTTCGTTGGCGATTCCGCGCCGCGTGTGATACGATGGGGAAACGACCAACCTGCAACGTTCGAATCCGACGATTGACGGTGAAGAAATGACAAGGTCCAAAATGACATACGCTCTGCTCGGCCTCGTGGTGTTCGCGATCTTGCCGCTGGCGGCGCGGGGTGCGGATGCGAAGCCGCCCGTCGATCAGCGTTACGCCAAGGCCGACGCCGCGGAAACGCCTAGCTTTCAGCGGCACGTGTTGCCGTTGATGGGTCGGCTTGGCTGCAACGGGCGGGCGTGCCATGGATCGTTTCAAGGCCAGGGCGGCTTTCGGCTGTCGCTCTTCGGCTACGATTTCCAGTCCGATCACACGGCTCTCGTCGGAGGCAAATCGCCGCGTGTCGATCTGAAAGATCCAGCCAAGAGCCTGGCGCTCGTCAAACCGACTCGCTCGGTCCCGCACAAAGGCGGCAGGCGCATGGAAGTCGGCGGGTGGGAGTATAACCTGCTTTCCGGCTGGATCAAGGCCGGCGCTCCCGGAGCCAACGCCAAGGACGCCGAATTTGCATCACTCGAAGTATCGCCGCGCGAAATCGTCTTCGACAATGTCGGCAAGACACACCAACTCAAAGTCGTCGCGCACTGGGCGGACGGGGCGGAAGAGAATGTCACACCGCTGTGCCGATTCCGCTCGAACGATGAATCGATCGCCGTCGTCAGCGACTCGGGTCTCGTCACCGTCGTCGGCAAAGGCGGGACCGACATCATTGCGTTCTACGACAACGGCGTCGTGCCCGTGCAAGTGATCCTGCCCGTGTCCGAGCAGTTCGGCAAGAACTTCCCCAAGGTTCCCTCGCCGACCAAAATCGATGAACTGGTCAACGCCCGGCTAAGCAAACTCGGCATCATACCCTCGGAGGTTTGCAGCGACATCGAGTTCCTGCGGCGTGTCAGTATCGACATGACGGGAACCCTGCCATTGCCGGACGAAGTCATCGCATTCGCGGCGGACAAATCAGGCGACAAGCGCGCCAAGAAGATCGACGAACTACTCGCTCGCCCGACCTATGCAGCATGGTGGGCCGTGCGATTCTCCGACTGGACGGGCAACGCCGAATCGACCGGCACGCTCGGCGGCGAACGCATGCTCAACGGCGAAAAATCCAAGCTCTGGTATCAATGGCTCAATCGCCGAATCGCGGATAACACGCCGTATGACAAGCTCGTCGCCGGCATCGTGCTCGGCGTCAGCCTTCAACCTGGCCAAACCTATGACGATTATTGTGCCGAGCTGATCTCTTATTTCCGAAAGGACAATCCTGCCGACTTCGCCAAGCGCGATACCATGCCGTTCTTCTGGATGCGGAAAACACTCGGCAGCCCCAACGGCAAAGCGCTCGCCTTCGCGCATTCCTTCCTTGGCGTTAGCTTGCAATGTGCCGAGTGCCACAAGCACCCCTACGACCAATGGACAAAACAGGATTTCGAGCAATTCGCGGCCTTTTTCAACGGCGTCGGCTATCGCGCCGGTAACCGCGTGAGAGCCAAGGAAATGAAAGCGGCGGTCGGTCTCCTCGGCGATGAAGACTCCGGCGCCTTTGGGCGCCAGTTCGTAAAGCTTGCCCAGGCGGGAAAGCTGCTGCCTTTCAAGGAACTATTCCTGCCCGCTCCGAACAAGAAACCGCGTCCGGTAAAAGTTGCGGGCAAACTGGGCACGCGCGTCATTACACCGAGACTCCTGGGCGGCGAGGAAGTCATCGCCAGTGCCTACAACGACCCGCGCCAGCCGTTGATGGACTGGATGCGGCACCGGGACAATCCGTACTTCGCCCGGGCGTTCGTCAATCGCGTCTGGGCCGGCTACTTCTCTGTGGGACTGATCGATCCGCCCGACGATCTCAACCTCGCCAATCCGCCGAGCAATCCGGCCCTGCTCGATTACCTCGCGCAGGGTTTCATCAAACAAGGCTACGACATGAAATGGCTGCACCGCGAGATCGCCAATAGCCAGGCGTATCAACGCAGCTGGCGCGTCAATGAGAGCAACAAGCACGACGACCGCAACCTGAGCCATGCGATCCTGCGCCGCCTGCCCGCCGAGGTCGCCTATGACGCCCTTGTTCACGCCACAGCCTCAGACGACGGACTGAAACGGATGCACAAGGACCCCGCCACGACGCGCGCCATTGGCCAAACCTGCGGCATGTCTGCGAAGAAGGGTGACGCCAGCTACGCCCTCAACCTGTTCGGCAAACCGCCGCGTACGATCCAGTGCGACTGCGAGCGCTCCAGCGAATCGAGCCTCCTGCAAACCGTGTATCTGCGCAACGATCAGGACATCGCCAAGCTGCTCGATCGTCCCGAGGGCTGGCTCAAGCAAATCGCGAAATCGAAAGAAACGCCGGAGAACCTGGTGCGCCAGGCCTACCTGCGCGTGCTGAGCCGACAACCAAGCGACGCGGAAGTCGGTATCGGCCTCGAATACATGAAGGCATCGCCGACCACCGCATCGGGCTTGCGCGATTTGATGTGGGCGCTGCTGAATACCAAGGAGTTCATCGTCAATCGGTGATACAATGGCTTGAGATCCAACGTTAGCACCGGAGTTCAGTAAACATGCCACTTGTCGTCGCTTCCGAACCGATTCCGTTGAAAACGGATGCCGATGGCGTCGTCCGCGTCGGCGGTACGCGCGTTACTCTTGACACACTTGTGTATGCTTTCCGCGATGGTGCTACAGCCGAGGAAATTGTCTTGCAATATCCGTCGCTTCGGCTCGAAGATGTCTACTCGGTGATCGGCTATTATCTGAAGAAGCAGGCCGAGGTCGATGCTTATGTTCGACAGCGTGAAACGGAAGCGGCCAAGGTGCAGCAGGACAACGAAATTCGCTTTGATCCGATCGGCGTACGTGATCGATTGCTGAATCGTCGCACTCAATAGGAGTGAGCGATATGTTGCGATTCGCTGCGGATGAGAATTTCAACAATGACATCATACGCGGAGTATTGCGCCGTAGTCCGGACATCGATATCCTTCGTGTTCAGGATGCTGGTCTTTCTGAAGCGAGTGATCCCGACGTACTCGAATGGACAGCAAAGGAACGGCGAGTCCTTCTAACGCATGATGTCGCCACGATGACGCATTATGCGTACGAGCGCACTCGGATTGGTTTACCGATGCCGGGAGTCTTTGAAATCGCCCGCAAAGTGCCGATAGGCGTCGCCATTGAAGAAATCATCCTATTGGCTGAATGCAGTTTGGAAGGCGAATGGGAGGGGCAGGTTCGCTATTTGCCTCTCCGGTAGAAAAGTCACTGAAAGAACGATGCCCCTTGAAAGAGGTCCAATATGTCCCTCAACCGTTACTGCGACAACATCACCCGCCGCGATTTTGTCAAGGTCGGCGCTCTCGGCGCTGGCCTGTCGCTGGCTGGCTATCTGCGACTGGCGCATGCTCAGCAAGTGCGGCCGGCGGCGCGGGCACGGTCGGCGATCTTCGTTTTCCTCGGCGGCGGGCCGACACATATCGACACGTTTGACATGAAGCCCGATGCTCCCGCCGACATTCGCGGCGAGTTTCGGCCTGTCGCTACCAACGTCAATGGCATCCAGATTTGCGAGCATTTGCCGAACCTCGCACGCTGTGCTGACAAGTACACGATCCTGCGTGGCGTGAGCCATACGCTCGCCGGGCATGAACTGGGCACGGTATACATGAACGCCGGCAGCCGGCCGATCCCGTCGCTGCTCTATCCGGGCTACGGCGCGGTCGTGAGCCGAGAGTTGACGGGCGACCGCGACTTGCCGCACTTCGTCGCGATTCCGAACACGCCGCAACGCGCGGGCTATCTCGGCGTGCGTTACGCGCCGCTGCAGACAAACGCGACGCCCGTCGCCGGCGTGCCGTTCAACGTCCGCGGCATCTCGCTCGCGGATGGTTTGACGGTCGCGCAGTTCGAGCGTCGCCAGCGTCTGCTCAACGACGTGGACAATGCCTTCAAAGGTGTCGAAGCAAACAGCCGGCTCGTCGATGGTCTGGATCAGTTCGCCCAGCAAGCCTATGCGATGATCAGTTCGCCACGCGCTCGCCGAGCGTTTGACGTGACGCAAGAACGCCCCGAGGTCGCTCGGCCATTTGGTGAGCATCGCTTCGGGCAGAGCTGCTTGCTCGCGGTTCGGCTCATAGAAGCCGGCGTTCGCTTTGCCACGGTTACGTTCGGCGGCTGGGATTCGCACACGAACAATTTCAACGCGGCGCGCAACACGCTGCTGCCGCCGCTCGATCAGGGCTTGGCCGCGTTGTTCACGACGCTGGCGGCGAAGGGATTGCTGGAAACGACAAGCGTGTTCGTCACAGGCGAGTTCGGCCGGACGCCACGGATCAACCCGCGCGCAGGCCGCGACCATTGGCCACGCAACTTCTTCGTGCTAATGGCAGGCGGCGGCATGCGCGGCGGCCAAGTGCTTGGGCGCAGCGACGCTTCCGCGATGGGCCCCGCCGGCGAACCGATCACGCCGGAACAAGTTGCCGCCAGCTATTACCATAGCCTCGGCATCGACTATCGCCGCGAGTACCACACCCCGAGCGGCCGCCCCGTCATGATCGTGCGCGACGGCGGCATCGTACCGGGCCTCTTTCCGTGAGGGACAGTAAAGGAGTTGCGATTCGCCGTTGTCTCGGGTTTTATTCGTAATCGATGACCGGCCGTTGAGAGGATCAGGCCAAACCAATGGAAAATCAACGACTCGCGCGACCGGTTACACCCAGGTAGCCAATCCCGATGAGGAGCACGAAACCAATTGGATCGCCAACGACGGCTTGTGGGACTACACGTATGACCTTGATGGCGACCTCATCGAAAAGTCGAACACAACGACATAGGGCCGCCGAAAGTACAAAGTAGAATACTCCGCAGCGATCGCTCCGGAGCGGAGAGCGTAAGCAGCGGACAAATCCACTGTCGCCCTCGCTCCGCTGGCGCGTTGCGGCCAACGTCACTCCCGCCACTGCACGAAGCCTTCGAGGGCGTAGAACTCCGGCAGGCCGAGCGAATCGTACGTCTTTGCCGTGCCGAAGTTGCGGTCCTCGGCTCGCTGCCAAAACTCGCGCTTGTCGCTGCCGCCGGGGAACATCGCTCGATCTTTTTGCGATTGATGGCGGAAAATAGCGTCTTTCTTGCGAACGAGATCGCTGGGGCTGAGCGGCACGACGCGCTCGATTTCGTGCGGTTCCCATTCTTCCCACGCGCCGCGGTACAGCCAAACCTCGAACATCTGCCTTTCCGCTCGCACCTTGCGGACGGCATCGTAAATCGCCATCGCGCAGGTACGATGCGTGCCGTGCGGGTCGGAGAGTTCACCTGCGACGTAGATTTGATCCGGCTGTAGGTTCTTGAAAAGCTGCACGATATCCTGAATATCGTCCGCATGGATCGGCGCCTTGGCGATCGTGCCCGTTCGATAAAACCTCAGGTTCATGAACACCAGCTGTTCCGGCGGCACGCCCGCGGCCAGCGCGCCGGCGCGGGCTTCGGTCTCGCGGATCAGCTTTTTGATTTCGAGCACCTCAGGCGAGTCGCTTTCGCCGGGCTTTTTGCTGTCGAGCGATTGCCGCACGCGCAGCTTCATCTCGTGGGACTGATCCTTGCCGAGGTTGAAAAGCTCGTTGAACGAGCAGACGAAATCGGTGAAGCGCCAGGCATCGTGATCGAAGACGGCGATGTTGCCGCTGGTCATGTAGGCGATGACGACCTTGTGCCCTTGTTCGACGAGGCGGATGATCGTGCCGCCCATGCTGATGACGTCGTCATCGGGATGCGGACTGAAGACAAGACAGGTCTTGCGCGTGCCCTCGCCGGCGGGGTGGGTGCAGATCGTTTCCATCATCTCGTCGAACACGCGTCGGCCGAGCTTGTGGGCGGGGCCATGCTCGCGCAGCAGTTCGTAGAGTTCGTGCTCGCGGAAGTCGTCATCGCTGAGCTTCAGCAAGCCCTTGTTCACGCTCAGGCTCAGCCAAATCACGGCCCGGCGGATCAGGTTCGGCGTCCAGTTGATCGAGCCGATCGTCCACGGCCTGCGGATCGGCGTGAGATACCCCGACGCGGATTGGTCGAGGATAAACGTCGTATCGTTGTGCTTTTGCAAGAAACTGGCGGTGACAGCATCGGTCGTCTCGTCCTCGACGGCCTTGCGAACGATCGGCGCCTTGTGCTCGCCGAACGCCATGATGACGACTTTCCGCGCCTCCATGATCGTGCCGACGCCCATCGTCAACGCCTGGTGTGGCACGTTTTCTTCGCCGAAAAAGTCCGAGGCGGCATCACGCCGGGTCACCGGATCGAGCGTCACCATGCGCGTTCGGCTATGCCTTGTCGAACCCGGTTCGTTGAACCCGATATGCCCGCTGCGGCCGATGCCGAGAATCTGCAAGTCGATCCCGCCCGCCCGGCGAATTTGCTGCTCGTAGCGAGCGCAGTATTCCTCGACATTTTGCACGGGCGTCATGCCATCGGGGATATGGATATTCTCCGGCTTGATGTTGATATGCTTGAACAGCGTCTCTTGCATCCAGAGCCGATAGCTGTGCGAATCGGTCGGCTGCATCGGGTAGTATTCGTCGAGGTTGAACGTGATGACGCGCGAGAAATCCAGCCCCGTCTCGGTGTGCAGCCGAATCAGTTCGCGATAAAGCCCGACGGGCGTCGAACCCGTGGCAAGTCCGAGCACCGTCGGCCTGCTCGCGGAGTTGTTTTGCCGGATCAGGCTTTCGATCATGAGCGCGACGTGGCGCGACGCCTGCGTGCTGGTCGGAAACACCAACGTCGGGATTTTCGTATGCGGGATGTAGTGAGAGGTCATGATTAGTCAGTAGTCCGTGGTCCGTGGCAAGCCCCATCCTGAGCGTAGCGAAGGGTGGGGGTGGATGCAACAGAAGATCTGTATTCTTCCGCGAATAGTTACTGTACTCTCAGCGGCAACTTTGACCATTCCCGACCGCGTACATCGATTTGCCCACCAAGCTCGGACGACGTTTCTTATACGCTTCTCTCGGCTTGTTGGCCGACACTCCTAACAATGCGACAAAAGGCTGAAAAAAGTGCGAAAGCGCTTGGCCAACAGCAAATGGCCAAGCGCCCCCGTTGGCCATGCCCTCCCAGGAATCGCTCGCGCTCATCCTGGGGTTTGGTGGCCACGCATCACTTCCCCATTTTCACGCCCAGGTTGCGGACCAGGAACGCGAATTCGTCGGCGACCTCCTCGATGATCATCGATGTCGGCCGGCCGGCGCCGTGGCCGGAACGCGTTTCGATGCGGATCACCACCGGGGCGGGGCCGCTCTGGCAGACTTGCAGTTGAGCTGCGAATTTGAAGCTGTGCGAGGGCACGACGCGGTCGTCGGTGTCGGCGGTGGTCACCATCGTCGCGGGGTATTTGGTGCCGGGCTTCAGGTTGTGGTACGGCGAGTAGGAATAGAGCACTTTGAACTCCTCGGCGTTGTCGGCCGAGCCGAAGTCGTCCACCCAGAATCGGCCGGCGGTGAACTTGTGGAAGCGGAGCATGTCCATGACGCCGACGGCTGGTAGACACACGCCGAACAGGTCGGGGCGCTGGCACATGACGGCGCCGACGAGCAGCCCGCCGTTGCTGCCGCCCTGGATCGCGAGCTTGGCGGGTTGCGTGTATTTCGTTTCGATGAGATGCTCGGCCGCGGCGATAAAGTCCTCGTACGCCTTGGGCCGATTGAGCCGGGTCGCGGCGCGATGCCAATCGCGGCCATACTCCCCGCCGCCGCGGATGTTGGCCACGGCGTAGACGCCGCCCATCTCCATCCAGGCGAACTTGCTGATGCTGAACTGCGGCGTCAGGCTGATGTTGAACCCGCCGTAGCCGTAGAGCAGCGTCGGGTTGTTGCCATCGAGTTTGATGCCTTTCTTATGGCTGATGAACATGGGGATCTGCGTGCCGTCTTTGCTTTTGTAGAAGACCTGTTTGACTTCGTAGTCGTCGGGTTTGAAAGCGACCTTCGGCTCGCGGAAGAGTTCGCTTTTGCCTGTCAGCATGTCGTAGCGATAGGTGCGGCCTGGAACGTTATAGCTGGTGAAGGTGTAGAAGGTCTCGGTGTCGCTAGCTTTGCCGTTGAACCCGCCGGCTGTGCCGATGCCGGGCAGATCGACGGAGCGGACAAACGTGCCGTCGAGGCGGTGCATCTCGATTTGCGTGCGTGCATCTTTGAGGTAGCTGCATACGAGAAGGTTGCCGACGTAGCCGACGCTTTGCAGAGCGGACTTGGTTTGCGGGACGACGTCCTTCCAGTTCTTCGGATCGGGGTTGCGGATATCGATGGCGATGACCTTGCCTCGCGGTGCGTCCTTGTCGGTGCGGAAATAGAAGATCGGGCCATCGTTGTGCACGAAGGCGTTGACGGAGTCGTGATTGTCGATGAGGTCGATCGGCAGGCCGAACGGTTCGTTGAGGTCCTTGTAAACGATGCGCGACTTACGGCTCGTCGTGCCATCGCTGACGCTGATGATGAGGTATCGGCCATCTTCCGTGACGCCGCCGCCGAGGGTCCAGGTCGGCTGATCGGGGCGGTGGTAGACGAGTACGTCTTCGGTTTGCGGTGTGCCGACGCGGTGGTAGTAGAGCTTCATGTTGAGCGGCAGGCCCTGGAATTTTTCGCCAGCTTTGGGTTCGGGGAATCGGCTGTAGAAGAAGCCTTTGCCGTCGTGCGTCCAGGAAGCGCTGCTGAACTTGATCCATTTGAGTTCATCGGAGAGCAGCTTACGGCTCTCGACGTGCAGCACCTTCCAGGTGTTCCAGTCGGACCCAGCTTCGGACGTGCCATAGGCGAGGTATTTGCCATCTTCGCTGAAGGAGAGGCCGGCCAGGGCGATGGTTCCGTCTTTGCTCCAGGCGTTCGGATTGAGAAGTTCTTTCGGCTCGGCCTTGAGCGAGTCCTGCGTGTAATAGACGGCATGATTTTGCAGGCCGTCGTTCTTGCTGAAGAGATAGTAGGAAGCGATTTTGGCGGGAGCACTGATCTTCTCGTAGTTCCAGAGTTCGGTGAGGCGCTTCTTGATAGCGTCGCGTTCGGGGATTTGGTTGAGGTAAGCGAAGGTGACCTTGTTCTGTTCGGCGACCCAGTCGGCGACGGCCTTGTCGATGCGGACATCGCCTTCGAGCCAGCGGAACGGGTCGGCGACTTTGGTGCCGTGATAATCGTCCACGAGTTTGCCTCGCTTGGTGGCGGGATATTTCAGCTTGCCGCCCGCCTCGCCCAGAAGCGGCAGACAGATCAGAATCAAGATCGACGAGGTCAGGATGCGCGTCATAGGTTGCTCCCAGGCGCCGCGTTAGGTCGAATTATTCACCACAGAGGACACAGAGAGGAAAATCTCTTCGTATTTCTCTGTGAACTCTGTGTCCTCTGTGGTGAACCGTTCGGGCTAGCGTGGCGGCGATCAAAGAAATCCGGCACAGTTGCATATGGTTTACGATGCCGGTCGCGAAAAGCGAGTCAGCGCCATTTGAAAAAACGCAGCGCCAACGCAAACGAAACACCGCCATAAGCCGCCAGGATGGCGATGCGCCAGCCGACGGTCGCCAGGCTTGCCCCTTCAAGCATGACTTCGCGCAGGGCGTCGTTGAGTTGCGTCAAGGGCAGCGCCTGGATGAACCATTGCACCTCGTCGGGAAAGCGCTTGGCGGAGAAGAACACCCCGGAGACGATGTACATGGGCAGCATGACCATGTTGATCAGGCCGGACGCGGTCTCCGTTTTGTCGGTGCGGCTGCCGACGAGCAAGCCCAGACCTGAAAACGCCGACGCGCCGACGACGATGACGATGACGAGTGTGATAAATGAACCGCGAATCGGAATCTCGAACCAGAAGGCGCCGACGCCCAATAGGCTCGCCATCTCGGGAATCAGGAAGATGAGCCGAGAGACGAGCAGCGCGAGAAGGAAGTCGCTGTGCCGCATCGGCGTGGCGATGAGACGTTTGAAGAGTTTGCGGACGCGCATATCGACGAGCACGAAGCCGACGCCGAAGAGTCCGCCGCCCATGATGTTGATGCCGACGAGTCCGGGAATGAGGAAATCGATGTAGCGATTGCCTTTATCTTCGACGAGCGCTTCGCGCGGTCCTTCGGTTTGTCGCGAGAGGACGGCCTCGACCCAGTAGCGGGCCTGCACGCTTTCCGCACGTGTCGGGTCAAAGACATACTCGACGCCGTTCTCGAGCGGGATGATATAGAGCGGCGTCGCTCCTTTCTTCATGCGGTCCTTGCACTCGTCTTCCGTATGGATTTCGACCTTCAGCGCCTCGGCCTTCCAGCGCTCATCGCTCAGATGCCTGGCCACCTCGTCCGCGCGCGTGGAACCGGGCGTGGCCTGGATGTCGATCTCCGGCGCCGGCGGGCGCGAATTGTTGAAGGCATACCCTAGCCCGACCGCCAGGATAAGAGGAAATCCGTAGACCCAGAAAATGACCTCGGGTTCGCGAACAAACTCGCGCATGCGTGAAAGCACAAGTTGAGAGAGCGGCTGCCAACGCTGAGGGATCATATGTATCTCAAGCCCAGCGGGTGAGCGTAGCGAACCCCTGGGGTAATGTTGCTATCCCAAAGGCTCGCTGCGCTCGCCATTGGGCTTAATT
Source organism: uncultured Singulisphaera sp. (assembly GCA_964484265.1). Lineage (GTDB taxonomy): Bacteria > Planctomycetota > Planctomycetia > Gemmatales > Gemmataceae > SIAQ01. The sequence goes on from CAZAFH010000094.1 coordinate 11,896, forward strand.
TCACTCCCGATTATCTTACAATGAATGCATGAGCACGCCGATTGTCATTGCGATTCCTGGCGACGATCCGCCACAACTACAGACTTCTGCCCACCTCGCTCGGCTGCGCGCCCGCGGCGAGGTCGTGCTGCATCTCGACCGCCCCGCCGACGACGCCGAGAAACTGCGCCGACTCGCCGGCGCGACCTGCCTTATCAATTCGCGCAGCGCCGTCAAATGGCCTGGCCATCTTCTGCGTCAGTTGCCCGCGCTGCGCATGATTACCGTGTGCGGCATCGGCGTCGATTCGATCGACACCGCGACGGCGAGCGAACTTGGCATCGTCGTCTGCAACGTCCCCGGCATGACCGCGCCGATCGTCGCCGAGCATGCGTTGGCCTTGATGTTGGCGACAGCGCGGCGCGTCGTTTTCCAGACTGGACAACTTCGCAACGGCGTCTGGAAAACGCCGGACAATATCTACCTCAACGGCAAAACGCTTGGCGTCCTTGGCACGGGTTCGATCGGCGCCGCCATGATCCGACTGGGCAAGGCAATCGGCATGCGCGTCCAGGCCTGGTCATTTAACCCGTCGTCGGAGCGAAGCCGCGAACTCGGCGCGCCGTTCGTCGCACGGGATGAACTGCTGCAAACTTCCGATGTCGTCAGCATCCACCTGAAATTGACCGAACAAACACGCGGCCTGATAGGCAGCCGTGAACTCGCGCTGATGAAGCCTGGCAGCATCCTCGTCAACACCGCCCGCGGCGCGATCGTGGACACCGCGGCTCTCGTGCAAGCGCTGCACTCGGGCCATCTCGGAGGCGCAGGGATCGACGTCTTCGACACGGAACCGCTGCCTGCGGATCACCCGCTATTGGCATGCGAGCAGGTCGTGCTGACGCCGCACGTCGCGGATCAGAATCCGGAAGGCATGGAGATCCTGAACCGCGGCGCCGTGGACAACGTGCTGGCGTTTTTGGATGGGAAACCTATGAATCGGGTCAGTCATTAGTCATTGGTCATTCGTCCTTGGTGGCGTCATGTTGAAATCGATACGGCTGAAAAACTTCAAGGCGTCCCAGGCTTTGCCGACGCTGAAGCAGACGGTAATAGTAAATTCCAAGGGCTCCGTGACAAGCGGACCTTATGTCGTGAAACATCTTTTGCTATCGTGCGTGATGTATTCGCTCGTCCAGGCTGCCCCTGTGTTTGCCTCCGAACCCGTCGTTGCCTTCGCCGCGAATGGCGGGTTCCTGGAATTGACGCTCAAGCGCGACGGCAAGGCGATCGACGCGATCGTCGAACTGCGCGACGAAAAAGGCACGCCGATCCTTGGCGAGACCGAGAACGGCGAGGCGACGATTCCATTACCCGCAGGCGCTTCGTACACCATTGAACTGAAGACCGGCGAGCGTACCGCGGACCCGATTCGACTTTACCGCACGCCGACCGGCGTCGAACCGTCGCGCGTGCTGCTCAGCTATGGCTTGAGGCCATGCTGCCGAACGAAGGTGCAGCGCGAACCGATCATCGCGGGAGCGCCGGACCCCGCACCCGAACCCGAGGAGCCACGCTGGTGGGACTGGCGGCTTGTTCTCGCGGGCATTGTTGGCATTTGGCTGGCGATTACGCTACCGTTTCTGTTCGCGAAGCTGATGCGACGAGGTGCGCCCGGCAACTCCAAGGAGTAATCATGGACAATCCCGCAACGAATCCGACGACCGCGAAGCCCGCATCCGGCGGGAACCTGCAAATATGGACGCCCTTGATTCTCGTCGGCCTGGTGATCGCCGGAGTGGCTGCGGCTTACGCCTATCGCGCGCTCAGGACGACGGCGCCGCCCGCTGCGCCCGAGCGCAACCTGGCGAAGGAAGCCGAGGACGAACTCGCGAGGAAGAATTTCAAACCGCTCTCCGAATCGTTGCAGGCACTGTTGGCGGATAAGAAGTACGATCCGGTTCCAACCCAGGCGCATCAACTTCTGATGCAGCAAGCGCCCGGATTCGAACTCAAAGAAGTCGATGGCAAAGCGTGGTCGCTCGATGAGCACCTGAAGTCTGGCCCGGTCGTGCTCGTATTCTATTACGGGTATCATTGCAATCATTGCGTCAGCCAGCTTTTTGCGCTCAACAAGGACATCGAGAAATTCCGCGAGCTTGGCGTGCAGGTCGTCGCCGTCAGCGCGGATGCACCGGAACTGACACGCGAGCGATACAAGCAATACGGTGCGTTCAAGTTCCCGGTGCTCTCGGATACCAATAACAAAATTGCCGAGGCGTATGAAACCTACGCGCCAGCCAAAGAACCCGGCAAAGAAGGCGACCTGATGCACGGCACGTACGTCATCTCACGCCACGGCAAGGTCGTCTGGACCAACCGCGGCGATGAACCGTTCACCGAAAACCGGACGTTGATCCACAAGGTTGCCGAGATCGAGGGACGCTTGCCGAAACGCTGATCGGGTACTCGAATGAATTCAACTCCATGACGCTCACGATTCACGATCCTGGTTTGGCGTCGCGCCTGGTCGATCTCGGCAGGCCGCGATCGCGCCATCTTGGCGTGCCCGTCGGCGGGGCGGCGGATCGCCGATCGCTGGCGTTGGGAAATGCCTTGGTAGGAAACGCCCTGGATGCCGTGGCGCTGGAGATCGCGCTCAAGGGTCCGCGCCTGAGAGCGGAAAGTGACGTCGGCTGTGTTCTATTCGGCGCCCCGTTCGAAGCCTGGCTGGAGGGCGTCCCGATCGCACCGAACCGTACCTTCACGCTCCGCGCCGGCCAAGAGCTGCGCGTCGGCGGCGCTCGCGCCGGCGCTCGGGCTTATCTCTGCGTGCCGGGCGGCTTCGATTCTGCCTATATCCTCCGCAGCCGCTCAGCTCTGGACTGCGTGCAGCGCGGCGACGTGTTGTCGCCTCGTGCAAGCACAATCCCAACGCGCTGGTGCGAAGAGATCGAGCCGAGCTTCCCTGACGAAACGATTCTTCGCGTCTTGCCTGGATTGCAAGCCGACTGGTTCGATGTCGCCGAGTTCTACGAGCCTCTGTTCCAGGTCACGCCGGCCAGCAATCGCATGGGGCTGAGGCTCGACGGAAAGTCGCTGACTATGCCCAACCGCGAGATGGTGTCCGAGCCCGTATGCCCAGGTTCAGTGCAGGTGACGCGTGAAGGGCAGTGCATCGTGCTCGGCGTAGATGGGCAGACGATCGGCGGCTATCCCAAAATCGCACAAGTCATCGACGCCGACCTCGACTCGCTCGGGCAGTTACGTCCGGGCCAGCGCGTTCGTTTCGCGCCGACAACGATGGGCGAAGCGATCCGCCAGAACGCGGAATACCGCGAAAAAACCACATCCTGGGCACGTCGATTGGCGCTGGCACTGGACGCCTGGGCAAGCGAGCGTAGATTTGAAGGATAATCAATCAAGCCCAGGGGCGAGCGCAGCGAACCCCTGGGATACGAGCCTTCCATCCCAGGAGTTCGCTGCGCTCGCCCCTGGGCTTGATGGTCACTATTGGAGTAATTGATGGACAAGGTATTGATCGCGCCAGCGCCGCTTGCCGGGTTGGATGCGGAGTTTGTGCATGTGCTGCGTAAGGCCGGCTTCGAGCTGGTCTATCCAGGTCGCAAGGGGCAGATGACCGAGGACGAATTGCTCGCGAATCTGAAAGGCATCAAGGCGACCGTCGCTGGGTCCGAGCCTTATACGCCCAAGGTGTTGAAGGCACATCCGCAATTGCGCGCCATCGCGCGAGCCGGCGTCGGCTATGACGCTGTCGATTTGGCCGCGTCCACGGAAGCCGGTGTCACGGTCACCATCACGCCGGGCACGAATCAGGACGCCGTGGCCGAGCACGGTTTTGCGTTGATCCTGGCAATCGCCAAGAACCTGATTTCACAGCACCAGGGAACCTGCGAGCTAAAATGGCCGCGCGGCGCTAACCTGCCATTGCGCGGGCAGACGCTTGGCATCGCCGGGCTTGGCCGAATCGGCAAGGCGATGGCGATCCGAGGGCATTGCTTCGGAATGAAGCTTCTCGCCTACGAACCGTTCCCGGATCATGCCTTCGCCAAGCAGTATGGCATTCCGTTTGTCAGCATGGACGAGCTTTTCGCCCATTCCGATTTCCTCACCTTGCACATGCCGGCAACGAAGGAATCGCGTCATCTCATCAACAAACAGACGATCGCCAAGATGAAGCCGACGGCCTACATCATCAACACCGCCCGCGGCGCGTTGATCAACGAGGCCGACCTGATTGAAGCACTCCAGAACAAGCGCCTCGCCGGCGCGGGTCTCGACGTGTTCGAGGAAGAGCCGCCGCAAGACAGTCCGCTTTTCCACATGAATAACGTGGTCGTGACCCCGCACGCCGCCGGCGTCGACACAAAATCGCGCGACGACATGGCACTATCCGCGGCTCAGGCGATCGTGTCGCTGTCCCGCGGCGAATGGCCGGCGGAAAAAGTCGTCAACCCCGACGTGAAGGCGAAGTTTCGGTGGTGAGATTGTGATTTTTTGGCGAGCCAGAATCGTGAGCGACTGAAAAAAAGCGGCACTCCCGTTTGATTTTCACCAATCTCTCACGTTTTTGGCTCGCCTGGCTCGCTTTTTTCTGATTCCCGCAATTATCGCAATTTTTAATTTTTTGATATGATTTTGCGAATCTTTATGTTACAATCACTTCATCTTGTTTGATGCTAGAATCGATATTGCAGCACCTTAATGAGACATTTGAATCCACCTGAGGTGAATTCGGGGTATCTCTGCCAGGACATTTGCGCACACGCCAGTAACATTAGGAAATGTTAACAAACGCCTTCGAAGGAAGCGGTCCTCTCTTTGGATTCGGGAGCCAAAAGAGAGGTAGCCAGCGAGGATGAGTTACAATCAAGAGAAATGGGCGTCAGATTATGTGTGAGAGGTTGTTCGGTTATGAAGTTTTTCCTTATCGTTGCCAAGGGAAATAAACAGGGAATGCCCATTCCCGTGTCGATCGATTTGTTTCTCGTCGGGTCCGACAAGATCTGCCAGCTGCGCAAGGACGGGCTCGGCCCTCGCCATTGCGCGTTCGTCACCCGCGATCGCAAGGTTTTCGTACGTGATCTCGACAGCGGCAATGAAACCATCGTCAACGGCTCGGCAATTCCGCCGGGAGCCGAATGGCCTTTGCACGCCGGTGATCGCATTGCTATCGGTCCGCTGGAGTTTCTGGTGCAGGTGCAAGAAGTCCCGATGTCGCAAAAGGACCTCGAAGAATGGGCCATGCGCAGCCTGGATGGCCAAAAGGAGACAGAACCAGAAGAGGAAGAGGAAACGGACCGAAAGTACAACAACGCTGCCGCCGCGGCTGGGTCGATCCTCAATCAACTCAACGCGATGAAAGGCCTGGTCAAGGGCCGGCTTCGCGTGGGGCTCGAAAAAGGCATCACGACCATTCGCGTGAATGATACCCACATGGTCGAGGAATCGGAAATCGCGCTCATCAAGAAAGAGATCTGCGACAACTGCACCAGGCCCAACCTGCGCGTGCTGGTTGACATGAAGAACGTACGCAAGATGTCGTCGAAAGGCGCGATCATGCTCGCCGACGTCAGCCGATGGCTGCGTGCCAAGGGGAGCCACATGGCCATCTGCCGCGTGCGCCCGGACATTGAAGCAGCGATGGATATCCTCCGCGTCGAAAACATCACCTGCTACAACGATCGCAATATCGCTCTTACCGCGGACTGGTAATCAAATCGGTCATGGATTGGCGCGGGCGCCGACATCGAAATACAGCCAGCGTGCAGGCGGGTCCCAATCGTGAACGAGCGGCAGGTGCTTGTTGATGAAGCGATTGTGGGAATGATCGAAAAACAAATCATGCGGATACGTCGCGCTAGGACGTGTCGTCTCGCAAGGCAACAATCCCGCGTGGACCAGCGTCTCCGTTACCAGCTCCGAGCAAAAGTAGCTCGTGCGGTCGCCGTGCGGCCCGCCCATGTACTTGGTGCGAAACGGCCCGCGATCGCGAAACAGCGTCAGCTGCAAGCCCAATCGGCCGAGCGCGAAGCGTTTGCCATTCTGCTTCTCGCCAAACTCCGTCAAAAGCGACGACTGCTCCGCCGTGACCGGAGTCTTGCGCTTGCGAATCCACACCGGGCCTTTATCCGCGTACTCCTTCAAGTGTGGCAACATGTCCAACATCCGGATCCGGATCGTGTCATTGGGGCCAGCTTCCAGTATCGTCAATTGCCCATTGCAATTCGCCACCACCAACGCTGAGTTGTGCGGCTCGAACGCCAAGGCCAGATCGTGCGTGATTTTCCAGAACAGATTCTTGTCCGTGGCGAGCATGACGTCGCCGGGCTGAGGCAGATACGGCCGAGCCTTGCCGCGTATCACGTTATCGAGGCAGTAGGAGGGATCGTAAAGGAACGAATCGATCTTGCAATCGCCTGGCTGAGCTTGCGCCGAAGAAGTCAGGCATGAAATAGCTATGACAATGAAAAAGAGATAACGCACGGATGGCTTGCTCCAGGGTTGCGGTCGGACGTCAAGATATTATCCGCCCCTGGATGCGCAAAACTCCATGCGTTCCGTGCGTGCCGCTGGCAATCAAGCCGATTTCTCGATAACGACTGACGCGGACAAGACCTGATCCTACTATTCCGATCCTGACGAGTTTGCGGATAATGCAGCACGAGGCCCGAGCACGCGCAGAACCTCGGCAGGCGTCGTCGAACCGCTTGCGATGGCGAAATCGGCGCTGTCAAAGATCGTTCGTTTGCCCGCACCGAAGGCGTTTCTTTCGAGTGTCGCCGTATCCGCCCGGGCGAGGATCGCCTGCCGCAACGGCTCGTCGAACGCGACGATTTCCGTCAACAGCACGCGTCCGTGATAGCCCGTGCCGACGCACAGGCCGCATCCGATGGCCTGCCATTCGTCATTGACCTGCCGCCGACATTTGATGCAAAGCCGGCGGACGAGACGTTGGTTGAGGATCGCCTTCACGCCGCTCGTGAGCAGATAGGGTTCGAGGCCCATCTCCAGCAGCCGACTGATGACACCGCACGACGAACCGGCGTGCAAAGTGCTGAGGACGAGATGCCCCGTGAGAGCAGCCTCGATCGTGATATGCGCGGTGTCGGCGTCGCGCACCTCGCCGACCATGATGACCTCGGGATCCTGCCGAAGCAGGCTGCGTAAACCGCGTGCGAAGTCGAATTCGGTGCCCGGTCTGGCGTGGGATTGCGTGATGCCGTCAAGGATTTGCTCGACAGGATCCTCGATGGTGACGACATGCCGGCTGCCGCCGCTCTCGCGGACAAGGTGGCGCAGGCATGCGTACAGCGTCGTCGTTTTGCCGCTGCCCGACGGTCCGGTGAGAAAGACGGCGCCCGTGCGATGGGCGAAAAGCGAGCGCAACTCGGCGAGCAACGGTTCGGACATGCCGAGATCTTCGAGCTCACGGATTGCGGCGCCCGAACCAAAAATGCGAACGGCGGCTTTTTCGCCGTGCACCGTCGGGAACGTGCTGATCCGCATGTCCGCTCCGAAACGCGGCTGCGCCAGCCGGCCCTCTTGCGGGATGTCTTGTCGATACGTCAGTAGCTCTGCAAGAACCTTGAGGCGGGCGATGATGTTGGGGGCGATATCTCGCGGCAGGACCGCCTGGCGATGCAGAACGCCGTCGATGCGAAAGCGGATGTCGAGCGACTTCGCCGTCGGTTCGAAGTGAATATCGCTTGCCGAGCACTTCTCCGCCGCCGCGAGGACAAGGTCCACAAGAAGCCCAATGCGTTCGGAATGGCCATTGGGGACGGCGTCGAGTTGAGATTGCAAGAGAGACGTCATAAGCTATCCACCAAGCAGGCACAGCCCAGTTGCAATCGTATTCGCAAAGTAGAAACGGGCATTCCTGTAAGCCGAGGGCACGACGTGTTCATAACCAAATTGTATACCACGCGGTTCATACTAATCTTTAGCTCGATGTCGATTCCTTCGTTTGCTGTATCTCAGGAGATTTTATCCCTAAAAGCGCACACGGATAACGTCTACAGCGTCTGGTATTCCAGCGATGGCAAACGAATTGTCAGTGCAAGCGGAGATAACACCGCCAAGATCTGGAACGTGGGCGACGCGAAACCCAACATCACGTTGGAACATTCCGGACCGGTTTACGAGGCCGTCTGGTCGCCGAACTCCTCCATCGTGGCGACAGCCTCGGGCGATAAGACTGCCACGACCTGGAATGCGGCCACGGGCAAAAAAATAGTGGTTCTGAACGGACACAAAGGCCCCGTCTACTCCATCGCCTTCTCCCCCGATGGCAAAAATATTGCCACCGGCGGCGGCGAGGAAGATCATTCGGCGATCATCTGGGATGCACACTCGGGCAAACGGTTGCACACACTCGCTGGCCACAGTCACAATGTCTATGGCCTCGCCTTTCATCCCTCGGAACCGATCCTGGTCACAGCCAGTGCGGACAAGACGCTGCGCGTCTGGCGCTGGCAGACCGCCGAGAAACCGCGGGTTCTTGAGGCGCACACGAGCTACATCTACCGGTGCGTTATTTCGCCGGACGGTAAGTCTATAATCTCCACAAGCCAGGATAAGACGGTTCGGCAATGGGCGCTGCCGGAAGGCAAGCTCGTGCGAACCTGGACCGATCACGCCGATCCAGTCTATGGAGTGGCGGTTTCGTCTGACGGGCACTACGCCGCCACCGCGAGCGATGATCGCAGCGTAAAAATCTGGGACCTGCGTGCCGGCAAATTGCATTCTTCCTACAACGTGTCACGCGAGGCTGTCTTTTCCGTCACCTTCGTTCCGCGTCAGAGGCAATTTCTCGCTTCGGGAGGCGATTTCCGATTGCGTCTTTGGAACTGGAAATGACGGCCATGCGGATCGTGCCGTTGTATTTCAACGTGCCGCCTTTTTCGCCAATCTTCATAAAGAATATCGCAATTCTCGGTAATCGAAATTCGATCCATTGCGGAAATCGGTCGATCACCCAATTGGGGTTACAGGATGCCCCTTCGATCTCTCCTACGAAAAGACCAACCAACCTCAGTCCCACCATATTTCAATTTTTTGCATGGAGGCAATTTCGATGTTTTCCCTGAAACGATGGCTTTTGCGCGCATCGGCGTGCGGCCTCGCGGCCGGTGCTCTGCTCCAACCTGGTTCCCTATTCGCTCAGAGTGATCTAGGCCGTCTTCTGCCTCCGCGGATACCCGCGAGTGAACCGAAGGCTAGCGTCATCGCTGTAACTGGAATAACCGAACCCGTCGAAGTCGGCGCCAAAAAGACCGAACCCGAAGCCATTTCGCCGCCGAAAGTGGTTGACACGGTCGTCATGCCGGCGCTGGAGCCAAAATCTGCGTGGCTGACCAATCCCTATGTTCGCCCTGGGCAGCGGCCTGGAAACTTTGTGGTGCCGCCTAAGGGATGCGGCTATTACACTGGGCTTGATTGGCTGCAAGGCAAGACCCGCGAGGCGCCGCAGAAATACCCATTCCCCGCCTTCGCGCTCTTCGGTCCTGGCTTCTTCGACGGGGATTGGCGCTACGTCGATCAACCCGGATACAATCCCGATATCTTCGAGAAGCTTCACCGCATCCATCTCGGCGACAACTGGATGTTCGGCACAGGCGGCCAGGCATGGTGGCGCCACATGCGCGAGGTGAATAGCCGGCTTTCGGGCCAAAACAACGAGTACGATCTCTTCCGTGCCCGCGTCTACGGCGACCTGTGGTACCGCGATCAGTTCCGGATCTATGCCGAGTTCATCACGGCATTCAATGTCAATCCGGATCTGCCGCCGTTAAAGATCGACGAGAATCGCGCCGATCTTTTGAACTTGTTCGTGGACGTGAAAGTCGCCGAGATCGATTGCAAACCGGTGTATGTCCGCGTCGGACGACAGGAGCTTAACTACGGGTCCACGCGATTGATATCGACTATCGACTGGACCAACACACGCCGGACCTTTGAAGGCGTGCGCGGCTTCTGGTCGAGCGACAAGCTCGACGTCGATCTCTTTTTCGTCCGCCCGGTGATTGTCGATGCCACACGGTTTGACCGTTCCGACAACAATCAGAATTTCGGCGGGGCATGGGTGACCTATCGGCCCGAAAAAACGCAGGCCATCGACTCGTACTATCTCTACTACGACAATCACAACACCGTCACGGCCGGCGGCATCACGAGCGCACCGATCGTGACCCATACGGTGGGCTCGCGCTACCACGGTTCCAAGGATGGTGTGCTGTGGGACATCGAAGGCGCCGGCCAATTCGGCGATCGCGGAGGCAATAGCGTTTTCGCCGGTTTCGCCACTGCCGGCCTCGGCTACAACTGGGCGAAAGGTCCGATGAATCCCACGGTCTGGGCCTACTATGACTGGGCCTCGGGCGATTCAACGCGCAATGCCGGGAACTTCAACACCTTCAATCAGCAGTTTCCGTTCGGCCATTATTACCTGGGCTGGCTTGACCTCGTTGGCCGGCAGAACATTCGCGACGTCAATTTCCACCTGTATCTGAATCCGATGAAGTGGATCACATTCAACGCACAGTATCACTTCTTTACGCTGAATAACGCCGCCGACGCTCTTTACGGCGCGGCAGGCAACCCGCTCCGCGTCAGTCCGAACGCTTCGGCCGGCGGCGTCGTCGGGCAGGAAGTGGACCTCATCGTCAATTTCCACCTCACCAAGCAATCGGATTTCCTCATCGGCTATTCGCGCATGCAAGCCGGCGAGTTCATCCGCAACACCGGAAATGGCCGCAACCCCGAATTGTTTTACGCGATGTACAACTTCCGGTGGTAATGTATACTTCACGCGGTGGAGATTGTCGCATTTGCCGACGGACCAAAACATTTCCGAGCCGCGACCGTGAGGGAGCGGCCGACAATATCTGTTCCGGCAAGGTATCCGGCTGGCCGCTCCCTCACGGTCGCGGCTCGGAAAAGCGTCAATTTCACCCGTCGAAGGTATTGAAAGGTGTGCGATCCCGCAGCCTTTCGGCTGCGGGCGTTGTCCGATAGTAAAGAAAAAAAGCGAGGCAGCGATGGCCCTGAAGTCAGGCGATCGCTGTCTCGCTTTCGATTGTACGCTTGCTATGGCTTGGTTAGATTCCGACGCCGCCGACTTTTTCGCGGGCCTTCCGTGCTGCTTTTTCCTTACGCAGCTTGGCGCGGCGACGTAGTTCGCTCGGCTTTTCGTAATGCTGGTGTGCGCGCAGCTCTTTCTGCATTCCGCTTCGTTCGATCAACTTCTTGAATCGACGCAAGGCCAAACCGATTGGTTCCTTGTCATGAACACGCATCCGCAGGGTCATTCGTCCTCCTCTCAAGTTCGCGATCCAATAGGTATCGCGGGTTTCAGGTTGTCGGGAATGTTTTAGTATACTCGACAATCCAAGAAAGGAACAGAGATTTTTGACCCATATTCTCAATTTTACGGTGCTTCGACCAGATCCTTCCAGGACGACACATTTAGCATGGCCGGGCCAACTCGAATTGCCGCTCCCAGCCGATCGGTCCGTCGCGGTGATCGGTAGTCATCTTTCGGCCCGCCGCTGCCGTCGCTCCATTCACCACGCGCGAAGTTCGCGGAAATTCACGTGGAAGGGATGTAACTCACTGTACTGGGGCCAGGACTACTTCTAATTCGTCCGCCCAATACCGGCTCTTCAGTGGCTTGCTCTCAATCGCCAGAAAAAACGCAGGTTCATTCCTCTTATAGTGCCAGCCGATGCCGCGAACCACGCCTGTTCTCTCAGTTCGCGGTGCTTTGGTCCTTACCAATTGCCCAACCCGAAACGCAGGACGTGGAACGGACTGGAACAATTGCGGTTTACACCGGACCTGGTGTTCGTAATAACGGAGAATAAGATATTGTCCCTCTTCGCCCACAACTTCGCACACGACGCAGTATGGAGAGTGAGCATGGACGATGGCTAAGTCGTCGGGGTGAATGAGGTCCGGGCCCGATTCGCGAAACCAAGGATAGAGTCCCCACCTGTTCATGGTTCTTAGCGCGCCGCCATGGGCGTCTCCAGGTTCGCCGACCATCACGCCAAGATCGCTCGCACGGGTTCGCCGCCGTGGGCGACATGCAGCGGGCGTCCCGTCTGGTCCGGCACCATCATGTGCGGGTCGAGGCCGAGCAGGTGATACACCGTCGCGCACAAATCTCCTGGCGTAACCGGGAACTCGGTGGGATAACCCGCCTGGCGATCGGTTCGGCCATGCACGAACCCGCCGCGCACGCCGCCGCCGGCGAAGAGGCAGAACCCGCACTGAGGCCAATGGTCGCGCCCCGCATTGGCGTTGATCCGCGGCGTTCGGCCCATGTCGCCTGTCACCATCACCAGCGTCTGCTCCCACAAGCCGCGCTGCACCAGATCCTCGAACAAAGCCGTCAGAATGCGATCGAGGTATGGCAACAGGAACCCGCGCAACATGTTGAAGTTGTTGCTATGTGTATCCCAGTGGCCATTCGGCCGCGATTCGGTGTGGATCGTAATGAACGTCACGCCCGCCTCGACCAACCGACGCGCGAGCAACGCGCTCGAGCCGAACAGGTCGCGGCCGTAGCGTTCGCGCACGCTCATCGGCTCGCGGCCAAGGTCGAACGCGCCGCGCGTGCTGGCGTTCATGAGCAGGTCAAACGCCTGCCGCTGACGGACGCCCATCATCTCGACGCCGCGCGACGAGTCCAGACGCGACGCATGGTGATTGACCTGTTCGAGCAGCGTTCGCCGACGGTCGAGGGCATCGAGGGTGATCGACGATTCCAGCGAAGGCAGCACGGGGTCACCCATCGGTCGTATCGTCGGATTGTAGAAATCGCGAGCTGAATCGATTTCGCGATCAAACGTCGGATTGCACTGGCTGAACAGCGGATTGTACTGGCTGCCGAGATACCCGCCGTACGGACCCGCACGCCGCAATCCCTGGCTGTAACCGGGATACGCCGGCAACACGACATAAGGCGGCACATCGGGCCGAGTGAGGCCCGCATAATGACACACCGATCCCATGCTCGGATGGTTCGTCGGGCTAGAAAAGTAATCGCGCTGATCCTGCCCGCCGGTGAAGCCCGTCATGACGCCATACGGATTATGGCTGTTGTAAGGATGCGATACCGTGCGGATCAAACAAGTGCGGTTCATCCAGCCGCTCATCCGGGGCAAATGCTCGGTCACGAGCACCCCGGGAAGCGACGACCGAATGACGCCAAACTCCCCGCGAATCTCCGCCGGCGCATCGGGCTTGGGATCGAACATATCAATATGGCTCGGCCCGCCGAAGAGGTCGATGAGAATGACAGACCGCACCCGCCCGCGCGGCGCCCGTACTTCCGCCGCTTGCGGCTTAGCGCTCAACAGCGGCCCTGCAATCATCGAAAGCGCGCCCGCCTTGAGCAAGGATCGCCGCGTCATGCCGTCGCAAGCGCGAGACTTTGAGCCGAGGACGTTGAGCATGGTGAATAGTCCAATCAAAATGCAACGTGTGATAAACAGTAGGTTGTAAGCGAGGATTAAACTGCAAGCCGCGCCATCGCCTCTTCGCATACTTCGTCAACAACCCGAATCACGAGGCGCCAGCAATCGAGAAAGTAATTATCGTCCAGATCGAGGTACTTGCCAACAACTTTCCGGGCTTTCTTGCCAGCTTTGCGAAAATAGGTCGCGTTGACGACGCCGTCGTTATGCTCGATGATATCTCGCGTCGCCTTGAGTTCGGCAATCGACTCGATGTCATCGTCGCTGGGGTTGGAAATTCGCACCGTGCGTTTCAAGACCGCGAACCATTCGCGTGGCGATTCGTACTTGAGATCGTTGAGTTGTTTGCGAATGACGCCGAGCATGATCTCGTCGCGATCCGCGGCCCGCAGCACTGCGTCAAACTCGAGTTGCGAGCGAGCAAAGGACCAGGGGTTGTGCAGGAAGATGCGTTCCATGAAGCGAAAGAAGAACGATTCAAAAATCGAGACAAACTGGCGGAAGGTAAATCGGAGCAGGTAGTCGTCCGAATACTTCGGAATCAGACTTAGTAGCGTTGACTGATCAACGATCGTTCCCGTGGCAACATTCGTATGAGCAAAGGTTTCGCCCTGCTGGACCTTCTCCGTGAGGAAATCCCAGGAAAATCGCGAGTGTTCCAGAAAATCGTGGACCCCGTTCAATTGGTCGAGGGCTTGTTTGCCAATCTGTCGGATGTCATCGGAGATCGCCATTATTATCCTCAAATAACGCTGTCGAGGATTTCTTGAACGGATTTCGCTTCGGTTTCACGGTAGAAATGTACCCAGGTAACCGGGGGCGAATCGCCCACTTTCATGATGCTGTGCCGAACCCAATGGCGTACTCCGTGCTGATTCAGCACCTCCCGAAGTTGAGGCAGTGCGTCTGTAGACACCTTGACCATGGCGGTAAGGTTGCCCGCCTCGACCTTCAACGGTTTTTTTAGCGCGATATCTGTCATGTCGAAACCCTCCAATTTTTTTTTTCATTGCCTTCATTCTACCCGAATAATCCGCTACCGCAACATCCCACACGCTCGCAGCAGCACCTCTTGCACCAGGATATCATGCACCAGCGTATACTCCGGCGGTTTTTCGCCGCGCACCACGGCGGCGAACTCGCGCAAATCGGCGATTTGCAGCGTCGCTTGAGGCAACGGCAGCGTCTGCCAGCCGGCGTCGCCACGATGGTAGACCTGAATCGGTTGCGTCGCGTCATTCGTCAGATGCCCGCTACCCAGATGCGGGATGACGATGCCGCCCTCCGTGCCAAAGACCTCTATGCGGCGAGCATCGGGTACACACTCGAGCGCGGTCACTTCAATGCAGCCGAGCGCATGCGGATACTCGAAGACGGCCAGGCCGTTGTCGATGAAATTCGATGCATCCGATTCGTGATGATGGCGAACGAACGGCGTGACGTTTGTTGGCGTGCCGAGCATCGTCACCATGAAATCCACGAGGTGGCCGGCCATCTCGAAAAACATCCCGCCGCCGTACTGTGACAACTCGCGCACGTAATCCGCATACAGCGAGCGATCTTTGGGCAATCGCGCGCGATAGTGGTAGATGCTGCCAATCTCGCCGGCACGAACGCGCGCGAGCATATCACGCACGGCTGACATGTAGCGGAAAAGGTACAGCACCTGCAAATGTAACCGTTTCGATTCGGCGAGCTGATGAACTGCGCGAAAGGAGTCGATGTCGATACCTGCCGGTTTTTCGAGCAACACGGGTTTGCCGGCATTCAGCGCGATGCTGGCCAGGTCGAGGTTCTCATGGATTCGACCTTCCACGACGATGCCATCCAGCGGTTCGCGAGTCAACGCCTCGGGCGTGTCGAAGGTGTGCATCGACCCGACGAGCGGCGTCCACTCGGCCCTACGCCTGGCGACCAATTCCGGGTCGCGATCGTAAAACGCAGCAAGCTGGAACTCCGTTGGATGCGCAGCAACTTGCCTCACGATGCCAGTCGAATGCACGTGCCACATACCAAGCATGCCAAGCCGCATGGGCATGAGAAAACTCCGCAGGACCAGATACAACTCACGTAAAGGCGCAAAGAAGGACCTTGATATGATCTTATCTCGGAGTGTTTCAAAAACGAAAAAAGCCCAGGGAAGATTATCCCCGGGCCTGTTCCAATTCGTCGGATCGGTCGTCAATTCCGCAGCGGCGGCACGGCGGAATCAATCGTCAGCGGCGTCGGCGCTTGCTCGGCGTACCGGCGGAGCCAAATCGCTTTCTGCTGCAATCGTTCGCGATGCGGCGCGGAGGTCGGCGTCATCGCCGGCGCGCTGCTCGCCAGCCGCTGATACTCGCCCGCAGCGAACAGCAACGTCTGCCGTTGCGTCGCCCGGTTGGCGCCAGGCTGCAATCCCAGGCCGGGCGACTTCTGGTCTTTCAGGTCCCACCATGTCGCCTTCGGATCCGAATCGATCGGCGCGAGCAGGTCATCGATCGCACGTTCCTGATCGACCAAGGTCGGCGCCGGCAGCCACTGGAAATCACGCGACTTGTCCCACGCCCGCACCTCCATCGTGCGATAGCCCGGCCGATAAAGCCGAACCAGCATCGTGTATTTCGTCTCCTCGTGCTTGGCGCCCTCGACGACACCGAACGGATTTAACACGCCCATTGCCGAGGCCAATTCCAATTGGCTGGGAATCTTCCCTCGGGAGTCAACCGGGATGCGCGACAGCGAATAGTCCTGTGCCGTCGGCATCGACTCCCGCTTCGTCCGGTCCACATCCACGCGAAACGCATGCGCCCCGCCGTCGGGGTTCGGCACGGCAACCTCGGGCGTGTACGCCAGCGTGGGATACGCGTAGTACAGGCACCCCGTCAATTGCGTCGAAAGCAGCGCGACCAGCATCGTCCAGCGCGTCATGGCCCATCCTCCATGCGAACGGTTCACCAAGCAGCACCGTGATACGCTCCGCCATCCGCCGTGTCAAGTGCGGAATTCCACCGGGCCAAGGAGATCACGCCCGAAGAACGTCATCCCAGGTCGCTGAGGGTGCCAGTGCTGATGCCGAAGTCGCGGCGTTCGATGCCGGCCATCTGTGCGAGTGTGAGCCAAAGGTTGCAGAGCGGCACGCCCGCGTTGCGCATGCCGTGGTACTGCAGCACGCGGCCTGGGCGGCGCAGCAAACCTGCGCCGCCGCCGGCGATGAGGCACGCGACATCGCGCAACCCGTGGCCCGGCCAGCCGCCTGGCGCCGTGCCGCCGCCCGCATTCGTCGAGCCGTAGACGACCATGCTGTTATCGAGCAGCGTCGCGCCGCCTTCGTTGATGCCCTGTAGTCGGCCAAGCAAATACGCAAGCTGCTCGACATACCAGTGGTCGATCGTTTGAATGATTGGCAGCGTCGGCCTCGGGTCGTGGCTACACTGGTGATGGCCCCAATCAAGGTAGCGAGCCTCGACGCGACCCGCCAGAGCCGCGCGGTCGATGCCGAAATCCGCCAGCCGACGGTTGTAGGTCGTGCCTGCGGCGCCTTCGCTTTCGTCGCCCAGGGCGCAGGTGGCGACGCGGGTGAAGCCCGTCTGCATTGCGATGACGAGCAGATCGAGCATGAGCCGAACGTGATCGCGGAGATTTTCCGGCATCTGTTCGGGCACGTTGATTGGCGGTGGAGCTTGACGCTCGGCGCCATCGCGCGACGAGGCGATGCGCCGCTCCAGCGAGCGGACCGATTCGAGGTACTCGTCAAGCCTGCCCTGGTCGGCATGCCCGATCCGCGTGCGCAATCGTCGCGCGTCTTCGCCGACGACATCGAGGATGCTGGCGTTGCGCCGGTCTTGCTGGGCGTCGCCGAACATGCGTGCGAAGACATCGCGAGGCCTGCTTTCGGCGCCCATAGGCGAGCCTGGTCCGCGCCACGAGAGGTTCATCGCATGCATGAGATTGCCGACCGTCGTGCAGCTCAGTTCGAGCGATTGCTGCCTGGCGCCGCGGCTCAATCGAGGGGCGATGACCTGGTCGAAAGTGACGTCGGTTTCCGCACCCCAGGTGTCGCGCCGGCCGGGGGCGGCGCTGCTCAGCCAAAGACAGGCCGAGCGATTATGCCCCGACGACGGATGCCGTCGGCCGTTCAATCCATCGAGAATCAGCAGCTTTTCCTTGAAGTTTTCCAGCGGACGCAGCGTCGGTGTGAGGCGTATGTCACGGCCCGCGCCGGTCACGCCTTTCCAGGCCGTCGTCTCGGCGCCGAGCGGATGGTAGACGAACATCATGCGCAGCGGCGGTCGATCGGCCGGCTGAGCCGACGTCATCGCCTCCAGCCACGGCAATGCGACGGCGGCGCCCATGCCTCGGAGCATCGTTCGCCGTGTGATCGATTCACCCTTCACCATGATCGTCCCCCTTATCGGTTACTGTTTTACGCCGCTCGCCCGGCAGTTGCGGAACGGGTAGCACTTGGCCACCTCGATCACCACGCGCGAAAAGCGATACCCATCATCGCGAACCGCTTGCGTGATGCGGTTCACGGTCGCCACGTCGTAATAGTCGAGCTTTCGGCCCAGAGCGTATGATAACATCTTCTCGACGAAGCCGCGAGTGAATTCGTCCTTGCGGTTCAGCAATGACGCTTTCAGCTCGACGATGCCGTTGAACTTCGTGCCATCGGCGAATTCGCCGCGCGTGTCGATGGGCTGGTCCTGGTCCTTGTCGCGCCATTTGCCCGTCGGGTCGAAGCTTTCGAGAGCGATGCCGAGCGGGTCGATCATTTGATGGCAGGCGAAGCAGGACGGGTTATCGCGATGCCGGGCCATGAGCTGCGGGACGGTCAGTTTTTTCTTGCCGTCGGGTTCTTCTTTGAGCACATTGTCTACCTCGGGCGGCGGAGGCGGGGGCGGCGTGCCGAGGATTGTCTCGAGCATCCACTTGCCGCGATGCACCGGACTCGTGCGCAACGGCTGAGAGGTTCCCGTCAGCACTTTGCCCATCGTCAACACGCCGCCGCGGCGCTTGTCGGAATATTTGACACGGTACCACGGCGGCTGATCGTTCGACGTCTTTTTGCCCGGAAAATCCGTGACGCCATAATGCACTGCCAGCGGGTAACAGAGAAACCCCCAGTCGGCGTCCACGAACTCGAGGATGCTGCGATCCTCGACCATGATGGCGTCGGCGAAGAGCAGCAACTCCTGCGTCATCAGCGGGCCGAGATTCTCGGTGAAGTACGACGCGTATTTCTCCGCATCGGGGTTCGCGCGGTCGAGACGATCCAGCTGCAGCCATTGCATCAGAAAGCCGAACAGCATTCCATCGCGCGAGCGCCAGTCGGCCATCAGTCGGCGAATCTGGGCGTCGTATACTTTCCCGTCGCGCAGTTGCCCCTTGTCAGCAAGCTGGATCAACTCGCGGTCAGGCACGGTGCTCCAGAGAAAGTACGACAGCCTCGCCGCCAGCTCATGATCGTTGAGCGCTCGCACAGGCGTGTCGGCCTTGGCCTCGCTCTGGTTGCTCCACAGCAGCGTGAACTCCGGCGCGACCAGGATCGCCTGTAGCGACAGGCGAATGCTCGAATCGAAGTCCTCGCCGCGAGCTTGAGCTTGTTCGAACAGCTTGCCAAACTTCGCCGCCTCTTCGACCGACACCGGCCGGCGGAACGCTCGACTGGCGAACTCTCGCAAGAAGGCCGCCACCGCCTGCGCTTGCGTCAGCCCCTTCGGCTGCAGGCCTTTTTGCAGCTTCGATATGCGCTGATAGAGCGGCCACTGGTACGAACCGGGGCGCTTCGCATTGAGCAGGACCATGTCCTCCAACAGCACCTTGGCCGCCCGTAGATGCTTCTCGACCAGAAACGGCGGAATCGACAGCCCCTCGGCTATCGTGTCAAAGCCGCCGTCGTTCGTATCCTGAGGCAAAAAGCGGGTGACGAATTGCGTCGGATGTTCCGGCGGCGGGAACATGCGATACAAACCGATACGCCCATCCTTGAGCGGCGTAAACGACGACTTCCGCACCGATGATCGCCCATCCGACACGAACAGATCGCGCACCGTGTTCGCGTACTCGCGCACGTTCAACCGCCGCGGCCGCAACGGCCCGGGATCGGGTTGACCTGCCAGAGTCGCCCTGGCGAAGACGCCCTCGATCCAGCGGAGCATGGCCTCGCGTTCCGCCGCTGTCGGCTGCGGACGTCCGCCCGGCGGCATCTGCTTGCTGCGCAGCCGCTCCCAGGTCTCGCGCCAGTCGTGGGGCTTTTCATGCCCCTTGCGCGACGCCAAATCCAGCCCACCTTTGGGCTTTGCCTTGCCATGGCATTCCGCGCAATACTTCGCAAGGAGAGGCCGAACCGTGCCCGCATACCCACCGGATTCCCCCTGCGCGTGCGACGCCGCCGATGCAGCGATCATCGCCGCGATCACGCCCATACCCACAGCAAGCGATCGGCTCATGGCGGTCACTCTGAAATCGAGGAAAGTGAATCTCCCGGCGGGAACCGACAAAGGTACTTTACACACATTTCCCGCAGTTGCAACGAAATTCGCCGCCTGGCCAGGGGGCGCTTGGCCAACAGCCGTTGGCCAAGCGCTTTCGCACTTTTTCGGCCTTTTTTTGCACTTTTAGGGAGGGGTGGCCAACAGGCACGGGGGAGAGGGAGTTGGCCAACCGGTGCTTTTTTGAAAAAATCGCCGCAACCCACATTGCGAAGCGAATACCCAGCGCGGTACAATCTGCGACGGAACTGACACCTGTTGCGAACGAAACGACGGGATCAAAACTTTCAAAATGATTTCGGATTTTGGCCTGGCAAATCGACTTTTTTTGGCTCTTCCGTTCTTAGGTGCAAATCCCTGGGGCCTGGGGTATTTCCGTAGTCTGGCCTGCCCATACAGTATTTGCAGCTGCGAGTCCGGCAAGAAGTCGGCCTCGCCTTCACCTTTGTCAGGGACGGCCATGGCCAACCTCACCATCGA
>CAZAFH010000095.1:0-31911 GCA_964484265.1 uncultured Singulisphaera sp.
AAGATGCAACTCGCCCATGCCGCTGATGATGAGCTGATTCGTCTCGACGTCGGTCTTGGTCTTGAGCGTCGGGTCGTCGCGCACCATCTTGCCCAGGGCTTCGGCCAATTTCGTTTCGTCAACGTTCTTGGCCGGGATGATCGCCTGCGAGATAACCGGCTCGGGGAAACGAATTTCCTCGAGCGCGATCGGATTGTCTTCTGAGCACAGCGTATGCCCGGTGTGGGTGTACTTCATGCCGACTACAGCCACGATTTCGCCCGCGCCAGCACTCTCCAGGCGGTCGCGGCGATCGCCGAACAGCCGATAGATATGGCTGATGCGTTCCTGCTTCTTGACCACCGGATTGAGAATGAACTCGCCCGGCTTCAATACGCCCGAATAGATGCGGAGAAACACGAGGTCGCCGTGCTTTTCGCTGACCGTCTTGAACGCCAGGGCCGAGAACGGTTCGCTGTCGTTCGGCTTGCGTTCGACCTTTTCCTTCGTCTTCGGATTCGTCCCGTGAACCGGCGGACGATCGGCCGGCGACGGGAGATAGTCGCTGACGGCATCAAGCAGGAGCCGCACGCCGTTGAACATCTTCGACGAACCGCAATGCACCGGCGTGAGCTTGCCCGAAAGCGTGCCGACACGCAGCGCGTGGCGGATCATTTCCTCGGTTATCTCCGTGCCTTCCAGGATCGCCGTCAGAAGCTCATCGCAGCCGTGCGAGGCGGCATCGAGCAGTTTCTCGCGCCAGGTGGCCGCATCGGCAGCGTACTGCGCGGGTATCGGCTCCCAGGTGTAACGGATGTGGGCCGGATCGTTCGGGTCTTGCTTCCAGAACTTCATGCGAATCAGGTCGATCACGCCGATGAACTGGTCGCTCTGCCCGGCGGGAATCGTGCAAACAGCCGCGTTGATTCCGAGCTTTTCCTTCATCTGCTCGAGGCAGCCGTAGAAATCCGCGCCCATGCGGTCGAGCTTGTTGACAAACGCCAATCGAGGCACGTTGTGGCGATTCGCCTGGTACCAAACGGTTTCCGACTGCACTTCGACGCCGCCGACGGCGCAGAACACGCCGACCGCGCCGTCGAGCACGCGCAACGAGCGTTCGACCTCGGCCGTGAAATCGACGTGGCCGGGCGTATCGATCAGAGTGAACTGGAAGTCTTTCCACTCGAGCGAGACGGCGGCGCTATTGATGGTGATGCCCTTGGCTTTTTCCAGGGGATCGAAATCGGTCGTGGTGTTGCCGTCGTCCACGTCACCGGCTTTGTGTTTGGACCCGCCGTAATAAAGAATACGTTCGGTGGTGGTGGTTTTACCCGCGTCCACGTGTGCGATGATGCCGATATTGCGAAGTTTTTCGAGCATGGCTGGCGGTAGCGATTTCTCCCTGGAGAAGAGAGAAAAACCGTCTCCTGAAATAAAAAAAACAGCGGCTCCCCGGGGAACCGATCCTCGGTGAGATACCGCAGAATGACCGAATAGTTTGGACTGCCAGGGTTGTTGCCGGGTTCGACCTATTTTCTCCCCGGCGGAGAGAACGCCCCATGAGGGACGCAAGGGGAACAGTCCATTCATTTCTACCCCAGATTCGCGCAAGGCGAGTCCGGTGTGAATATTATAACTTTCGATGAACTTTTGTCGATAGGAACTGCGAAAAATTCGTGTGGTTCAACCCACAAGCGGACGCAGGTGAATTGTTAATGATCTCTCACCGCATCAAATGTCCCCAGCCCAGTAGATGTGCGTTCTTGGGCAGCATGTCCGATGGCGTCAATCGGCCTGCCATTACCAGAACGCCGACGTGGAAGTAGACGGCGTCCCAGTCCGAAGGGCTGCCGGGGTAATGGCCGAACCCGCCGTCTGTGTTTCGGCACTTCATTACCCAGTCGGCGGCGCGCTCGATCGCCTTCTTGCAATCGGCGCGATCGCCGCCCAGATGTTTCAGCATGAAAACGGCATCGAAGCAAGCATGCCGATCGCGCGCCAGCGGGTTCAGCATCCAGCTGCCGTCGGGCTTTTGATCGCTCATGCAACGTTTGAGGATACGGTCGCCCTTGGGTGTTTTTACGTTCAGGAGTTTATCGTAGTGCACCGCGTGGAACGTTGCCGCCACGTGGTCGTTGAGGTAGCCGTCGTCAGCCTGGATCATCGTGCCGCGCATCGCCTGATCGGCGCCGGCCGGGAGCGTGGCGCCGACAAGCCGATACGCCAGCGGAAAGAAGCTGCTGGAATAGGCGGGAAGGTTCTTGTAGTCCTTCTCCATGACCTTGGCGAAGATCGGCAGCGGATCGTATTTCGGCTTCGCGCCCAGGCCGTGCAGCGCCATGAGCGCCATCGTCGTGTTGTAGACGCGCCCCGGCGCCGACTTCGGATCGACCGTGCCCGCAGTATGCTCAAACGCGCCGTCGGCACGCTGGCGCGAGAGAATCCAATCGCGCGTCTTCGCCTCGTGAGGCAACGACCAGCCAAACGTGCGGTGGATGACCACGGCATAAGTCACCGGCGCAAAGTTGCTGTACGCGCTGTCGGACATGCCCTTGTATTGCGGATCGACGCCCGGCTGGAACGAGCCGTCCGCCAGGGCCGTCTTCGCCGTGAAGGCCTTGAGGCCCTTCAAAACGTCGTCGGCCTTTTCACCGGCGGAAGCAATAGACGGGATGAGCAAAAACGCCAAAAGAGTGATGTGCTTTTTCATAGTGTGAGATTATCATTCAGCGATTCGAATCGCAAGCGCGATTGTTTAGCCGCGACGCGCCAGCGGAGCGCGAGCTTGGCATTCACGCTCCGCTGGCGCGTCGCGGCTAAACGAACTCAGGGCTTATCCATGACACGATGCATCTGCTTGGTAATCCTGTTCCTGCCCACCATCGCCCGCGCTGGCGAGAAGCCCGCCGTCGTGCTCAAGCACGAAGGCTGGGTCGCGGCGGTCGCCTTCGCGCCGGACGGCAAAACGCTCGCCTCCGCCGGGGCCGACAACCTCGTGCGACTGTGGGAAGTCGGTACATGGAAACCGAAGGGCGTCTTGAAGGGGCATACCGATTGCGTGTGTGCGATCTCGTTCGTGGACGACGGCAAAGCATTGATAACGGGAAGCTTCGACCATTCGGCGAAAATCTGGGACATGAGCAATCAGCAAACGCTCCAAACGATCAAGGAGCATTCGGGAGGCGTGACGGCCGTCCTGCTCAGGGAAGGGCCATTCGCTCCCATGTGGTGGACCGGCAGCGTCGATGGCACGGTTCGCGTCGGGAAGCGTACCCTGGAACATCGGAGTTGGGTCAACGGCATCGCGATGGGCCCGCGCGATCCGATCTTGGCGACGGCGTGCTCCGACGGCCTGGTGCGTCTGTTCGGCCAGGAGGATTCGGCACTCGAAGGCGGCGCCGGCGAGGTTCGCTGCGTTGCCTTTAGCCCCGACGGCAAATTGATTGCCGCTGGCAATCGCTATCACACCGTGCGGGTGTGGGATGTCGCCACGCGCAAAGAAGTCAAGACGCTCACGGGGCACATGAGCGATGTCTGGACGATTGCGTTCAGTCCCGATGGCAAAACGCTCGCCGCCGCTGATACAGATTGGAAGAAGGCGTCGAAGGTCAAGTTATGGGACACGGCTACCTGGAAAGAACGCGGCTCGCTCGACGTGTCGGGCGAAATCTTGTCGATCGAGTATTCGCCCAACGGCGATTGGCTTGCCGTCGGCAGCTGGGACAAGACTGTGCGCGTTTTTCGGGTAAAGCGAAACGTGAACTGATCTCGGCTATCGGTTCGCATCCTGGTGATCACGCAGCACGCGTTCGAGGTAGGCGCCGTACGCCGTGCCTTGTGAGGCCGCGAGCAAATTTTTGAAGCTGGCGATGTCGATGAAACCTTTGAGCAGCGCTATTTCTTCGATGCAGGCGATCTTCAATCCCTGGCGCTGTTCCAGCGTTTGCACGAACAACGACGACGCCAAGAGCGAATCGTGCGTTCCCGTATCCAGCCACGCGACGCCGCGGCCAAGCGTTGAAACGGTGAGGGCGCCGGTACGCAGGTATGCAAGATTGACGTCTGTAATTTCAAGTTCGCCCCGTGCGGAAGGGCGCAATGTTTTGGCGATCTCCACGACCCGTGCGTCGTAGAAATAAAGCCCCGTGACAACCCAGTTGG
The DNA here is from genome assembly GCA_964484265.1 of uncultured Singulisphaera sp. Classification (GTDB taxonomy): domain Bacteria; phylum Planctomycetota; class Planctomycetia; order Gemmatales; family Gemmataceae; genus SIAQ01. The sequence continues at coordinate 4,141 of CAZAFH010000095.1, forward strand.
AGCGAGGCATTATCGGCTTTTCCTCCAAACTGAGGGCGCGGTAATTCTTGTCGAATTCGACGACGCCGAATCGCTCGGGATCCTGAACTCGATAGGCGAAGACGCGTGCTCCGGTCTGGAGTTTTGCGGAATCCACCAAGAGCGAAATCAGATCATGGCCAAAAAAAATGTTGTCGCCAAGGATCAGGCACACGGGACCGCCGGCGATGAAAGACTCGCCAATCAGAAACGCTTCGGGGATGCCGCCCGGCGCGGGTTGGGCTGCATAGGTGAAGGAAACCCCGAGTTGTTTGCCGTCGCCCAGAAGCGTCTCGATCAAGGGAAGATCGCGCGGCGTACTGATAATGAGGATGTCGCGAATCCCGGCCAGCATGAGCACGGACAGCGGGTAGTAGATGACCGGCTTGTCATAGACGGGCAGCAGCTGTTTACTCGTGGTCCGAGTCAGCGGATACAACCGCGACCCGCTGCCGCCCGCCAGGATTATTCCCTTCATTCGTCTCTCCCATCTGACTCGCCCGATCTTTAAGATAATCGCCCGTGCGAATGCGTTCCACCCACTGCGAATTTTCCTGATACCATCGAATCGTCTTTGCCAGCCCGCTTTGCCAGGTCTCGATCGGTCGCCAGCCTAAATCGCGCTCGAACGATGTCGAATCAATCGCATATCGGCGATCGTGTCCGGGGCGATCCTCGACGTACCGTATCAAAGACAAAGGCTTCCCAAGCCCGTTGAGGACAGACTTGACGACGTCAATATTGCGCCGAGGATTGCGCGCGCCGATGTGATAAACGCTCCCGGCAATACCTTTCGCCAGTACGGCCAGGATCGCCCGGCAATGATCGTCCACATAAATCCAGTCGCGTACATGCAAACCGTCCCCGTACACCGGGACCGATTCATTGCGAAGTGCGTTCGCCAGGAGCAGCGGGATCAATTTTTCGGGGAACTGGCGCGGCCCATAGTTATTGCCGCAACGTGTGATCACGGTATCCAGCCCAAACGTCCGATGCGCCGCTCGCACGAGATGTTCCGCGGCGGCCTTCGATGCAGCATACGGACTATTGGGCGCATACGGCGAGGTCTCGGTGAAAAAGGAGGCATCCGATTCGGGCAGGCTCCCGAGAACTTCGTCGGTAGAGACCTGGACAAATCGCCGCACGCGCCGCGCGCGGGCAGCATCGAGCAGCACCTGGGTGCCTATCACGTTGGTTTGCAGGAATTCATGAGCGCTGGCGATACTGCGATCGACGTGCGTTTCCGCCGCGAAGTTTACGATGGCGTCGGTGTCAACGTCGAGTGCGTCCATCACGGCAGCATGATCGCGGATGTCGCCGTGGACGAATCGATGCCGGCTGCCATCGATGCCTGCAAGATTGTCCAAATTTCCCGCATAGGTCAGGGCGTCGAAATTGACGATCGACACGGCTGGATACTGCACCAGTGCCAGGCGGATAAACGCCGAGCCGATGAATCCCGCTCCGCCGGACACGAACATTTTTTTCATGCAACGTTCCTCGCCAGCATTCCGCGGTGCAACCGGTTTCGCGGACGCCAAGCCCATTTCCCGATGCTGCAATTGTATTCTGGAACGCGATCCGTCCCGGAGAGCGTTGAATATATACTGCTCGCGGTCAGGATTGATGCGTGTGCTTTTTCACGAGCCCGACGCGTCAGCGAGGGTGAGGCTTCCGCGGCGTAGGTCCTCGCTTACGCTTCGGATTTGTATCAGATGAGGCCGCGTACAGTATAACAATGGACAGGGAGGCGCCTGGAAAGGCCTCTTTCGCGCCGCTCTGTTCAACACGTTTCAGAAGCTTGCGAGGTCCACTCCATGAAATCCGTATTCTCCGTCATTGCCGCCGGCGTTGGCGTATTTTTGCTGGTTTTCTCGACGACTGCCCAGGAAAAGAGCGTCAAGCCTGGCATCAACAAGCCGTTTGAGAACGCCGATCTCAAGGCATTCCTCAAGAAATTCGAGGGCGAGAGCCGAGAGATTGCCGTCCATGCCAAGGAGATCGTCGCCGCCTGCAAGATTCAGCCGGGCATGGCTGTCGCCGATGTCGGCGCGGGCACGGGGCTGATGACGCGAAGATTCGGCCAGGCCGTGGGTGCAAAAGGCACGGTCTATGCCGTCGATATTTCAACGAATTTTCTCCGCCACATTGAAGAGTCCTCCAAGGAAGCCAAGCTCAACAACGTCAAGACGATCCAGTGCGATCAGTTCAGCACCAAGCTGCCGAAGAATTCCGTGGACCTCGTATTCATCTGCGATACCTACCACCACTTCGAGTTTCCACAGCGAACTTTGAAAACGATTCACGAGGCGCTGCGTCCTGGAGGCCAATTAATCGTGATCGATTTTCACCGAATCAAGGGCAAGAGCAGCGATTTCGTCATGGGCCACGTGCGTGCCGGGCAGGAAGTGTTTGTTCGCGAGATCAAGTCGGCCGGGTTCAAGGTCGTCGGCGAGGAGAAGTTCTTGAAGGAGAATTATTTCGTCCGGTTCGAGAAAATCACCGAGAAGGCTCAGCAATCGTTCCAGCCAATGCCGAACTTTCGCGGCGAGACATTCACCGTTGCTCAGGATTCGGACAAATCGGCTCGGGAGAAATTGGCCGGCGTCTGGGCGGGCTTTGCCGTCGAGGGCAAAGGCGAGACCCCGGACCGTGGAGCTGTCAAGCTGGAGCTGATAATCTCGAAAGACCTCATCAAGGCCAAGCAATTCAAGGGAAAGGATTCCTTCGACCTGGGTGAAGGCACCTACGAGATCCTGCAAAGCAAATCGCCCAACCACCTGGACGGCAAAAAGAAACTCGACAACCCCAACCGCAAAGATATCTGGCTCGGCATCTACCACCTCGACGGCGATACCCTGAAATGGTGCGTCGGCAAAAAGGCCCGCCCGACGGAATTCGAAACGAAACAAGGCTCGTTTCTGCTAATCCTCAAACGCATCAAATAGATCCAAATGAACCGAAGAATTGAGGTGTCAAGGTTGCCAATTTAACCACGGATCACACGAAATGCCACGGATGGGAGTGATTTGGTTTCCATTGTTTCCTGCATTTATCCGTGTCCATCAGTGTTATCCGTGGTCAAGATGATTCTCGACTACACGGATCCCAGGGATTCGTTGCGCTCATCCCTGGGGTTGTGGCGTCGCGCTCATCGCTTCGGGAAGGGCGGCGGGGGCGGCAGCGGACGCCAGTTGCGCAGTTCTTCGAGGATGACTTCGATACCTCGAGTGAGCTGCTGATCGTTGCCTCGGTATTCTTCGGAAGGCTCGTTTTCGACGATGATGTCGGGGTCGACGCCGTGATTTTCGATGACCCACTTCTTGCCTTCGAGATCGTACGACGCGAATTCTGGCTTGTTCAGCGAACCCCCGTCCACGAAGGGAAGCGTGCCGCGGATGCCGATCACGCCGCCCCAGCTTCGCTTGCCGACCAGTTTGCCGAGTTTGTAATGGCGAAAACGGAAGGGAAAGAGATCGCCGTCCGACGCGGAGAACTCGTTCATGAGGCAGACTTTGGGGCCATACAACAGTTCGTTCGGATTGGGGTGCGGGATGGTGTCGCGCGAGATGCTGATTAAGGCGATCTCGCGGCGTAATCGTTCGATGATGTGGGGCGACACGTTGCCGCCGCCGTTGCCTCGAACATCGATAATAAGAGCCTTTTTACGAAGCTGGGGGTAGTAATATTTCGCAAACTCGTTCAGGCCCGTGGAAAGCATGTCGGGGATATGCAGGTAGCCGACTTGGCCTTTGGTGGCGTCGTTGACCTTCTTGATATTCCCCTGAACCCAGGCGTGATAGTAGAGAGGCTGCTCATTCGCGATCGGAACGACGACGATTTCACGACTGCCTTTTTCCACCGGGCCTTTGTTGATCTTCAGACGAACCTGTTTGCCGACGGTGTTGACTAGCGCTTCGTAAATGTTGACCATTTCGTTGGTCGGCTGTCCGTTGACGGCGATGATGTACTCGCCGGCGCTCACATTGACGCCTAGTTCCGCGAGGGGCGAACGCAAACTCTTGTCCCAGCTATTGCCAGCGAGAATTTTGGCGATCTTGTAGTACTTCGTCTTCTCGTCCAGCACCAGCTCGGCCCCGAGCAAGCCAGTCTGCACGCGAGGTACGCTGGGCAGGTCGCCGCCGCCGACGTAGGCGTGACCGGCGTTCAATTCGGAAATCATCTCGCCGATGATGTAGCTGAGGTCGGCGCGATGATTTACATGGGCGACGAGCGGTTCGTACTTGTCGCGCACAGCCTTCCAATCGACGCCGTGCATGGCGGGATCATAAAAATAATCGCGCATCTGGCGCCAGGCTTCGTGAAAAATCTGCTTGAACTCCTTCTGCCGATCGAGCGGAACGGACAGCCCCGAAAGGCTCAGCGGTTCGGCGAGCGAAATGGGTCCTTTGGGCAGGTCGATGATGTGGAAGCTGCCGTCCTTTCCAACGAGCATTTTTTTGCCGTCGGCGGAGATCTCATAGCCCGAAAATTTGCCGAGGCTGACTTCCTTCTTCGCATTGAGGTCGAAGAGGAAAAAGCCCGACTTATCGCCACGCGTGGTGTTGCGCACGTAGTAGAGGGCGCTGCCGACGGACGTGAGGCTGCGGTAGTTGCCTGGCGGAATGGGTAGCTGCAGGATGCGATTCGCGATGCCGTCGGTGTCGATGCGGGACGGGTCTTTCTTTTTATCCACGGCGGGAACGACGTCAGGCAGCGGTTTCGCCTTTTCCTTGCCGACGCTGACTTCATCGCTATCGGGCCTGAACGGGGAAGGCGCGTCGTTCGTCAGCGTGACGAGGTAGATGCGGGCCATGTCCGCATAGGCGTGGTTCCACTCGGTGCCCGAGTAGATGGGGCTGAAGTCACGCTCGGAGACGAAATAGAGGTACTTGCCATCGCTTGAAAATTCGGGATGAAGTGAATCGTGCCAGCCGTCGGTCACGGCAAAGTGCTTGTCCTGCTCGACGGAATAGAGCCAAACCTTGGACATCGTTTGTTCATCGGGGCGGGCGTAAGCGATCCATTTGCTATCGGGGGACCAGACGTAGTCCTTGATCTCCCAGGCCTTCCCTTGAGCGACGAGCTTCGTCTTTTTGGTGGCGACTTCGACATACTGCAGCCGCATCTTTTTGTCGGCCCACAGCAGCTTTTTCGAATCGGGCGACCACACGGCGTGGTATTTGTACGGCCCGCCGGTGTTGGTCAGTTGAACCGCGGCGCCGTTGCCGTCTTGCGGGAAGAGATGGATTTCGTCTTCGCCGGTCGCGTCGGTGATGGCGGCAATCCATCGGCCATCGGGCGACCATTTCGGATTGCGCTCGTGAATGCCGGACGTCGCGGTGAGGTTGCGCGTCGGGCCGATCTTGGCGGGGACCGTGAAGAGATCGCCGCGGGCGCCAAAGAGGGCGCGCTTGCCGTCGGGCGATATTTCGTAGGCGGCGATGCTCTTGCTCACGTCCTTGATCAGGTTTCGGCCCGAGGCGAAATCCTCGCGGATGCGGATCGGCACCTTGGTCGATTTTTCCGTCACGAGATCGAAGCGATAGATGTAGCCCGCGTTCTCGAACACAATCGCCTTGTCGCCGAGGGAAGGAAATTTGATGTCGAAGTCGGCGAAATTCGTGAGCTGCTTGACGGACTTGGCGCCGAGATCGTAAACGTACAGATTGAATCGCTTCTTCTCGTCGCGGTCGGAAAGGAAGTAGATCTTGTCGCCGGACCACATCGGAAACACATCGCAAGCCGGATCCTCGGCGATGGCGTTTGTTTTCTTCGTGTCGAAATCGTGAATCCAGATATCGTCAGCCATGCCGCCTCGGTAGCGTTTCCAGGTGCGGAACTCGCGGAAGATGCGGTTGTACGCCATCTTCTTGCCATCGGGAGAAAATGACGCAAATCCGCCTCGCGGCACAGGTATTTGCGTCGGCAGACCGCCCTCGACATTGACGGTATAAAGCTGGCCGATGAAGTCGTTCGGCTCGCGCATGCGTGAGCGGAAGATGATTTCGCTGTTGCTCTTCCAGCCCATGACGATATTGTTTGGCCCCATGCGGTCGGAGATCTCGTCTCGGGAAAGCGTCGCGGTGAACGTGAGCCGTTTGGGCGCACCGCCGTCGGCGGGCATGAGGTAGACCTCGGTGTTGCCATCGTACTGCCCGGTGAAGGCGAGCCACTTGCCGTCGGGCGAGAAGCGAGCGAACATCTCATAGCCCTCGTGGCTGGTAAGCCGCCGCGCCGTGCCGCCGCTCGAAGAGACGGTGTAAAGGTTCCCTGCATACGAGAAAACGATATTTTCGCCGTGGATCGTGGGGAAGCGCAAGAGGCGTGTTTCGTCCTGAGCCGGCGCTGGGGAAACAAACGAACTGACGAAGAAAAGAACCAGGCAGAGAGTCCAACGTTGCATGGGGTCAACCTCGTTTGAATAATGTTCGCGTTGGGAAGGAATCAGCGAGCGCCGGCAGGTTCCTTTCGTTGTACTACACGGAGAAGCCGCAGCAATACCGGAGGCGAGCCAAGAGCGTGAGCGACTGGAAGAAATCCACGGTAATGGAACATTTCTCCGGTCGCTTGCACGCGTTAGCGACCGGAGGAAATACGCGGTTTCTTGTAGTTCCTACAGTCGTTAACACACCTGGCTCGCCGAAAATGCGCTATTCAGCACAATAAGAAGATGACGCAACCTTCCGAGCAACTCTTTACCGTGCCAGGCGACGCTGGCGACAAGACCCTTTCCGCCTGGCTGCGCGTTTGGCTGCCGGGGCAATCCTGGTCGCAGGTTCGCCGGCTGATCTCGGGACGCCGAGTCAAGATCAACGGCGAGGTTTGGCTCGACGAGGCGCGCCGACTCAAACCGGGCGACACCGTCGAATTGCTCGCCCGCGCCGTCAAGCTGCCGACGCTCATCGACCAAATTCCGATCCGTTATATCGACGATCACATCATCGTCGTCGAAAAGCCGACCGGCATCAGCACGGTGCGCCATCCCGCCGAGCGCGATTGGCTTGAGGAACGGCGCCTCCTCGTGTTGACGCTCGACGATCTCGTGCTGCGCCAGACCGGCATGCAGCTGCCGCGAAAAAAGCACGACCATCGGCCTCGCTTGCGGATCGTGCAGCGCCTCGACAAAGAGACCAGCGGACTCGTCGTCTTTGCCCGCACGGTAGACGCGGAGCGCGGCCTGGGCATGCAGTTCCGCCGACATACAGTCATTCGCCGGTATCTCGCCGTCGTGCAAGGGCGCGTCGAAAGCCAAACGATTCGCAGCGTACTCGTGCGCGATCGCGGCGACGGCAGGCGCGGCAGCACGACGATGCGAAACGTCGGCAAGGAAGCGGTCACTCACGTCGCCGTCGAAGAAGTGCTGCCTGGATACACGCTGGTCTCGTGCCGATTGGAGACAGGGCGAACGCATCAGATTCGCATCCACCTCTCGGAACTCGGGCATCCGGTGTGCGGCGAGCGTGTTTACAATCGTGAGTTCGAAGGGAAACCGATAGCTGATGCCAGCGGAGCGCCGCGGCTCGCCTTGCATGCGTGCGAATTGGGATTCGTGCATCCGATCACGGAAGAGGCGATGCACTGGGAGATGCCCCTTCCGGATGATCTGCGGGAGTTCCTGGAGCGGCTTCGCGCTGGCGGCGGCGCTTAGCATCTTGCGAAGAATAGCTTCCCAAGTTGCGATTGCCGCTTTCGGCTTGGCGCTCAACAGGGCACCATGATGAGCCGCTTAGCCGAAAGCGGAAAGGGCCGTTACTGATTGAACACCGGGCCGCTCAGGCCGACGCGCTGAACTGCCGGTGTCTCGCGCTGTTCGAGGCGATCGAGCAACACCTGGGCTTTTTCGAGATTGGGATTTTCACGCAGCGACGCACGCAGATAGACCTTTGCCTGGTCGGGTTGTTCACGCTGATCGAAGATGCACGCGATGTAGAAATTCGCCAGCGATGCCGAACCGTAGGCACGCGTGAGCATCGTCAGGCCTTCGTTGACCTGGCCCGTCCACGCCAGCGTGATGCCGAGATGCTTCATGAAATCGCGGTTTTCGGGATCGAGTTCCAGGGCCTTCGAAAGGCAACGCACGCTTTCGGAGAAATCACGGCGGCGTTGATGGCAGGTGGCGAGATCGTACCACAGATGAGCATCCTTCGGATGCTTGACCATCGCCTGCTTGATCATCTCCTGGGCGCGATTGATATCGCCCATTTTTGCATAGAGCTTGCCCAGGTGCCTCATCGCGTCGAGATTGTCTGGATCGATCGAAAGCGCCTGGAAATAGGCTTTGCGAGCTTGCTCGCGATAATGTGCTTGCAGCTCGGGGTTCTTCTTCACCGCGTCGGAATCCGCTTCCTCTTCCTTCAGTCGGCCGACGGCGATTTCCGTGGCGGGCAGGGGCATGCGCTTCGGCCCGTCCGCTGCTCTCGGCCTGGAGGTGTCGGTGAATTTGGCGAGGCTCGATTTCGCCGTCAGCGGGCTATTGGTGATTTCCTTGTTTGGGTTGAGGTTCAGGCACCCCGCGCAAAGAAACGCGAAAACCAACGACATGGAACCGACGCACATACGACTCAGCATGACCGACCTCGAATCCGTTCGAGAAATGATGGAGCACGAATCCTACGCCCAGCGTCATCGAACCCGCCGCGGTCGGCGGGCCATCTTTCCTAAAACTCGCAAATGAAACTGGCTGAGGCTTCGGCGATTAATTCACGAGACAGTTGGACTGGTTGTCTACGGAATCGGCAAATCGCCTGCACGATCTCCAGCAAATCTCGACAATCGCTCGCGCGGGCATTGCGTCCCTTGCTGTAGTAGCGCTCGTAGAGATAATCCACGGCTTCTGGGCAAGGACTCATTCCCAATCGCTTCGCCATCGAGTTGAAAATCTTCTCGTAAATATCCCGCAGCGGCGCGTCGATGCCGACCTTGTGCCGAATACGGCGAAGAAACGCGTCATCGACGAGATCCTTCGGGTCGAGGTTTGTCGAGAAAATGATCAGCTGCTCGAACGGGACTTCGAATTTCTTGCCCGAGGCGACCGTGAGGAAATCGTGGCGATCTTCGAGCGGTAAAATCCAGCGATTGAGTAGCTCCTTGGGGCTGCACAGCTGGCGCCCGAAATCGTCGATGAGGAAGACTCCGCCGTTTGCCTTCACCTGAATCGGCGCCTGGTAGAAGTTTGCCTCGGCATTGTAACGCAGATCGAGCATGTCCAGGTTCAACTCGCCGCCGGTGACGACGACGGGTCGTTTGATCTTCACCCAGCGGGCGTCCACCGTGCCGGCGTTCATCAGTCGGCGAATGGTGGCTTCGTTGTCCTCCATGCGGTCGCTGTCGTTGGCATCGGCTCGGGTGTGGAGCGAGCTATCGTAGACGGTGATGATGCTGTTTTCGGCCAGGAATGCGTAGGGGACGTAAACCTCCCCGCCTGCGTTGTTCATGAACTCGCCAATGGCGCGAGCGATTGACGTTTTGCCATTGCCCGGAGGTCCGTAGATGAACACGCTGCGTCCGGAGACAATGGCGGGGCCGATGGCGTTGAACATTTCTTCGCGAAGCACCAGGTGAGAGAACGCGGCACGCAGCGGTTCCGGGCTGCAGCTGATACCGGTCACGGCCTGGCGGTAAGTCTGTTCCACGTAGTCGTCGATTGGCACAGGCGCCGGGCCGACATAGCCGCACTGCTTCATCGATTCCTGAGCACGCCGCCGGCCGAGGTCGGTCAGCGTGAAGCGATAGCTGACTCGGCCGATGAGATCGCCACCCTGGATTTCGATGCACTTCTCATCCTTGAGGAATTTGAGCGATTCCTCAATGACCTTGAACGGCAGGCAAAGCGACCGGGCCATGTCGAGACCCAGCATCGTGCCTTGCACGTAAAGCGTTCGCATCAATAGTTCGTTGAGAAAATTCAGGCTCAGGCCTGATTGCTTGAGGCTATCGGGAGCCGTCGGCGCTTCGGAGACGGAAGCACCTTCCCATTCCATGCTGGCCATACTCTTGGGGGATGCGATCATTCGTTGTTCCCTATCTGAAAGTTGAGGAGATTTGCATGCAAATGCCGACTATCGACGCCACCAGAGCAAAGCACACCCGAATACGACGGCGACGACCGAAAACTGAATCATGCGAGCGCGATTGGAGACCAGCTGAAGCACGGGATTGGCAAAAAGGATCGATGAGGCCTCGACGCCTTCTTCCGCCGCGTTCGCCACGCCAGAAACACCGAAGAACAGCAAAAAACAAACTGCCACCGCCACTGCCGCGATGGACCATCGAAAAGCGAGAATGTTTTTCATGTCAGTACCCTCAGGATGTACAGGGCGGGACTCGCCGGTTCGATTGCGCATACCGTTTCATCGCGGATGACATGAACCCGTATTCAATCCATAGCATATTTTTCCCGAGCAAGGGGCTGGGAGGCGGAAAATACTTCCCGCCGAGAAAAAGGGGCCTTAATCCGAACGGGTGAAATGATCGGCCGGTCCGTACAATATTGGCGTGAGATCTTTATCCACCTATAGCTCGCGCGGTCTACAAAGAGGCATCGGCGAGCCTAGCCGCGCAAGCGGCAGGTTGAACATACGATCGTGGATTCAACCTGCCGCTTACGCGGCTAGGCTCGCCAAATGTCTCAATTGATATCGCGCGGAAAATATTCCTCGATACCATCATGAACCACACTCATAGCAAATCCGCATTCGCAAAGGCACAGCAACTCATCCCCGGCGGCGTCAATAGTCCCGCTCGCGCTTTCGGCGGCGTCGGCGGGTCGCCGATCTTCATCGCGCGTGGCGAGGGGGCGTACCTCATCGATGTCGATGGCAATCGCTACCTCGACTATTGCGGCTCCTGGGGGCCTTTGATCCTCGGGCACGCGCATCCGCGCGTTGTCGCCGCCGTCACCGAGGCGATGTCGCGCGGCGCCACCTTTGGAGCGCCGACGGAAATCGAAACGCACCTCGCCGAGCTTATCACCAAGCTCATGCCATCCATTGAAATGGTCCGCATGGTCAGTTCCGGCACCGAGGCGGCGATGAGCGCGATCCGCCTGGCACGCGGATTCACCGGACGCGACGTCATCATCAAATTCGCCGGCTGCTACCACGGCCACGTCGATGCGTTGCTCGTTTCGGCTGGTTCGAGCGCGACGACCCTCGGCGTGCCCACCAGTCCCGGCGTGCCCAAGGGCTGCACGCAAGACACGCTCGTGCTACGCTACAACGACGTCGCCGCTCTGGAGGCGGCATTCAAGGCCAAGGGTGACACCATCGCCGGTGTCATTCTCGAACCAGTCGTCGGCAACATGGGGCTTGTCACGCCGACGAAAGAGTTTCTCGCCGCGCTGCGGACCTTGACCCACAACACTGGCGCGCTCCTCATCTATGACGAAGTCATGACCGGCTTCCGCCTCGCGCTCGGCGGGGCCCAGCAAATCCAGAACATGAAGCCCGATGTCACCGTGCTCGGCAAAATCGTCGGCGGCGGTCTTCCGGTCGGCGCCTACGGCGGCAGGGCAGACATCATGCGCAAAATCATGCCCGCCGGTCCCGTATTCCAGGCCGGCACGCTTTCGGGCAATCCGCTGGCGATGGCGGCAGGCCTGGCGACGCTCGAGGAATTGCGCGATCGCTCGCCCTACGAGCACATGGAAAAGCTCGCCAAACAGCTCGAACTCGGTCTGACTGCCGCCGCAAACGAAGCAAAGATTCCGCATCGTTTTCAGCGCGTCGGCGGCATGTGGACGCTGTTCTTCAATCCCGATGCCGTCACCGATTACGACACAGCGAAAAAGAGCGACGCTGCCAAGTTCGGTCGATTCTTCTGGGCGATGATGGATCGCGGCATCTATCTGCCATGCAGCCAATTCGAGGCCGCGTTCATGATGTCGGTGCATACGGAGGAGCACGTGACGCAGACGATCACGGCGGCGAAGGAAGCACTTGCGGCGGTGTAATCGCGGATTCGTGCAAAAATACATCAACGATTCATGCTGAACTTCGATTTGATCGGACGTGCGACAATGAATTCCATCCCGGCGCAAAATAATCAGCTGTAACAATCTTCAACGGCGCCATTTGGCGCAAGCTCAATATTACTCGCCGGTCCAAAGATTCGCCATCGGGATCGGGTAGATCGGCGTGCGGACGGTTCCGGCGGGCCAGCCGAAAAGGTACTCGGCAGCGCAGCCGCAAATTCGGCCTTGGCAGGGACCCATGCCGAGGCGTGTGTGCAGTTTGGCGGTGCGGATGTCGGGTTGCGATCGCAACTGCTCGAACGTCACATCCTCGCAGCGGCAGATGACCGTCTTCGCATCGGGAAGGCTTCGCAGTTCCTCGCGCAGGGCGTATGCCTCCTCAAGCCGGGCAGCGAAATCGACCGCGTGTTTGCTCTGGCGTTGCAATGACCGCGCACGATCCGGTCGGCCAGCGGCGATGTGGCCGGCGATTTCGCCTTCGAGAAGCGCCTTTTCCACGCCGCCGATGCCCGTCAACTCGCCGACGGCGAACACGTTGGCTAGGCTCGTGCGCTGCTCGGCATCGACGCACACGAAGCCGCCATCCATGATGCACTCGCAACCGAGCAGACGAGGCAATTCGGTGTTGGCAACAAGGCCGAACCCGCAGGCCAGCGCGTCGCAAGGCTCGGTCCAGGTGCGCGTGCCGTCGGTGAGCGTCACGCTTTGCAGTCGGCCATCGCCCTCGGCGCGGATCGGCCAGCAGCCCGGGCGAAACGGCACGCCGCGCAATCGCCAGGCGAATCCCGCGCCTTCGAGCGCTTTCGCCGGGTTGCGAATGAGCAAGCCGCCGGCGAATCGCGCAAGCTTTCGCCGCGAAGTCTGCTCGGCGATCAGCCGAACGTTCGCCCGCCGGCCATGCAGATAATCCGCGACGGCGAGCAACAGCGGCCCGGACCCGGCAACAACGACGCGCTGCCCGGCGATCGGCATGCCCGCTTTCACAAGCGCTTGCAATCCGCCAGCCCCGAACACTCCGGGCAATGTCCACCCTGGGAAGGGCAGAAACCGCTCACGCGCGCCGCAGGCGAGCACGACCTGCTCGGCCGTGATTCGCATCGGCCCCGCCGGTGTATCGGCGAGCAGCACGCCGGGCGCGGGAGTAGCGAAGATCGTTGCCGACGCGATCAATTCCACCGATGACTGCGCGAGCCGATCGCCCCATTTCGCTGAGAGTCCGACGGGCGTCTTCGCCGAGTCGTGCCGCCAAATCTGCCCGCCGATGTGGGGATTGTCGAAGACGATGCCGACGCGCCGCCCCGCCTCGGCGGCCGTCACCGCGGCGGCTATGCCCGCGGGACCAGCACCGACGACGGCGACGTCGAACTGCCTAGTAAGTGAATGTTCTGTGAGAGTTTTTTCGTCTTCACCCAGCCGTCCATCGCTTTCACGAGTTGCGATCGTCATGCCGCGGCGTGCCGGGATTTGGCACGAGCGCCGATGCGTTTCGCCGTCGATCGTCACCCGGCACTCGAAGCAGACGCCCATGCCGCACAGAGGTCCGCGCGGCTCGCCGGTCACGGAGACGCGCGTCGCCTCGCCGGGCGATTCGAGCAAGACCGCCGCGACGGAGGATGGATCGGGCGCGTCGATCTGCTTGTCATTCACGGTCAACGCGATGCGCTCAGCCATGGTTGGCGACCTCCGCAAAACGCGCGGGTAAATACGCCGTGGCGTCGAGCGGCGTGGGTTGACCGGTCAGGTGTGCGACGATCAATTCGGCGGTGCCGAGCGATGTCGTGATGCCGAGACCCTCATGCCCTGTCGCGACGAAATGGCCCGGCCGGCCAGGCATCGGCCCGATCAACGGCAGCGAATCCGGCGTCGCCGCCCGGAACCCCGTCCAGGTGCGGATGACCGATAGCCGTGCCAGCGCGGGAATATACTCGAAGGCCCGCGCGATCATTCGCTGCACGATGCGAGGCTGCACGGTTCCATCGGTCACGCCGAACTGGCGCGACGAGCCGAGCAGCAGTTGGCCGGTCTTGCGCGGCTGCAAATTGAAGGCGATCGATTCGTTATCGTCGCCGTGTGCGCTCTTGAGATAACCGAGTTCGACGATCTGATGCCGGGCGAAGCCGGGATAGCGATCGGTAATGACGAGGTGCCCCATGCGTGGCCGAACGGGCAGCGACGGCATGAAACGCACGGCGCCGATGCCGGTGGCGTGGACGACCGCGCCGGCGCTGAGCGTCGAGCCATCGGAAAGCTCGATAGTCGTGCCGGCGAAACTGCGTGCCTCGGCCCGGATGAGGGTCGCGCCGAGTTCGATCGCACGTTCCACAAGCCACAGCGCGGCGCACGGCGGGTAGATGACGCTCTCGCCTGGCACGCGCAACCCACCAGCGAGATTACGGCGCAGGTTCGGCTCGGTGCGAGCGACTTCATCGGCATCGAGCATTTGCGCAGCGATGCCGCGTGCGGTGTAGTAGCCGTGTTTGGCGCGGGCGGCGTCGAGTTCCTCGTCATCGACGGCGACCCAGAGCGTGCCGGCTTGCACGAATTCCGCGCTGGCGGGGAGTTCGGGCGAGAGCTGCTCCCAGAGTCGTTGCGAGCGCCGGGTCAGCGCGAACTGAGCGTCGGAATCGTCCATGACGACGACATGCCCCATGCCCGCCGCCGTCGCTCCGCCGCCGACCGTGGAGGGCTCGACGATCGCGACTCGCAGACCGGCGATCGCCAAGGCGCGAGCGCATGCCGCCCCGACGATGCCCGCGCCGAGCACGGCGACATCGCACGCCGCGGCACTCATGTGCCGATCCCCCATTGAAACGGGTCGGCGTCGTCGAGAATGAGCGTCGTCTCGGCCGTGATGTAGGCTTTGCCGCGCACGAAGGGCAGGATCGCGTCGCCCTGAATTTCGCCCCAGGCCTCGAAGACGCTGCCGACGATACTTTCCTGGCGATAGACGTCACCGGGTTTGAGCTTGCCGTCGGCGATCAGGCAGGCGATCTTCGCGCTCGTGCCTGTGCCGCACGGCGAGCGGTCGTAGGCTTTGCCTGGGCAGAGGACGAAGTTGCGACCGTGGTTGGCGGGATCGCGCGGTGGGCCGAAGAGTTCGATGTGATCGATCACGCCGCCATCGTCGCCGGTGATGCCGAGCGATTGCAGGCGTTGGCGGATGTGCCAGGTGAACTGGGTTAGCGTCTCGACGTTGCCCGGCGACAGATCCTGACCATGCTGATTGACGAGGAAGAACCAGTTGCCGCCCCAGGCGATATCGCCGACGATTTGGCCGATGCCCTCGACCTGAATCGCCACGTCTTTGCGAACGCGCCGGCTGGGAACGTTGGCGACGGTGACGGCGTACATGCCGTCGTATTCGGCTTCGACGATGCCGACGGGAGTTTCGAGGCGGTGCGTGCCCGCGCCGATTCGGCCGAGGTGGCCGAGCGTCACGACGACGCCGATGGCGCCATGCCCGCACATGCCAAGCGTGCCGACGTTGTTGAAAAATATCACGCCAGCAGCACAGGACGGATCGACTGGCGGACAAAGCATCGCCCCGACCAGAACGTCCGACCCGCGCGGTTCGTTGATGATCGCGGATCGGTAGGCGTCGAAGTGCGTGCGAAACCGATCGCGCCGCTCGGCCATCGAACCCGTGCCTAGATCCGGCCCATCGAGCACGACGCGCGTCGGCTCCCCGGCGGTGTGCGAATCGATGACATGGATACGATGAGTCGGCATAGGAAAGGGAACCTTCCGTGTATTCCGCTTGCGGCTTAGCGCTCAACAATATTGGGCCCTGCGCAAACGCGCGTTACCGCGATCGCAACAATCGCCGTGAATTCGGAAACAACCTGTTGAGCGCTAAGCCGCAAGCGGAAAACGCTCTTAACGCACAATTCCTCACCGATCCCACAGGTACAGCACCTGCACCTGTTCGCGGTCAAGCGTCAACGCGCAGTTGACGATTCGGCCCGGAGCGACGTCGGTCAGCCGCTTCTGGCCCTTGGGGGCGAGCACCTGGACATCCGGTGCGAGACGCAACGTTTTCTCCTTGAGCTCATCCTCCACGACCAGCGTCATCGCTTCGAGATCGAATTTTACGACCTTGCGCCGAAGCATCACCGGCAGGTCCGCGTCGATGTTCATCAGCGCGCCCGTGTCTCGGTTCAGGCAGAACGACGCCTTCACCCACTTGCCTAGCTGCTCGAGCGGAATCTCCTTCACGGGTTTGGTCTGATACATCATCCGTAAGTAGGCGTTCGGCGAGATGGGATAGGTTTTGAGGGTGCCTGCGTCGATCGATTGCATCATCATCGTCACTTGGCTCTTGGATTTGTCGAGGTCGGCGATGATGCCGTAGTAGCGAATCATGCGAAGTAACGGGTCGCGAATGTTCGTCCCCTTGCCGGTCTGCACCTTTAAGATCGTCTTGCCGTCAATCGCGTAGGTGATCTGGATCGGGTCGCCCGCCTTCAATTTCGTGAACGGATAGTCGGCGCCGAGCGACATGATCTTGGCGTTTGCGGGGATGGTGATGACTTTGTCCGCGAACGGATCTTTGACGATCAGGGTTCGCGCGGGAATATCGACTTTTTTCACCATGCCATTAAGGTGCGGCCCATCCACGCGGACGCCGATGATCTCGTCTTCGCCGCGCACCTTGGCGGAGATACGCAGTTCGGAGCGCAATTCCGCCAACTTCGCCGGTCGGCCGAGAGCGTCGAACACGGGCAGTTCCTTGCTGCCGAGGCTGAACGCCTGATGCTTGTCGGAATAGAGAAGTTGCAGGTCGATGAGGCCCGTCTTGAGATCTAGCGAGCGAATCGTGCCCTTGATCTCTTTGACCTTCTCTTCCTGCGCATCGAGTTGGCTGATTACAAAGGCCAAGAGCCCCATAACGAGTACTATTCGAACAAACATGGGACAGCCCTTCTAGTGCATTCGCGCGGCGGCGATGAGGCGAATCGAATCGCTGGAGATTTTTTACGATCTTTTTATCGCGGCGAGGATGTAAATGCCAAGAAAGACTGGCCACAGAGGTCACAGAGAACACCGCGAAGGGAACTCAAAATCGTTTTGCAATTCTCGGTGTTCTCTGTGACCTCTGTGGCAAAATTGACGCCACCCTCAATAGTCGGTGAATACCGTAGCCATCACGCTCCGCGTGATGGATTTCAGTTGAACGGCAGGGAATCCGAACAAATTCTGAGGAATAAGCTCGACCATCACGCCGAGCGTGATGTCTACGATGGTCGCTGGAGACTTTTGAGGGTGACGTCAAAATTCGTTTGAATGAGAGGTTTGAAAAAAAGAAGACTCACGAGCCGAAACTCGTGAGTCTTTCCGGGAGCCCCTCGTTGCCACGAGAGTTGCGTCATGATTCGGACACGTACACCATGTCCGAAATAAGATAAAGCAATCACCGTGCCAAAGAAGCGGGAGACGGGCGCAAACTGCGTAACCTGTACTGTACGTGTACCTTACGGAACAAACTCCGTGCAGAACGGTCGATGGCGATCCACCGGAAAGTCGCGCGAGCAGGCAAGGGTTGCTTAATTCAGTGGCGAATACGTGGCGGCGGTGGATCGCAGCTGCGGGAGAGCGCAGAAAAGATGTCTTTAACGTAATTATTACTCATCGGTTTTTCATTTGAAACATGGTAAGATTGCGGTCGGTAATTGTTCCCATGTCGTAATGTGGTCTTCCCGTCACACGTTCCAAGGAGACACACAATGCACCGCTTTGGCAGATTGCTCAACATCCGCCGACAAATTGCATTAGCCAGCATGGTTGCCATCTTGGCGTCTACCACCCTCTTCGCCGATCCGCCTGTCAAGGATTCGCCCAAAAAACCCGCATCCCAGCTGCCAGTCGGCGCCATGGATGCCAAGGTTTGGCTGAAGGCTTCGACCAAGCCCTTGAGCAAGGGCGAGATCGATCGGCTCATCAATGCCGAGCTTGCAAAGGTCAACATCAAACCCGCGGGCGTAACGACGGACGAGCAATTCATTCGCCGGGTTTACCTCGACCTGACGGGACGGCTGCCGACGCCGGCGGATATCGTAGCCTTCTCCAAGGACACCTCCACCGACAAGCGCGCGAAACTTATTGACAAACTCCTCGACTCGAGCGAATACGCCCGCCATTGGGGCCAATACTGGCGGAACGTCGTCACGAGCCGAGCGGAGTTGAATTTCCAAAGCCTGCCTCTCGTGCCGCATTTTGAGAAGTGGCTTGTCGAACAGTTCAAGGCGAACAAGGGCTGGGATTCGATCACGAAAGACATACTCACGAGTTCGGGCAAGATGCTCAACGCCGAGCAAGACAAGAACGGCCAGGCGTTTTTCCTGATCTCGCGCCGCGGCGCCGATGCCGTCACGGAAATCGCAGCCGAGACGTCGCGTATTTTCCTCGGCATCCAGATTCAGTGCGCCCAATGCCACGATCATCCGAGCGATGTCTGGAAACGGCAAAACTTCCACGAATTCGCGGCCTTCTTCACCCGCTATCGCAGTATCCCCATTCGCGAGGAAATGCGCTTCATCGGCACCGAAATTCGCGCGATCCCCTTCGGCGAGCACGGCATGCCTGACAAGGACGACCCTAAGAAGAAAAAATCGATGAGCCCCCGTTTTCTGGATGGCAAGTCACCGGGCAAGGCCAC
The DNA here is from genome assembly GCA_964484265.1 of uncultured Singulisphaera sp. Classification (GTDB taxonomy): domain Bacteria; phylum Planctomycetota; class Planctomycetia; order Gemmatales; family Gemmataceae; genus SIAQ01. The sequence continues at coordinate 22,788 of CAZAFH010000095.1, forward strand.
GGGACCGGTTATCGTCAATGGTCCCAAGGGCGGATTCCCCAAGGGTGGATTCGGCAAAGGCGGGTTCGGCGGCTTCGGCGGCCTGAGCGATGAAGTCCGCCGCAAAGCGCTGGCGGAATACGTCGTTTCCAAGGACAATCCCTGGTTCGCGGCCGCATTCGTCAATCGCACCTGGGGCGAGTTCATGGGGCAATCGTTCTACATGCCGATCGACGATATCGGCCCGCAAAAGGACGCGATGATGCCCGACGTCATCGCCCGTGTCGCCGGCGCTTTCCGAGGCAACGGCTATGACATCAAGCAGCTCTTCCGAGACATCATGAATAGCGACACGTATCAGCGCCAGATTCGGCCCGGCGAAACAGGCGACGAGCATCTCCTCTTCGCCACGCGGAATCCCGTTCGCATGGATTCCAACGCGCTTTGGCAATCGCTCACGAATACGCTTGGTCCGATCAGCCAAAACCGCTTCGGATTCATCAAGGGCGGCGCCGGCGGCGGACCGTTCGCGCGGTTCGGCGGCCTCGAGCAGCAGTTCAAACGGGAATTCGCCTTCGATCCGTCGAGTAGGCCCGAAGAAATCGAAGGCAGCGTGAGCCAGGCGTTGATCCTCATGAACAACCTGCAGATCCAGCAGAAGGTACGTGCCTCGGGCACGAACATGCTCGGCCAGGTGCTGGCGACCTACAGCCAAAACGACGAAGCCGTTCGCGCGGTCTACCTGAAGACGCTAAGCCGGCGCCCAACCGATCGTGAACTCACGCGTTGCCGCGAGTTTATCGCGAACGTGGGCGATCGTAACGAGGCGTTCGAGGACATCCTCTGGGCGTTGATTAACTCAACCGAATTCCAGATGCGTCGTTAAACCTTTTCCGCTTGCGGCTTAGCGCTCAGCATGGCGCCCTGCTGAGCGCTAAGCCGCAAGCGGCCATTCAAACATCGATCACGAACTTTTCGGAGTGAACATAATGACCATTCAATCGATCATGCAGGTAAAAACCAATGCGGACGGCGTGCTGAGCCGACGCACGTTTCTGCGTTCGGCGGCTGCCGGGGTCGTCGGCGCGGGGCTTTTTGATACGCTTGCGCTCAACGCACAGGAACTGCGGCGCAGGCAGATGTCGTGCGTACTGCTCTTCATGCGCGGCGCGCCGAGCCAATTCGAGACCTTCGACCCGAAGCCGGGACACGCGAACGGCGGACCGACTACGGCCGTCCAAACCGCCGTGCCTGGCGTGAGCATCGCCAGCACCTGGACCAACGTCGCACGTGAGATGCGCGACATTTCCATCATCCGCTCGATGAACAATCGCGAAGGCGAACATCAACGTGCCACCTACCTTATGCACACCGGCTACATCCCGGCGGGCGGCGTCAGGCATCCGAGCATTGGCTCGATCGTCGCCAGCGAAATCGGTCCGCGTGACTTCGACTTGCCGCACTTTGTCAGCGTGGGTAATCGCTTCTCGACGATCGGTTCGGGTTTCCTCGGCATGCAGGTGGCGCCGTTCGTCGTCGCCGATCCGAATCAGATGCCGAACAATACGCAGTTGCCTGCCGAATCGACGGCTGCACGTCTCAACCGTCGGCTGAATCTGATGCAAGATCTGGAACAGGACTTCTCCGAGGCGGGCGGCGAGGCGCGCGTTCGCGATCACCGGGCGATCATCAATAGTGCTGCCAACCTCGTGCGAAGCCCGCGCCTGCAGGCGTTCGATCTTTCCCGTGAAACGGCTGCCACGCGCGACCGCTATGGCCGCACGACCTTCGGCCAGGGCTGCCTTCTCGCACGCCGACTCGTGGAAACGGGCGTGACGTTTGTCGAAGTGGAGTTGAACGGATGGGACACGCACCAGAATAACTTCGAGACGACGACGCGCCTCAGCCGACAGGCCGATGCCGGCTTCGCCTCGCTGGTCCAGGATCTGCGTCAAAGCGGCAGGCTCGATCGCACGCTCGTCATCTGGATGGGCGAGTTCGGCCGCACGCCGCGAATCAACGCCAACAACGGCCGCGACCACTATCCGCGTGCCTTCAGCGTCGCGATGGCGGGCGGCGGCATTCGCGGCGGGCGCGTCATCGGCTCGACCAGCGCTGGGGGCAACGACATCGCCAACCGGCCCGTTGGTGTCGCCGATCTGTTCTGCACGTTCTGCCAAGCTCTCGGCGTCGATCCTCGCAAAGAGAACCAAACGCCGATCGGCCGGCCCATCCGCATCGTTGACGGCGGCCAGCACGTGCGCGAATTGTTCTAAGCAGGGTTAATCACCGCTTGCGGCTAAGCGCTTTGCCGCAAGCGGACTCTCATCGTCTCTTCCTGAACGCCGCTCGGCGTTTTGCGATATCCCCATTGACATCGAGCGAACCCAAGGACGTCTGGAAGGCGGCATTGATCGTTTCCAGATTCGGCGTTTGCAGATCGCGGTGAACGACGACGGCGACCTGCTTGTCGCCATCCGCGTGGATGTAGACGTCGAACACCGTGTGCTCGTTCGCCTGAGTGCTAAAGGTGTTGCGATATTCCGTCCAATCGAAGGCAAGAATCGGCGCGCTATCGGGGTAGGCGCTAAATTGCCGATAGCGATAAGGCGTATATTTGCCGTCGCCCGGATCGAGCAACCCTTTGCGATTTTTGCGGAGATAGTCGCTCAGGGCATGCTGCACGTTTTGCCGAAAAATATCCAGCGCGTATTTCCCCGGTTCCGTCCCGCCCGGTTCACCCACCAACGCGGCAGCGACAAAGGCGCTTCGCGCTCCCTCCATTCCACCGGCGTAACGAAAACACGGAAAATCGAGGTAATAGTTCGTCTTCTCTTTGGGCAGCGTCCCATAGCCCTTGGGCAGGCGCAGGATGAAATCGAATGGCCACGCAGGCGCTTCCTCCTTGACTTTGCCGCGCGTGTAGACCGGAATTTCGATCGGATCATCGAGTTGGCGGTTGCGCTCGTCGAACTTGCGAATGCGAGCGCGTTGCTCATCCATCGTTCGTTGGTACTCGTTCAATCCGCAACCGCTCGGCAAAAAGCCGGCCAGTATCACGATCGTCAGGCATGGAAACCGCAGGTGCTTCAACATCTTCGTCTCCTCAGGCGCGCCTCGCGTTGCGGCCGAGTTCGACGCCGCGTGTCGTGATGCCGTACTTGGCGAGCATGTTTGGCTTTTCCCATGCGGGCATCGTCTCTTGGCCGCGCAGATAGCGAAGGAATTGCTTCGTGACCTCGGCAAAGTGAGCTTCATGTCCCACACGGAATCGATTGGGGATCGCCAGGCGGAAGTGCGTGCCGAGATCGATGACTTCGAGCCCCGGAAACGAAGCTCGCAGCGATTCGACCTTGCGGTCGAGCGCTCGGCGAACGAGCGGGTAGTCGATCGTCTGCACCGGAATGATGTAGAGTTCGGGCTGGTACTTTTCCTCGCGTCCCTGGCGGATTTCGACGCGCGAGCGCGTGCCGCGAAACACGGCGAGATGCGTATCGCCGCCGCCTGCGGCCGCTTCATAGTCCCAGATCACGTCGAGTTTGACGATGGCCCCTCTCACGGCATAGTTCACTGAGGTATTGCAGAAATACTGAAGGTCATCGTTGACGAGACAGTCGCGAAGACTGATGGGGAAGTCGCTCTCGCCGGTGATCTGCTGGAAGCCCTGCTTCGAGATGATTGTCGGCCAACGGCGTGCCGACATGAGGCAGACATCCGAATCCAGGCGAATCGCTTGATCGGGGTAGAGCATCCAGTTGACGAGATCGACGAGATGCGTGCCGACGTCGCTCAGAGCCTCGCCTTGCTCATGCACGTCAAAGAACCAGGCCGGCCGACGCAAAGGCACACCGGCGACGTTCTTTTTGAGGAAGTGAACGCTTTCCATGGTTACGCCAGGTTCATCAGGTGAACCGGACACGATCGTGCCGAAGGTCGCTTCATCCTGCACGAATTCACGCTGCAGGATCGACGTGACTTCATACCGCTCCGTCATGATGTCGTAGGCGATCCGTCCGCGTGCGTCGGCCAGGTCCAGTGCACGCTGGAGTTTGTCCATATCGTCGGGAACGATGATCCAGGGTTTGTCGGCGAGCACATTCAGGCCCGCTTCCAACGCGGCGAGAATGCCGTCGATCTTTCGGGAATTCCGCCCCGCCAGCACGACGACCGACCCCGGCTTCTCCCTCGCAAGCCGATCGAGATAGTCGCCATCCGCATGTACCTCCAGCTTCCACTGCGTCGGATGCTCGCTGCGATGGTTGAACGCCGAGATCCGGCCAAGATGCGCGAGCAAATCCGGCCCGAGCGGAGCGTAAACATGCACGGTCGGAGAAACGTGTTCGTACATCTCCTTCTGCACGAGAGCCGCATGAAAGTGGCCGGGATTGAGTGTGATGAACTGAATTTCCGACATTTTTTGAACTCATCGCTACGTTATTATTGCACGGTCGGTGGCGGAGCGGCGTTTGCGCGGGAACCGTTTGGGGCCATTGACTTCGGCGTCGCCTGGCACCTTAGCGTGACGGAATTCATCCCGCAGGATCGTTTCCCAAGTGGTTCGACGATCCCACAGAACTCCAGGCATTCTATCGACTCGTGAAGATTAATCGCGTCATCCATGCCAAAGTGATTGCGGCCAAGACGCGGCAAACGCCTGGAGTCGCCTCGATTCGATTGGGTATCTGAGCGGGGTCGGAAATGGCGATGGCCGACGCTGTTATTGCCACAAATGTCTTGACGGCATGTGACTAAATTAAAGTGCACACGCTCCCGACTCGTCTGCCATCGATATTTCCGCCGCTTCGTTTGCACTGCGGGCAAGAGGCCATAGATTACCTCCATGCCTGACCCGATTGACCTACTGCTGAACGAGGATGTGTTCGCCGCTGCAACGCCGGGTTCTCCGTTCGCGGAAGCGTGCGGATATTGCCTGGCCACGCTCGCTCGGCGATTCCCGACGTATGCGCAATTTCTCCGCGAGCGCGGCTGGCACGGCTCGCCAAGTACGCCGACGCTGGCGGATATTGACGCGCTGCCTGCGCTCTTTCTTCCTGTTCTGAAGACCTGTTCGTTTGCCGTGCCTGAAGACGTGAAGGTCTCCGTGCGGCTGACCAGTTCGGGGACGACGGGAAGGCCGAGCGTGACGCCGCTCGACGACGTGACGATGCAGCGCCGCGTGCAAGCGATGCTGGCAAGCTACCGTGCCGCGGGAATCGTCAGCGGATCGGTCGAGGCGCTCGCCTTCCTGATCGATCCGAGCCAAACGCAGATGGCCGGTTCTGTCGTCATCGATGCGGCTCTGCGGGCGACGCCGGAGGTGCGGTCGGTCCGCTATCTCGTTCAGCAAAAGCCGACAGGGCTGGACTTCGCACTGCCGCAAGCCGTGGCCGCGATTCAGGACGCCGGTACGCGTGGCCCGGTGCTGTTGGTCGGTTACCCGGCACTCATCATGGCGGCGATGCAGGGCCTGGCCTCGGCAGGCGTACGCACCCTGCCCTTGCCCGCGGGCAGCAAGATATTGACCGGCGGCGGATGGAAGAGCTTCCTGCCTGGCGTCACTCTTGAGCGCGACGACTTTCAAAAGCGCATGGCCGACTTCTTCGCTCTGCCCGGCGATGCGATTCGCGACATGTTCGGCCTGAGCGAATGTCCCGCAGTGTTTGTGCAATGCAGCCACGCCCACTATCACGCGCCGGCATTCGCCTGGGCACAGGCGATCGACCCGGAGACCGGGACAGAGGTTCCCACGGGCGAGGTCGGGCTTCTGCAACTCACCGTGCCGCTTACTACCAGCTATCCGATGCTGAAGATTCTGACGACCGACAAAGTCGCGATGAACGCTGGCTGCGGTTGCGGCGTGCCGGCCCCGTACCTGACTCCGCGCGGACGAACGACGGCCGCGCGATTCGAGACCTGCGCCATGAAAATGGGCCAAGCCGTCGCGGGGAGGCCCTCGGCATGAAACAAGCCATAAAAACACCCGAGCAACTGAATGCCTGCTTCACCCAGCTACGAACTGGCGCTTCGCAATTAAAGTCGCTGCCGCTCGATGCCTTGCTCGCTCGGCTCGAACGACTGAGCGCGACTTGGCAGCCAGGCAGCACGGCTTTTCGCCAGGCGAGCACGATGCTCGGCGGCGTTTTCGGCCCCGTCACCGTCGAGGCGGCCTTGACCGGTTTGGCCTACTCGCTGCAGGCGCCCATCCTTCGTGCAGAACTGGCGCGCGAGCTTGGCCGCGCCGATCTGCTCGACGCCTGGCAACCCGACGAAATCGGCGTCGGCTGGTCGCGCGGCTATCCGCTCGGCGTCGTCGCCCATGTCCTGGCGGGCAACGTCTTCCTCGGCGGCGTCATCGCGTTGGCACAATCGCTGCTCACGCGTAATGCCGTGCTGCTCAAGCTCAGCAGCGAAGACAGCGGCTTCACGGAACTCTTCACGCAAACATTGCTCGACGCCGACGACACGGGCGTGCTGCGTTCGTCGATTGCCGTCTGTTCCTGGTCGAGCGCTCAGGCCGAACTGAACGAGGTAGTCCGCACGCAGGCCGACGCCGTCGTGGTCTGGGGCGGGCAGTCGGCGATTGACGCCTATCCCGCCGAACGCTGCCGCGGGCGGGTCATTCACTACGGCCCGCGGCTTGGCATCGGGGTCGTTCTCGACGGCGTCGATCTCGCGGAGTCGGCACATTCGCTGGCGTGGGATATCGCGCTCTGGGAGCAGCGAGCGTGCAGTTCGCCCCGCGTGCTGTTTGTCGAGGACGTCGGCGATCTGCCGCGCCGCGTCGCCGTTGAATTGAGCAACGCGCTGACGAAGGTCCGAGACCGGCTGCCCAGTCGGCCGATGTCGCTGGATGAGAAGACGGAAGTGCTGGCGATCCGCGAACTGGCCTACTGGCAGACACACGCAAAGCTATTCGCCGGCGCCAAATCGATGGACCACACGGTGCTCGCCGCGCTCACGCCGCCGGCGGAGGTGCCTTTGGGGTATCGCACAGTCGTGGTGGTTCCATTCACCCAGATGAGTCAACTGAATGAGCTGCTGAAACCGTATCTCGCTGGCTTGCAGACAGCCGTGCTCGCCGCGCCGCCCGCGCGTTGGCCGACGACGGTGGACGCGCTAGCACAAGCGGGATTCACGCAGATCGCCGCCGCCGGATCGGCTGCTGCACGCTTCCTCGGCTTGCCGCACGAAGGCGAGTACGCTCTGCGTCGGCTCGTGCGACTGGTCGGCATCGATCTCGGCGCGGGACCGTTGACGTCGCCGGACCGCTCGCCGCCTGATGTTGGGCGGGAACTGGCACGCACACAGGCACCGTCGTTTCCGTAGCCATCTCGCTCCGCGAGATGGACTTTCACCTTCCAATCCATCACGCGGAGCGTGATGGCTACGGTATTTCCAGTTCCGCGAGATGGACTCCCAACCTTACAATCCATCACGCGGAGCGTGATGGCTACGGTATTTCCAGTTCCGCGAGCCACCGGCCGATATCGACGCGCGGATGTATCAATGCCGCATGCCCCGCTGGATGCTGGATGAGCCGCGAGCGTGGCAACCGTCTTGCGAGATTGCGTCCTGCAGACGGCGGGACGATGAGATCGTTTGGTGCGACAAACACTAGACTCGGAATCCGCACCTCAGCCAATCGCTCGCGCAAATCCAGTCCCGCGATCAACTGCAATCGCCAGCCGAACGCGCTCATCGGCACATCACCGGTGCGGTTCCACCATTCGTCGCGTTCCGCCTTTGAAATATCAGGCGGAAAGAAAAGCACCCCACGCATGCCGCGCGTCGCCGGATGGCTAGGCCGGGGCGGCATCCACGGGCCAAGCCAAGCGAGAAGGTCGATGATCGGACGGCGCGGATAGTAGGCAAAGGTGTTGACGAGCACGAGACGATCGACGAGGTCGGGCCGTTTGAGCGCAAGCGTCAGCGCGACCGCGCCGCCAAACGATTCCGCAAGCACGACGCCGGGCCTGCCACTCGTGCTAGCTTCGAGCGCCTTCACGCCGAGGTCGGCGAGTTGTTCATAGGTCATCGGCGGCTGATGCGGATAGGCGACGCAGGTCACGTCAAAGTCATGAAAAAGCCGAGGTTGCCGATGCAACAGGCGAGCGGTGCCATCGAGACCGGGCAGGTAGATGAGGGATTGGGGCATGCTGATTTCTGCTGGTAGAAATATTAGCCACGGATCGAACACGGATGAAACACGGATAGAATGCAGAGTGAGAACTCCTGGCCTTTCTCCACACCAATTTATCCGTGTTTCATCCGTGTTCGATCCGTGGCTAACTTTGATGGAATCGAAATCACATCTTCCCAATCACCGCATCCGCGAATTCGCTGCACTTCACTTCCTTCGCCCCCTCCATCAAACGCGCGAAATCGTAGGTCACGGTCTTCGCGCCAATCGCGCCGTCCATGCCTTTGATGATAAGGTCTGCGGCTTCGGTCCAGCCCATGTAACGCAGCATCATCTCGCCGGACAGGACGACCGAGCCGGGGTTGACCTTGTCGAGGTTGGCGTACTTCGGCGCGGTGCCATGCGTCGCCTCGAAGACGGCATGGCCCGTCAGATAATTGACGTTCCCGCCCGGAGCGATGCCGATACCGCCGACCTGAGCGGCCAGCGCGTCGGAGAGGTAATCGCCGTTGAGGTTCATGGTGGCGATGACGTCGAATTCATCGGGCCGGGTGAGCACTTGTTGCAAGGTGATGTCGGCGATGGCGTCCTTGACGAGGATCTTGCCCTTGGCGAGTTCGGCCTTCTGTTCGGCATTCGCTTCGGTTTCGCCCTTGGCCTTCTTCGTGCGTTCCCACTGGTCCCAGGTGTAAACCTTGTCGCCGAACTCTTTCTCGGCCAATGCATAGCCCCAGTTGCGGAAGGCGCCTTCGGTGTACTTCATGATGTTGCCTTTGTGAACCAGTGTCAGGCTCTTGCGCTTGTTGGCAATGGCGTACTCAAGGCTCGAACGCACCAGGCGATCCGTTCCCTCTTTGGAGACCGATTTGATGCCGATGCCGGTGGAGTCGGGGAAACGAATCTTGGCGTATTCCTTGGGGAACGCTTCCTTGAAGAGCGAGAGGAATTTCTTGCACCCCTCGGAGCCGGCTTCGAATTCGATGCCCGCGTAAATGTCTTCGGTGT
>CAZAFH010000096.1:0-31505 GCA_964484265.1 uncultured Singulisphaera sp.
CCCCCTAAAAGTGCAAAAAAAGGCCGAAAAAGTGCGAAAGCGCTTGGCCATCGGCTGTTGGCCAAGCGCCCCCTGGCCAGGCAGTACCGAGCGCGACGCGGAGATGTCCGGAAGGTGCTACCCCAGGTAATCCAGCAGGCTGACGCCCATGATGCGCGTGAAGGTCGCCATCGATAGTTGCAGCATCTGATTGTAGGATTGCAGTTTCACGACCAATTCCGAAATATCCGCACTGCCCAGGTCGCTCGAAGCGGTCTGGGCCGAGAGTTGCAGGTCCTGTAAATGCGAGGTAAGTTCATCGAGCGATTGCAGCGAGGCGGATTGGTTTCCCAGTGCCGTGAGCACGCCTTGGCGAACACGGTCGAGTTCCGAGATATGATTGGAGATCGAGTTGATTTGATCGGCTTGCGAAAGACCGTTGGTATTTCGCAACGCGTCGCGCAGAGCGATGAGGCTCTGGAAAGCGTCGAATGTGCCGGGATAGGTGACGGCTTCCTTGCCGGTGCGTGTGATGCCGGTGGTATCGACGAAGCTCAGCTTGCCCGTGGCGCCATCGACGGCGGTCTGGGCGTTGGTGTAGTCGATGGGGGTCGTCGTTTGGCCGCCGTCGATCGAGATCGTGCCCGAGGCGGCGATGTTGACCGTGCCGTTGAAATTCGGCACGATGGCGCTCATGTTCAAGTAAACCACGTCTCCACTGCCATTGGTGACGCTGAGATTCGTGTCTGCACTGGTGAAGGCGAAGGTGCGTCCGCCGTCGAGCGCGACCGTGCCCGAAGCGCCCGTGCCGCTGGTATCGACGATCGTCAGCGTGTGCGTGCCTGCGGGACCCAGGATCGTGTCGCCGAGGGCGGAGCTGGCGCCGGGCTGCACGCCGGACCCCGGGTCGAACGTCGTCGCGGTGTGCTGGACCAGAAGCGTCGCCGTCCCGGTCAACGAGTCGGTGCCTGCTCCTGGTTTGGCGCCGGTGTTGCCCTTGAACGTCGTCGGTTGGCGCTGGCTGACGGCAAAGATGTCCGATCCGGGATAGTTGACCTGAACGATCTGCCGGCGATCGACCATGGTGCTCGACGCATCTGCCGTGCCTTGATACTGGATGACGAGCGGTCGGCCTTGAGCATCGGTCTGCCCCACAATGAATGGTGGAGTCGAGGAGGCCGTGCCGCTGAAGAGAAATCGATCGTTGCTGGAGGTGTTGGCGAGACCCAAGAGCTGATCGATCATGCCATCGACCTGACTGGCGAGTGTTTCCATGGCGGCCGGGTCGTTCGTGGAATTGCTTGCTTCAAGCGCGAGCGAGCGTGCGCTTGAGAACAGGCCGGAGATCTGTTGAAGCGTGCTGACGCTCATGTTCAGCGTGGCCTGCGTGGTCTTGATATTTTCGAGGTGCGTGTCGAATTGCGCGACCTGGGTGTCGTTGGCGAGCACGGTCATCGCGGCGACGGGGTCGTCGGAGATCTGCGTGAACTTCTTTCCGGTGGCGGATTGCACCTGCAAATTCACGAGTTGATTGCCAATGTCGCGCATGGCGTTGATGGCGTTTTGAACGACAACCTGCTGAGAGACGCGGAGATCCATGTTGCACCGGAATCATCGAACGCGGGTTACACAAGTTTGAACAGCTCATCGAGAGTCTGATTAACGCTGGAAATAAAATGGGCGGACATCTGGTACGAGCGCTGATACTGAATCAACCGCACCAGTTCCTCATTCGAATCGACGCCGGACGCGCTTTGAAGTTGCTGGCTCAAGCTTTGACCGAGCGATTGATACGCGCTTGATCGCGTGGAAGCGTCCTGGACCTGGGTGGCAACATCGGCAAGGACGCCATTGAGGTATTGCGTGAAGGTCTGTCGTCCGCCGCTCATGGTCTGCTGACTGCCGAGTTGCACCAGGCGGTTGAGGTTTCCGCCGTCGCCTGGTTCGCCCGTCGCGGAGAGGGCGAACTTGGCCGGATTCGCCAGCAGGTCTTGGCGGACGGCGAGTCCGCTGGAGTCGTCGCCGACGAAAAAGCTGTTGATACCGAGAGCGGTGAGGAGCCCCGCCGAGTCCGAATTAGCCGCGACGTTGACCTGGAAGGAATCGCCGGGGTTCACCGTGCCATTGGCGATTTTTACGTTCACGCCGAGAATCGCTGCGAGCGGAGTGCCGGCTTCATAGCCGAGGCCGACGTTTCGCGTGGTGAGCAGCGTACCCGCGCTATTGCGAACTTCCAGGGAAAGGCCCTGGGTGGAGCCGATCGTTCCGGAACCGACGAACGAGAAAGTCAGAACATCGTTTTTCGGTCCGGTGTAAGCGCCAGCGATCTGCGCGGTGGTCGTGCCAATGATCGATTGCGTTTCGGGCTGCGTCGAAAGCCGGCCGGAGAAATCGAACCCGTATCCGGGCGCCGCGACGATGTGAAGCGTGCCGTCCTGCGGATCGACGACGCCCTGGACATTAGGCACGGCCGTGATGGCGGCGGCGAGTTGATCCAGGCTCTGCGTCGCCGGGTCGAAAGCGATGCGATTCAGTTGTCGTTGCCCGGTGGCGAGATTCGTGACGGTGATGTACAGATCGCCTGCCGTGGGCGGATAGTGCAGCCCAGCCGAAGCGAGGGGAGAGCTCGTCGATTGCACCTTTCGCGCGCTGGCGGTGCTTGTCAACGGCCCATTGAGCCCGATGCCGGTGGCGTGAATGTGGTCGATTTGGCTGACCAGGCCGCGGGCCAGGTCGTCGAAGTTCGAGCGAATGTCCGGCAAGATGGTGTTGTGCAGAGCCAGAGTTCCCGCAATCTTTCCGCCCGCGATATCGAGCGGAACCGTCGCCCCGGCCGTGTGCACGATCAATCGACCATTCTGATCGACCTCCGAGGCAAGCGCAGTTGCGTTGGAGTTCAGGATCAACGGCGTACTCGCGGTGAACACGTTAATCTGCCCGAACTCCTGCGGAACCGTGCGGACATCGACAAGCTCGGCCAGCTTCGCCACGAGTTGATCGCGCTGGTCGAGCAACTCGTTGGTCGGATTGCCGATCGCGGCGCCATCGTGGATTTTTTGATTGAGCTGGGCGATCTGGCTGATGAGCGAATTCACGGTATCGATGCTCGTCCGCGTGCGTTCGACAAGCTCCGAGCGAAAGCGGTTAAGATCGTCGGCGGTGTTGTTCAGGCTGTCAGCCAGGGCGTTGGCGGTCGAGAGCACGACGCTGCGTTGGGCCAAATTGTCCGGCTGCGTCGTGAGTGTTTGCGCCTCGTTAAAGAATTTTTCGAGCAGATCATGCAGCGATCCCGTGCCTGGCGCGAGCGCGGCCTGGAGCTGGTTCAAGCCGTCGAGCCGAGCCGAGACGTCGTTGCTGGCAACGGTGTTCCGCAAAACGGCGCCTTCGAGAAGCGGGTCCGTGATCCGCGAGATGCGATTGATCTCGACGCCAGTCCCGATGGCCGTGCCGGCGACGCGAGCGCCTAGCTCCGCCACCTGGCGGTGATAGTTGGGCGTATTGGCGTTGGCGATGTTCTGCCCCGCCAAATTCATGAGCCGCTGGCTGACCAACAAACCGGAGATGCCGATCGATAACGCGGACATCGCTTACCCCATTATTTCCAAAAGCGGACGATATTCGTCGGTGGAACGCTTGCCGTTTCGTCCGTACCGCGACGACTGAGTCGGATCGCCGATGCATTCACGCAGCAAAGATCCGTAGGCTTCGTGAAAGATCTGGAGATGAACCGCCACCCAGTGATGGTCGGCGACCAGTTCGTTCGCCAATCGCCGGGCCTTGACCAAATCCAGCATCAACAACGACTGCGCCGAGGGCGCGCAGAGTCGAATGACTTCGCTCAAGCGAAATTCGTCGCCCGCCTGCGCGAGCAAGCCGTGGATCGCCTGGCGGAAACCATCCCGGCATCGACCTAGCTCGCTCAGCTCGGCCTCGACTTCTCGCTGCTCCTGATCCATGTGGAAAAGACTCGCCGCACCGCCATGGGCGAAGCTTTGCTTCATCGACGCGACGGTGCGGCGTGCCTTCTCCAGGGTCGTAAGCTCTCGCTGCAAATGCTCGGCACAAAGGCGAGCGAGCTGGTCCTTGGTCTCGAAGTCGAGCGATTGATGTGCGTTGTTCATCCGTCGGCGCTCCGTCGTTCCAGCTGGGTACGTATCATTTGGGCGATGCCGAGGTTGCCTGCCCGGGCGATGTGATCGCCCAAAAACTGGTCGAACATCCCGCCGATCACGTCGCCCTTGTCGTGCGGGAAAATCGACTCGCCGTCAGCGGTTTGGCGTAGCTGTTTGACGATCATCGAAGCGAACATCGCCTCGAATGATCGGCCGATCTCCGCGGGTGAGCGTCGTGTGTCCGGCATGCCGCTCGCGCTGGCGAGATCCGGGCCGCTCAGCCGCGGGCTGAGAATTGGCGTTGCATCAACCATTGCAAACCTCCTTGCTTTCTGTCGCCATGCTCATTGGAATACCAGCTCCGCATGGAGCGCGCCTGCCGTTTTGAGATTTTCCAGGATCGGAATTAGCTCGCGCGGAGACGCGCCCAATGCGTTCAAGGCTCGCGCGAGATCGCCCACGGTCATGTCTTTCTGCTCGAGCACGCTCAGGATGTTGTTCTTCTCGGTCACGCCGACTTGCCCTCGGGGCACGACCGTCGTCTTGCCTTTGCTGAAAGGCAACGGCTGGGAGACCTCGGGAGTGTTCGTGGCGACGACAGTCAAGCTGCCGGTCGTGATGGCCGCGGGCGAGATGCGCACCTTGTGCCCCATGACAATCGTGCCAGTGCGTTCATTGACGACGACGCGCGCCGGCATGTCGGTCTGTATTTCCAGGCTGCTGATTTCGTTCAAGAAGGAGACGGCATTTTGGCAGAGCTCGGGCGGCACGAGGACGAACACCGTGCCCTTGTCGATCGGAAAGGCGTGATTGGGAAACTTCTTGTTGACCGCCTTGGCCACTGCCGTCGCCGTGCCGAAATCCGGCGAACGCAGTGTAATCTTGGCCTGGCCGTTGCAAACTACTTTGCCTGGCGCTCGGCGAAAGACCTCGGCGCCGTTGGTGATGATGCCGACTGTGGGGTGGTTCTTCCCCGCGCTGGCGGCCGTGCCGGTTCCGCCGCCCGACGTCGTGAAGAGATAGCCGCCGGAATGCACCGGGCCGGACGCGCTGGCGTAGACCAGGCCGTCGAGTCCCTTGAGCATGGTCGGCAGGAGCACGCCCTTGTCGATGCTGGTGGCGTCGTCGTAGGTGGCGACGCGCACATCCAGGCGGCCGCCTTCGCGCGCGAACGGGTTGAGTTCCGCCGTGACCGCGACGACCGCGACGTTCTGCGACTTGTAGACACTTGCACCGCGGATATCGGCATAGAAGCGCGTCCCGATGTTGAATCGCTGCAGCACGTGGGTAGCCATCTCCTGAGTCAACGTGCTCTTCCCGCCGGTGCCATTGAGTCCGACGACGAGGCCGATGCCGAGCAGCTTCGTCGAGTGGGTCCCCTCGAATTCGGTAACGTCCTTGATGCGCACCTGAGCGCGTGCGACCGTCGGCGCCGTTGCGGCACAAGCGAAGACAAACATGAGGAAACGGAGCCAATTTCGCATCGCGGAATTCCCTTCAAATGGATGACGATCTCGAGAAGCATCATGCGATCCTAGAACGGCCAGAGTTTGTTGAAAATTCTGCCGCCGTATCCCTGGTTGGTGTAGCTGGATTCCGGACCTCGCCCGGCATAGCTGACGAAAAGGTTCGCGACGAACTGCGATTGCACGGTGTTGAACGGCCCAATATCCGCGGGACGAACCAGACCCATGATGTGCAGCGTGCGGACTTCGCGCGTGAGAATGCGCTGACGAAATCCCTCGACCACGAGGTTGCCGTTCGGCAGCACGGCAATCACCGTGACCGTGAGCTTGTCGGTGAACTTGCGGTCGATCGTGCTGTTGGCCTTGCTGTCGAAATTGCGCTTCGACGTCGCCCCGAGCGTGAGGTCGCCGGCAAAGCTCCGGAGCACCTTCCCCAAAGACGATGAGCTTCCGGATCCGTTGGCGGTGAGGCCTGTGTCGGTCAATTTATTCATCTGGCGTTTTTCCTGAGCGTCCATTCCCGTGTTTTCGTCGATGACGATCGTAAGTACGTCGCCCAGATGCCGAGCGCGAAGATCGTCGAAGAGATGCACCATCTTGGGATCACGCCGATCCCAGATGGTCCCCGTCTGCGCCCCGACGGGCGCTACGGCCACGAGCCCGAAGATTATTGCACCGACATACCTTTTCATGATGAAGTCCTTCTTAATCCAATCGAATCACGACGATGCCCGCGCCTTCGATGCGGGCGGATCGCGTTTCGTTCGTCGTCAAATTGCGGACGCGGATAAAGGCGCCGAGCGTCCCGTCCTCGAGTGCCTCGGCGGGCGTTTCGATCTTCGTATTGGCGATATGAACCATGAGCCGAACGCGATCGCGATTGCGTACCAGCATTTCGGGACCCGGCTCGCGCGGCGCTGGCAAGCTCAGGTTGCCGGAGGTCAATCGAATCGGCGTCGCCGGCTGACTTTCCAAGACTGCGACGGATTGCAGCGGCGAGGTTTCGAGCAGCAGCGGGATGATCTCGCGCATCGTGCCATTGACGGCAATGGCGACATCGACACGCGTCTTGCCCGATCGCTTGGGCGGCGTGGAAAGTCGGGCGTGATACGTGACCTTGTCGGTATCGCGAACTTTGATTTGCGGCACGACGATGTCGTGGTTGACCTCGATGGCGACGGTCGCCGCCTCGGTCCCAAGCCGGCGCATCAACTCGATGTAGGCATGTGCGAGAATGTGGCGGGAGCTGAGCGGGCGCCGGCTTTCCGTCACCACGACGCGCGGCGAACCCTCGATTCGCACATCGCGGGCGGCAAGGCCCGCTAGCGCCATGCGGAAACGCACCTGCTCCGCCGTGATAATCGCCTCGTCGTCAAAGATCGCGAAGACCGCGACATCGAGTCTGCCCGTGCGCATCCGCGCCTGCCCCGTCCCGCCCGTGATCTTCGCGATCTGATCGAGGTAAACCACGCGATCATCGACCGACACCGTCGGCAGAAGCGTGATGACCAGCGGATTCTCGGTCATCAACGGCTGCTGTGCGCACGCGGCATTGGCGCTGGCGAGCACTAACAGACTCCCGGCCAGGCAGAACCATCCGAATAGACTGCGTCGAATCATGGCCGATTACCTCACGAGATCGTTGGTTGACGACAGCATCTCATCGGCGGCACGCACGGCTTTGGTGTTGAATTCGTACGCGCGCTGCGCCTGGATGAGATTGACGAGTTCCTGCACGACTTCGACGTTGGACCGTTCGAGGAATCCGCCGCGGATGACGCCAGTGCCGTTCAGTCCCGGTGTCGTGGTCTGGGCTGCTCCGGAGGCAGGTGTGTCGGTGAAAAGGTTCTGGCCGACTGCGGTCAGGCCTGCCGGATTCGGGAACCGCACGAGGGTGAGGTTGCCAATAACGGTGGGCGCGTTGGGCGAGGAAGCGGTGGTGGCGCTGATGGTTCCGTCCTCGCCGACGCTTACGTTGAGCGTGTCCTGCGGCACGGTGATGCGCGGTTCGACGAAGTAGCCGCTGGCGGTCACGAGCTGGTTGTTGCCGTTGAGCCGAAAGGCGCCATCGCGGGTGTAGAAAAATCCGCCGTTGGGATTGGCGATCTGAAAGAACCCATCGCCGGCGATGGCCATGTCATAGCGATTGCCGGTGTTTTCCATGGCGCCTGGCGTAAAAAGGCGTGTCGTGCCGGCGACGCGCACGCCGTTTCCGATCTGAATCCCGATCGGGATCATCTGGTTTTGGCCAAGCGGTTCGCCGGGTTGCCGAATGTTGGCGTAGAGCAGGTCCTGAAAATCGATTTGGCTGCGTTTGAAGCCGGTGGTATTCAAGTTCGCCAGGTTGTTCGCGGTGTTGTCGAGCACCATCTGTTGGGCCGACATTCCGGTCGCGCTGGTGTGGAAAGCTCGCAGCATTTTGGAAATCCTTTTCCTGGGAAAATCGAATCCTGTTGGCGGCGCTCGAAAAATAAATTCCCGATTTGCTTTTTTTTGCCGCTTGCGGCTTAGCGCTCAACAGGGCACCATGCTGAGCGCTAAGCCGCAAGCGGCAGATACGGAAGTTATTTTTCAAGCCACCCTTAGTCGCGCATTAACTCTGCGGCCGCGTGTTCTGGGCGACGGCTTCGGTGAGCGTCCGCATGGAGCGTGCGGCTGCTTCATAGTAGCGCATGCCCACCATCATCGCGACCATTTCCTCGACCGCTTGAACGTTCGCGCCTTCGCGAAAACCTTGCTGGACCGTTATCGATCCAGGCGCCGGCGTCTCGGGATTGTCGCCCTGAAACAGCGTCGTGCCGACTCGGCGAAGTTCCTCGACTCGGGTAAACCGCGCCAGCCCGAGGCGAGCGACCGGCGAGCCGTTGGCGCTGACGCTGCCGTCCGGGCCGATCGTGATTGAATTCACTGGGCTTTGTATCGTAATCGGCGCGCCGCCAGGCCCGAGGACTGCGTAGCCATTACTTCGGCTAACGAGTTGGCCCGCCGGATTGAGCGTGAAAGAGCCATTACGCGTGTAGACAGGCCCGTTTGGGCCTTGCAGCGTGAAGAAGCCGTTTCCCGAAAGTGCCACGTCGAGCGGATTGTCGGTTTGCTGAATGGGGCCTTCGTTGATGCGTGTGAACGCGTTCGGTCTGCGAGCGCCGTCCGGATCCCCGGGAGAATCTGACTGTGAGTTGTCGGCCGTCGCTTCAAAAATCAGGCTCTGCCGACGAAACCCCGGCGTGGCGACGTTGGCCAGATTGTCGGCGATGATGTCATGATTGCGCGATGCCATCTCCATGGCGGCAGCGACGCTGTAGAGACCCTGGAGCATTGTTCACCTTCCTTGGCGTTGTTGCTCAATGGAGGTTTGAAGAATGCAACAACGATGCCAGCGCCGTGGCGCTACTCACCTTATGCGTTTAGCGCGTTGGCTGTGAAGGACTTGCGGAAGTGTGGTTCTCTTCAAGAGAAAGCCAATCAGACATCGGCGGACGAAAGTATTTCGCGATCGGCACGAAAAATGTTCCAGCGAGTTGCACAGCGTATTTACATCCACCCCAGCCACTGCTTCCACCACGGGGCGGGCGCCGGTGGCTCTTTGGGCTCGAGAAGAGACATGAGCAAACCGGCGAGGCGATTTCCGGTCGCGGGACGATTGGCGGGAACCTTGTCCAGGCAGAGCATGACGAGATCGTTTACTTCGGGCGAGATCGCGACACCGAGTTCGATCGGCGAGCTTGGTTTGCCGTGCCTGGTCACTTTGGCGATTTCATCGCGCGTCGTGCCATGCACTGGGCTGCGTGCGGTGAGCAATTCGTAAAGCATGACGCCGAGCGCGTACACGTCTCCCGCCGGTGAAGGCGGATGAGCCGACGATTGCTCCGGAGGAAGGTATTGTGGCGATGGCCAGGGCAGCCCGGCGAGCGCCGATCGGCCGGCGGCGTGGAGCGCGCGCGTCAGACCCAATTCCGTAATGCGAAAGTCGCATTCCCCGAGCTGGTCTATCGGGATCGGTTTGTCTCCCGTCAGAAAGATATTGGACGGCTTAAGATTTCCGTGCGAAAGCCCGAGATCATGGGCAGATCCCAGCACCGCAGACACCCGAGCGATAAAGCGCAGGACCGGTTGCCACGGGACGCCCGTCGTTGCGTGGCGCGACCGCCACTCGGCCAACGATTGGCCAAGGAGATAATTGCTGGCGACATAACAGACGGCTCCCGCCTTGCCGGCTTCTTTCACGGAGACGATCCCGCGAATCGTAAGCTCGCGCAGCCGCATGGCATCGCCAAGGATGGTTTCGCGGATTCGGCCATTGCCGGCTAATTCGGGCCAAAGGATGCGCAGCACCATCGGCTCGTTGCGCTTGAGATCTTTCACGAGGTAGCATGGACCGATCGCACCCTGCCCGAGAACGCGAATGATCGGATAGCCGCAAATCGTCTTCGCATCTTTGTGCGGCCAGGCAGAATTGAGTTGCACCAGCAGCCGTTCCAGCTCGCGTTGCTCGGCATCAGTGGACGCGCTCGCGGCGGGGGTGATTCCGCTGCGCAGGCTTTCGTCAAAAGCGCTTAGCTGGCTTTGACGCGAATCATCGGGATCGGGCGACATTGACGCTTTCATGTTCGGGGCGGACCTTATCTCGGATGGCTTGCACGGCCTTGTACCACCGATACTCGGCCGCGTCGTACGTCAATCCCAACATGTCTGCAATTTGCGAAATCGAGTAGTACTGCTGATACCGCAGCTCGATGATTTTACGTTCCTCTTCGGGAAGTTCGAGCACCGCGATCTCGATACGTTCACGATCTTCCTTGCGTGACATGAACTCGCTTGGCGTCGGTGTATCCCCTCGAAGGTTTGCATTCTGGCTGTCGTCCGCAATCGACTGGATTGGCTGCTCGCGGCGATGATCGCGTTTGTCGGCCTGATAATAGTCGCGGCGATCAAAAGCCGCGTTACTGAGGATCACGCGCAGCCAGCGGACAAATTCGTCCGGATCTTCGCCCTTGAAAGCCTGAATGCTGATAAACGCCTTGACCTTGGCATCCTGCACGATGTCGGAGGCGCCGTCCTTGCCTTTCAGGTCGGAAGCCATTTTTTCGTGTGCCATGGCCAAGAGCAGATCGTGATAATTTTCCAGAAGTTCGCCACATGCTGATTTGTCGCCGGCGCGAGCCTGCGTGAGCAGTTGACAAAAATCGGGTTTGGTTTTTCCGTTAACTTTCACAATCGGCGCCCTCGTAACCCATCTCACTGCCGACAAAGAGGATGCATTGAGAGGAATCGGCTGCTCTGGGTTTTTATTCGGGCTTCTACAGAAATAATTCCAAAATTCCGTCGAGAAAGCAAGAAATTTTTTCCGGAATGGGAAAAAAAACCGTTTAGGTGATTATGGGGACGAAACGAACCTGAAGCCGAGAACAAAAAGAGCAACTCGTCCCGCGTCGCCCGGGGGGCCAGCTCAGGGCCTCGAATTCACGGGACGAGTTCTCTTGTGAGCGATGGAATCGCACCCTGCCCGCGGGACTCGCCGGGCGATTCCATGCGTTCCGAGCCGGAGCCTTCGCCTGCTCCGGCTCTTTTCTCCCATCCAAAGAAACAAAAGAGCAACTCGTCCCGCGTCGCCCGGGGGGATCAACTCAGGGTCTCAAAAACACGGGACGAGTTCTTTTTTCGCCCCGGAGTCGCACCTGCCCAGGGTACTCGCCAGGCGATTCCACGCCCTCAAGCCGGAGCCATCGCCCGCTCCGGTTTTTTTTTCACTCGATTGAGGTTGGCGCTTGCAATTCCTATCAATGACCTGATACCGATCTCAAATATCAGGAGCCAACGATGCCAACGAATGACACGCTTCAACGGAAACTGCGCATGGGTCTGGTCGGCGGCGGGCAGGGTGCGTTTATCGGACGCGTTCACGCCACCGCAGCCATTCTCGACAACCGCGCCTGCCTTGTCGCCGGTGCTCTCTCGAGCGATCCCGCAAAGGCCAAGGCGTCCGCGCCGGACTACGACATCAGACCGGAACGGGCCTATGGCTCCG
Source organism: uncultured Singulisphaera sp. (assembly GCA_964484265.1). Classification (GTDB taxonomy): domain Bacteria; phylum Planctomycetota; class Planctomycetia; order Gemmatales; family Gemmataceae; genus SIAQ01. Next base: position 11,583 of record CAZAFH010000096.1, read on the forward strand.
TCAAGGAAATGATCGCTGGCGAACTCAAGCTGCCCGTCGGCGAGCGCGTCGATTTCGTTTCCGTCGCCACGCCGAATCATACTCACTTCGAGATCGCCAAGTCCTTTGCCGAGGCGGGGTTCAACGTCATGTGCGACAAGCCGATGACATTCGATCTCGCCCAGGCAGAGGAGCTTGCGAAGGTCGTGACCAAGTCTGGCGTTGTTTTTGGCGTCACGCACAATTACACCGGCTATCCGCTCGTGCGTCAGGCGCGCGACATGGTGCTCTCGGGCGAATTGGGCGAGATCAATGCCGTGCGTGCGTTTTACATTCAGGGCTGGCTACGGACCAAGCTGGAGGCGTCGGGCCAAAAACAGGCCGACTGGCGCACCGACCCGAAGCGCTCCGGCGCCGCAGGCTGTTTCGGCGATATCGCGACGCACGCCTACAATCTGGGGCGATTCGTTACCGGCCTGATTCCCGATCAAATCTCTTGCTCGCTGAAATCGTTCGTCGATGGCCGATCGCTCGACGATTACGGCGCCGCGATCATCCGCTTCACCAATGGCGCGCTGGGCACGGTCACGGCATCGCAGATTTCGCATGGCCGGGAGAACGATCTCTGGATCGAAGTGGACGGCACGAAAGGCGCGCTGGAATGGCATCAGGAAGAGCCGAACAAGATGATCTACCGCGTCAATGGCCAACCGCACCAGATTTACACGCGCGCCGGCGGCCCGTACCTTGGCGCGACGGCGGGGGCATCGACGCGCATTCCGTCAGGACATCCGGAAGCGTTTTTGGAAGCCTTCGCGAATGTGTATACCGCGGCTTATGCCGACATGATCAAACGAGCCGCCGGGCAGAAATTTGATGGGCAAAACACGCTCTATCCGAACGTGGCCGATGGCGTCGATGGCATGAACTTCATCACGCAATCGGTCGCCAGCAGTGCCGAGGGCGGCGCGTGGAAATCGCTGAAGCACGCGATGTGCCGGCGGTAGCGTGACATCACCTCTCCTGAATGCCCTGCGTGCGCGATAGATCCTGGATCGCGTCCGCAGGCATTTCCGGTACGTTCTCGGCTGCCGACCGCGCGTCCTGGCGGCGGAATCGTTCGCGTTCCTCGGCGATCTCGTCCGAGAAGGCTTTGCCCCAAAGCAAATAGTGAACGCAAAAAATCAGGGCGAAAACAATACCTACCGAGAGAATATTGCCAACGATGCCCAGGCTGATGAGATACAGGAAAAACAGCGAAATCCCGCCAACAAGCAGCACCAGCGCAACGGCGAGATGATTGTCGCGGCTGCTGCGCGGCGGCGTCGTTTCGGGTTCCATTTTCTTCTCCTAGCTTGCAAACACATCGTCCACGTTCATACGCCAACCGGGCACGGCGGGTTCCGCATGGGCGACCTCGCCGCGGCGAAAGACCGTGGGTTGGTCGGCGTTCGGCGCCACATAGAGCCGAATCGTTTCCGCCTGGGGATCGACGTCCCACACAGCCAACGTTCCCGCGAGAAAATAGTCGGCACGCTTGGCCGCGAGTGCTTCCTCGGCCGTGTCGCCGTAGTCGTTCTCGCTGCGAACTTCGATCGCGCAGGTTGGCGGCCCTTCAATGAACCGCATCAGGTTCTCAGGAAGTGGACCGTCGTAGTACGAAGCGTCCGGCGAGAAGGATTCGCGCCCCGATGGCAGCTCGGGTACAGCGAAGCCCACGCCGTCGGCATAGGCCCGTCCCTTCTTCACCTGCTTCGAGTAAGAACGAAGTTCGACGAAGATGTTGCTCGCAACCGTGCTTGGTAGATGCCCGGACGCCATCTGTACGATCCTTCCATCGATCAATTCGGCTTTCCCCTCGACTCGATAGAGATCGTCCAGCGTCGCACGTGGAATAGTAATAGTCGCCATCGATAATCCTCCACTACCCATGATACCATCAGGCGATGAAAATGGAACGCGCGAGTCCGCTGCCGGGCACTGTGGACATCTGCAGTAGCAATTCACATACTCAACTCAAACCATCCCGCATTCACCGGAGATCTTTCCATGCGTTCTCTCCTGCTCCTCGCCCTTGCTGCGATTCTGCTCGCCGGGTTCACCCTGCTCGACACCACTGCCGGCGAAAAGAAAAAAGACGACGGCTACGTCAGCATCTTCAACGGCAAGGACCTCACCGGCTGGCATGTCAGCACCAAGACCGGGCATAGCCGAGCCAGCAAAAACAAAACCGGCGGCACGTGGGTCGTCAACGACGGAGCCATCATCGGCTGCCAGGACATCCCCGCCAACGGCGGCATCATCATCACCGACAAAAAATACAAAAACTTCGAAGTCGTTCTCGAAATGAAAAACGACTTCACCATCGATTCCGGACTCTTCCTCCGCTCCACCGAAGACGGCAAATGCTACCAGGCCATGATCGACTACCACTCCAAGGGCAACCTCATGGGCATCTACGGCGAAGGCCTGGGCGGCAAACCCCACGTGCGCAACTTCGACTTCCTCGAAAAAGTCACCGACATCAAGGAAAACCCGAAATCCACCTTCAAACTGCCCATCGCACCCAAGGATTGGCCCAAGTTCTGGAAGCACGGCGAATGGAACGAACTCAAAGCCCGCATCGTTGGCAACCCGCCGCACATCACCACCTGGATCAAAGGAGTCAAATTCATGGAATACCAGGACGACACCAAACGCCTCCCCGACGAAGGCGGCATCGCCCTGCAAGTCCACGGCGGCGGCAACTTCACCAAGGAATACGTCCGCTACCGCAACATCCGCGTCAAGGTGCTCGATTGATGCATCCGCAAGCCCCACCATGAGCGCAGCAATTGGTGGGGCTCTATTCGCTCGTCTTTGGGCTTGAGCTGGCGTTGTCATGGCACATTACTTCAAATTTCATACGCTCGCGGATCTCGAATCGGAGACCCGTCGGCTTGGACTCGATATCGGCTATGACGCGGATTTCACGCCGTTGTTTCAGCCGGTAGACGTCGGCGGGTTTCGCGTCGGCAATGCGTTCTGCGTGCAGCCGATGGAAGGCTGCGACGGCACTGCTGACGGAGCGCCGGACGAATTGGTTTATCGCCGATACCAGCGATTCGGCGCCGGCGGGGCGAAGCTGATCTGGGGCGAGGCCGCGGCCGTGCTGAACGAAGCCCGCGCCAATCCGAGACAACTCTGGCTGACGGAAGCCCACGCTGCCGGCTTCGAGCGGATGCTCGTCGAATGCCGGCGCGCGCATCGCGAGTCATTCGGCTCCGATGACGATCTGCTCGTCGGCATCCAGCTTGCGCACTCGGGGCGCTATTCCTATCCGAAACCGCTCTGTGCGGTTCGCGATCCGCTGCTCGATCCGCGCACCATCGCAGATAGGGCGACGAAACGCCCCGTCGATGCATCCTATCCGCTGGTGGACGACGACTACCTCCGCCGGCTTGTCGATCCTTATGTCCGCGCCGCCAAATTGGCGTACAAGCTCGGCTACCAGTTCGTCGATGTCAAGCAATGCCACCGCTATCTCCTCAGCGAACTGCTGGCGGCGAAAACGCGGCCCGGGCCGTACGGCGGCGCGCTCGAAAACCGCACCCGGCTCGCGCGCGACATCATCACGGCCATACGCGCCGAAGTGCCCGGCCTGAAAATCGCCACGCGCGTCAACGTCTACGATTCGATTCCTTACAACAAACGCGCCGGCGATGACGTCGGCGAACCGCCCGCCCATGCGTTGCCTCTCGAATGTGCTTGGGGCACGAATCCACTCGACCACCGCGAAACAGACCTGACGGAACCGCTGATCTGGATCGGCGAAATGATTCGCCTTGGCGTGTCGATGGTGAATGTGTCCATGGGCAACCCGTACTCCGTGCCACACGTGATTCGGCCTTTTGAATATCCGCCGCCCGATGGCTATCACACGCCGGAACATCCGCTGCTCGGCGTCGCGCGCCATTTCCGCGCGACGGCTGCGATCCAACACGCTTTTCCGCAATCGCCGATCGTAGGCAGCGGCTACAGCTGGCTGCAAGAATATCTGCCCCACGCCGGCGCCGCCAATCGGCGCGCGGGCAACGTGTCGTTCGTCGGCGTTGGCCGAGCGACTCTTTCGCAGCCCGATTTCGTCAAGCAGCTCGCCGAGCATGGCAAGCTCGACCGCAAACGCATTTGCCGAACGTTTAGCTATTGCACCGCATTGATGCGTTCAAAGCACAACGCGCTGGGCCAATTCGCGACAGGCTGTCCGCCTTTCGACAAGGAAGTGTACGGCCCGATCTGGAAGGAAGCGAAGGGAGAATAAGGGCTCTCTACCGCAAGCGGAAAAGGCAAATCGGAAAGCTATCCTACTCACCACCCGCGACGGCGTTGTTCGTTGCCTTGAGCATGGCGAGCCAATGGGCCGGGGCGATTTCCACGGGCATGAAGCGAACGCTGCCGTCGGCGAAGGCTGCGGGCATGTGGGCGTGTGCGGTCTGAGCGCGCAGGCTGTCGCACGGACTGGCTCCGCGATTCGACGGCTGGACCTGGAACATGGTGTAGGTCGTCGGAGCGTAGGATGGATCGTCGCTCGGTTTGCCATGCCAGGTGATGCCGAAATTGTGCGTGCCACAGGCGATGAAGGCTTTGCGCGTCAGCCCACTGCATGTCGAATATCCCTCGGCAAAAAGGACGGTGTTGCTCGTGCCGTTGGTGATCTTGCGAAGTTTCTGAGCGGGCGAATAACAGCCCGAAACGCCGTCGCCGAACACGTACCAGTTGGCGAGATAGTTCGAGGTCGCGCGGCCCGAGAAGGCGGATCCCAACGTGGGGTCGGAGTTGCACGTTAGCAGGCCGAATCTGCGGTCGGCGAACTGCGGCAAGTCGACGGCGATTTGGCTCAGCGTGCCCGTGGCGAATTTCAATGGCGCCGACGCCGACTCGATTTGTTCGTACAGCGCCGGCTCGTTCACATAGGGCAAAAGATAGATAAACCACCCGCCGAAAATAGTCGTGCCCTGCTGCCCCGTCGAATAAGGAGGCAGAGTCCCAACGGATTGGTGGTGCGCGTGTGCCGCCAGCGCGAGTTGCCGCAGATTGTTCGCGCAGTTCGCCCGGCTCGCCGATTCGCGCGCACGCTGGATTGCCGGCACCAGCAGCGCGACGAGCACGGCGACGATTGCGAGAACGACGAGCAATTCCAGCAGCGTCAGGGCCGAGCGCGTTCGGCCCTTGAGGCTGAATCGGGATTTTGCATTCATTTATTGATCGACTGCGAGAATCGTCCAGAAATTGTGGCTCGCGGATTTCGCCTGGGCAATGCCGATGCGTGTCATGCCGGAATCGGTCAATAGGTTGCTGTTGGACGACTTCAGCGCGTCGAGCAGGGTCTGCGCCGTCGTGAAGTCCATCGCTCCGATGTGAATGGATCGGCTAAAGCTAATGCTGGCGTTTCGCAAGCGCGTCGGGCCATCGAGACCGTTGATCGCGAAATTGTAGCTGCCGAGGTTGGCGGCCACGAGATCGTTGCTGTAAAGCTGCGAGACCGTCTGGATCGTGGTATTGAGCGTCAACGCCGGCACGCCTCGGCTGGCGCGCTCCTGATTGAGGAGCGTGTAGAGATTCGTGACCTCGGAGGCGGCGACCGTTCCGGGGCTTGTGCCGACGATCGATTGCTGTTGATTCGCCGGCGTCCCGCACTGTGCACCGGTGAAAATCACCACGGCAAAAAGACCGGCGTAGACCTGAAGACGAGACGGAGTAACGAGCTTTCGCATGAAACGGTTCCTTTCGCAAAGGACTCTGCCTTGCCATAAAATATCATAAAACCGCCGCCGAGTGACGCGCTGGAAATTAGGTAGTGGAGAGTTGCTGCAATCTGGTGAAATTACATTACCTTCCCTGGACGACAGCGACAAGAGAATTCAGTGAGAAGTTTGATTGATAACCGTGTACTATTTCGGTCCGTATTCCTCGCGGTTTCCGGGGAAAACAACGAATCACTAAAGTGCGAAAGTACGAAAAAAACGCCGGAAAACGAATCGCGGGCAGGAATCTGGGCTGCCTCGTTTTTTTCGCAATTTCGTTCTGTCGTGCTTTCGGGTTTCGTATTTTTCGTTTGCGGCGGCGGAACATTTCGGAGAATAAGTCATGCCGGCCGATTGGCAGCTTCCGCCGGGCGTGTCGCGTTCGCTGTGGGATTACTTCCATGACGACGCCATCGCCCGCGCTTACGATGCGAGCCTCGCAGGCACGCCGTTGCTCGGCATCGACATCGCGTTCGTGTTGGAACATTGCACGCCGCCGGGCCGTTTTCTCGACCTCGGCTGCGGCACGGGACGATTGGCGCTCGCACTGGCCGCCGCGGGACACAAGCCGGTCGGCGTCGATCTCTCGCCGGCGATGCTGGCGGTGATGCGGTCCAAGGCCGAGGCTGCCGGGATGCGAATACCCACAGCCGTCGCGAATATCGTCGAACTCGGTTGCTTCGCCGACGCGTCGTTCGATCATGCCGCCTGTCTGTTTAGCACGCTTGGGTTGATCGTCGGCGCCGAGAATCGGCTGCGCGTACTTCAGCATGCGTTCCGCGTGCTCAAGCCAGGCGGCGTGTTCGTGCTGCATGCTCACAATCGCTGGTTCAATATCTGGACTGCGCATGGCCGACGCTTGCTCGCTGGCGATATCAGCCGATCGCTTCTCGGTCGCGGCAATCCGGGCGATTACACGATGCCGCCTCACCTGGGCGTCGGTAAAATGACGATGCACCTGTTTACACGCCGAGAGATCGCGAAGATGCTGCGTGCCGCCGGCTTCGAGATCGTCGAAATCCGCCCGGTAAGCCTGAGCGCCGACGGCCAAGTCCGGCGGCCCTGGCTTCTGCCGAGCTTACGAGCGTATGGCTATCTGGCCGCGGCACGGAAGCCTGTTCGGTAGAGATCGGCCAACGATTGCAACAATCACATCGCCGGGCGAAAAAGAAAAAGTCGCTTTTTTTCGAAAAAATGTTTGCAATTTGATTTTATTCCGGTTACCATACAACCCATCATTCGTCTTTCGCGCCGATTGGCGCATACGCTGTCGTATCGAATCCGTACGTCGTTCATTATCCCGTCAGTGGCAAAACAAGACACATCGTCGTCCCTGGAGGAGTTGTCATGGCGATTCATTTCTGCGCCCATCCTTGGGAAGTTATGGACATCGAAGACGGCACCCTTGTCGCGCTGTCCAATCGGGATCTCACTGCCGACGCCGTCGCGGTGCTGGTTGATGAACTCTATGAGATCGCCTGCGAAAGCGATCAGCCGAATCTGTGTCTTGACTTCGAGCGTGTCGGGCTTGTCGGCAGCATCATCGTAGCCAAGATGGTCGTGCTGGATGGTCAGCTGCGCGAAATCGGCGGTCGGCTGCGCGTCATCAATGTCAGTCCCACGCTGTACGATTTGTTCCAGCATCTCGGTTTGAACGATGTGATAACCGTGCAGCGTAGATAGATCGGGACAGCCAACCGCGTGAAAACTTCGCCCAGCTTGACCCTCTCTCGCGATCCGCAGGACGTGACCGAAATCGAAAATATCGAGATCCGATTTCGCCGAACTTACTTGCGATAGCGGTCGTTTCCGTGGTAGAGTCTTTAGGACAAGAACGTTCTATTCCCGATACCCGCGCGACCTGGCGCGAACCCAATTTTCAATAAACGTGTCTGTTCTTTTCGTTCGTGACCACGGAAAGGTCGCGGCTTTACGAGTCGTTTGCGCCCGCGGCATCCTGAATGTTTCGTTACTTCCACCCAGGAGATCTTTCCATGAATGCACGTTTCAATTCGCTCTGGGAAACCAAAGATGTCGAGAATGGCATCATGGTCACTTTGACTGCCGAATACCTGAGTCCGTGGGTCACCGAGAATTTGGTGGACGACCTGATGGAACTCATCCACGAGAGCGGCCGCGATAACCTCTACCTCGACTTCGAAACGGTAAAAGTGCTCGCCAGCACCGTGCAGGCGCGCTTGCTTCGACTCGACCGCCAGCTGCGCGAGCGCGGCGGCCGGTTGATCCTCGTCAACCTCGATCCGTTCGTTACCCGCATGTTTCACGCCAGCAAGATCGATGACCTGTTGGACGTGCAACCCGAAGAAGAAGTCGGCGTGTCGTGCTAATCAACAACTGATAAGCCCAGGGACTAGCGACAGCGAATCCCTGGGATAAAGACGATCGGATTCCTCCATCCCAGGGATTCGCTGTCGCTCATCCCTGGGCTTTTATCTCTCACTTCCCATCTATCGCCTTGAATGCGAATAGCTTCGACGGAACATGCTGCTCGCGCATGATTCGCAACGCCCGCTCCACGATCGCGGGATTCTCGGCCGCGACATTGGTTGTCTCGCCGATGTCCTTGGCGAGATTGAAAAGCTGAAGCGTCAAGTTGCCCTTGTTCATGTTTTGGCGAATCGCCTTCCAGTCGCCCATGCGCACAGCTTGCTGCCCGCCATAGCCCGGGAATTCCCAGTACAGAAATTCGTGCTGCTTTTGCTCTCCCTTGCCCAGGATTGTTGGCAGCATGCTGATGCCGTCGAGCCCCTTGGGCGTCTTTGCGCCGGCGATGTCGCATAGCGTCGGCAGCACGTCCTGGAAGCCGCTGATGTGATCGGTCGTCCTTCCCGGCGCGGTTCGGCCTGGCCAATAGACGATCATTGGCACGCGAACACCGCCTTCAAACAAGCTGCCCTTGAACCCGCGTAGTACACCAGCAGAGCGGAAGAAGATCGAATCCGACCCGCCGACTCCGGTGTGCGTCGGGCCGTTATCGCTCGAGAAAATGACGATCGTGTCCTCCGCGAGGCCAAGCTGCGCCAGGAGATCCACGATGCGCCCAACCGTGCGGTCCATTTGCGACACCATGGCGGCGTAGGCGGCACGCGGCGTCGGGTGCGGTTGATAGCCTTTCTTGCCGAGGTACGGCGTCTCTTCGAATTTGCCCTGGTATTCCTTCAACGATTCCTCGTTTGTCTGCAATGCGACATGTGGAATGATGAACGGCAGATATAAGAAAAAACTCTTATCCTTGTTGTTGCGTATGAAGTCGAGCGACTCTTTCTCGAACAGATCGTGCGAATGCGTCTTGCCCTTGGCGCCGCCCGGATTGCCTTCGAGAGGCACCTGTTTGGCGTTGCGCCAGAGGAATTTCGGGAAATGGTTGTGGGCATGGCGCTGGCAGTAGTAGCCGAACACGTGGTCGAAGCCTTGTTTCTGCGGATCGCCGGGCGAGTCGTGGTTGCCCAGGCCCCATTTGCCGATCATTCCTGTCGTGTAGCCAAGCTGTCGCAAAATGCGCGCGATGGTGAGCGTATTGGCGGCGATCGGCAGCTGCCCGTCGGGTTTGACCTCGCTGTTGTTGCGAATCTGGGCATGGCCCGAGTGCAGGCCGGTCATCAGCACGCAGCGCGACGGCGCGCAGACTGCGTTGCCCGCGTAGTGCTGAGTGAAGCGAAGACCCTTCTTCGCCATGATATCCAGGCTGGGCGTGCGGATTTTGTCCTGGCCATAGCAGCCTAGCTCGGCATAACCGAGATCGTCCGCAAGGATATAGATGATGTTTGGCTTGCGTTTCTCGCCAGCGAACGCCGGCAGGACGGCTGCGAGGAATACAAACAACGAGAGCAGGATTTTACGCATGGCGTCGATTCCCTGGTGTGTGAGGGCGACCATGCGGAAATGATAAGGATTATGCTCGACTTCGCTTAGCGCTCGCATGGCGTCACGCAAGCGCTAAACGAGAATCATCAATCACGGCAGCGCAATGTGCGACACGCGAAGCACGGTTCGGCCATTCATCTGTTCGTTCATGCCGAACACGCTGATGCTGCGGCCTTCGTATTGCGTCAGCGTGCCGCCTTCGCGCGTCACGAGCGTGGCGATGACGGCGCCGGTGCTGTTTTCCAGCCGCCAGACGGGCAGGCCGGCGATCTTCTCCGTGCTGCGGCGAAGCGTGCCCCAGCTGCTCCATTGCTTCGCGTCGTTCGTCAAGGACGCCGGCACGACGCGATCACGCGGGTTGGTCTCGTCGGAACGGCGCCAGTGGGTTTCGATGAGATGCGCCGACTGCAATTCGCTGATACGCAGATTCAGCGACTCGCCTTTCAGCTCGAACGTCGCAGGACGCGTGTCGGTAGTGACGGTTGTCGAAACGCGCTGAATGCGCACCTCGGCTTTGCCGTCGAGGACGAGACGATCTTCATTGAGCGGGATGGAAAGCTCGTTGCAGTTGCCCTGGAGAGCATCGCCGTTGATGCGGACCTTGCCTGAGGCCTTGAGCGTGCCTTTGCCGGTCTGAAGGTCGAGGCTATCGCAAACGATTTTGAACTCGTGCTGTTTGTTGACCGTTGCGGTGACGATGGTCTTGCCCTCGACAACGGCGACATGCAACGCCCACGGACTGCTGGCGGGCTTGGCGGGCATGGGAACGACGCCATTCGTGATCGGACGTTGCACCGGGTCGGCAAATTTCGGCGTGCTCGGATCCATTGGCGGAACGACCGCGGCAGGTGCTGGCGCAGGCGTCAACGGCTTGGAGGCGGTATCCGGGCCGAACGCAGGCTTCACGCCAACATCCTTCGGCATCGGCGGGAACGATTGAACGTTCTCCGGCGCCTGCGTCTGAACCACGCCAGCAGCCGGCGCGACCAATGGCTTCATCGGCTCTTGCGGCTTGATCTGCGGCACGTTGGCTTCGTCCTTCGGAGCGAGCGTCGGTGCGCTCGGAAGGGGCGTCGGCGTTTGCGCGCCGACTTGTGTGATTGGTGGGAAGGGGATCGACTTCGGTTCCTCTTTCATCGGCGGTTGAACCGCGGTTGGGGTCGGCTGAGGCAGGGCGGCGGGTGCGGTCACGCTGTTCTTGGTTTCGAGTTCCTTCTTCAACAGCTCGAAAAGGTTGCCGTCCTTCTTCGCAGGTTCCGGCGGTTTTGGCAGGTCTTGCGCATGTGCGTTTCGGGTAAATGCCAAACTGCCCACAACGAGCACTGCCATTGCTGCGCTGATGGCGCCCAGGAGAATCTTCTTTCGCATTGTTAGCTTCCTTGCTAGGAAATTTGGAGGATCTACCATTCGAGGGGAATTCTACCAAACCTGGCCGATTCGTGTCACGATCAATTACGCAAAATACAACCTGTTTGAACACAAGGAGATGTGGCGTCAACCTAAAAATAACTTTCGCTTAATTTCGAGAAAGGCGATAACCGCGATGGAATCGCCCGGCGATCCATCGGTATGATAACGGAGTGATCTCCTCATTGACGAGGCCCCTCCCATGCGTTTCCTCTCCCTGCTGTTACTCCTTCTTCCGTTGCCTGTTCTCGCGCAACCGCCGGTCGCGTCGCCAGGCAATCGCCTGCGTTATCTCGACGACCTCGACCCATATTATCCGCACGCAAGATTCCCCAAGCTCACGACGCCGCAATGGGTGCGCGAGGAAGGCGTCGAGGCCGTCGTTGTCCTTGCCATTGACGACATGCGCGATCCGAAAAAATACGAAGCTTACCTTCGTCCTATCCTCGATCGGCTCAAGAAGATCGATGGCCGAGCACCGGTCAGTATCATGACGTGCAACATCGACCCGAAGGATGAGCGCCTTCAGGGTTGGTTGAAGGAAGGTTTGAGCCTGGAGGTGCATACCGTCGATCATCCGTGCCCCTACTTCAAGCCAGGATTCGCGAAGGCGAAGGACACGACCGATCGCGGCGTCGATCTGCTGCATGCCGTGCCCAATAGCCGGCCGGTGGCGTTTCGCATGCCTTGCTGTGATTCGCTCAACACGCCTAGCCCTCGCCACTGGGCGGAGGTGTTCAACAAAGTCACCGATAAGAGAAATTACTTAACCATCGATTCATCGGTGTTCATGTGCTACACATCCGCCGATCCCGAATTGCCGAAGGAGTTGGTCCTCGATAACGGCAAGGAATGCTTCACGAAGTATCTGCCCGCTGGACGTGATTTCGTCAACTGGATCGAGAACTATCCCTATCCGTATGTGATTGGCCAACACTGCTGGCAGTTTCCGTGCATGACGCCCAGCGACTGGGAAGCGCAATTTCTGCACAAGCCCAACAACCCGCTGACCGTGCGCGACTGGAAGGCGGCTCTCGATTGCACGGTCGCCAAGAAGGGCGTTTTCAACCTCGTCTTTCACCCGCACGGGTGGATCAAGGCCGAGCAGGTCATCGAACTCATCGATCATGCCGTCGCCAAGCATGGCAAGAAAGTCAAGTTTCTGACGTTCAGGGAAGCCCACGACCGCCTGCAAAAGTCCCTCTTCCGCGGCGACGAATGGCGTGCCTGCTCCGACAGCGTCTTTCTCGCCGACGTCAATAACGACGGCTTCCTCGACATCGTCGATCTTCGTTCGCGCGGCGGCAAAACCTACCTCTGGGATACCGACATCAACAGCTGGCGCATCATCCAGGGACCGAACGGCCTGGCCCTCAACCTCGTGCTCGGCGGCGGTGTCCGCTTCGGCGTCACGCGAAAGAACGGCTTCGCCTCGATCGCCCACTTCGCCCGCATACCCGCAGGCAAAGGAGCCGACCGCTTCACCGAAGGACTGATTCACTTCGACGGCGACACCTGGATCAACGATCCCAACTTCAAGAAACCGGTCGATGCAGCCGCGGCGATTCATCGCCTGATTGATCTTGATGGCGACGGCATCACGGAAAAGATCGACGAAGCCGGCAACGTGTTTGCGTTCGACGCGAAAAAAGGCTGGCGGCGGCTGCCCTTCACGCTGCCCGCCTCGGTTCACGCTGGCGTGCGCTTTGTCGACCTCGACGGCGATGGCAAAGTCGACCTCGTGCATGCCGACGAAAACGCGTTCGGCATCCACCGCTTCACCGACACGACGAAAGGCTGGGCCAAGATTCGCGCGGGCAAGGCGGGCGGCCCGGACGCATTGCCGCCGATCACCCGCAACGGTACGAACAATGGCTGCTTCGCGCACACCGGCCACCTGTGGTGGGCGAACGAAGACACCGTGCTGATGAAAAATCACGTCGATCGGCGGTCGTACAAAGCCCTGTTGACGCCTGCGGCCTCGCGGTGATCCGCATTCGCTCCGTGGCGGCGAATGCGAGTTCGCGCGCCGCGGAACGTCATACACCCGTTCCAAAAAAGAAATCACCCGCTTCGATACCAAAATCGTTGCTGTCAATGATCCGGAGCAGAGAAAAGAGCCACGGATGAAACACGGATAAACCAAATAGGATTCAAGGGAATCGACAAATCGTTACTTAATACTTCTTCTCCGTGTTTCATCTGTGTTTCATCTGTGGCTAAATTTGGGAGTAACCGACTTTGGTAACGAAGCGGGTGATCGCAAATAAAGGCTCTCTCTCATTGTTGTGGAAAAATGCAAGCTCACGCAAATGCGCAAAGGTGGCAAAGAAATACAAAGATATGAAAGAGTAAAGGCATGTATTGATCTCACTCTTTGCGCCTTTGCTTGAGCTTCCTCTACGTATTTGGCGGAGAGCCAAAAAAAAATGATTGGCGCGTTTCCCGTTCAATCTGGTAAAATAATTTCCTATCCCGCATAGGCAAATTGCTTCCCTCTTCGAGACCTTCCATGCGCAGACTTGCGATATTTCTCGTGACGGCCATTCCCTCTTTTGCTCACGCCAATCCGCCGGTTGCGTCGTACATCTTTCCCGCCGGCGGGCAGCGCGGCGCCACGGTAAACGTCCGCGTTGGCGGACTGTTCTTGCACGACAAATGCAACTTTGAATGGCTCGGCCAGGGCATCGCCGCGCCCAAATTTCTGACGCGCACGAAGACGACGTGGTTCGAGGGTCCGATTCTCCCATTGCCCGATTCGCAACGCCAGGAAGATTATCCAAAGGACATGGCAGGCACGTTCACGATCGCCAAAGACGCCGTGCCTGGCGTGCGCTATTGGCGGCTCTGGACGTCGCAAGGGGCGACGCCGTCGCTGAAATTCGTCGTCGGCGATCTGCCCGAGATCATCGAGGACGAGATCGCCGGCGATCCGCTGCCCGTGCCGATCGCGCTGCCGATCACGATCAATGGCCGCATTTTTCCGCGCGAAGATGTCGATATCTATTCCTTCCGCGCCAAGAAAGGCGAGACCGTCCGCTGCGAAGTCAATGCCGCCCGGCTGGGTTCGCCGCTCGACGGCCGGCTCGAGATTCGCGACGCCCAGGGGAGACGTCTGGCAGAATCCGACGCGCCTACGGGCGGCGATCCGGTCATCCGCTTCGTCGCGCCTGGCGATGGTGAATACCAGCTGCGGATCGACGACGTGCGCAGCCTGGGCGGGCAGGCCTACGTCTATCGCCTTACCGTCAGCACCGAACCGTTCGTGGAGCACCTTTTTCCGCTTGGCGGACGACGCGGCAGCGCCATCGACGTTTCCCTGCATGGCAACGGGGTCCCCGCGACGGAAAAAATCGTCATTCCCAAAGACGCGCCGACCACCTTCGCATTCAAAATTCCTGCCAAGACCTCCACACCCATCCTCCTTGATACCGACATTTATCCGGAATACGTCGCGCCGAAGGATCTCACTCAAAAGGTCGCGCTGCCGGCAGTATTGAACGGACGAATCGAGAAGCCAGGCCAAATCGATGAATGGAAAATCGATGCAAAGAAAGGCGACATCTATGATGTCGAACTGCGAGCCGCACGCCTCGACTCGAAACTCGACGGCATCGTGACGATCGCCGATTCTGCGGGTAAGGTAATCGCCAAAGGCGATTCGTCCACGGGTGATCCGACGTTGCGATTCCAGCCCTCGGCCGACGGCGAATACCGCATCACCGTTCAGGATCGCTTCCGTTCGCGCGGCGGACTCGATTTCGCCTACCGCCTGCGAATCGCGCCAGCCGGCGCGCCAGACTTTCACCTGACGCTCGCGGCCGACGCCGTCACGGTCCCGCGCAAGGGGACGGGCAAACTGAAACTCGCCGTCGCCCGCATCGCGGGCCACAAGGAGCCGATCGCTCTCGAAATCAAGGGTTTGCCCGCTGGCGTGACATTTGCACCAAATACGATTGCGGCGAACAAGCCCACGGTCGATCTAACTTTCAAAGCCGACGAAACCGCGAAGATCGACATCGCGCGCCTCACAATCGTCGGCACGACAAAAGACACGACGCACACCGCGACACTTCCCGGCGAGCGCGGCGACGCGGATCAGCCGAGCGTGTTGCTCGCCGTCGCCCTGCCGACGCCGTTTGTCATCAAGGGCGAATACGACATGGGATTCGCCGCACGCGGCGGCATGCACAAGCGAAAGTACAAAATCGAGCGCAACGGTTACGAAGGCCCCATCGAAATCAGCCTCGCCGACCGGCAGGCCCGTCATCTTCAGGGCGTCGAGGGGCCGGTTTTCACCGTGCCTGCGGGAGCAAGCGAATTCACCTATTCCGCCTATCTACCGCCGTGGATGGAGACTGGCCGCACCTGCCGAGTGTGCGTGCAAGGCGTGGGTATCGTCAAGGAACCCGATGGCGTCGCGCATCGGATTTCGTTTAGCTCGGTGAATCAAAACGAGCAGCTCGTCGCCGTCGTCGGTCCCGGCAGGCTCGCGCTCGAAGCGGAACGGACCTCCTACGCGGCGGTCCCAGGCAAATCGTTCGAGGTTCCCGTGCGCATCAAGCGAGGCCAGGGCATCGAAGGCCCCGTCGAACTGGATATCGTCCTCGAATCCCACATGCGCGGCATCTCGGCGAAAAAGATTTCAATCGCCGCGAAGGAAGAGCGCGGCACGCTGGTCGTAGTTTGCTCCGACCAACTGACGGGACCTTTCAATATGCCGGTGGTCCTGCGTGCCACGCTGCGGCGCAACGGCGAGCCAATCGTCGCCGAGGTCAAACTCGACGTGCAACCGTGACGATTTGCAGTCGATGGGATTGTGTTCTCGCTCGCCAGAGGCGTGCGGCTAAACCATGGAAAATGCGATGTATCGATTCGTATTGATAATTGCATGTTGGATAATAGCCGGGCAAATCCACGCGCAGGCGCCGGCGAAAATCGATTTCCGGCGCGATGTCTTGCCGATCCTGGAAGCACGCTGCTTTTCATGCCACCGCGGCGCCGAAGCGACCGCGAGCTACCGCCTCGACCTTCGCGCGGAACTGCTCGGCGAAACCACAGGCAAGCCGCTTGTCAAAGTCGGCAATAGCGCGGCGAGCCGATTGATCCTCGCAGTGCAAGGGAAAATCCCGAACAAGACGATGCCTCGCAAGGGGCCGCCCTTGGCCGAGCGCGAGACCGCGATCCTGCGTGCGTGGATCGATCAGGGCCTGGCGTGGGACGACGCCCTCTTCCCGGCCGTGGCGAAATCGGATCACTGGGCGTTTCAGCCAATTCGCGCTCCGGCGATTCCGAAACTTGCCGGTACCTCTATCGCCAATCCGATCGACGCATTCATCGCCGTCAAACACCGTGAACTAGGTCTGACGCCCGCGCCGATGGCGGACGCGCGAACGCTACTTCGCCGATTGACGCTCGATTTGACGGGTCTGCCGCCGGAGGCCGACGCCGCTCGCGATTTCGCGACAGCGTGGGACTCGGCGAACGCTAAACGGGGAGAATTGTGGAAAGCTCAAATCGAACGATTGCTCCAGTCGCCGCACTATGGCGAGCGCTGGGCCCGGCACTGGCTGGACGTGGCGCGTTTTGCCGAGACCGAGGGGTATGAGAGCAATCACCTGCGTCCCTTCGCCTGGCGATACCGCGACTGGGTCGTGCGTGCGTTCAACGACGACATGCCGTTCCGCGATTTCGTGCGATTGCAGATTGCGGGCGACGAGGTTACGCCCTACGCCGACGCGAACATCATCGCGACGGGGTTCCTGGCTGCCGCGCGTTTGTCGAGCAACGAGGAAGACCGCCTGCGCCAGCGGAATGATATCCACGTGGACATCGTCAACACCACCGCCAGCGCCTTTCTCGGCCTGACGATGCAATGCGCCCAGTGCCACAATCACAAGTTCGATCCGATCACGGCTCGCGATTACTACCGTTTCATGGGCTACTTCATCAAGGGCCAACCCGCGAACCTGGCATTGCGCAATCCGGAACTCTGGAAAGAATACCAGGCCAAGAAGCCGGAGTCGTTTGACGAAGCCCTGAAGGAGCGCGACGCGATTTTCGCGCTCGGCCAGGAACGCCGCTACGAAGAAGTTCGCAAGGGACTTTCGCCGATTCAGCTGCGTGCGTTGGCCTTGCCTCGCCATGAACGCACGTCGGAAGAGGATAGGGTGGCGCGCGAGGCCGATCTACTGTTTCAATTCACGGCTGCGCAGTTCGAACGCAAGCTGACTGCGGAGGAAAGGAAACGATACGACGACGCCAAGAAGACCGTCGCCGACCTTGAAAAGACGATGTTGGAGAAGCCGCAGACATTTGGCTTCTATTCGCCGGTGACGAGTCCGCATGCCGTGCCGGTGCTGCCGATGAAGGGGTTCTATCCGCTGCCGTATTCGCCGAAAGCGCTGGCGGAAGCACGTCCGATGCTGTTCGAGGCGGGCGACGTGCATAAGGTCGCCTTCGTCGTCGATACCGGTTGGCCAGCGGTGCTTCACCGTAGCCCTCACGCTCCGCGCGAGGGAATCGCAACATCCCGTCTCGATCTCGCCAGTTGGCTGACGAACGAGCAAAATCCGCTTACGGCTCGTGTCTTTGTCAACCGCATCTGGCAATATCATTTCGGCGGCGGCTTGGTCGCGACGCCGAATGACTTCGGCGTCAAGGGGGCGAAGCCAACCCATCCAGAACTGCTCGATTGGTTGGCGGCTGAATTGCTGCGTACCGGCAGCACGAAGCACATCCACCGGTTGATACTTTCTTCCAGCACCTACCAACAATCGTGCGGAAGCGTGCCGTCCAACGTCAAGCGCGATCCCGACAATCGCTACCTGTGGCGCTGGCAGCCGCGCCGGCTTGAAGCCGAGGCGCTGCGCGACAGCTGGCTGGCGGTTGCCGGCGATCTCGATCGTGCGATAGGCGGGCCGAGCAGCGCCGACGACAAGACGACGCGCCGCTCTCTGTATCTGCTACAAAAGCGCGACATGCCGGCTTACCATCAGCGTCTCTTCGACGGCCCGATCGCGATGACCGAAAGCTGCGCGAAACGTGAGACGACGACCGTCGCCCTTCAACCGCTCTACCTGCTCAACAGCGACTTCGCCCTGGCGCGAGCGCGAAGCCTGGCGGAGCGTATTAAGAAACGGGCAGGCAACGATCGCGCCAAACAGATCGCCGCCGTGTATCGCGCGACCCTGAGCCGCGATCCCGACGAACGCGAACGTTTGTTGGGCTTGCGTTTCTTCGACAGACTCGCATCGCAGCCGGAGTACGCGCTGACGCAATATTGCCAGGCGATCCTGAATCTGAACGAATTTGCGTATATCGAATAGAAATCTCACGCAAAGGCGCAAAGACGCAAAGGAAACTAAGCATCTCTATTTTCCTTTGCGTCTTTGCGCCTTTGCGTGAGATTGATTTGCTCCATGTGAGGGATTCATATGCAATGTTCTCGCCGCGAGATGTTGGCTCGTGCTGGGTGCGGATTTGGCTTGCTGGCGCTCGCGGATCTGGTGCAGGCCGACGAGGCGCGCCAGACGCTCACGCCGCGAGTGGGCGCCAGGGCGCGCAGCGTCATATTCCTGTTCATGGGCGGCGGGCCTAGCCAGGTCGATACGTTTGACCCCAAGCCGCTCCTATCGCGCTTGCACGGCGGCACGGTTCCCGCCAGCATTGCCGCCAGCATCCCACGTATCTCACGCTCGCCGCTCAATGACCTGTTCGGCTCGCCCTATCGCTTTCGCCAGCACGGCCAAAGCGGTATCGCCGTGTCCGAGATTTTCCCGAACACCGCCCGGCACGTCGATGACCTGTGCATTCTCCGCAGCTGCCGACACGACAGCCCGATCCACGCGCCGGCGGAATACCTCGCCACCACGGGCACGCAGATCGGCGATCGGCCCAGCATCGGCGCATGGGTTCACTATGGCCTCGGCTCGGAGAATCAAAATCTTCCCGGCTTCATCGTCATGAAGGCCGGCGAGACCGGCAGGCCCGTCGCCTGGGCCTCCGGATTCCTCCCGGCACGCCATCAAGGCACGCTCGTTGAATCGACCGGCATCCCGCACGCTTCATTACCCACCAGCGTTCGGCCCGATGAACGTGAAGCCCAACTCGACCTGCTCGATCAACTCAATCGCCGACATCTGGAAAGGCACGCGGGTAACAGCGAACTCGAAGCCCGCATCCGCTCGTACGAACTTGCCGCTCGGATGCAGACCGCCGGCCCGGAAGCGTTCGACCTGGCACGCGAAACGCACGAAACCAAGAGCCTCTACGGCATCGGCAACGCCGACACCAACGAGTTCGGCACGATGTGCCTGCTCGCACGCCGATTCGTCGAACGCGGCGTACGCTTCATCCAGCTCCGCTCCGGCGGGTGGGATGCCCACGGCAACCTCATCGCCAATCACACGCCGCAAGCGCTCAAGACCGACAAGCCAATCGCCGGCCTGATTGCCGATCTCAAGCGGCGCGGCTTGCTCGACCAGACGCTGATCGTCTGGGGCGGCGAGTTCGGCCGCACGCCTGCGGCGGAAAATCGTGAGGCAAATCCGGGCCGCAATCATTCGCCATCGGGCTATTCGATGTGGCTGGCCGGCGGCGGCGTCAAGGGTGGCCAGGTGATCGGCGCGACCGATCCGATCGGCTACGCCGCCATCGAACGCCCGATCCATCCGAACGATCTTCACGCCACGATCCTGCACGCGCTCGGCGTCAATCAACATCGCCTTATCTATCGCCACAACAATCGCAATGAACTCGCCACCGTCAACGGCGGTGAAGTGATCGGCGAAGTGTTTGCGTAGACTCAAGCCCCAGGATGAGCGCAGCGATTCCTGGGGGTTCTTCGGCAGCATGCACCCCCACGAAT
>CAZAFH010000097.1:0-31227 GCA_964484265.1 uncultured Singulisphaera sp.
GATGCTTCCGCCCCCTCACCCCCAACCCCTCTCCCCCTGAGTACAGGGGGCGAGGGGAGTGAATTCATCTGCTTCAGCACCACCCGCCCCGAGACGATGCTTGGCGATACCGCGGTGTGCGTGCATCCGTCCGATGAGCGCTACAAGCACCTCATCGGCAAGTTCGTGACCGTGCCGCTCGTGAATCGCCAGATTCCGATCATCGCCGATCCGCTGCTCGCCGACCCGACGCTCGGCACCGGTTGCGTGAAGGTGACGCCAGCCCACGATCCGAACGATTACGCTTGCTATCAACGCAATCCGCATATTGGCATCATCAACATCCTCAACCCCGATGGCACGATCAACGAGAACGGCGGCAAGTACAAAGGACTCGACCGCTACAAAGCTCGCGATGCCGTGATCACCGACATGGAATCGCTCGGCCTGTTCGAGGGCAAAGAGGAACGCATCATTCCGCTGAAGTACAGCGACCGCTCGAAGACGCCGATCGAGCCGTACCTGAGCGACCAGTGGTTCGTGCGGATGGGGGATTCCTCCCCTCTCCCGTCGGGAGAGAATGCGCATTCCTCCCCTCTCCCCCCGGGAGAGGGGTCGGGGGTGAGGGACACATCAAGCCACGATCCGCATCGCCATGCCTCGCCGACTGAAACACCGGGCGAGGTGACGAATCTACCTCTGCCCCCCGACACCCTTGAATTCGCGCGGAACCTTCGCGCCAATTTATCCGACGCCGAGCAGCTCTTGTGGTCTGTGCTGCGCGATAGCCGTCTGGGCGGTTGGAAGTTTCGTCGGCAACATCCTGAGGAGCAGTATGTGCTGGACTTTTACTGCCACCAGGCTCGACTTGCCATCGAATTGGATGGAGGACAACATAATACCCCGGAAAACCAGAAACGCGACGAACATCGAACGGCGGTACTTTCCGCCAAAGGTATTCGTGTAATTCGCTTCTGGAACCATGATGTGCTTCAAGATACGGATGTGGTTCTGGAAGCGATCTGGCGTGAACTTCACGCCAGCGGAAATTCCTTCCCTCTCTCCCCCGATGAGGGGTCAGGGGTGAGGGACGCTTCGTCCTCTTACAGCGGCAACGATGCGAGCGGGTCACAGCATGGCAATCCTTCATTTCCAACGACAACCGGCCCTCACCCCCAGCCCCTCTCCCGGGGGGAGAGGGGAGCAAAACCCGGCCTCGCGCAGCTTGCGATGGACGCCGTCAACGATGGCCGCGTGAAGTTCTTTCCGGAACGCTACAAGAACTCGTACCTCGATTGGCTCGGCGAAAAACGCGACTGGTGCATCAGCCGCCAACTCTGGTGGGGGCATCGCATTCCGGTGTGGCATACAAGAATTACGTGTCAGACGCCTCATCAAGTTGCGTCGTTGTTCTTCCAGGACGGCTTGATCGAACCGTTGAGTTCGGGCTCGCATAGTGACGTTGCAATTTGCAGGGTCATTCGGAGTGACGATGGGCAGGCCGTCACCGATTTCGAGGAGGAAGCACGGCGAGTTGACAGCCTCGTACGCACTAGCAAGGACCAAGATACAGCGGATATTCGTCTTCCTGAGCCAATCTCGTATGACGTTTACATTTGTACGACTTCGGATGATTGGGCCAAAGAACACATTGATCAATCGTTCGTGCAAGACCCCGACGTGCTCGACACCTGGTTTAGCTCGATGCTTTGGCCGCACTCGACGCTGGGTTGGCCGGAGCCGACGGAGGAGTTGAAGTATTACTACCCGACCAGCGTGCTCGTGACCTCGCGCGATATCATCACGCTCTGGGTGGCGCGCATGGTGATTGCGGGGTTGTACAATCTCGATCAGGTGCCGTTCCATCATGTGTATATCACCGTGAAGCTCATGGACGGGTTCGGCGAGACGATGTCGAAGTCCAAGGGCAACGGCGTCGATCCGCTCGACATCATCGACCGCTACGGTGCCGATGCGTTGCGCTTCCTCGTCATGCAAATCTCGACGGAGACGCAGGACGCCCGCCTGCCCGTGGCGAATGTGTGCCCCCATTGCGATGAGCTCGTGCCGGTGAAGCAAGAGCACATGTATATGCGGACGAAGAAGCTTGCCTGCCCGAAATGCAAGCAGCCGTTTCGTCCGGGCGGACCGTGGCCGAGCGATGATCCGGAACTCAAGACGGCCAAGCAGGCGTCCGAGCGGTTCGAGATTGGCCGTAACTTCGCGAACAAGATCTGGAACGCCGCTCGCTTCATCATGATGAATCTCGATGGCTACACGCCGCGCGCGATCTCCCTCACCCCCAGCCCCTCTCCCGGAGGGAGAGGGGAGCAGAATACGTTGGCGCTCGAGGATCGCTGGATATTGAGCCGGCTGACGATGGCAACGCACAGCGTGACCGAGCAACTCGAAGGCTATCGCTTCAGCGAGGCGGCACGGACGCTGTATGACTTCATCTGGTCGGAGTTTTGCGATTGGTATTTGGAGATGAGCAAGAACCGTCTCAAAGGCGGGCCGGGAGCGGCAGCTGCCGGAGTTGCACCCGCACCACCGGCCCCTCTCCCGGGGGGAGAGGGGAGGAAGGCAACGCAACGAGTTCTGGTGGGCGTGCTTGACGCGATCGTGCGGCTCATTCATCCGATCATGCCGTTTGTGTCCGAATCGATCTGGAGTGCGCTCAACGACGCTGCCTTCGAACGCGGCTTGCCCAATGCCGACCCGGCGACCGAGAGCGTGATGATCGCGGCCTGGCCTGCCTTTCCGATCGAATGGCGCGATGCGGGCATCGAGATCAGCATGGCTCGCATGCAGGAGTTGGTGCGATCGGTGCGCGAGGTGCGCAATCGCTACAACATCGAACCGCGCTTGCCGCTCGATGCGTTTGTGCGTTGCGATGACGCCGTGGCGAGCGATTTCCGCACACTGGCGCCGTTCATCCAACAACTCGCGGGCATCGGCAAACTCGAATGCGGCACGAGCGTGTCGAAGCCGCCGCAAGCTGCGAGCCATGTGACGCCGGAGTTCGAGGTGTATGTGTCGCTGCAAGGTTTGATCGACGTGGCGACCGAAACGAAACGGCTCGAAAAGCAGATTGCCGATAAGCGCAAGGCACTGCAAGGCACGCAAGCGAAGCTCGAAAACGCGAACTTCGTGAAGAACGCCCCGCCCGAAGTCGTGCAACAGCAGCGAGAATCGATCGTCGAGTTGCAGAAGCAGATCGCGACGATCGAAGGGAACATCAAGGATTTGCAACAGTAGTGTTTTCGTTTAGCGTTCGCATGGCGCCGCGCGAACGCTAAACGAAGAAGGAATTGGCCATGCCCCCCGAAGCCGCCATGGAACGCATCAACCTGATCCTGGCCCATGCGTGGATGGTGCGCCAATTTCTCAAGCATGCCGACGAAGTCCAGGAAGACGAGGAGATGCTCGACGTCCACCGCATGATCTACGACTACATCCGTGCCGTCGAACCCGCGTTTCAACGTAAGGATGTCGCCGACTACCTGCATCGCGCGCGCGGCAAGCTTTCGAAACTGCGCAAAGTCGCCGAGTTCTTTTCAGCGAACTATCAGCGTGTCTCGATGCACACCAACTTCGAGATGGCTGCGGTATCGCTTAAGTTTGTGGTGCAGCAGATTGAAGAAGTGCTGGCAAGCGTTCCGAAAACGGCCGAGCCGTCTCCGGACTAAAAGCGAAGTTTGGGGACGGTTCGGAAAACGCACTTATTGCGGCCAGTCTTTTTCGCTTCGGAAAGTGCAGCGGCGGCGAGGTCCTTCATCGTTTCGTAGTCAGCGTCGGCGCCTTCCTCCGCGACGGCGAAACCGATGCTCACGCGAACGGCAATTGTCTCGTCCTTGAATGCAAACGCCGTCCCCTCGACCGTGGAGCGGATGCGTTCGCCCAGAACGACAGCGCCTTCCATGTTCGTCTCCGGAGCGATAACCATAAACTCCTCGCCGCCGATCCGCCCGAGGAAATCCACGGTCCGGACGGATCCAGCCAGGCATTTTGCGAGATCGATGAGCACTTTGTCGCCGCCCGGAAGCAGATACCGATCGTTGATTTGTTTGAAATGATCCACATCGATCATCGCGACCGAGAGCGCGCATGGATATCGCTCGCGGCGGCGCAGTTCACGCTCGGCAAGCCGATCCATCGCTCGCCGATTCGGCAAACTCGTCAGCGGGTCGGTAAGGGCAAGGCGCTCGAGCATCTTGTTTTTTTGTTCGAGTTCGTGATACGCCTCCTCCACCGCCTTCGTGCGTTCCTGCACTCGCGATTCCAGGTCTGCATTCACTTCACGTAGCTTGTCGTTCAACTCGCGCAGTTCGTGCAGCAGCTGGTTGTTTCGCTGTTCAAGGGTGAACGTTTTTGCCGAGGTGCGCAGCATGTCTAGCAAATTCTCCGAATTCCAGGGCTTGAGCATGAAGCGAAAGACCTGCCCCTTGTTGATTGCGTCGATCGTTTCATCGAGATCGGCGAAGCCGGTCATCATCAGGCGTATGGTTCGCGGCGAATTCTGCTTCACCCATTCGAGAAGCTGGACACCGCAGGTTCGAGGCATCTTTTGATCGGATAGAACAATATCGACCTGATGATTGCCGAATACACTCTGCGCACTTTCCGCGCTGTCCGCCGTAAGAACTTCGAACTCTGGGGAAAGAAACAACTTTAACGTGTCGAGGATGGACGGCTCATCGTCCACCACGAGCACGGTACACCTATCTCGATTCACTCACTATTCTCACACAAGATATCCGCGCAGATTTCTTCTCATACGAAAACACTAGCTCACTAAAACGCTAAACGCCAGTTAACCAACTATTTTTTACCAATCAACTAAACATGCGAACACATTTTCGTTAAAGAAAATTCAGAAAATAGAATAAAACCGGAACCACTCTGTGCGGAAATTTTGCAAACAGGCAAGGATGGATTCGCTGCCGATTCGTTGCCTTAATGAGCACGGATCGCCCAGCGCATTTTTGCAGAGCGCGAGCGAGGGTTGCTCTCACGTTCGCGGAATGAAGCACGAATAGGGTCAGCGGAAGCCTCGGCGTAGATGCCGGATTCGACGCCGGCGCGGAAAGCGGATTTGACCAGCCGATCCTCGCCGCTATGAAAGCTGATGATCGCGGCCTTTCCGCCCGGCTTGAGGATCTCGGGCAGGACGCGCAGCAGCTGTTGAAGGTTCGCCAATTCGCGGTTGACGAGGATTCGCAATGCCTGAAAGGTCCGCGCGGCCGGGTGCAAGTTCCACTTGCCCGCAGAGGGATGAAGCCGCCAGCCTCGCTGGTTGGTGGCCTCTTGGATAACTCGTGCGAGTTGCGATGTCGTCGTAATCGGTTGTTGATCGCGGGCTAGCACAATGGATCGAGCGATCACGTCGGCGTTCGGTTCGTCGGCCAATGCCAAGAGTTGATCGGCCAGTTCCTTTTCCGCGATGGATGCCACCAGCTGAGCAGCGGATCGACCTCGCGTGCGGTCCATTCGCATGTCGAGAGCGCCGTCACGGACATAAGAGAATCCTCGCTCGGGATCATCGACTTGCATGGAGGACATTCCGAGGTCAGCGACGAGGCCATCGATCGCTTCGATGCCTTGTTCAGCAAGCACCTGCTGTACACCAGCAAAATTACCGTGATGAAGGTGAAAAGGATGTCCGACGGCCGTCAGGCGTTCATTTGCCTTGGGTAAATTGTCGGCATCCAAATCGAAGCCGATAAGTCGGCCCCCAGGAGCAATGCGCGCGAGCAATTCGGAAGCATGCCCAGCCCAGCCGACGGTGCAATCGACGATGTTCATGCCGGGCTTGGGATCGAGTACGCGCAAAACTTCGTCGAGTAGCACGGCGCGATGCTCGCCCATTGGCGTGCTTCGCCGCTGGCGCGGGCGAGGGCGTCTCATTTTTTTTCCTTCCGGGGAATCAGATACGGATCCAACCACAAGCAGTGAGCCCCGCCGACGTCGCCGCGGCCTTCGACCATGATTTTGAGGATCGAGACGCCTTTCACGGACACCCGACATTCTTCGATTTGTTCCTGCGAATCAATCTTGTCGGAACTCCAGAGCCGCTCGTCATCGCCGTAGACCGAGAAGACGATCAGTGCATTCGAACGCGGAGAGGAGTCGCTGAAAGAAGCCCTCGCAACAAAGGTATCGTACTTCTTGTTCAATTCATACCGAACGCTGGCAGGCTTTTCATGCGGCGGTGCGGCGTGCATGAAGATGCCATTCACCTGCGGCACTTGATGGAAGGAGGGATTATCGATGAACTCTTTCGGAAGTTTACTCTTGAGTCTTGGCGTCGGCCAATTGACGGCGTCCTTGTACGGGAGTGTTTTGAGAAAAACCTTGTTGGCGTCGGCGTCTGCCTTTTTGCCATCTTTCACACCAAATGCGATCGGCCTATCTTTTTTGGGTAGTGGAAAATCACCGCCACCCGGGTTATGCATGTACCAGAGAATGCCGATGGTGCCGACGAATACGAGCAATCCGAGCGTGAATGCTCCTAATGTGAGCGCCAAGATTTTGCCCCAGTGATTGGCGAGAACCCCGGAGACCTCCGTTGTTTTCGTTCCGGCGGGTTGGTCCATGACCACCGTAGAGCCCATAGGCACTGCCTCTCCCGAACTCTCCTCACGTTCGATGACTCGTAATCGTTCCGCTACCTCGGCTGCCGACGCGGGGCGATTGTCCGGTTTTTTTTCAAGCAGTTGCATGACGAGATCGGATAGCTCCATCGGAAGCGACGAATTGAGCCTATGCACCGGGATAGGATCACCTTCGATGACGGCCGCGAGTTGCGCCATCGTCGTTTCCGCTTCGAAAGGGCTGCGTCCGACGCAGATGGTGTAAAGCACGCACCCGAGACTGTACAAATCACTCTTGGCGTCCGCGCCTTTGCCGCGTACCTGCTCCGGCGCCATGTAGGCGGGCGTCCCCATGATCACGTTGGAATCGGTCAGGTTGAGGTTGTCCGAAGTCGAACGAGCGAGTCCGAAGTCGAGGATCTTGACGCGATCGTTTGGTGATTCGAGCCAAATATTGGGCGGTTTGATGTCGCGGTGAATCATGCCGCGTTCATGGATCACCTGAATGCCGTCGGCCAATTCGCGTCCAACGCGAGCGATTTCCGCCAAGGTCCAGGGCTTTCGTTTCGTCAGGCGAGATTCGAGTGATTCGCCCTGGAGGTACTCCATGGCGATGAAGATCGTTTCGTCATCTTGCCCGACCTGATAGATGGTGACGAGGTTATCGTGCTTGATCGACGCCATCGCGCGGGCTTCGCGAAGGAACCGCTCGGAGGCGACAGCGCTTCGGCTGTTATCTGGCCGCATGACTTTCAATGCCACGGCCCGGCCCAACGTGATGTCCTCGGCGTGAAAGACAAGCCCCATTCCGCCCTGGCCGAGCAAGCGCAGCACTCGGTAGTTGCCCAGCCTTCCGATCTCGCCGCGTTGTTGTGGGGCAAGCAGGAATTCGTAGAGTGCGGACCGTGCCATCGCCTCGGGCTTTCGCACTGAAACCGTCGGCTTTGAATGGCGCTCATCGGCCAGATTTTCGCCCAAATCACGGAGATCGTTCGGCTTGGACATGCGTTGAATCCGAGGACAGGGGCGATTCTCACGCCGACATGGCGAATCACGTCGTCCAGCTGCGGGAGAGTTCCATCTCTTCTGCCAAACATTGGACCGCCTCGCTGGCGTGCAAGGCGACATCGGTATCATCCGAATCGATCAGGCGGTCGAGATCGGGCCAGAGTAGCGTAATCCCTTCCCGTGCGATCAGATTGGACGTCTCAATGATTTGCCGCGGATCGTCCGAGAAGAGTGTCTGTCGAAACCAATGCAGCGATCCGCGTTCTCCCAATCGCGCCAAGGCGGCGCGCGTCGCCTGTCTCACGTCCGCGCTCGGATCGCGTTTGCAGCCGACCAGGCAGGCGCGGACTTGTGAATCCAAAATCGGTTCCCACCAGCCCAAACTGCTCAGCGCCGCAATGCGGATTCGCGGATCCCAGTCTTGCGCCGCCAGCAGTAAGAATTGTTCCGTCTCCGCCGACGGATGGCCGCGCAAGCACGTGAGAATTTCCACATACGGAAATCCGGCGAGACCGTTCGATCGGCGTGTCAAGTCGGCGAGTTTGCGGTGTTTTGCTCGCTTCTCCATCGGCACATGCGCGCGGGCGTAGTCGCGAAGCCAGACGGCCACTCGAGGATCACGCGACCAGCGCAAGACCTCGATCATCAAACCACGAAAATCGCGCGATTTCGGCAGCAAGGGCAATAGCGATTGCGTTGCATCAACCCTGAGGTCCCGCAGAGCCTGTAAGTACTCGGCCGCCTCTCGACCGGCGGTCGTCGGCAGCGACGCCAGCAGTAGCTCTGGCTGATTCTTCAGGAATTCACGAATCGCGTGCTCGATTGCCGTGATGCGAGCAAACTGCCATTTGACGGCTTCCAATTCGCCTGGTTCGTCGCGCATTGCGAATCGGAAGTTGCACTCTCGGCGTGACAATCGCATCGCCTCGATCAACAGACGCACATGCAACGGCGCGGGGCCATCTGGCCGATGGTCCCACGCCGTCTCCAACAACATGCCAACCTGAGATTCCGCAATGAGGTGCGGTTGGACCCCGGAACGAAATCCTTCAACGGCACGGAGGAGAACGCGCAAAGCCGAGAGACCGTCTTCCGAATTGGGTTGCTGAAGGTAGCCGGCGAATCCCAAGTAACAAATGGTCTCAATCGCGTAAAATTGCCCAAGCGGCGACTCGCACGCCACGGACGCGCAGCGAAGTAGATGCGGCAAGCTCTCGCGCCGCTGAAGCATGCGAAGGTTGATGGCGAGATCGACCCAGTACCAGGCCTGATCCAGTGGATCCTCGGAAAGCCGGCGCTGCAGCTGCCGTTCGAGTATCTGCCCAGCGGAATCGGTGCCCAACTCGGCCAACGCGCGAACCTGAAAGAAATAGTGCACACCGGGACGCAGCGAAACCTCGATCGCGCGTTCATCGCCATTCTCAAGCATGACGCGAAAACGACGCTTCACGGACTCGACGGCTGCTTCGTTGAACTGTCCGGTTTGGAAAATCTCAAGATGTTGACGCGAAACCTCCGAAATGCCATCGCCACCATGCCAGTAACGGTGCCAGCACCGCCCAATCACAAAGCATGAGGCAAGCAACAACGGCATCAACGTCGCAGTCAGGATGAGTGCCACCATCATGGTATCGGACCACCGTTCGCGTTGTTTTGTCGGAAGGATTGCCAAAACTGTCGGGGGAAAGGTTCCATGCCTACCCTCCGGATTGTTTTACGCCGAATCGTCGGCAATTTCCACCAAGATTACCCTTTCGTCACACGAAACAACAAAGGTGCGGCTCGTGGCTATCACGACTCGCCGCCGTAAGAACCAATTCTGGCACAGTCCTGTAGAATTACGCCATGTACCTCGGCATAGAAATCGGCGGAACGAAACTGCAAATCGGCCTCGGTGACGGCGCAGGCGAATTGCACGCACTGTGGCGCGCAACCGTCATTCCAGCGGATGGCGCCGACGGTATTCGCCGGCATATCGACACCGCAATTCGCGAATTGCTCGAGAACGCTAAGCGCGATCGCCGTGAGATTCAGGGCGTCGGCATCGGTTTCGGCGGGCCAGTCGATGATGCCACGCGCACTGTCATCAAGTCGCATCAGATCGAAGGGTGGGACAACTTCCCTTTGGCCGACTGGATCGGTGATATCACAGGCTTGCCCGCGGCAATCGGCAACGACGCCGATGTCGCCGGACTTGCCGAGGCACTGTTCGGCGCCGGCAAGGGACTTTCGCCGATCTTCTACATCACCATCGGTTCCGGCATCGGCGGCGGGCTGATCGTCAACGGCGAGATCTACCGTGGCGTCGGACGCGGGGCGGCGGAAATCGGGCATCTCACCCAATGGCTTGAACGCGATCAGGAGCCCACGCCAGTGCCTCTTGAAAACCTCGCATCCGGATGGGCTATCCAAAAAGCAGCGCGAGAGTATTTCGATAGCATGGAAATTCACCACCCGATTCTTTTCCAACTCGCCGACGGAAAAATCCAAAATGTTACCACGCAAACGATCGGTTGGGCCGCTGAAAATGGCGACAAACTTGCCCAAAGTGTCATCCAGTCGGCAACGTCGAGCCTCGCAGACGGAATATGCCAGGTCATCACCCTGCTCTGCCCTCGCCGGATCGTCATCGGCGGCGGTGTCTCCCTTCTGGGCGAGGAGTTATTGTTCAAACCGCTTCGACGCATGGTCGCCAAATACGTGTTCATGCCCTTCGCGGATTGTTACGATATCGTGCCCGCGGCACTCGGCGAGGAAGTCGTCGTGCACGGGGCGCTGGCCTTGGCACGCAAGCAATTTGCGCGATAGAATGTTGGATAACCCGAAATCGGCGAGGCTTCGATGATTGTTGCCATTGCTCCCCAAAAACTGACGATGAACGCGGACGAATTCTTCGATTTCGTCAACGCCGCCGAGAATCGAAATCGGAATTTCGAACTTGTACGCGGGGAGGTCATTGAAGTGTTTCGTCCAACTCGAATTCATGGCTGTGTGTGCGCAAATGTGACGACGGAACTGAACCTCTACGCCAGAAAAAAGAAGACGGGATACGTCGTCTGCAACGACTCCGGCGTGATCCTCGAGACGGATCCGGACACGGTGGGAGGCCCCGACGTCGCCTGGTACGACGACGTTCTCGACTTCTCGGACCTGCCGAAGAAGTGGGGCGACGTGCCGCCGCGTATTGCGGTCGAGATCCTTTCGCCCAATGATTCGGCCCAGTACATCACGGTAAAGATCAACGATTATCTCGACAATGGCGTGGATCTCGTTTGGGTGATCGATCCTGAATTGCACACCATTTCCATCTACAGCAAAACGAGCGTCAAGAAACTGACAGAGAAGGACACGCTTACGGGCGGCGACGTCTTGCCTGGTTTCCGGTGCAAAGTTGCAAATCTCTTTGTTTTGCCGGAAGCGCCTAAAACCGCCACGAAGAAGCCTCGCAAAAAGAGCTAAAGGCGAACACAGCTACCGACAGACCTCCCCAACGACCTTGATCTTCTCATCGCTGAGATAAGCGTACCGATTGATCCACACCTTCTGCCCGCTTGCTTGCCAGGCGGCGCCCAATCTCCTGCGAAAATCATCGACTCGGCCATAACCATGTGCCAATGCAAAAATCGGCGTTGTACCAGCCTCTCGCTGCGCTTGCGTGATCTTTCGCGATTGAGCCTGAAGCCCAGCAGGATGAGCGACGTTCGGCGCCGGGTAGCCATAATCGGCCAGGCGCGGCGAGCCGTCGTCGTCGGCGATATCGAATAGCCGAACGAGGAACCGTACCAGCACGCGCTCCGTCAGACGCGGATTCGCCTTCATCAGTGCGTCGCCGTAGAAACGCAGCATCATCGACCAGTGCATCGTGTATAGCTTGACCGCGATTCCATTTGCATGGCGCCCGATTCGCGCGAAATCGATCCCCGAGGCCAGCGAAAATGGCGGCGGGAACGCATGCGCGATCAGTTCCTTCTTCGCACCTGCGGCCTGCGTCAGGGCCTGGCGGAACCCGGTAATCAATTCCTCGCTCAGCCGGGTCTTGAAGCGAAGCCAATCGACGAGGCCGGGATGATCGAGCATCCGCGTAAGGAGCGAATACCGACCGCCGTCTCCGTCGAGCCAGGCGTTCAGGTGCGCGTCAGTCAGTCCGCCGTGCATCACGCGATACAGCGCCCCTGCTTCGTTACGCATGCGCACGAAATCGAAATCGAGGCGGCGGGCGGCGTCGCGAGCGGCGTCGCTGAAATCAAGAAAAACGTCATCGAGAAAATACGGCGGGTACTCAGGCCAATCGAAGCGAATGCCGTCAACGTCTGGATAAGCACGGCAGAGATCGCGAATCAGGGCGTGTTCGTAGTCACGGATATGGGCGCTCGCCAGACTGCCATTCTTCGCAAGACGCCGAGGCGGCACGCGGCCGTCGGGCAGGCGCGGCCGGTCCGCTTCCACCGGGCCGCCGAACTGCACGCGATAGCCCGGCGGAATCGCCGCCTGAACCTGGAGGTAGGTCTTCAGGTGCCTTCCTTGGGCTGCACGCAGAAAATCACGCACGATGGCGCCTTGCTTGCGCGTGAGTTCCGTCGCCTCCGCCGGTTGATAGCGCAGCCCCTGGTAGAGTTTCCGGTCCGGCACGAACGACGGCGCCGTTCGCACGAACAATTCACGCCGTCCGCCCCACAAGGGCCGATCGAGCAATCGCACCGCCCCTGCCCCGGCATCATCCGGCGGTTCGCGATTGCCCGTCTTCGCGTCGGCCGTCTCCATCACGTACGGCGACGTCGTCACCGCGGTCGCGCCCATCTTCGCGAGATTGTCGAGGACACGATCAATGCCCTCGACCTGCACATACTCCGGCATGACAGTGACGCCCAGAAATCGACGTGTTTGCATAGGAGTAATCCGTGAAATTGTTTCGTGTAGAGTTCAATGAGAAAGAACTTCATTCTTCTGAAGTCAGCATCTCCACGGCTTCGCGCAGTCCTTTATGGCTTTCGAAAAATCGCTGCGAAAGGCTATCGAGCAGCGTCAATAGCTTCAGCAGATCATCGACACGCTGAAAACGCGTCCGCGCCGGTTCCTTCAACGCCTGACCGCCGATCGATTCCGGCGTCAACTCATCCCGGCATCGCCGTAAGGTCGTCAGGATCGGGTCGATCTCTCGACGCTTGCGCTGATTGGCGACCAGCGTAAACATCTCCCAAACATCTGCGAGCGACTCGTAGTACTCCTTACGGTCGCCCTTTTTGTGCACCCGGCGAACAAGCCCCCACTCGACAAGCTTCGACAGATTCATGCTGACGTTGCCTCGCGAGATCGCCAGCCGATCCATGATGTCGTCCATCGAGAGCGCGGATCCGCAGATGTACAGCAGGCCGTGGATCCGCGCCATCGTCGGGCTGATTCCCCATAGCGTGGCCATGTTGTTCCAAAGCTCAACGAACTGATCCTCGACACCTTCGAGGAGTTTCGGCAGGCTGGCAGCGCGAGTTTTCATGGTTTTTATTCCTTTCAGGAACATTTGAAAGTATACGGCGCGCTGGGCAATCGGCGAGCTGTGGGTGTCAACCCACTGATTCTCACTACAAGATGAATCAGGGGGCTTACGCCCCCCGCTCGCCGAAACTCATCGGGCTTGACGATGCCGAGAAAAGGCAGATAACTATCATGAGTTCCACCACCGTTTTTCCGCGTAAGAGGTTCGCATGAGTTGCACCTGCGTTGTCGGCCTGCAATGGGGCGACGAAGCCAAGGGCAAGATTGTCGATTTGCTCACTGCCGATCATCAGATCGTGGTCCGCTACAACGGCGGCGCCAATGCAGGACACACAATCGTCAAGAACGGCAAGACCTACAAACTCTCGCTGTTGCCCACGGGCATCCTCAGCAGCCACATGCAAGCGGTGATCGGCAACGGCGTCGTTGTCAATCCGGTTCGCTTCCTTGAAGAAGTGGCGAATCTTCGTGCTGCCAGTATCGAAGTTGGCGAGAATCTTGTCGTTTCCAGCCATGCGCACCTCATCTTCCCCTATCACGTCGAGGAAGAGCGACTATCAGAACTGGGTTCCGCCCAGGCGATCGGCACGACAGGCCGCGGCATCGGGCCGTGCTATCAGGACAAACTCTCGCGAACCAATGGCATTCGCGTCGGCGAGTTGCTCTATCCCGACCAGCTGCGTGACCGCCTGCATTACATCGTGCCTCGCAAAAATACCCTGCTGCGAGCGCTGCTGCCCGAGGCGAAACTCTTCGACGCCGACACGCTGTGTGACGAGTATCTCCGCTATGCCGAGGCGATGAAGCCGCATATTGCAGACACGGTTCAGCTATTACACAAGGCGTTGAAGTCTGGCAAACGGCTCTTGTTCGAAGCCGCTCAGGGCAGCTTGCTCGATATCGACCATGGGACTTTCCCCTATGTCACCAGTTCCAATAGCTCGACGACGGGCATCTGGAGCGGGTCGGGTGTGCCTGCAAAGAATCTCACGCGAATCATTGGCATCATCAAAGCCTACACCTCGCGCGTCGGCCGCGGACCGTTTCCCACGGAACTCGACGATGGCCCGACTGGTATCGGCGAGACCATCCGCCGGATCGGGCGCGAGTACGGGACCGTTACCGGACGGCCTCGCCGCTGCGGTTGGCTCGACCTCGTTGCCGTCCGCTACTCGGCCGCGCTCGGCGGAGTGGACGAAGTTACCGTGATGTTGCTCGACGTGCTCAGCGCGCTCGACGAATTGAAAATTTGCACGGCGTATGAACTCGACGGCGAGCGCATCGACTACTTCCCAGGCGATGCATTCCTTCTGGAACGCTGCAAACCGGTTTATGAAACGCTGCCAGGCTGGAAGGCCGATATCTCCACCGTGCGCAAACCATCTGATCTGCCCGTCGCGGCTCGGCGTTATGTCGAGCGTATTGCGGAGTTGGTACAATTGCCGGTAAGCATCGTGTCGGTCGGTCCAGATCGCGAACAAACGATCATGATGAAATAACGGGAAGTCCCAAGCGCAAGATTGGGAAATGATCTTGGTTTCTGAACGTGGACGGATTGCGCTCTCCCACGGCCGTGGTGCATCCTTTGACCTTCTCCAAAGAAACCTTGAATCGGCTGGCTGCGGCTGGCCTGGATCCCGCCAAATTGCCAAGGCATGTCGCCGTCATCATGGATGGCAATGGACGCTGGGCGCAGGAGCGAGGCCTGGAACGGATTCAAGGGCACCTCGAAGGCGTCAATAGTGTTCGCCGAACCATCGAAGAATGCGTCCGCCTGGGAATCGGCCAACTAACACTTTACTGCTTCAGCACCGAAAATTGGAAACGTCCGCAGCCGGAAATCGATTTCCTGATGACGCTCCTGAAAGAGTACCTCGTCAAGGAACGGCCCGAGATCATGCGGCAAGATATCCGCTTCGCGGTAATCGGCCGCCGATCCGAATTGACGGACTACGTGCTCGCAGAAATTGACGAGAGCCTGCGTGCCAGCGCAAACAACCAAGGCATGACGCTTTGCCTTGCGATCAACTACAGTGGACGCGCTGAAATCGTGGATGCCATGCGAACCTTGGCCCAGCGTGTACGTGTCGGTACTCTGCTACCCGAGAGCATTGACGAAGCGACCATCGCCGATGCACTCTACACGTCCGCGATGCCGGAACCGGACCTGTTGATCCGCTCGGCAGGAGAAATGCGAATCAGCAACTTTCTGCTGTGGCAGATTTCCTATGCCGAACTATGGGTGACCGAAAAATGCTGGCCCGATTTCGATGAAGCCACGCTGCGCGAGGCGCTGCATGCCTACGCGCAGCGAGAGCGAAGGTTTGGCGGATTGAACGCGTGATTGGCACGCCCAGAGGCGAGCGCAGCGAACCTCTGGGATCGACGTCGACATGATCCCAAGGGTTCGCTGCGCTCACCCGTGGGCTTCTGGTCAACCATGCTCCGAACTCGACTTTGGATGGGCGCCGTTCTGATCGCCCTGGCCGTGGGAATGCTGGCCGGCGATCCCCACTTCGCTCCCTGGTTCCCGTTTCTGCTGCTCTTCCAACTCTTCCTTGCGCTCGCCGCATGCCGGGAGTTCGTGACGCTGCTTGGCGGAAGACGTTCGCCACAATCCGCGATGGCGTACTTGGGAGTGACGGTGCTTGTGCTTGCCAACTGGCTGCAAAACAGCCCAGCTTGCCAGCCGATATTCTGGACGATCCTGGCCGGAATTCTGGCTGGACTCGTAATAGGTATTTTTCTATACGAGATGGCGACATTCACGGATCCGGGCCGATCCGTGGAACGCATGGCGCTTACCGCGTTCATCATAGCCTACCTCGGTTTGCTGCCCTGCTTCTTCGCCCAGATTCGCTGGCTAACCAGCGATGACCAGGCCAACAGCGTCAGGCTCGCACTGGCGGCGTTTGTTCCGAAATTCTGCGACATTGGAGCGTACTTCACCGGCAGATCGTTCGGCAAGCACCCGATGACGCCGATCCTTAGCCCCAAAAAAACCTGGGAAGGCGCGGTCGGCGGGCTAATCACGGCGGTCCTGGCAACGATCGCCATCGACCGCCTGGCGCCTTCCGCTTCGCCCGTGCTGCATGCGAATCTCCTATGGGAAATCGCCTTCGGACTCTCGGTCGGGCTAATAGGAATGCTGGGCGACCTGGCGGAATCGCTCATCAAGCGCGACTGCCAGTCCAAAGACGCCTCCGCCGCGGTCCCGGGCTTCGGCGGCGTACTCGATGTCGTCGATGCCATTATTTACTCGGCGCCCGTAAGTTTCCTTTGGTTCTTTCTGCTGAAATGACTATGAGCGACACCAGCCTGACCATCACCCTGAACGATCGCGACGAAGCCGTGCAACTCTTTGGCAATCGCGACCAGTATCTGCGGATCATCCGCGACGCGCTCAACGTACGCATCATCGCGCGCGGCGATACCATCCAGATCGACGGTGAACAGCCGTTTGTGGAACAGGCCGAGGCGGTCTTCGCCCAGTTGCGGCAACTGTTGCAAAAGCAGCAGCCGATAACCTCCGAAGCCGTGCGCACCGTCATCGCGATGGCGCAAAAATCCGATCCAGTTTCGCTGGCGGGCGCCTCTGCCAATGCCGTCGTATCAGCGCCGATCGCTGCACTCGGTAACAACCGCGCCGTCAGGCCGCGCACCGACGGGCAGGCTCGCTATGTCCAGTCGATGAAAGATAACGACTTGATCTTCGCAATCGGTCCCGCAGGAACGGGCAAGACCTATCTCGCCGTCGGCATGGCTGTCAACATGCTGCGTCAGGGCGCGGTCAAGCGCATCGTGCTCGTAAGGCCAGCGGTCGAAGCCGGCGAAAAGCTCGGCTTTCTTCCGGGCGACCTCATCGCGAAAATCAACCCTTACCTGCGGCCGCTTTTCGACGGGCTCAACGACATGATGGAGCCTGACCAGGTCAAACGCTACATGGACAGCGACATCATCGAAGTCGCGCCGCTCGCATTCATGCGCGGCCGAACGCTCAACCATGCCGTGATCATTCTCGACGAAGGGCAGAACACGACCGTC
This sequence comes from uncultured Singulisphaera sp., assembly GCA_964484265.1. GTDB lineage: Bacteria > Planctomycetota > Planctomycetia > Gemmatales > Gemmataceae > SIAQ01. The sequence continues at coordinate 17,115 of CAZAFH010000097.1, forward strand.
GCTCAGATGAAGATGTTCCTGACGCGCATGGGCCACGGTTCGAAAATCATCGTCACCGGCGACGTGACGCAAATCGACCTGCCGCAAAACATGCGCAGCGGCTTGATCGACGCGATCTACCGGCTTGACAATCTCGAACGAATCGCCATCGTGCATCTCGACGAAAACGACATCGTACGGCACCCGTTGGTACAAAAAATTGTTCGCGCCTATGAAGATGACAAGCCCCGAAGGAGAAAAAGCGAGCATTGACCAGGCAGCGAGCGGAAGTCGCACCGCGCTCGCAAGCCGCATTCTCGCCACGGGTATGTTGCAATCAATTAAAAGAATCCTGCGTCTGGTTGGTCCGCCGTGCCAGCGAACCTCGTCGCTTGACACCGGCAATACACGCCTCGCCCCGTGCAGTGCCGCCATGACTCGGATCGCGATCGTCGCCGTGACGACGATTTGCGTCGCGATAATGGCCGTCATCTGGGGCTTTCCGATTCCCTATCGGCTTGGCGAATCTTATCCTTATGACATTCGCGCGCGCGTTGAATTCACCATCGTCAATCACGTCGAGCTGATCAATCAGAATCGTGAAAGATACCGCCAGGAAATCGAGGATCCGGACGTCGAGCCGGCGATTCAAAATCGGCCTGTGTTTGAAAAATACCCGCGAGGCATGCTTCTCGTGCCCATCGGCGAAGCGATACACGAGCGCCAATTCGACCTGTTGCGCGAAGAACACCGAGCCTACATCGACAGCCTGAGATCGCGCCAGCGATGGTCGCGCGGCCTGTCGATCTTCGCGATCTTGAGTTTGCTGACCTCGATGGTGGCGCTTTATGTCGTTCGTTTTCAACCGTCGCTCGCCCAGAACACGCCGATGATCACCGGGATTAGCGGACTGACCGTGGTCACGATCGCGCTCGGCATGGTCCTAAGCCAACAGCCCTGGAATGCATTGCTCCTGCCGATGATGTTCACGGCCATGGTGCTGACGCTGGCATACAATCCGCAATTCGCTTTGCTGATGACGTTCGCGCTCGAACTCGCGGTGGCGACGATGCTCGGCGAAGGGTTGGACCACATGCTCGTTCACATGGGCGCGCTGGCGACAGCGATCCTCTCGCTGAAACATGTTCGCACCCGCACGCAGCTTGTTCAAGTCGCCAGCATCGCAGGCTGTGTCGCGTTCTTCGCCACGCTCGCAACAGGATCGCTCACCGGACAGACATGGGCCTTGATTTTCGCGGACGGCTTCCGCTGCTTTCTATGGGCTGCGTTGTCGGGTTTCTTGCTCACGGGTTTGCTGCCAATCATCGAGCGGATTTTTGGCTTCGTCACCGACGTAAGCCTGCTGGAGCTCGCCGACGGATCGCATCCGCTATTGCAAGAGTTCGTTCGTCGAGCTCCGGGTTCGTACACGCACAGCATCACCGTCGCCACGCTCGCCGAGGCCGCGGCAGGCGCGATAGGCGCCAATCCACTCCTGGTCCGCGTTGGCAGCTACTTTCATGACGTCGGCAAAATGCTCAAACCCGACTACTTTATCGAAAACCAGACCGGCACGAATCGGCATGACGTTCTCGAACCCGCGCTCAGCACGCTCGTCATTATCGGGCACGTGAAAGACGGCATCGCGCTCGGCATCAAGCATCGCCTGCCCACGCCCATCATCGACTTCATCGCCCAGCACCATGGCACGACGCTCGTCGAATATTTCTACCGCGAGGCCAAAAGATTGCAGGAGGAAGCAGGCCAAAGCAGCAACGACCTCGAAGCAAGCTTTCGCTATCCCGGTCCAAAACCGCAGTCGCGCGAGCTTGGCATCGTCATGCTCGCCGATGCCGTCGAAAGCACAAGCCGATCGCTCAGCAATCCGGCGCCGGGAAGTCTACGAAAGCTTGTCCACGACATGCTGATGAAACGCCTACTCGACGGCCAATTTGAAGAGAGCGGCCTGACGTTGACCGAGTTGCACATTATTGAAGAAGCGTTGTCCAAATCGCTCATCGCGCTCTTCCACTCGCGCATCAAATACCCCGACGCTACCCCGCTCGTGAAAGCTGCGTGAGGTTCTTTGGCGAGCTTATCCGAGCGAGCGGCAGGTTGTACACGCGATTGCAAATTCAACCTGCCGCTCGCGCGGCTACGCTCGCCGAATCATCGTTCAATGCTTGAACGCAAACTCCAGCGTGTTCATCAGCGTCCATGCGATGTCCTCGGCGGCCTGGCGACGCTGCGCCGGCTTGCGGCGTAGATGCTCCAGCGCGGTTCGGCGTTCATTCTCGACCGGGTAGCGGCTGAAGAACGTCAGGTAGAGCGTATCCACAAGCTCTACATCGTCTCTTTTCTCGCGAACCCACCGAGCGACGTTGCCTCGCTCGTGCGTCAATTTCTCATGAATCTCCGGGGCGTTCAGAAGGTGCAACACCTGCGACACGCTCGGTTCCACCACTCGCTCGCACTCGCAGGCAGTGATGCGTTGCGGCCGTCCGTATAGCTTCAGGAAGTAGTTCGGCAGCTTGCTATCCCAAAGCTGGATCGCACGCGTGCCCGGCGCAGCGCCGCTGAAGCGTTCCGGCACGCCCAAAGTCTGGCTGACCATGTCGAGCATGACCTCCGCATCGATTCGGCGGAAAAGGCTTCGCGAGTAGTTTTGCTCGTCGTTCACGTTCGTCGCGTTCGGCTTCGCACTCAGTTGATACGTCCTCGAACGCACGATCACTCGCATCAATTCCTTGACGTCGTATTTCGATTGCACGAAATGCTTGGCCAGCGCGTCGAGCAACTCCGGATTGCTCGGCGGATTCGTGTCGCGCACATCGTCCACCGGCTCGACCATCCCGCGGCCGAGGAAATGCGCCCAGAGCCGATTCGCGAGATTGCGAGCGAACCACGGATTTTTGGGCGACGTCATCCATTCCGCGAGCGCGAGTCGGCGATCGCCGTCCGCCGACTTGTCCGGAGACGATGTGCCAAGCGCGTGCGCGAACACCGCTTCGCCCGTGCGCGGATGTTTGCTCTGTGGATTGCCGACCGCTTGCACGCTCTCGCCATGTGCGGAGGGCCGAACCGCCAGCGGCGTGAAAAATGCCGTCATGCCGTAGAAATCGGTCTGGCTCCAGCGATCGTAAGGATGGTGATGGCACTCCGCACAGGCGATGCGAACTCCCAGCAGCACCTGCGACAGCGAGCTGGCCGCCTCACCCGGCTTCTTCACGACCTTGTAATAGCTGGCCGGGCCAATCTCCTCGAGCGGGCCCTCGGCTGTCACAAGCTCTCGAGCAAACTGATCGAACGGCTTATTCTTGGCGATACTCTCGCGTATCCAGCGATAGTACGAGTACGCCTTCTTGTGCCCAAGCGCCTGCCGATCCACACGAAGCAAGTCCGACCACTTCAACGCCCAGTAGTCAGCGAATTCTGGTCGATCGAGAAGCTCGTCGATAAGCGCCTCGCGTTTGTTCGGCTTCTTGTCCGCAAGGAATCGTCTGGCTTCATCCGCCGTCGGAAGCGTTCCGATCACGTCGAGATAAACTCGCCGAAGAAACTCGCTGTCATCACAAAGTTCCGACGGAGCGATGTTGAGCTTCTTGAGCTTCGCGATCACGAGCGAATCGACGAAGTTATTCGGCGGAAACGCGGGATAGTTCGCTATCACCTGCGGACGCGGAATGATCGCCCGGAAGGTATCGACGCAGTTCGCGTAGTTCGCCATCACCGCGACTTCGCCAGGCATCTGCGCGGCGTGAACGACGCCCTCCGCGCTGACGCTGGCGAGCGCCTCGTTATTGACCTGAAAGCGGGCATGCCCGGTGACATCGACTTCTCTGTTATCCGAAAACGTGGCGACGACGCGCAATTGCTGCGTGCCCTTCATCGCCAGCAGGCGTTCCTTCGGCTCGACGCGAATGCGCACCACCGACGGCGCTGCCGGGTCGCCGATTGGCGTGCCCGCGTGGATCCAGCCGCGCAGCAGTGCGTATTCGTCCGTCCCCGCGCGAATGCGAATGCCGCCGCCGTGCGGAATCTGGCCTGCCGCCTTGAGCAACATCAAACTCGATTCCGGCGCCGAGTGGATGATGCGCCGGCCACGCGATTCCTTGACAATCGCGTAATAATCGTACTCAGGATCAGACCCGAATACGGCAAGCTTGAAGCCGTTCTGCCCCTGCGAATAGCCATGACACCCCGACGAATTGCAGCCGAATCGGCTCAACAGCGGCACGATGTCGTTCTCGAAATGGTAAGCGTGCGGCCTGGTGATATCGCTCACCTCGACCTGCGCCTGAGTCGAGAGTCCGCCGGCGCGGATGACGACAGCCGCCTTGCCGTCGGCGAGCGGGCGCACGACGCCCGTCTGCGTGATCTTTATCGTGCCGGTCGTTGGCGTATCGTAGGTGGCTTCGTGCGTCAGATCGACCGATTTACCGTCCTGCGTTCGCCCCGTCACCAGCAACTGCGACACTGCGAGCGACCCCGAAAGCGCGACCGATTTCGGCGACACCGTCAACTCGACGATCTTGCTCTGCGCGAGCAAAGCACTCGGCGAAATCGACGGCAGCAAAAACGCCAGCAGCACGGCAGAGAAAAGGATTCGCATGGAGAAGTCTCATTCGATGAAGCGATCACAACGGCAGGTATCGAATAGTTTACCAGTCCACGCTGTCTTCACAAAGACATTTTTCCCGTCGATAATTCGGACTATTGCATCCCCAAGCCCAAGGGTGAGCGCAGCGAACCCTTGGATCCTGGCCAGGGGGCGCTTGGCCATTTGCTGTTGGCCAAGCGCTTTTGCACTTTTTCGGCCTTTTTTCGCACTTTTAGGGGGTGTTGGCCAACAAGCCGAGGGGGAGAGGGGGGTTGGCCAACCGCTCCTTTTTTAGAAAAAATTGCCGCAACCACATTGCGAATTCAACATGGGGCGCGGTAGCATATTCCCTGAAAAAAATGATTTCGTCGCCATCAACGAAAAACCACTACCGACCTTGCCGCGACCGTGCGGCCTTGGTTACAATCAAAAATGTAATCGTCCACACTTCCATCATCGCATCGGAGCCCGCAATGCTTCATTCCATCGCCCGCATCACAAGACATTTGTTCACATGGGGGGGGTAGCGTCTCGTAAGCCCAAGCCGCGTTTCGCTCGGCCCACGCTCGAACTCCTCGAAAACCGCCTGGCGCCGGCTCGGCTTAACTTCATCGGCTACACCAGCGATTTCCTCGACCCCACGAACTGGGTTTCCCTCGACTCCGTGGAAAGTCCGCGCGCTCCCGAAAGCGACGACGAACTCTTCATCACCGATCCCAATAACCTCAGCATCGTCAACCTCGAACTCAACACCGACTTCGCAGCCAACAGCATCACCATCGCGCCCGGCTTCTCCCTCACTCTCAACGCCAACCTCACAGCCGAGGCCCTCTACGCCAACGGCGCGGCCATCGACGGCACGGGCGATCTCGCCATCAACGCCACCCTGACGGCAACGGACACCGCTTTCGCCAGCACCGGCACGCTCACCATCAACGCCGACGCCACTGCCACCATCGCCACGGCTCAATCGACAAACTCCATCCTCGTCGGCACGCAAGCCGTCGTCAACTACGGCCTGCTCGTCTGGAATGGTCCGTTCGTCGTCGATTCGCTCGTCTCCATCGAAAACCGCAACACCCTGACCTTCGGCCAAAGCTCGCTGACCTACGACTCAGCCACGCCCATTACCAACCTTGGCACGCTGATATTCAATGACACGCCCGTCACCTGGATTGGCCCACTGACCGTGGAAGGCGCTGTCGTCATCACGGCGGCCAATCACAGCAGCCCGATCAACACGTTCACCGGCGATGTCACGTTTCGCGATCTGTCGCTCGAGTATGGCATCTTCACGGGGCCGGGCAATCAGATCATCACCGGCGCGTTTCGCACGATGTACGCCGACCTGTGGGGCACGGGCACGACGACGGTCGCCTCGACAGGCTCGTTCGCCTTTGGAAGCCCGACCGAATACGCCGCCACGAATCTCTGGGGCCGACAGCTCATCGTGCAAGGCCAGCGCGTGCTGCCGACGGAAGCATCGCCACGCTACGGCTACCTCCAGGTCTTCGCCGTCGCGCCGGACAGCGCCGGCAACCCCGGCCAGCTGTACCTCATGTCGCAGCTGGACAACCAATCCATGCGAGCGCCGCAGCCCGTACAGCCAGCGCCTTTCAACGCAATCAACGCCGCAGGCCGAATCTACCGCGCGATGTACGGCGGCGTGATCGGCGCCGGCACCGACGAGGACGCCATCTACGCCGCGCTGGAGCCGATGATCACGTCGGATTTCACTGCCTCCACGGCAAATCGGAACGCTCTGAATGCGGCGTATGCCCAAATGTATCCGAATCGAAGCCTGTCTGCCGATTTGACCTCCGAATTGTCTGGCGATGAATTGAAACGCGCACTGACGTTGCAGACCGAGCAGAGTTGGAATCGCTACGTTGCCGTCACGATTCACGAGGTGTTGTTCGGCTGGCGGTTGACGAACGATGTGGACCTGATCTGCCGACTGCTTCGCGACCCACGAACTTCCAGCACCTCCGTGTGGAGCGCGTACAGTTCCGAGTACGGCTCCGAGCTAACGACCGACCTCTCCGCGAAGCTCGGGGCGGCTTCGGTCACGCAGGTCATGGCGACCAGCAACGGCATGACCGCGCGCGCTTCCGCAGCGGCGTTGCTCGGGTTGTTGCGCATGGATGCGGGCGGCTATCAAATTCGCACGAGCGAGAATCTGTACGCTCTGCTGCGAAACCGTTCGCCCCAAGAAATGCAGGAGATCCGTGCCGAGTACGCCCTTCTGCGCGGGTCCAATTCGCTCGATGCCGATGTTGCTGCGTATCTCGACGAATTTCCCGATTACTCCGGCACTGTCGGCAATCAAATCGACTACGCCAACGCCTTGCTCACTTGCGACCGCACACTGATCGCGACGCGCGCCCTTCGTCTCGCCATGGACCGCCTTGGCACCGACGAAAACGCGGTCTGGGACACGCTCAACGGCCGCTATGCCGATGAACGCGCAGCCGTGGTGCAGCGCTACTACCTGCTCTACAACGCGAGCCTTTACGCTGACATCGTGGCCGAATTCAGCGACTCCGCCGTCTGGGGCAACGAGCTCCAACGCACGCTCGCCCTCTTCCACCACGGCGGCTTGACGCTTGTCGAACGCGTTTACTTCGCCGTGCAGGGATGGGGCACCGATGAACGCATGCTGCAAGCCGCGCTCGCCGATTGCGAAAAGCGTGTATCGGTGATATAATCCCTACAATCCTAATTCTTTGCCTGGATCGTACCAGCCGAATCTTGGGCGATGAATCTGCACGTTGAAAGGTTCTGATGATGATTCGGTTTTATTCTCGATGGGCATACTGCGCCGCGGCGGCGGCTGTCCTGGCGGCTGGCGCGGGGGTTGGCAACGCTCGGGGTCAGGCGCCCGTTCAGGTCGCGCAGAAGACTAAAGATGATGTGAACAAACTGCAACGCGAACTCGACGCACTCAGGGCGGAGTTCGAACAACGAGCCAAGGAACTTGCGAAGGAGCGCGAACGGGCCGAGAAGAAGGAAAAGGAAAAGAAAGACAAAGGCTACAAGGGCAAGAAGGAGCATGGCCACCTGGAGCGCGAAATGCGCGAGATCGAGGAGACGCTGCGCGGACTTCGCCGCGACGTGGAAAAGCTTGCCAAGAAGCTGGATGCGTTGAGCAAATCGCAGTCACCGCCGGCGCCGCCACGCGTTATTTACGTTCCTGTTCCGGTCCAGATGCATCAGCCGTTCTTTACGCCGTTTGACCGGTTCTCTCCTTTTTCGCCGCCCATGTCGCCGCGATTCTAACGACCTCCTGTCGCGATGCGCGGCGGACCGTGAAATTTATCACTCGTTCCGCTGCGCATCGCAGGCATTGGCCGCTATCATGAGAGTATGAGCACTCTCGACGAAAAACGTGATCGCCTGCTCGAGATTCTTCAAAGTCTCGGACGTGTCGCCGTCGCCTTCAGCGGCGGCATCGACAGCACGGTCGTTGCCAAGGCGGCACATCTCGCTCTCGGCGACCGGGCCGTCGCGGTCACTGCGGATAGCCCGAGCGTGCCGCGCGCGGAATTGGCCGACGCGCGGCGAATCGCCGAGTCTATCGGCATACGCCACCGGATCGTCTCGACGGCTGAATTTGCAAATCCAGATTACACCAAAAACGACGGATCGCGCTGTTACTTCTGCAAGGACGAACTGTACACGCAAATCGAAACGCTGCTACCAAGCCTCGAATGCGACGTCATCGTCAGCGGCGCCAATCTCGACGATCGCGGCGACTATCGGCCGGGACTCATCGCGGCTTCGGAGCATCGCGTGCGCCATCCGCTTCAGGAGGCCGGTTTTTCCAAGGCAGATGTCCGCGCTCTCGCACTGTCGTGGAATCTGCCGACTTGGGACAAGCCGGCGTCGCCGTGCCTTTCCAGCCGGCTCGCTCCCGGCGTTGCCGTCACGCCTGAACGAACCGCACGCGTGGAGGCGGCGGAGGCCTATCTCAGGCGGCTTGGCTATCGCGAATTTCGCGTCCGCTTGCACGAAGGCGAACTGGCACGCATCGAAGTGCCTCTGGACGGTCTGACGAAACTTGTCGAAGCGGATGTGCTTTCTGAACTTGTAAGCTCTCTGAAATCGCTCGGATTCCGCTATGTGACTCTCGATCTCGAAGGATTTCGCAGCGGCAACCTCAACGAGCTGATCCCACTGACTCTGCGAATGCCAAACGCCGTGAATGTGGATGCGGACATGACCGCCAAACAACCGTTAACGAAAAAGGACGCAAACCATGAAACCTCTGCCCGCAGCCAAGGCGCTTGACAATTACTTTTTCGAGGCGCGCTGCAAATTGCTCGATATCGCCGCCATCCTCGATCGCATCAATCGCGGTCAGGATGCGGGCGAAGTCCTCAGCGGCGATGTGCGCCTGGAGAAGGTCCGCAAGGCCCTCGACATCCTGCTCGACCAATCCGGCGGCCGAGCGGAACGGATCCAGCAGGTGTTTTCGCTTGATTACGACCCGACGTGGGAAAAACCAAAGCCGAGGTATTGAGCGACAAATTTTCTTGCGAAGGTTAGCGCTCAACGTGGCACCGAGTTGAGCGCTAAGCCGCAAGCGGCAATTCGGGATGTCCTTTTTACTTCGTGCCGAGCATCTTCATGGGCATGGAGCGGAAGAACACGCCGTTGCCGCCGAATTGTTTGGCATCGGTGTCGTAGAAGATGGTCCCGAGGGTGTCGCCGTTGATCTCGACGGTGCGCGGGCACGCCCTGCCGCCGATCGCGCGAGCGGGATTGTAGAATTCGATCGGTCGGTCGAGATCCCATGTTTTGCCATCATCGCGAGAGACGATGAAGTTAATCTTTTCGCCACCCACGCCCGGGCCAACGATTTGGGATGCGAGCAGCGAGCCATTCTTGAGCGCGATCATCTGATGCCGCCAGCCTTGCGAGGAGACATCGGGAAACGGCTTGATGCTCTCCCAGGTCTTGCCCGCATCGGTCGAGCGCAGTCCCTTGCCGCTGACAAATGTCCCCTTCACCGTTCGCACAATTGGCGTGAGGCCATGATTCCTGCCGTCGCCGAAGGGCGTCTCGGCTCCGGTTTCGGGATTGTAGACGATAGTGCGATCCATGAGTGGAATGAGCCAGGCGGTCGGCGACAGTTCGACGAACGGATGCCTAATGACGCTGCCGGTCTTGGCTTCTTTCGCCTTGGCGAGATTCTTGGGTTCGCTCCACGTTTGGCCTTCGTCGCTGCTGATTGAATAGGCAATGTGGCGAGAGCGCGGATTGGGCGCGTCGGTGTACCAGATATTCCACGCATGAACGATTCGCCCGTCGGCCAATGCCGTCAACGAACCGGGGTAGACCTGTGATTTGATGGTGTGAGGAAACAGCGTCGGTTTGGACCAGGTTTTTCCCGAATCGGTGGAACGCGTGATGAGGTAGGGCTTGTACTCGCTCTTGCAATAAACGGCGACAAGCGTGCCCTTCGTGGTGATGCAGAGAGCGGGATGGATGTGCCCGCTTACCCCGGTTTCGATCCGGACCGGCGCGGGCAGTTTCGCCTCCTGTGCGATCAATTCGGAAGCGAAAAAACAAAGAAAGCCGACGAGGACTATTTTCCGTTTCATGGCAAATCTCGTGCGAGGCGACGGTTGCTAAACATGCAATTTCGACACGTAGCAAACCTATCCCCCGACACACGACCCGCCAACCTCCAGTTCATTATTTTCCCGAAGCGGCCAAATCACTAACCTACTGCCACTGGTTCCACCGGTTCCATGGTGCGCTTGCGCGCCGAGAGCGGATGGCCCGATAGCGGTTTTAGCGTGTCGAGGCCCTTGATGTTGACTTTCTTGCCCATGCGCGTCAATTCGCGTTCCAGGTCGCGCAATTTCTCCATTACGGAGTGATCGACGAACGAAGCCTCGCAAAGATCGACATCGAATTCGTCCCACTCGGCAGCGGCCTTGGTAATGGCATCGCGAATGGCAAGCCAGTTCGAGAACACCGCAGCCTCGCGGATCACGAGCCGTCCGATTTCGCTTCCAGGAGCCACGACCTTGATATTCGCGTAATACAGATTCCGAAGCAAAGCGCCGTGCCAGAAATTCAACGCGATCTCGAGCGCAATGCCCGCCGCGATGCCAATCAACAGGTCGGTAGCAAGCGTCACGATGATCGTCGAAATAAAGACCAGGAACTGCCCGCGGCCGATGCGGAAAGTATGCAGAAATTCTTTGGGCGATGCGAGCCGAAAACCCGTGAAAACGAGCATGGCGCCGAGTGCGGCGAGCGGAATGCTGTGAATCAGATTCGGCGCGAGGAGGACGAAGAGCAGTAGGAATAGGCCATGATAGAAATTCGCGAAACGCGTCCTGGCGCCGTTGTTGATGTTCGCGGAACTGCGCACGATTTCCGAGATCATGGGCAACCCGCCGATCAACGCGGAGGCCGTGTTTGCGAGTCCGATGGCGATCAGGTCGCGGTTGAAATCGGTCTTGCGCCGCCAGGGGTCAAGCAGATCGATCGCCTTGGCGCTAAGCAACGACTCAAGGCTGCCGATCAACAGGAACAGCATGAAATACTGGAGTCCGGTGACCGTCGCCAGACCGCGAAAATCGGGAAACATGAATGCCGAGCTCGGGTTCTGAAGAACATTGGGAATGGTGACAAGAAACTCGGGACCGATTTCATACGGAATGTCGATATCCTGAAAAATGTCCGGGAAGAGGTAGACATGACGATGATCGAGATCGAACCACATCCCAAGCCCTATGGCGATGATCAGGACTACGAGTTGCGCCGGAATTCGTTTCACCCATTTGTTATTGATCCAGGGTAACCCAAACAAAATGATCAGGCTCACCAATCCAATAATGGCGATCTCGGGATTGGCTCTCAAAACCGATCCTGGCATGCGGAACAGGAGGGTCAACGGGCCTCCCCATTCGGGAGCCGCACCCATGGCCTCGTACCCCTGCTTGGCGATGATAATAATGCCGATCGATGACAACATGCCATGCACGGGCGTCAATGGAAAGAGATCGACCAGGCGCCCCGCGCGGAAGAATCCGAACAGCACCTGAGCGATGCCCGCCGCCACGCCCACTCCGAGTGCCAGTTGATAACCCAGAAACGCACGCTCGTCATCAGGCAAATTTGGTCCAAATTCCTTCCCCAGACTGGAAACCGCTCCGAAGACGATCACGATCAGTCCCGCCGCCGGCCCCTTGATCGTCATCTCCGAGTTGCTAACCATCGTTGCGATGATGCCGCCCAGCACCGCCGTCCAGATTCCCGCGATCGGCGGAAAACCGCTCGCCCGGCTAATCGCAAGGCACAACGGCATGGCGATCAGGAAGACCAGAAACCCCGACAGGATATCGAAGCGAATGTGAGGCAAAAATCCAGGAGTGAGGGGCGCGAGTTCGCTTCCCGTTGGCGTTTTTGTGTCCGACATCTGAGAAGATCTCCATTTGGACTTCCACCGCGATCATCGAGCAGGCCGATCCCCGATGAAATCGAGATCGCTTGTCTGTTACGCGTCAACCCAAGCAATGCCCGTGCCAGACCGGATTCCTAAAGATTCGTCAATGTGGAAAATGCTTGTATCCACTACGAATTCGTCGGGATAAAGTCGGACGGTCCGCGGCAATGAAGAAAAGTTGCCAAATAAATACGCAAAAAGAGCCTGTTTTCTTTACTAGACAGAGATGCACGCGTGATGCGCCTTTGACATCTGCAACCTGGGCAGGAGCTTGCTGGGATTTCGGGAGAGAGGAATCAGCAAAAAGAGACGACAAGGTCAAAAAGCGGAGCGTTGGTCGAATCACGCTCACAATGGTCGATATGGCATCATGCAGCCCTTTCAGCCTTCGCCGAGGTCATCGTCGGCGGAGATCGAACGAGCGATGTTGATGCCGAGGGCGCGAATCTTCGTTCGAAGGCTGCCACGGGTGATGCCGAGGATCTTTGCCGCTCGCAGCTGGTTTCCCTGGGTGTGCTGAAGAACCTGCATCAAGACCTGGCGTTCCATGACTTCGAGACACTCGGAGTAGAGATTCTCGGTGTTCTGCGCGATTCTCTCCTTCGCAAATTGGTCCCACCGAAAGCCGATTTCCGGCATCGATCCAAGCGGGGTCTCCGCTGTTACTTCGCCCGAGGCGCCAAGAACCTGCGGCGGCAGGCAGTCAGGCAGCAACACGGTTCCGCTCATTCGCAGGAGTGCCTGCTTGATCACGCTTTGCAATTCGCGCACATTGCCCGGCCAGGAATAGACCTGCAATGCAGCCATTACTTCAGGGGCAATTTCGTGCAACGGCCTGGCGAGTTCTTTTGAGAATCGTTTGAAAAAGTAGTCGATGAGGACCGGAATATCGTCACCTCGATCGCGCAGACTCGGCAATTGAATCGTGAAGACGTTCAGGCGGAAATAAAGATCCTTGCGAAATCGGCCTTCCTCGACCTGGCGATCCAAGGCGGCATTCGTGGCAGCGATGAGGCGTACGTTCGTTTGAACCGTCTCTTCACCGCCGAGACGCTCGAAGCGTTGTTCCTGAATTAGCCGCAAGATCTTCGCCTGGGTCAGCGCCGGCATTTCGCCGATTTCGTCAAGGAAAATGGTCCCGCCGTGGCACTGCTCGAATTTGCCGATGCGCTTGCGGTCCGCCCCGGTGAACGCGCCGCGCTCGTGGCCGAATAATTCACTCTCAAGCAATGTCTCAGGAATGGCGGCACAGTTAATCGCAAGAAACGGCTTATTCGCGCGGTAACTGTGCTGGTAGATCGCGCGGGCGACGAGTTCCTTGCCGGTTCCGCTCTCGCCCAAAATGAGCACAGTCACGTCTTGTTGCGCGACGCGTCCGATTGCCTTGTACACCTCTTGCATCGCCGAGCATCGGCCCACGAGCAAATCACCCTGAGAAGCCGCGTTTCCTGGTTGGTCAATCTCGGCGGGGACATTCATCAATCGGCTGGAATGCATCGCCTGGTCGATCAATTCCCTGAGTTGAGGCAGCTCAAGCGGCTTCAACAGGTAATCGTACGCGCCTTCCTTGATCGCCTCGATCGCGAGTTCCGCCGTCCCGTGCCCCGTGACAAGGATCACCGGAATGCGAGCATCCAATTGCCGGATCCGGCGAAATGTCTCAAGACCAGTGGCGTCGGGAAGGTGGACGTCGAGCACGACCACGTCCGGCCGCGTTCGTTTCATCTGCTCCAGAGCAGACGCCGCCGTCGTCGCGGATCGCACGGTGATGGCCTGGCTTTGAAAGGCACGTCGAAACGCGAACTGGATGGCATCCTCATCGTCCACAACCAACAACTCCGCCATGAGCCAGGCCTTTCTCAAGAATTGTGTATTGACCTCGTTTCTAGTACTACAGCGCTACCTACCCTCGCCCCTGTACTCAGGGGAGAGGGGTCGGGGGGTGAGGGGTTTGGGGCTTGTCGCTTTCTGTGGCCTCTCCCCCTCACCCCCGACCCCTCTCCCCCTGAGTACAGGGGGAGAGGGGAGTAAATGCCGGCGATTGCTTAATTTATGGATCGATCACCATA
>CAZAFH010000098.1:0-30857 GCA_964484265.1 uncultured Singulisphaera sp.
TGTCTGCAATACTGAGAATTACCTCGCATTGCCATCGTCAAGCGGCCCTCACCCCAACCCTCTCCCGGTGGGAGAGGGAGCACTTCACGCAACGATTTCTTACGTCGGATACTGTCTCCACAGTACGTATGATGGTTTTCATCAGCCCACCCCGTCCCTCTCCCGGTGGGAGAGGGAGCACTACACACAACGATTTCCGATCGTGGATACTGTCAGAACCTTTCGAGGATCCAACGACTTTTTTTCTGGCCACCTGCAGGGTGAAAACGCGCACCGGCGCTGGAAGAACAAGGGATTGTGTCAGACTACCTGCAGGTTATTGGCACTCGCCGCCGATGTACACCCTATGTATGCGGAGTTCGCGGTCTAGCACGAGCAGGTCGGCGCGCTTGCCTGGAGCGATGCTGCCGGTGTCGTGGTCGATGCCGGCGATGCGTGCGGGGGTCAGGCTGGCCATGCGAATCGCCTCCACGAGCGGAATCTGCGTCAATTTGTGAAACGTGCGAACGCATTCGATCATGCCGACGACGCCTGAGGCGAGCGACTTGCCGTCCGGCATGACGCCAACATCGTCCTTGCGGAGGATCGGTTCGCCGCTGTCTTTTGGTCCGAAGATGTAGGGGCCATCGGGCATGTCGAGGGCGCGATTGGCGTCGGTGACGAGGGCGAGGCGATCCGGTCCCTTGATCTTGTAGGCGAGCAGGAGCAATTCGCGTTGCAGGTGTTTGCCGTCGGCGATGACTTCGGTGGTGAGATCGTCGAAGTAGAGCGTTGCCTCCATGACGCCGCCGCGCATGGGATAAGTTTGCTCGATGCGCAGTCTTGCGCGATCGGACATGGCACAGAAAAGATGATCGACATGGCTGACGCCCCAGCGGCGTGCTTCCTCCATCTGAGCAAAGGTCGCATAGGAATGTCCGGCATTGCAGCCGATCCCGCGCGCCTGGCAGGCGCGGGCGAACTCCTCCGCTCCAGGCAGTTCCGGCGCGACTGTCGCCCGGGTGATGCAGTCGAAGGCGAGGTACTGCTCATATTCCGCAGGCAGCGGCGGACGAACGCTGTCGCCGGGATGGCACCCGCGTGCTTCCTTCGCGAAATAGGGGCCGTAAAAATGCGCTCCGACAATCCGCGCGCCGCCAAGCGGTTGCTCGCGCAGTCGCCGACAGATTTCGAGAAACGCCAGGTGCTGATCGTGTCGCGCCACCGTCGTCGTCGGCAGGATGCTGGTCGTACCATGTCGGGCATGCGCGCGGCAGACGGCGATGAAGGCTTCGGCGGTTCCGTCCATGAAGTCGTGCCCGTCGCCGCCGTGAACGTGGAGATCGACGAATCCGGGTGAAAGGTAGCCGCTGTCCAGGTCGACGACACGTGTGTCGCTATTTACAGGCAGCGGTGTCGGCGAGACGGCGTCAATCCGTCCATTGCGAACCAAAACGCCGCCGTCGAGCAGAGCGCGATCGGGCAGGAGCATCGTGCCGTTTCGGAAAAGAATGTCGCTCATGGCCGCTTCCGGAAGATGCGTTTGTGACGATTGTAGCGGTTTTAGCAGGCGATGGATCGTCGCCTGGATCCGCGGTCTCCGGAAAACTCTGCGGGCTATCCGACTTGTGCGATGGTTTGCGGTCACGACGCCCGCCGATTTCGGAGATGGTTGTTTGGTTAAACCGCGCTGATGCCGATGGGAGTTGATAACGAGAAATGGTTCGCGAAAACGCATGGAGGCGTTACGGTAATCCCACCTCCCCCGCGCTTTTGTGGATCCTGAACATACGAGACCTCATGGTCTGAAACAAGGAGGTTCCCATGCGGCAAGGTTCCGCGATTCTCTCCGCACTTCTGGTGCTAGGCGCCTATGCCCCGGCTTCATTTGGTCAGTACTATGGGCCGCCGATGGGGCCTGCTTACCCGCCGCCGGGCAACATGATGCCTTACCGGCCGCAGATGTATTACCCGCCGCAGTATTATCAGCCCCAGATGATGTACCCGCCGCAACAGGTTCGGCCGATGCAGATGGCCCAGCCGGCGCCGCGCGTGTACAATTTCGGGCCGTTGAATGAAACGATCGTGCCTGCCAACGAAGTGCCAGCGAAACCACTGCCTCGCGCCGATATCGCCACGCCGATTCCGATACCGGCGGCGCAAGGCCAGGCGCCGGCCAAGCAGGTCAGCAGCGGCTATCGTTCGTTGCCCATCGTAACGGGAAGCGACATCGTTCCTGAAGCCTGCGGCCCTGGCTGTAGCGATGGCGCTTGCGGCCCTGTTGGTTGCGGCCCGGTCGGCTGCGGTCCCGTGACTCAGATGGTTCCGACTCGCGGCAAACATGGCCACGGGCATTTCATCGGCGAAATCGGCGCCTATTTCCTCGTCCCGTACCTCGCCAGCCGAAACGCCTACACCGACGCCACCACCGGCGCGAGCACCGAATTCCCGCAAACACTGGGCTATGGCGCTCGTGCTTCCCTGGGCTACATCTTCCACAATACCTGGGGCGGCCGATTCAACTACGCCTATGTCAACGCCGTCTCCAACGTGAACGCCACGGTTCTCCCTGGCGGCGCGACGATCAACACTGCCGGACCGGGGCCGTTGGCGATCGCTTCGACGGGCGGCACCGATGTTTACAACTTCCGGCAGCGCGTCGAATTGCATGTCGGCGAGTTCGAGATCGTCAAGGAAGCCCACTGCTTCGACACGACTTTGCTGTTCGGATCCGGTATCCGCTACGCGAACTTGCAGCAAAGCTATCGCGCCATCCAGTCCAACGGAGCGCTGCCATTCCAGCCGACGCAAGCCGAATTGAACGTCAGAAATGTCTTCCAGGGCTGGGGCCCCACGGTAAGTTTCGAGGCGATTCATCCCGTCTGCTGGGGCATCGCGCTATACGGTAATACTCGCGGTTCCTTCCTATGGGGCTCGGAGACGGTCAACCAGACTCTCACGACGGCTCTCGCCACCACCACGGCCTCGGCCAACTCCACGCCGTTCGTCCCCATCGGCGAAGTCGAGCTTGGCGTCCAGTACGGCTGCCGAATCGGCCGAAGCTACGTCTTCACCCGCATCGGCGGCGTCGCCTCACGCTGGTGGAACGTCGGTTCCCCGAACACGACCACGGGAAACCTCAGCTTCCTTGGCGGCACAGCGATGCTCGGCATCACATACTAAGGGTGGCTTGAAGAATAACTTCCGTATCTGCCGCTTGCGGCTTGGCGCTCAGCATGGTGCCCTGTTGAGCGCTAAGCCGCAAGCGGCAAAAGCAAATCGGGAAGTTATTTTTCGAGCGTCGCTAAACCAACCAACGCCCGCTGCCGAAAGACTGCGGGATTCGGCCACTGTCTACAATTATCCCGCAGCCTCTCGGCTGCGAGGCGTTCTTGCTTTATCGCAGTAGAAATCCCCATGCTCTTCACCTGGTGGAAAAACCGACGTCGGCGGCGCATTCTTGCTAACCCGTTCCCGCAGGCCTGGCTCGATACCCTCGACACGTCGGTCGGCCACTATCAGGTGCTTGCCGAGCCGGAGCGTGCACGCCTTCGCGATGCGATTCAGATCCTTATCGCCGAGAAGGACTGGGAAGGGTGCCGAGGTCTCGAAATGACCGACGAGATACGCGTCACCGTGGCGGCCCTGGCGGGCGTGATGGTGTTGGGCCTGGATGACTTCTATTTCGAGAATGTGCAAACGATCTTGGTCTACCCCAGCGAATATGTCGTCAAACAGGAGCGATCCGTCGGCGGCAGTGTTACGCTGCATGAGGAATCCGAACGGCTCGGCGAGGCGC
Source organism: uncultured Singulisphaera sp. (assembly GCA_964484265.1). GTDB lineage: Bacteria > Planctomycetota > Planctomycetia > Gemmatales > Gemmataceae > SIAQ01. The sequence goes on from CAZAFH010000098.1 coordinate 3,779, forward strand.
ATTTCAACGGCCCGATCATCCTGTCTTGGGATGAGGTGCAAGCTAACGCGCGCGAACCCGGGTTTGGGCAGAACCTCGTGTTTCACGAGTTCGCTCACAAGCTTGACATGCGCAACGGCGATATGGATGGCACGCCCGACATGCCGACGCGCGATCTGTCGGCTCGCTGGTCGCGTATCATGAATGAGGAGTTTCGCCGATTGCAGCAGGCCGAACGTGAAGGCCGGGAGACGCTGATCGATCCGTATGGCGCCGGCGAACCCGCCGAGTTTTTTGCCGTGGTGACCGAGTGTTTCTTCGACGCGCCGAGGCCGATGCGCTCGGAACACCCGGTGCTCTACAATCTCTTTCGCGAGTACTTTCACCAGGATCCTGCATCCTGGCCGGCGTTTCCCCGCGCGGATTCGTCAGGAAGTTATTGATTGCCTTCTTCCGCGGGCGGGGCCGAGGCCTCGTCGGTCGGCGGCGTCTCTTCGGCGATCTTCGCGATCGATGCGATTTTGTCACCTTCGCTGAGGTTCATGATCCGCACGCCCTGCGTATTTCGGCCGATCAGGCGAATCTCGCGGACATGCGTTCGGTTGACCATGCCCTGCGTCGTGATGAGCATGATGTCGTCGGTTTCGCTGACGCTGATGACGCCGACGACGTTGCCGTTGCGGTCCGACGTGCGGATGTCGCGCAGCCCCTTGCCGCCGCGTCGTTGCTTGCGATAGCGCATGCCCGAGCGAGTTTCATCTTCGGAGGCACCAGAAGCGTCAGCGACCGGAGTTTCCATTTCCTCGTCAACCTCAGGCTCTTCGGCGAGATTCGCGCCGAAGGGCGTGCGTTTGCCGTAACCATTTTCGCAAATCGTGAGCAACGCACCATCGGGATCGGTGACGACCATGCCGACGACGGCGTCGTTTTCGCCGAGGTTGATCCCCTTGACGCCATAGGTGTCGCGTCCGGTCGGCCGAGCGTCGGCCTCGCTGAAGCGAATCGCCATGCCGAGCTTCGTCGCGAGGACCAGTTCGTCGCCGGCCTTGGTCAGCGCGACGGAGACGAGGGCGTCGCCCTCTTCGAGAGCGATGCCGATGATGCCGCCGGCCTTGGGTCGGCTGTATTTGTCGAGCGAGGTCTTTTTGACCAGGCCGTTGCGCGTCGCCATCATGAGGTAGCTGTCTTCCTCGAATCGGCGAACCGGGATGACGCTCGAAATCTTTTCGCCTTCCTTCAGCGACAGCACGTTGGCGATGTTTCGCCCGGCGCTGGTTCGGCTCATCTGCGGGATGTCGTAAACCTTCAGCCAATAAAGCTGGCCGCGATCCGTGAAGCAAAGGAGGTAGGCGTGCGTCGAGGAGATGTAGAACTGCTCGATGAAATCGTCTTCGCGGGTATCGCCGCCGGAGACGCCCTTGCCGCCGCGATGCTGCGTGCGATAGGTGCTGAGCGGCAATCGTTTGATGTAGCCGTTATGGCTGATGGTGACGGCGTTGGTCTCTTCGGCGATGAGGTCTTCCAGCGAGAGCTTGTCGGCCGCGGCGTCGATGATCTCGGTCCTTCGCTCCTCGCCGAACTTGTCGCGGATTTCCTCGGTGTCCTTTTTGATGACGGCGAGGATGTTCTTGTCGCCGCTAAGAAGTTCTTCGTATCCGTGGATCAAACCGCGCAGTTCGTTGTATTCCTTGAAAATCTCATCACGTTCGAGCGCCGCCAGCTGGCCGAGCTGGAGGCGAACGACGGCTTCAGCCTGCGCTTCGCTCATGTGGTAGCTGTCGTGCACGCCGATTTCTCTTTGCAGCGACGCGAAATGGTCGCCGCCAAGCGCTCGCTCCATCAACGCGGCGGAAACCTCTAGCCCCTGCAAGCGCTCCTTCGCATTGGTTCGGCTTGACGACGATCGGCAAATCTGGATGACCTCATCCAGCGACGATATCGCGATGATCTGGCCTTCGAGAATATGGCTGCGCCGTTTCGCCTCGCGGAGCAAATATTCGGTCCGCCGGCGAATGACCTGCACGCGGTGGCGGATGAATTCTTGCAACATCTGCTTGATCGTGAGCGTGCGCGGATGATCGTCCACGAGCGCGAGCAGGATGATGCTGACCGTTTTCTGCAAGGGCGAGTATTGATACAGCTGATTGAGCACGAATTCCGCGTCGGCATCGCGCTTGATGTCGATGACAAGCCGCACCGGTTCGCCGGTTCGCGCGCTGGATTCATCGCGCACGGCCGAGATGCCCTTGATGCGTTCTTCTTTTACGAGGTCGCCGATCTGTTCATGGAGGCGGTTGCGCGTTTGTTGATAGGGCACTTCGTGGATGATGATTTGGCTACGGTTGCCCTCTTCATTGATGGTGGCACGCGCGCGCAGCGTGATCTTGCCTCGCCCGGTGCGATAGCCGTCGTAGATGCCCTGCCGGCCGCAGATGATGCCGCCGGTGGGAAAATCCGGACCAGGAAGGATTTCGATCAGCTGCTCGATGGTCAAATCGGGATTGTCGATGAGCGCGACGATGCCGTTGCAGACTTCGACGAGATTGTGCGGCGGAATTTCGGTCGCCATGCCGACGGCGATGCCATCGGAACCGTTGACGACGAGGTTGGGGAACTTGCTGGGTAGAACCAGAGGTTCGCGGTATTTGCCGTCGTAGTTGTCGATGTAATCGACGGTATCCTTGTCGAGATCTTCGAGCAAGGCGGCGGCGACGTGAGTTAGCTTCGCCTCGGTATAACGCATATGCGCGGGCGGCAGGCCGGCGATCGACCCGAAGTTGCCCTGCGGATGAATGAGCCGACAGCGAAGGCACCACTCCTGCGCCATTCGCACGAGCGTTGGATAAATCGCCATGTCGCCGTGCGGGTGGTAGCGCTTCATCGTTTCGCCGACGATGGCGGCGCATTTCGTCGTCGAGGCGCCTGGCGCGAGGCCGAGGTCGTTCATCGCCAACAGGATGCGGCGTTGCGACGGCTTGAGGCCATCGCGCACGTCCGGCAGCGCCCGGCTGACGATGACGCTCATCGCGTACTTGAGGTAGCTGTCCTTGAGTTCATCTTCGATTCGCAGCGGCGGCGGACCCGAGCCATCGCCTCCTGAACCGAAGCCAAGGGGAGGCAAATCGCTGGGTGGAGGCAGTTCGTCCGACAAGGTCGTCCATCCTTCGTGAGCCTAGGAAAATAAGCGGTAAAATCGACTTTCATCAAGTAATTATTCTATGGAAAATCGCACCAATTCACCATCCTTTCCGACCAGTTTTTTACCCTTGTTTCCGTTTTCTTTTCTTCTCGCGCCCCATAGCATTTCTTTGTGTTGCTGTCTTTTCGGCGAATACGCCTTTTAACGGTTTTTTTGGAACACATTATCGGAGGTGGATCATGGTTCGCGTCATTTGCACCACGCTCGTTGCCAGCGTTCTCGCGTTCGCGGCACAACCCGCGCTCGCCCAAGAATCCAAGGCGGCTCAGGCAACCCGGAAGAAACTCACGCAAAAGATTTCCGTGACCTTCAAGGAAACGCGCACGGCGGATGTTTTCAACGAAATCAAGATCGAGATGGATAAGCCGGTCAACATCAAAATCGATAACGTCTCCGGTGTATCCAACAACTCCAAGCTGACGTATTCCGCAAAGGGTAAAACCGTCGAACAGATTCTTAACGACGTCTGCGACAAACTCGAGTGCGGCTGGATCGTCGTCTCCAATGCCGCCAATAACAAGGTGGACGGCTGGATTATCATCCGCAAATCCACCAAGGGCAAGGAACGCGGCTACGAAGCAGGCAAGGAACCGGCCAAGGGCAAGGAAAAATCGTCGCTCGATCTGCCTCGCATCGAACAGGCTGCCGCAATCATCGAATCGCGAATCGTTCGAATCGAACGCCAGGATATCATTGAAAATTAACTTCCCTGTTTTCCGCTTGCGGTCTAACCAAGCTGCAAGCGGAAATCGCAACCTCAGACGAATCGTTAGTCTTTTCAGTCGGCGTCCAACATGGTATGGTGATGGTAGAGAATGTCTCACCATGCAACACACTTTCCATGAGAGCGATTGATGATCGACATATTCCCAGGCAACCGGGCTTCACGCCGGGATTTCCTTCGCATCGGCTCCTTGACCACGATTGGGTTGGCGCTGCCTCAGTTGCTCCAGGCGCAAGACACAGCGAGTCCGAATCGCCGCGATGCGCGGGCGCGGTCGGTCATTCTCGTCTATCTCGGCGGCGGATTGTCGCATCACGATAGCTTCGATCTCAAGCCCGAAGCTCCCGAAGAAATTCGCGGCATCTATAGTCCCATCTCTACAAACGTCGTTGGCACGCAGATCGGCGAACTCCTGCCTCGGATGAGCCAGGTCATGGACAAGGTCGCGCTGGTTCGATCCGGCGCCCACAACAACGACCACCACGAGACCGCAACGAACTGGGTCATGTCGGGCCGATTCGGCTCGCCCTTTGGCGACTACCCGGCGATCGGCGCGGTGGTTTCGCATCAGCTCGGTTTTCGCGGCGCGCTGCCGCCTTATGTCTCGATCCCGCGCAATCCGTCGTTCACGTGGGAGCTTGGCAAAAGCGCCTGGCTGGGCGGGCGCTACGAGTCGTTCCGTGCCGGCGATCCGAATCAGGCGAATTATCAGGTTTCCGATATTGCACCGGCGGCCGATTTCAACCTCCGCGCCGATCAGCGCCGCCGAACGCTTCTGCAATCGATGGACACGCTTGCCGAGCAGATCCAGGGCAACGATCAGATTCAGACCTATAGCGAGTTCCAGCGTCGGGCTGCGGAAATCCTCGTCTCACAGAACGCCCGCACCGCCTTCGCCATCGAACAAGAAACCGACCGCACGCGCGATCGTTATGGGCGGACGACGTTCGGCCAAAGCGTGCTGCTCGCCCGCCGGCTCGTCGAGCGCGATGTGCGCTTCGTCACCGTCAACTACGGCGGGTGGGACCATCATTCGCAAATTTGGAACGGCTTGAATCGCAAGTTGCCCGAATTCGACCAGGGCTTCTCGGCGCTCATCGAGGATCTGGATCAGCGCGGCCTGCTGGCGAACACGCTCGTCGTCGCCATGGGCGAGTTCGGCCGCACGCCGACGATCAACCGCGACACCGGGCGCGATCACTGGGGACCGGCAGCATCGCTCGTTTTCGCCGGTGCGGGAGTTCGCGGCGGCCTCGTGTTGGGTCAAACCGATCGCCGGGGCGCCTTTGTCACCCGTCGTCCGGTCGCGCCGGCGGATGTCGCATACACAATCTACGACGCCGTCGGCATCGACCCGCACCGCTGGCTGATCCATCCCGAAGGCCGGCCCGTCGAGATCCTCGACCGCGGCGAACCGGTGCGCGAACTCTTTGCATAACGACGGCCAGGGCTTGCCGTTCAGCGCTCGCGTCGGATTATTCGAGCGCTGAACCGCAAGCAAAAACTCGAAACGACTGTTGGGAATGAAATCTATGAAAGTCCGACTAATGCTTGGCTGGGCATCATTCATGGTCGCATCGGTGGTGTCGTTATCCGCCGGCGGCGAGAATTTCGACAAGCTGACCGACGCCGACCGCAAGGTCTTTCAAGCACGTTTCAACAAGGAAGTCTGGCCTCTGCTCCATCGCGACGCCAAGGGCAGCTGTACCAGTTGCCACAGCGGCAAAGTCGTTTCCGCGCTCAGGTTCACCGGAAAACCGGATAAAGATTTTCCGATGCTCCTCAAGGCCGGCTTTTTCGTGCCCAATGACTCCGGAAGCTTGCTCACGCGCGTCCAATCGAAAAACAAGAACCAGATGATGCCTCCGCCTGGCAAGGGCGAACGATGGAAAGACGCCGAAACCCAGGTCCTGCGGAAATTCGTGAACGATCTCGAAGCCAAGCAGAAGAAATAACCTCCTCGTTTAGCCGCTCGCCTTTGGCGAGCGCGCACGTATAAGAGATTCCACTATAAGAGATTCCACCATGAAAGGCCCCAGGTCGCGAACTCGGCACAATGTTTGGCGCGTGTGGGAATGTGGGCACTGCAAACGGCGTTCGTTCGCGCTGCCCCAGGTCACGACGATTGCATGCAACTGCCGGGGCGAATCCGTGCCGACCTGGATGACGCTTCTCGACGCACCTCGCCGCAATAAGCCGACGCCATCCGCATGAACCCAGCGTTTCCGTCCTATTCCTATGTGCCGGGGAAATTTCCCCATCCGCACTCCGATCCGCGCGGCCATCATTTCGGCGACGATATCGAGCCACCGGCCCATCCGCTAACGCCGGATTGGCCGACGTCATTGCACTTTCGCCTCGCCGTCGAGCTTTTCAACCACGGCTATTACTGGGAAGCTCATGAATTTTGGGAGATGCTCTGGCATGCCGCGGGCCGCAAAGGCGTGGAGGCGGCGTTCTTCAAGGCGCTGATTCAGCTCGCTGTCGTGGGCGTCAAGATTCGCGAAGGACAACGTGGCGGCGCCTTGACGCACGCCCGCCGAGCCGTCGAACTATTGACACAGGTGCGCGCACAATCCGGCGCCAACTTGGCCGACATGTCGCTGGACGAGTTGATCGCACAGGCCGACCAAATGCAAAATGCGTTGCCGGAGGTCGATCCGAAGGACAACGCCGTGCGCGTCGTGTTGCCGATCCGGTTGGATTAGCAAGGAACTCACGCAAAGACGCCCTGGCGCAAGGAGCAGCGGCGATTGAGAAATTCCGGCTCTCCGTCAAATACGTGGAGGAAGCTCACGCAAAGGCGCGAAGAGTGAAATCAATACATGCCTTAATTCTGTATTTCTTTGCGGCCTTTGCGCGAGTTTGCATTTTTCCACAACAATAAAGGAGATTCGAAATTTCTTTGCTCCGTAGCGCCTTTGCGTGTGTCTTTTTCGATCAAACTATCGGCGTCGCTTCCTCGTCTTTTCGGGCGAATCACCATCAACAAGATCGGGAGGCCAAAGTCATGCGAATTCGCTGGAGCAGCTTCGTAGTCGCCTTGTTCGTCATTTCTGCCCGTGCTCCGGGCCAAGAGATGGCTGCGAAAAGTAAGATCGTTTCCGTCGGGCTATTCAAGAACGGCCTGGTCGTTGTCAAACGCGAGGTTCAGGTCAGCGGCGCGGGCGTCTATCGGCTCGATGCGATGCCCGAACCGGTGCATGGCTCGTTCTGGATCGAGTCGAATGCCAAAGTCGATGTTTCCGTCAAGATGCGCGACGTCGAATCGCCGGCGCTCGTCGAAGGCGGCATGCGCATGCAGAGCGATCTCGCGGGCAAAACGGTGACGCTCCATTTCCGCAACGACAAGATCGGATCGATCACCGGAAAGTTCGTGAAACTCTCGCCGCCCAGGCTGCCCGAGGGACTGTCTGCCAGCGATCGCCCGGGCCACTCGGAAGGTTTCTGGATTCTTCAAACCGCCAAAGGGCGCCTCTACGTCAACCCTGCGGATGTCGCCATGGTGCAGGCCGAGGGCAACGACGAGAAAATCTTGCGGCGAGCGCCGGTTCTGTTCTTGAACGTCGGCAAGTCGGCCCAGAAGCCGGTTGTCTACATCAGCTATCTGAGTCACGGCCTCGCTTGGGCGCCCAGCTACCACGTCGATATCTCCGATCCGAAGTCGCTGGCGATCGAAATGGTCGCCGTCGTGCGCAATGAATTCGCCGACATCGCCGACGCCGAGATCAAGCTCATCTCCGGATTCCCGAGCGTCGAATTCGCCAATGTCTCGTCGCCGCTGTCGGCACGCGCGAGCTGGGCCAGGTTCTTCCAGGAGGTTTCATCGCGCCATAGCGGACGCCAAGACGCGCTCATGACCCAGGCAGTGACGCTCAACAACAGCATGCTCACCAACTACGACCTATTGCGGCCCAGACTCGATATCAATGCCACGCCCGCCGGGGAAGGCGTCGATCTGCACTACGAACCGATCGGCAAGCACACGCTCCTGCGCGATGAATCGATGTCGCTTTCCGTCGGCAAGGCCAAGGCGGATTTCGAGCGCGTCGTGCAGTGGACTGTTGGCACGAGCGCCGTCGCCAAAAAGTTCGGCGGCAACCGCGCCCAGCAAGCCGACGAAATGTGGGACGTGCTCGTCTTCAAGAATCCGTTCAAATTCCCCATGACCACCGCGCCGGCGATGGTCGTCGAGAATGGCCGATTCAACGGACAGCGCACCGCCGGCTGGACCAACGTCGGCGAGGAAGCGAATCTGCGAATCACACGCTCGCTGTCGATCCGCGCCATGAGCCGAGAGCAGGAAGACGGCAAACCGAATGAGCGCGTCGTCGTGGAAGACCGCAACTACACCAAGGTCTACCTGAAAGGCGAACTCGCCATGAGCAATCACCGCAATCAGCCCGTGAAGCTGCAAATTCGCCACGCCATCCGCGGCAAGATCAGCGAGATCGCAGGCGATCCGAAAGTAATTACGCGCGAAGAAAGTCTGGAGGACATCAACCGCGTCCACGAGGCCCACTGGACCGTGACACTGAACCCCGGCGAAGAACGGCGCATCGCCTACAAATACAGCGTGCTCGTGTATCGGTGAGCTTATCTGGCGAGCCAGGAGCATGAGCGACTGGAGGAAATCCAATTTTGTTGACCATTCCTCCAGTCGTTCACGCTCCCGGCTCGCCAAGAAATCACACGCTCGACGCGAGAAGGCTACGATGGATCCTCGACGCCGACCATCGGGCAGATCTTTCGCAACGTGCATTCCTCGCAGTTGGGATTGCGCGAGGCGCAGACCTGTCGGCCGTGGAAGATCATGCGATGGCCGAACATCGTCCATTCGTCCTGCGGGATCAGCGCCATGAGATCGGACTCGACCTTCACCGGATCGTCGTGTTCGGTCAGGCCCATGCGGCGGGAGAGCCGGCCCACGTGGGTATCGACGGGAATGCCCGGAATGCCGAATGCGTTGCCCAGGACCACGTTCGCGGTCTTGCGTCCCACGCCGGGCAGCGGGACCAGTTCCTCCATGGTGCGAGGCACATCGCCGTCGTGCTTGGCGACAAGTTCCTTGCAGCACTCCTTGATGTTCTTCGCCTTGTTGCGAAAAAAACCGGTCGATTGAATGAGCTTCTCCAACTCCGGCAGTTCGCAGTCGGCGTAAGCCCGCGCGTCGGGAAAACGCTTGAACAGCGCCGGCGTGACCTTGTTGACGCGCTCATCGGTGCACTGCGCGGAGAGAATCGTCGCGACCAGCAACTCGAGCGCATTGGTGTAATGCAACGCGCAATGGGCGTCGGGATAAAGCTCCGCCAAGACCGCGCGGATCTTGCCGGCGCGGTTGCGGATTCGCGTCGTGCTCATGGTCGGCTCGAATAGATTCTGGGATAAAACAGCTCACGCAAAGGCGCAGCACGCCGCAAACCAATGCGCATCACGAAAGCACGACAGAACGAAAATCGATTGTGAGAAACAGGCGGCCATTAACCGCAGCCAACGTCGGTTTCTAGGAAACTGGGTTCTCTGACTTTTTTTCGTGCATTTCGTTTTTTCGTGCTTTCGTGTTTCGTTTTGGTTTGTGAGACTTGTTATTTCGCGGAAGGTCCATCGTGGTGGTGGGCGCCTTTCTTGAAGCCGCGCCGCCTCACGGTGCTGTAGCGTGCGAGCGCTTCCTCGATCACGGGCAGGGCATTGGCGTGGGGTTCGAACTCATCCACCTCGACGGCTTTGCCTTCCAGCGTCTTGTAGTCCTGGAAAAATCGCCGCAGCATCGTCAAACGGTGCACCGGCAGTTCCGATGCCTCCGTGAAGCCGGCGTACTCCGGATCATCCATGGCGACGGCAAGGATCTTGTGATCGCGTTTCCCGCTGTCCACCATCGTCATCAAGCCTATCGCGCGAGCGCTCACTAGCGTCAACGGCGCGACGGCTTCTTGGCACAGCACGAGCACGTCAAGCGGATCGTCGTCCTCGGCCAGGGTCTGAGGGATGAAGCCGTAATTCGCGGGATAGTAGACCGCGGAGTAGAGGATGCGGTCCAGGCGAAGCATTCCGGTTTCCTTGTCAAGCTCGTACTTGACGCTGGAGCCCATCGGAATTTCGATGACCGCGGTAAAAACATCGGGAAGCCGCTCGCCGGGCGTCACGTCGTGCCATGCATGCCACATAGGATTTATTACCTTCGGAAATTAGGCCCAGAGAGGAAGTGTTTCCACATTTGTTATGGAAATCAAAACGGCACGCAAAGGCGCGTCGTTCGCTCACATCTTCCACAGGCCGATGTCGAAGGTGATCGCGATCGTGCGGTAAAGCCACCAGGCACAGGATCGGTACTCGCAGTGGATCTTGACCTGCGCCATGGAGCCGAGCGCGATGTTTGGATCGGATTCATCCAGGTCGATGCCGACGAGAAAAACCTGCGATTGCGGCATGAGCTGGTTGGGCTGCGAGCCTGGCTTGACGGCTATCGGGCCGCCTCCCTTGGTGCTGAGTTGCGGCGGGATGTTCTTTTCGTCGGTGTTGGGCAATTCGCCGACCGTGCCGGTCCAGGTTCGGACATCATGGCCTTGCACGCGCACCGTGGCAGCGATGCGGGTCTTGGTCCGGCGAGCCTTTTCGTCGTTTTCCTTGAGCAAAAGGAAATCGGGAGCGCCGATCGGCACGAGCACGCGGAGCCTTTTCGTGCCGGCGATGCTGCAAAAGACCGAGCCTTGCTCGCGGTCCCATTGTTTGCCGACTTCATCGATGGGCGGCAGGCCGACGACCACACCGTCGCGCGGCGCGCGGAGCGTGAGCTTTTCCATGTCGTGCAGTACGTGCTTGAGCGACGCCTCCGCCTGGAGGTATTCGCTCTCGACTCGCTTCAATTCGTTCTCCAGGCTCGTTCGTTGGCTTGGATCGGATTCGCGAATAATCTGCTTCTGGAAATACTCGCGGAGCTTTTTCTTGACTGTGATCACGGCCGTCAGCTGGTCGCGCTGGTTTTCGAGTTCAGGACTGGTGAATTGCGCCAGTTCCTTGCCCTGCTTGACCACCTGGCCTTCCTTCACGAACACACGGGCCAGGCTGCCGGTGACATCGATGCCGACGTGGGTGATCTCCGTCGGCTGAACCTGCACGAAGCCGTGCGTGCGAATGCGCGTCACCGGCAGGGGCACGAAGAAGACAAAGAGCAACACGACCGCCACCACGGCGGCGCTCAGCGTCACGCGAATGGGTTTCATGTCTGGCAGCCTCCCTCTTTTTTTGACGTTGGTAATCATGCGATAAAGCGGCCAACCGATCATCGACGCCAAAGCACCGATCGCCAGCAATTCGCTGACTACTTCCAGCTTGTACGGCTTCAAGAATGTCGCCATGAATTTCAGGATGACAAACGTCACGACCCACCGATAGACATAGCTCACGACCGCGAAGATGATGAACAAGAGCCGACGCCAGGGTTCCATGTACGCCTCGGGCGGGGTCTCGATGCCAAGGCAGACAGACATCGCGAGGTTTTGCAGGTAGCGATTGGCGCGATCGCGCAGGTTCGGGATCTCGATCCAGTCGGCGAGGACGTAGTAGCCGTCGTAGCGCATCAGCGGGTTGCCGTTGAACATCACCGTGCTAACGGAACAGACGACCATGAGGTTGAGGCAGAGGTTGTTCAAAAACGGCTGATTGGGCGTATTCCACCAGATGAACGTCGCCGCAGCCGCGATCATCAATTCGACATAGATTCCGGCCGCGCTGATGATGATGCGATGCCACTTGCTCGGCAAACGCCAGGCGTCGGAGACGTTGCAATACATTGCGGGAGAAAAGCACAGGAGCAGGAAACCCATCTCGTGCACTTCACCTTCGAACGCCTTGCAACTCAAGCCATGGCCAAACTCGTGGATCACCTTGACCACGCCGAGCGCGATCCAGAGGTAGATCATGTTCTTGAAGTTGAAGTAGCTCTCGAACGTCGGCAGGCGGGCGTAGAAGACGTCGAATTTCGTCAGCACGAGCGCCAGCGCGGCCCCCATGAACGCGAGACTCGCCAGCAAAAAGAGCCGAGTGAACATCCACCACAGGTGCGGCAGCATGTGAGTGAGCAGGCGATCGGGATCGAAGACCGGCAGCTTGATGTAGAGGATATTCGTGAGCGTCTGCATCCATTCGGAGCGGAGGCGCTTCTGCCGATTGTCGTAGAGTTGCTTGCCGGCCTTGGGCGATTCATTCTGCACGAGGCCCATCTGCAGCAGCTGCTGGCCAAACTGTTCGAGATCTTCGAGCCGCAATCGCTCGGGCCGGAATTTCGATTCGAAGGCTTTCTGGGCGTCGTCGAGCGTGTGTTTGCCATCCATGAGCGTGAGCAGAAAATGCTCCTGCTCCTTGAAGCGGTAGTAGCGCAAGCTGACCGGATCCTTGACGACATAGTACGTCCGCCCCTCGTAGCGTTGCGGCACGATGTCGAGATCAGGCCGGCGACGCAAGCGAACCATCTTGCGTCTTTCCGTTTCGTTGGATGGTGCGGCGTTTTGCATGGTTCATATTTCCCGACATCGTTTAGTACTTCAGCGCTACTTTCTCCCCTCTTCCACCGGGAGAGGGGCCGGGGGTGGGCTGATGAAAAACCTGGGGAATTTTCATCCTGATATTGTTGCGCATTTTCTCCCCTCTCCCACCGCGAGAGGGGCCGGGGGTGAGGGACGCTTGACTCGAACCGTTTCAGTGAATTTACAATCGAGGACCTTTGCGGAAACTTATGCAACATAGCAAAGGCCGGGCGCCCCTCACCCCCAACCCCTCTCGCGGCGGGAGAGGGGAGCAAATGCATTGCAGACCAGCGGATACAGAGTTCATGTCTACGAATCCAGCGATGTAGAATTAGACGCTCGTGTTTGGCGAGCACGGCCGACGCGCATTGACTCGATTCGAAATATAGGCCGCGCACGCCAAAGGCGAGCGGTTAAACATTGCAGCACCTTGTCAATCAATCACGATTCTCACGGGACGACCTACTTCGAAGCGGCCGTTGGGGTAACGAGCCGACACCGGATTGGCGACTTCGAAGCCGATGCGGCTCATCTTCGTTGCCAGATCCAGCGAGTGCGTCCGGAGGGTTAACGGAACCTCCGGAATTCGCTGCGACTCGACCTCCGCGACCGTGGGAATGTTCCACAGGTACAGCACCGAACCGGCTGCCGAGACGGCGAAGGAGTTCGCCCCGCCCTTGATGCCGGCCTCGGGCGAGAACGCGGCGCAGGTCACGGGTTGCTTGTCGCGCGGCGCGAACTGGCGAACCTCGAACCCGCGCTCATTGCCCTCCGGCACACGCCAAAGCTGCAGTCGGCCCTCGGCCAATCCTGCAGTCAAGAGCATCGAGCCATCGGGCGAAAATTTCGCCAGCGAATCAAATGGCGTCGCGCCGGCGCTCGCGTTGATCGTATGCACGAGCTTGCGTTCCTCGGTGGACATCAACCAAAGCGTGCGGTCCTTGTCGAATAGCATCCAGCGTCCATCGGGGCTGACGCCGAGGTCGGCGACGTTGCCCTGGCGATCATGCACGGGTTCGCCGTCGGCGGCGGCGCCTTTTTCCTTCAACTGCCAGACGCGCACTGACTTGTCCCGTGACGCGGAAACCAGCCGGCATTGTGGCGTGAAATGCAGCGAAGTGACCGAGTCTTCATGCCCTTGCCCGACGCCGTGAGCGGGGTCGAAGGTGTAGAGAAGCTGGAGCGTGCCGTCGATTTTCCAGAGCTTGATCGAACCGTCGCGGGCGCCGCTCGCCAGCAGTGTGCCATCGCGATTGATCGCCAGGCTGGTGATCGCGACGTCGTCACCATGGACGGCGGGATCCTTGGCCTTTTGCTTTTCCGGATTGTCAAGGTCCCAGATGTAGAGGTTGCCCTTGGAGCTGCCGACGATGGCGAGATTCTTCGCCGCCGACTTGGGCGTACAGACGACGACGCGCACCGGTTCCGGGTGGACGAACATCTTTTGCGGCGCGCGGTCCATCGGGCGGAACACGCACACCGTCTTGTCTTCGCTTGCCGACACGATTCGGAAATCGCGCGAGACGGCGACGCTATGAATCTCGCCGCGATGGCCGAACAGTTCGTTCTGTGAACCTTCGATGATCGTCGGCTCGATCGTGGCGGAGATGTACTTCCGCGTCTGCAAGCGCAGGTAGTCCGGTTCCTCGATCATCGCCTCGGCCATGAGGCGCTCGAGATTCTGCACGACCATCACCGTCGAATTTTGCTGATGCACGAGCGCGCCGGTCTGGCGAACGATCGACTTGATGGTGAAATGCTTATAGGCGAGAAACGCACGAATCTCATGTTGCCGAAGTCGAATGTCTGCCAAGTCCTTCTCGTTATTGGCGAGCTTGACGGCGCCCTGTTTGGTGGTATATTCAGCTTCAAATTTTATTTTCGTGAGGCGTGCCGCTCCGAAATCCTCTTCGGTGATCGCCTTCCGTTCCCAGAGCTTCAAGGCACGCAGGTACCGTTCCTGACCTTCTTTGGCGGCGGCGGCGGCGGCGACGGTTTCCGCCTCGGCCACGCCCACTTTCTCAATCTTCTCCAGCACGTAACCCAGCGCCTCGGATGGATCGATCATCGCCAGCATCTGGCCCTGGTGAGCCGTCTGGCCTTCATAATAGCGTCGGTAAAACTTCGTATACGAGTTTCGGCCCGCGTAGATTGGCGGCGTCGAATAGTATGGCTCCGCCAAAAACGCCGCCGATCCTGCCGCGAGCACGGCCGCATCGCTGACCTGATCGCCGATGAACAGCACCCGCCCCGGAACGGAACTGGGAACCTCTTCCAGCTCGATCGCATTCATCATGCCGGACACGATAATCGGATTGCTCTCGCCGCGCGTCGGGATGACGATCGCGGGATAGGGGTCGGCCTTGTAGAGGTCGCCGCCTAGTTTCGAAATGTCCGTGACTTCGACGGTCGTGGTCTCTGGAGTGACCCCGTCGCCGGGGCCTTTCTCGAGCAATCCCAGTTGCCAGGCGCCGGCGAAAAACAACCCCGTGCCAAGCGCGATGACGAAGAGAACGCGAAACATGATGGACCTCCAACTTTGCATCTCCGCTTGCGGCTTAGCGCTCAGCAGGGCGCCCTGCTGAGCGCTAAGCCGCAAGCGGCAAATCAGGTAGCTATTGTTCGCTTTTCAATGTAGGACACAGAACGATCAGCTGAACGGGAATATCACTTTCTCGTAGAGGAACTCCCACACGCCGTAAAAGAGGGAGTAGCCCATGGCACGATTGCCGCAACGGATGCGGGCGCTGATATCCGTGCCGGTGACGAGTCGGCCGGCGGGCAAGCGGTCCTCGGAGGGGATATCGTTGCCATCGAGGCGAACCCAGGCGAGGACGACGGCCTCGGCTTCGTCGTTGCTGTCCTTTTGATTGTTGGCCTGGAAAGCGATCTTGTCGCGCCGGATCTTGCCGCGATAGGAACGCCACGGTTCGGTTTTGAGCATGATATCCACGTCCAGCTCTGCGTTTTTCGGTAACGACTCAAAGGCACGCAGAATTTGGCCGATATGTTTTTGCGGGATTTTGAGCTCGACTTCCCAGTCGGAGATGCGCGGCTTTTCCAGGTCGGTGAAGCCGATGCGGATGAGCGGATCGCTTGGTTTTACCTGTCGGCCGAGGAGATTCTCGCGTGTGTCGGTGCTGAGCACGATGCCGGAGCGCGGCGCGGTGATGCTGTAATATCCCGGTTTGGTGGGGTGGGCGTTGGTTCGTTGTTTGAGTTCTCGCAGCAGGCTGATGCTTTGATCGAGCTTGACTCGCGCCTCGAAGGCAGCGATGCCGTCGCCGCTCTTGTTGTCGGACGATTCGCTCGTACGGTTGGCGATCGGCGTGATTTTGGTGGACAGCGATTCGATCTCCGCTTGAAGCTCACGGATGCGTTTTTCGAGATCGGAATCGAACATCGTCAGCAGCGTCTGGCCTTTGCTGACCTTGACTCCGGAAACCAGACCGGGCATGACGTTCTCGACTTTGCCGGCGATGGGCGAATAGGCCCAGACTCGCTCTTTGGGCTGCGCCGTGCCGCCGGATTCCATTTTGAGGGGGAAGGGCACGAAGATCATGGTGAGGACCAGCATGACGGCCGCAGTCAGGGAAAGCGCGGTGATCGCCTTGGCCTTGCCGCCCATGCCGTCTTGGAGATAGGCGAGCGGAAGCCAGATAAAACGCATCGGGATGCGTTGGTATTCCAGCGCGTTGTAGAGGGCCGGGCAGGCGTGCCGACCGACGACATCGAGCCGGGCAAGAAGCTGTTCGGCCGCGAGGTTGGTCTCGAAGCACTCCATCATGAGCGCGGAGCGTGCGGGCTTTTTGCGGTCCTTGTCGCGTTCGTCTTGAAGCGGGGCGATGACGAGAATCTTGCTGTTGCCTTCTGCGAGATACGCATCGAGACAATGGAGTACTTTGGGCGGCAGAGTCTCGTCTTTCGTACCGGTGTAAACAAGGCGCTCGCCCCATTCGATGACGGCATCGAAGAGCTTGCGCATGAGCTGGACCAGATTCGAACGTTTCTCGACGACGTCGGCCCCGCTGATGGCGCTGACCTGGCATTTGTCGGCGCTGCGCGTCGCCACACTGATGCGATCGACTTCGATGAGCCGTCGGCCTTCGTTGGCTATGAGATAGGCGACTTCGGTCAGATTCAGGCTGTTGTGAATCTGGCGCGTGAACGATTCGAGCTTGAGCCAAAGCTCTTGCTGCCCAACCATCTGCCTGAGTTGATGATTGCGCAGAAACAGAGAGATGAACCCGGCCATGCGGATCAGGAACTGATGCAGGTTCTGCAAAGCACTCGCGTTGCGGCTCGGATCCTGCCAAAGCTCGACCAGGCCGATCACTTGCTTTTCCTGAAGGATCGGCACGAGGATGATGGTGAAATCCGTGGCGTTACCCGCGACCTGATCAGGGCCGCTAAAGGCATGGCTGAAGTGCGGTTTGACGATGCCGCCCTTGCCCTGGGTGACGGCCTGGCGCAGCAGTTCGTCGTGCATCGGCCTGCCTTCGGGCGTGCGTTCAAGCCCGACCTCGCGCAGATTGATTTGGCATTGCAGCTGGAGGTTGCCCTGCGGCGTGCGCGTCCAGATCGCGCCGGCGAACGCTTGGGTAGCGAAATAAACGCGCTGCAAGAATTCGCTATACATCTGTGCCGGCGGAATGTCCGACTCGGCAAGCTGGGCGATTTCCTCGGCGACTTGATTCACCTGCCGGCGCGCCTGCTCGATTTGCTGGGCTTCCAGCGGACTGGTAGCCGCCCCGCCAGCGTTTTGCTCATTGCTCATGATTCAACCTCGCGGACCGCTATAGCGTGACAAATCGCATCAGGTGATCTTCCGGCGAACCAGGAGCGTGAGCGACTGGAGAAACAGAGAGAAACTGCGTGCTTCCTCCGGTCGCTCACGCTCCCGACTCGCCGGAATTCAAAAGATCACGACCTACTAACAACGCAGGAGAAACGAATTTGTGACTCGTTCGTCCAATATCTTTCCTGATCGTACAACAATTGGCATGCTTTTTTCAACGTCAGTGGGCTCTTAAATCCATCGCGCGGCGCGTGATGGCTACGGTGAATCGCACGAGGCCAAACGATGGACGAACACGAATTCGGCGTTCCGATCCCCGGACGCGTGCTGGAACCCGAACGCTGGGTTCAGACCGCTCTGAAGAAACTCCCGCCTGTTGGCCCTTTGGACATCGCCGCCCTCTTTGGTCGAACCGCTCCTCTGATCGTCGATCTCGGTTGCGGCAATGGGCGTTACCTGCTCAGTTCGGCGCTCGCTCGGCCTGATATGGACCATCTCGGCATCGATATTCTGCCCGTGGTGCTTCGCTATGCGACACGGCGAGGCAATCAGCGAGGCCTGGGCAATTTGCGCTTTGCTGCGATCGATGCACAACGCCTGCTTGCGGACTACCTCGCAGCGGCTTCGGTTCGCGAGATTCACTGCTACCATCCGCAACCCTACCACGAGCCGGGGGAAGCGCACAAACGGCTGCTCGCGCCAGCGTTCTTGGCCGAAATGCATCGCGTGCTGGAACCGGGCGGCCGCTTCTTCGTACAGACCGACAATGAGCCGTACTGGCATTATTTGACGCAAGTACTGCCGCACTTTTTTGAGTTTCACACGCAGATCGGCCCCTGGGCGGACTCGCCCCAAGGCAGGACACGACGTGAGATTCTGGGCCTGAAACACCACTACGCCATCTTCCGCGGGTGGGGCATCGCACGCAACGACGTGACGCTCGATCTAGCGAAACCGCTGCCCGCTCCGACGTTCGACGCCGGCCCGCGCCATCGGGACCTGGATCGGCTAGAAGGCGGCGGCTCACCCCGCAGGCGTCGGCGTTTTCGCTGACGCGCGACCTCGCTCGATCATCCAGGTGACGCCAGCCAGGGCGATCCAGCCGACGATTCCGATGCTGAACAAGATCACGCCAAGAGTCGTGCTCGCGAAAAACGACTTCGACGGGTCGGCCTGCTCCGGAATCGGCAGCGCTACAATATTATTGTCTTCGGGCCGATTCGGGTCGTTCGGATCGCCCGCGCCATTTTCCGGCTCCACCTCCTGGAACTCGTCGATCAAACGCGTAAACGCCAATTTACGCGGCGTCTTGTCGTCAACTTCTGGCTTCGCCTTGCTCCACAGGTCCGCCAATTTCAAGCGAGCCTCTTTGCTCCGTGGATCGAATTTCAGCGCGTCCTTCATGTCTCCCAGCCAATTTTTCTCCATGCCGAACGGCAGCGCCGGGCCGAAAAGTTCGCGCATCGTCGGCGTGTTTTGGCATTGCAGTGTCAGCGTTGCGATGCGTTCGAGCAGGTCGCGCTCCGCCCATTCGGCGCCGTCAAAGCTCTCGCCCGCGCGCAACATGTTGCCGAAGAGCACGACGACCTTCGGCGATTCGGTGGGGGCCTGTTCCTCGCCGAGGCCCCATAGCGTCCAGCGTTCTTGCTCGCGCATCTTGTCGGTGATCGTCAGCAGTTTGACGTCCGAATGAAGCGAGTCGTCAAGTTTCGCCTTGGACTTATTGAAGGCGCTCAGGACGCGCGAAACCTTCGCGCGAGCCTTCTTGTTGGCTTGTTCGTCTGTCGATTCCAGCAACAGCACCGTGCACAGCGCGTCGGCAATCTCGCCGCGAATTTGCAGCCGCATTGGCGATCGCAACAGCAACGTCAGCGATCCGCTCGGATCGAACGGAATCATGCGATCGTCCGGCGCGATCAACCAAAACTCCGATCGCGCCAGGTTGTCTGGCATGGACACGTTCTTCAGCGTCGAGGCGACTTTCTTGCGGTCGGGCGGCAGCGTCACCAGCACGATATTGCTGTGCTTCGTCTTTACGCGAAGGTCGGCATGCTGCGTCTTGGTCGCTGGCGCGTTCTCGTTCTCCGTCAGGTGAAGCAAGCGGTAAGGCCGCGGTTCCGGCTCCACGAATCCCGCCTCGCGTACCGTGTACTGAGCACGGGCAGGCAGCGGCGCGACAACGAATAATACGGTCAGCTGACAAAACACGCTAAGACGACGCATGATTGGCGATCCACCCAATTGATTCTCGCTGGAAAGGCGCAGCATTGCCGCCGCGCTCCTATCTCGCGTCATTATATCCGATTCCATCGCATTCGGTTAATTCGTTTCTCCTCGACGACCATGCAGTTTTTGTAGGGCAATTATCTCGAGAATGGCTTAATTAGCATTCAGTTTTTGTGAAAAAATCGAAAATCGTGTAATTTCGGTTTGCATTTTTTGTATTTCGCAAATTCGTGACCTACGCTTGGGAGGGACAGAGCAGGCGCGGAGAAAATCCGCGTGTACGGGATTTATCTGAGAGGATCGATCGATGCGAATCGCGCAGCGCCAAAATACCCAACGCCGAGCCACTGCCGCCGTCGAACTCGCCGTTTGTTTGCCGCTATTGCTTATCATCATCAGCGGCATCTGGGAAGTGGGCCGCATGGTGCAGGTGCAAAACTTGCTCGCGAACGCCGCCCGAGAAGGCGGCCGCCAGGCGTCGGCAGGCCAGGTCAATGACACCGCCGTGCGGCAGTATGTCGTCAATTACCTCAACATGAATGGCCTGAGCGGCGTGACGCTCAGCATGGTGACGCTGACCAATCTCACCAGCTCGTCACGCAGCAATCCGGCCACGGCGAATCAGCTGGATCAGTTCCGAGTCACCGTCACCGTTCCTTATTCCGTGGTGCGCTGGTCCACGCTGTCGCAGATCACGTCCACGTCAACGCTGGTTGCTTATGCCGACTGGTATTCGATGCGCGACTCCAGCATCACGATCAACACGACTATTCCGACGAACTGAAATTGGTCCCAATACGCACCCAGAGCAAAGAGAAGGTTCAACATGTTGATACAGGCAAACAAGCGCAAACGCGAGGCGGCGTCGATCGTGGAATTCGCCGCCGTCAGTTCGGTTTTTGTACTGATCTTTTTCGGCATCATGGAATTTTGCATGGTGGTCTACTCTTACAACATCGTGGAAAACGCCGCCCGAGAAGGGTGTCGTTATGGGGTCGTCAATGTCAACGACACAACGATGGTAACCGACACGCAGAATGTTACGAAAACGTTCATGAGCGGATTGGAAAGCTGGCCCGGCTACTCGTGCAACGTATATTTGGCCGACTCGACGGGCAACAACATCGGCACGGCGACGACGGCCCAGTTCGGCGAATACGTCTGCGTCGATGTGCAAGTCAGCTATGTGCCAATGACGCCCGGTTTAGGCTTTCTGAAGACATTCACGATTCGCTCGAAGTGCAGCATGGGCAGCGAAGCGAACTAGTCATTTCTCGGTGATTGAAACACTTGCAATTCCGCGACTCCGCAGTCGGGACAGGAAATAGGGAGAGTAACGATGCGTTGGAAAAACAATAATGCGAAGCGTGCCGGCGCGATCATTCCACTGGTCGCACTGAGCCTGATCGCCATCATGGGCCTGGTCGCGCTGGCGATCGACATCGGCATGGTTGCGGTCGCCAAGACGCAGGCGCAGAACGCCGCCGACGTGGCGTCCTTGGTTGGCGTGCGGACATTCACGCAGCAGTCCGGCTACAACCTGGCGAATGTACCGATCAACGCCGTCACTGCCGCCACGCAGAACAAGATCTTCAACACCGCGATAACGGGAAACCCGAGTTCCATCACGAATCCGAGCACCGACACCTACGTCTCCGGCGCCGTGACGATTCAATGCGGCGGCTACTATTACGTCTATAACGATTCCAACCCCTCGTCCGAGGCGTTCCAGCTGGTCATTCCGGGCAAGTCGGCTTCCGAGCCGTACACGGCCGTGCGTGCGACGATCAACACAACCAGCCCGGTTTTCTTCGGCGCGGTGTTTGGCGCAAACCCGTTCAACGTCAAGGCCACGGCGGTGGCGGCGCATCGGCCTCGCGACGTCGTCATTGTCATGGATCTTTCCGGCTCGATGCGTTTCCAGAGCGTGGTCGGCGCCTACAAGAGCGGAAGCTACATGTATCCGAACTATGGTCCGCGCACGGTTTCCCTGAATCCCGATGACGCTTTTCCGACCTGGGGACACTACACCGATTCGACCACTGCGGCACTGAAGGGCACAACGGCCGGCACAACGGGCGTCGAACTCGTGGACCCCAGCAATCACAGCACCACCTGGAGCGTCGCCGGACCGCCGTGCCTGGCCGACTTCATGAGCAGCGGTTCGACGCCCGCCTTTACGCGTGACTCGTCCAAGGATAGCTACGCAACAACGCCAGGCGGCGACAACTATCTGAAATCCGGAACCTCTTACAGCATCAAAACCGTGACCGATTCCATCGGCACCAGCACACCAACGCCCACGCAAAAGCTCGACTGGGAGCGTGCTCAGAACAGCGCCGGTTACGCCGGCGTGACGTTCAAGGGATATAGCGAAGGCCCCGGCTACTGGGGCAAGACCATGTTCATCTGGCCGCCGCACCCGCAAGGTTCCGACCTCGACGCCAGCGATTACGCCAACCACGCCGACAACGGCGCGCTCGACTGGCGGCAGCGGTTCTTCTTCAAGGAAAAAACCTCCGATAACTCGCTCTACTGGCTCGATCACAACAACATCCTCTTCAATCCGAGCGGCGCGCCTTGCACGTCGGACTGGAGTTGGGGCACGCCCATCATGAAGACGCCGCAAACCACGACTTCGGTCACCGAGAACGGCAGCAGCGTCAGCTATCGCTACCGCATCAATTACGCCGCCGTTTTCAAATGGCTGTCGTCGTCGCCCGTGCATTTCCCGTCGGCAATGACCACGGGACGCATTAAATATTACTCGAAAATCCCGGACCACACGGACACCGCGTTGAACACGCGCATGTGGACACAGAATCCCATCACCGACCTCAGCGAGCGGTTCTGGAAGGACTACGTGGACTACATGTTCGGCCTGTGCCATTCCGGCGCCAACACCTACACCAATGCCGATAATCGCGGCAACTCCTTCACCTCGATGATCGGCAGCGGCGACATGTACGCCTGGGGTACGGTCCAGATCGGACAGAAGGCGGATTGCAATTACACCGCAACGATCAACCAAAGCGGTGGCTATGCAAAGGGCTACTCCGGCGCGATGAATTTCAACAACGTGAAAACCTTGAGTGGTACCGCTACCGACCTACCCGGGCCGAACGCCATTACCAACGCCACCAACGCCTCGCCGATCGTGATCACGTCGCCCAACCACGGACTTTCCACAAACAACATCATCTCAATCACAGGCGTGACGGGCAACACCGCCGCAAACAACTCAAGTACCAACAAAACCTGGACGGTGACCGTCGTCGATTCCAACACCTTCAAATTGAACGGGTCGACTGGCAACGGCAGCTTCACCTCAACGGGCGTTGGCGCCTGGGTGCCAGCCATCACTGCAGCCACCAATGCGTCGCCCGTGGTCATCACTACAGGCGCGAATCACAACCTCTCGACCGGCATGGTCGTCAATGTGTCCGGCGTCACGGGCAATACGGGCGCCAATGGCAAGTGGGAAGTCACCGTCTTAAGCTCGACTCAGTTCAAGCTCATTAACTCGTCGGGCAACGGCAGCTATTCGTCTTCCAGCACGCAATGGTGGGAACCAGCATACTATGTGCGATTCGGGAACGGCTCGACCATTTACGAACTCAATCCCGCGACAATCACCTCCGGCACCCTCCAGGCCACGCCGGACATCGCGCTGAAGGCTGCACTCGCCAATAGCTCGTCCGTGAAAATTTACACGAACGTGCCTGCTTACATGAGCTATACCGACAACCCGTATCGCCCGCGTCATCAGTTCTGGTTCGGTCCGCAGACCTTCGGCGATTGGCTGGCCAATTACAGCGTGTACCAGTACCCGAACGGCATCTACACTCTCCGCTGGCCGGGCAATGTTCACGAAGCTCAAGCGTGGGCGTGCAAAGTCGGCATCTCGTCCGCGATCGACGATATCAAGAACAACCACCCCAACGATTTCGTCGGCCTGACGTTCTTCAGCAGCCCAAGCTACAGCACCTCGGGCGGCGGGCAGCACAACATGGCAGTGATTCCGCTCGGCCGAAACTACCAGGGCCTCAAGGACTCGCTGTGGTTCCCGCCATCGACAGTCTCGGGCGGCGTGACCTCGATCACGCCTTACGACGCCGACTTCGACAACGTCCCGCGCGCCAAGGGCGGCACCGGTCCGCAGATGGGGCTGATGATCGCCTACAACCTGCTCAGCTCCAGCGCGACGAATCTGCGGTCCTATGCCACGCCCACGACTACTTACCGCGGTTATGCCGGCGGGTTAGGACGAAAGGGCGCCGCCCGTCTCGTGATCTTCGAGACGGACGGTGCGCCGAACACCCGAGCGTATTCCTCACTTAGTGGATCGGGGTCGGATTCCTACTACCAAATCCGCATCAAGGATCCTCAGTCGATCAGCAATAGCCAGAATCAGTTCCCATCCAGCGGAACTTACACGAACAGCGAAGTATACGACGTCGTGAAGCAGATTTGTGCCATGACGACCGATTCGCCGCCAGGATATTCCACCTCGCGCAAGCCGGCCCTGGTTTATGGCATCGGGTACGGGTCGATGTTCGACCCCGCGAATAGCACGACCTCGGGCCAATCGGGCGCCTTGTCGTTCTTGCAAACGCTGCAATACTACGGCGGCGTCGCCTCCGACACGACCGGGACCAACTTCCCCGATTGGCAGCGTATCTATGGCGACAACGCCACTCGCCAAACGCGCTTGCAGACCGCACTGACCAACATCATGCAGGCAGGCGTTCAGGTGTCGCTGCTGGAATAGGTTCTTGCATGTGCATTGTCCGCTTGCAGCTTCCTCGTTGAGCGCTAGGCCGCAAGCGGAATTCGATTTCTTGATAAGGTGAAAAAATGATCCGCATGACTTCCATTGCCGTTGGATTGTTCCTGGCGAGCGCCGCGGCACAGGCTCAGCAGAGCGCGAAGTTTCAGGTGACCGTGCGTGTGCCTGCCGCCCTCGAATCGTTCCAAAGTTCTCGGCTCGTCGCGGTGCTGGCGAGGGAAGACCTTTCGGGCGAAGGCCGCGATTTCGTCGTCGATCGCACCATCAATGAAAAAATCGCACACGTCAAGGGCAAGGAAACGATCATCAAGCTCACCGTCGGCGCGAACGCCAAGCTCACGCCTGGCGCCAACCACAAACTCACCGTGATCGTATTTTCCCCGACGAGTCAGCGAACTCACATCGCCGACCGAGAAGGCAGTTTCGGCCCGATCTTCCTGACGACGGGCAACTGGCCTACCAACGTCAATGTCGTGCTTCGCGCCGAGAAATAACCACATGGCTCGATGATTGGCGATTTCCTATCATGACCGTCGTGGCGCGTGAGACCACGCATCCCGACGGTCGCTGTCTCTTCATGAGCACCAATAATTCCACGCCGATGGTCGAATTCAAGGAGGTCGTCAAGGAATACTCGCAGGGTATTCTCGGAGCGGGGACGCTACGCGCCGTCGATGGCGTGAGCTTTCGCATCGAGCCGGGGGAGATCTTCGGTTTGCTCGGCCCCAATCGCGCCGGCAAGACGACGCTCGTCAAGCTTCTCCTCGGCTTGTGCTTCCCGACTGCGGGCCAGGTGCTCCGGTTCGGCGAGCCATCCTCACGCCGCGATTCATTGCGGCGTGTCGGCTACGTGCACGAGAACCAGGCGTTTCCGCGTTACCTTTCCGCCCGTGCATTGCTTGAGTTCTATGGTGCCCTAAGCTTGCTTCCCGAAACCACCGTCAAGGAACGCGTGCCAAAACTGCTGGAGCGCGTCGGTCTTGCCGATCGCGCGAATGAAACGATTTCGCGTTTCAGCAAGGGCATGGTGCAACGCCTGGGAATCGCACAGGCGTTGCTCAACGAACCCGACCTGCTAGTCATGGATGAACCAAGTGAAGGCCTGGACCTCGAGGGACGGACCTTCGTGCGCGACCTGGTGCGATCGCAAAAGAGTCAGGGCAAATCGGTCCTGTTCGTCTCGCACGTGTTGAGCGAGATGGAACTCTTCTGCGACCGCATCGGCATTGTCCGTTCTGGCAAACTCGCCTATCTCGGCACTCTCGCCGAGCTGTTGAAAGACCCAAACAGCGGTTTGCCTCGCAGCCTCGAAGCCGCAGTCAGCGGATATTATTCCCTTCCGCCGTCAGCGTAACACGCTGGATGTGCGGAACGGCTCTGCCAAATATAATTCACTTCGCAAGAAGCCTGGCATTTTGGCGAGACGGGAGCGTGAGCGACCGGAGGAACTGCACGTTCTCTCTTCGTTTCTCCAGTCGCCCACGCTCCTGACTCGCCAAGAAATCAGAATTTTACGCAATGAACGATCAATCTTTTCTTTGGGAGACGCGCATGATGTACAGAAACTGGGCGGTTGCCGCCGCCTTCACGACGTTGCTTGGATTCGGCGTAATGATGATTTCGGACACTGAGTCCGCAGCGCAGGACAAGAAGAAGACGGAGAAAAAAAAGGACCAGAAGAAGAACGTGAAGAAGAATGATGTCTGGACCGACGCCAGCGATAAGACCTTGCCGGTCGATTTCAAGTTCCAGGGCGAATATGCGTCGGACAAACTCGGCGCTCAAGTGATCGCGCTGGGCGGCGGTGAGTTCCAGGCCGTCGTTTATCCCGGCGGACTGCCCGGCGCGGGCTGGGACGGCAAGAACCGTAGCCTCCTCGCGGGCAAGCAGACAGGCGATAACGTCACCTTCCAGGCAGCCGAGGGCAAACGCACGTACCTGGCCCAATCGCCGCTCGCATTCTCGGCGACTGCGAAATTCCCGCCCGCCGGCCATCGCGCCTACGCCGGCGAAATCTCCGGAGATGCCTTCAACCTCACAGACACCGACAGCAAGACTGTCGTCAGGCTAAAGAAAACAACACGCATGTCGCCTACTCTCGGCGCCAAGGCCCCCGCCGGCGCCGTCATTCTCTTCGACGGATCCAACAAGGACGAATGGAAAGGCGGCCGAGTTGACAAGGCTACCGGCCTGCTCAATACCGACGGTTCCGATATCACCACCGTGCGCAAATTCTCGAACTACACCGCACACGTCGAGTTCATGCTGCCGTTCCGTCCCGCCGCGCGCGGGCAGGGCCGAGGCAACAGCGGCTTCTATCAAGTGGATCATTATGAAGTGCAGATCCTCGATTCGTTCGGACTCGAAGGCAAAGACAACGAGTGCGGCGGCGTCTACCAGCGGCTGTCGTGCAAGGTGAACATGTGCCTGCCGCCTCTCCAATGGCAGACCTACGATGTCGAATTCACCAACGCGGTCTCCGAGAATGGCAAGGTCACGAAGAAGGCTCGCCTCACGCTCAAGCACAACGGCGTCATCGTGCATGACAACGCGGAAATCGTCGGTGTCACAGGCGGCGCCCGCAAGGAACCCGAAGGCACGCCGGGCGTCCTGCGTCTCCAGGGCCACGGCAACCCATTGCAGTTCCGCAATGTCTGGGTCGTCGAGAAGAAGTAACGATCTTCAACTTCGTTTAGCCGCTCGCCCTTGGCGAGCGGCCAATACTACAGCGCTACTTTCTCCCCTCTCTCTCCGGGAGAGGGGCCGGGGGTTGGGGACGCTTGACTCTCGCCGTTTCAGCATATTTAAAGTCGAGATCCTTCGCGGAAACTCGTTCAACTTA
>CAZAFH010000099.1:0-30506 GCA_964484265.1 uncultured Singulisphaera sp.
GGAGCAAATGCATTGCAGACCAGCGGTTACGGAGTTCATATTTACGAATCCAGCGATGTAGAATTAAAATTGCAAAACCGCTTGGCCAACAGCAAATGGCCAAGCGCCCTTTTGGTCAGGGTGTTCACCGTCGCGCGGCGCGTTCGCGCCAGGCCCAGCGGAAGAGATTGCGTGTGTCGGCGTACCGGCTGTCGTTCGATGTGCAGCCCAGCACAGCCACGATCAGGTGGTCCTCGCCCCGGCGTCCGCTGCCTACCAGGCAGCTGCCGGCGGCGGTCGTCGTCCCGGTCTTGATGCCATCGTATCCCTCGATGTCGAGCAGCTTGTTCGTGTTGTTCCACGTCACGGCTCGGCGCTCGTTATTCGCGCCGTTAATCTGCGCCTCGCGCCGGCGTGTTTGCACATATTGCCGAAAGGTCGCGTTTTGCATCGCATTCCAGGCTAGCTTCGCGAGGTTGCGCGCGCTGGTCACATTTCGGCCCAGGCCGTGCGGATCGATGTAGTTCGTCTCGCCCAGCATGAGACGAGCCGCCTGGCGATTCATCTCGGCGACGAAGCCCGCGACAGGTGTCGCAGCGTTCTTGCCGTCCGCGCCGCGAAAGCGTCCGCCGAAATGTTGGGCGAGCGCCGTGGCAGCATCATTGCCCGATGGCAAGAGCAACCCATAGAGCATCTCGCGGACGGGAATGCGGTCGCCCGTGCGGATGCGTGCGGACGATCCCGTGGTGCGCGCCGCCGTGTCGGAAACGGTGATGACGTCGTCGAGCAGCTTGGCGTTGGTGCTGGCTTGCTGAAGAACGATCCAGGCGGTCATGATCTTCGTGGTGCTGGCCATCGCGAGAGCGGTTGCGTCGTTGCCTCCGTACAGGCGTTGGCCCGTTCGGCCATCCAGAATCGACCACGCCCGGGCCGTGACGATCGGCGGCCCGTCTGCAGTGTCCGCCGGCCGACGCGCCGGCAGCGGCGCGGGTTCTTGTGCGAGGATGTTGTCGGCGAAACTTAAACCCAGGAAACCGGCGGCGCCGGCTCGAAGGAAATTCCGGCGGGTGATTCCCGCGTCGATGGTCCGAGTCATTGGAGTTCCTCGCGTTGGATCGTTGGTCTGAATTGAGTATATTGAGCAATCGGCTCGCGCATCGTGATTCGCGCTTGCAATCTGGCTGCAATTCGCTGACAATAACCCTTACATCCTTCTTTCCGTTGCTTCTCTCAATCCACGGAGAAACCCATGACGACTCGGCGTGATTTTCTTTCGCACTCCGCTCAGCTTGGCGTCGCTGCCGGCGCCGTCGATTTCGCCTTCCTGCAGAATCTGCCCGCGCTCTCGGCCCAGCAAACGCCGCGAACTCTCGCGCCGGTGCAGGGCGATGTCGAAAGCCTTGTTCGGCTCATCGAGGAATCGCCTCGCAATCGCCTGCTCGAAGCGATGGCGACGCGCGTTCGGCAAGGGGCGAGCTATGAGCAGATCCTCAGCGCGGTGATGCTCGCAGGCGTCCGCGGAATTCAGCCGCGCCCCGTCGGGTTCAAGTTCCATGCGGTGCTCGCCGTCAATTCGGCGCATCTGGCGAGCCTGTCGGCACAGGATCGCGATCGCTGGCTGCCGTTGTTTTGGGCGCTCGACAATTTCAAGAATTCGCAAGCGCGCAACGCTCAGGAAGGCGACTGGCGCATGTCCGCCCTGCCAGCGGATCGGCTGCCGGCGGTCGAGAGAGCGGTCAGCGAATTTCGCGCAGGATTGGACGCCTGGGAAACGGAGCGCGTCGATCGCGCCGTCGCCCAGCTGGCGCGGATGAGCAGCTTGAATGAGGTCTACGAAATGATGTGGCGCTACGGTGCGCGCGATTTTCGCGACATCGGCCACAAGGCGATCTTCGTCGCCAATTCGTACCGCACGCTCGTTACCATCGGTTGGCGGCATGCCGAGCCGATCTTGCGTTCGCTCGCCTATGCGCTGGTCGATCATGGCCGAGATGCGAATCCGGCGACGAGCGATCATGCCGCAGACCGCCCGGGCCACGATAATCTTCGCCGATTGACACGAATTCGCGCCGGCTGGCAGCGAGGCAACATCGCGAACGAACCGGTCGTCGAACTGCTCGCGACACTGCGGACGGCGAGCGCCGCCGATGCCGCCGAGGCCGTTGTCGCGAAGCTCAACGATCGTGTCGATCCGGCATGCGTATGGGACGCACTCTTCCTCACCGCGGGTGAGCTTTTGATGAAGCAGCCAGGCATCCTCGGCCTGCACACGGTCACAACCATCAACGCGCTCCGTTTCGGCTATGAGACGACAGGCAGCGACGAGACGCGCCGGTACCTGATGCTTCAAGCGGCTTCTTTCTTGCCGATGTTCCGCGCACGCATGAACAACCTGCCGGCGACGCCGCGTATCGATACGCTGGAGCCGATGGACGTAACAGGCCAGGGCCAGGCAGCGATCGACGACATCTTTTCGGCGGTGACCGGCAACAAGCTAGCCGCCGCTCGCAAGACGCTGGCATTGCTCAACGCGAACGCCGAGCAGGCCAGCGCCTGGCTGGCGACATCGCGTCGTCTGATCTTCGCGAAAGGAACCGACGCGCACGATTACAAATTCAGCTCAGCCGCGCTGGAGGATTTCCAGCATGTAAGCCCCGCATGGCGCAACCGTTTCCTTGCCGCGAGCGTCTATTGGCTGAAAGGTTCGGGCGGCGCCGATGCACCCGTGCTGCAGCGCACCCGGGCGGCGTTCGCGTAAGCCGCGAAGCCAATCTCGCGTTCTTATCCAGGCCGTCATCGTGCCGTGAGTGAGTTTACGATAATCAACTTTTCCTCGCGGAACGCGCGATGCAGGATGTAATCGATGGCGGCCTGGCGCGTGACTGCAGCCATGTCGGTACTAGCCTTGATCTTTTCCAACGTCGCCGAAGTCGATTTTGTCGCGGCATACATTTCGTCGGCAAGGCGGCGGCCCTTGTCTCGCAGATGACCCTTGGCTACCGCGGCAGTGAATTCCGATGAGGTTTCATCGAATTCCCACGGGAGCGCCTGATGAAGTTGAATTTTCGGTACATGCGACGTCGCGGCCAGAGTCCTCCCGCCATCGGTGAGCACGACGTCGAAATATTCATACTTGCCATTCGTGAGTACGAGCAGGTCGCGGCCCAGACGCCAGTCCCAGACGCGGATGGAGTGGTCGCCAGCGCACGTAAACAGGCGATTACCGTCGGGCGAAAATTGCATTCGAGAAATTTCGGCGGTATGTTCTTGCAGATAGACCGGTGGGCTGGCGTTGGCGATGTCGAAGATCGTAACATTTCCGTCGCGATCGCTGATGGCCAGATGCTCGCAATCGGGATGGAAAAGGGCGTTCGTCGGCGAAGGAATTCGACATTTGACGCGTGTCAAGATTTTTCCCGTTTCGACTTCCCACGTGTGTAGTTCCGTGCCGTCGCCGTTCAGAGCGGCCGCGCGTTTTCCGTCCGAGGAAATCGACGCGACGAGCGGGCTCTCAATTTCGACGCCTGGCCATAGCTTCCAGCTATCCAGGTCGCGAATTTCCACGCCGCCCGATTCAAGCGTAAGGATCATTCGGCGCCCCGGTGCGTCGCTGCTCGCTCGCCGAACGGGTCTCTCCACCCGTAAAGCACGAAGCAAGGGATCGAGGCGGCCATCGACGGCATACAAGCAGATCCACGACAGGCCCGGCTCGTTGGGTTTCTTTGCGCTGAATGTGTGACGAATAATCATTTCATCCGCCAACGTGAAACCGATAAGCTCGAACTGGTTGCCGAAATTGGTTTGAATCACGGTCCACGGCGACGTGTTGTTGAGTTCTCCAAGCCCGAAGGAACGGGAGATGCTCGATTGACAGGCGATTTTTCGCGAGTCGGCGCTCATTGCAAGCGAACGGGCGTGGAATTTCGTGAACGCCGGCGAATGGCCGACGATCGGCGCAGGCGTTCTCAGGTTCTCGACGTTCCATATTTTCAATCGACCGTCGCGTCCGCTCGTCACGAATCGCCCATTGCCGAGACTCGCGATGTCGGTGACTGCACTGGCGTGATTGGCCGACACCAGTAATTGGCCATCCAGATCACAAACGCGCACCTCGCCTGTCGCCGACACCATGCCGACCTGATTGGTCCCCCAGTCAACGGCCGCCGCGATGATGCGATTCGTGGTGTTTGTGTTGGCGGATTTGTGACTGACGATATTCCGACCGGCTAGCTTGACGAAGGTGGTATTGAATACTTCGAGGAGAATCAAAAAATCGCGGCGGGTATCGAGTACCACGTCCAGGATTTGCACAAACCTTTTCTCTTGGAGCTTGGCCTGGTCGACCATCTTGAAATTCAAGGGATCACGCCATTCGAGGGTATTCGCGCGATTGACGCCGCCGGTCAAGAAGTACTCTCCTCCCGCATCGAACGCGCCATTGACACGATCCGCGTCGATTTTTGCTGGCAGCAGAGTCCAGTTCGTCGTTTCGAACATGCCATATTCAAACTTGTTCTTTCGATTCGCATACTCCAGGCAAGTTAGCAGTCGGCTTCCATCGGGGTGATATTGCAAGCGAACAAAGGCGGCGCTGGACTTTCTACGCACGGTCTTCACCGAACGACCGGACGAAGCGTCGAGGATGACGATGTCTGACCCGATGCCGATGGCCACTTGTTTTCCATTAGGGGCGTATGCCAGGCAGCTCGGAGCGGCCGTGCCCCTATATTGCCAGCGCCGCTCCATCGTGGCCGTATCCCACGCTGCTACTTTGCCGTCGGCGCCGCAAGTGACGAGTTGTTTCTGATTTGGCGAAACGGCCTGGCAAACCACTCGGTCGGCATGGGCCTGAACCGCAAGGTCGGGCAAGGGGCAATGGGCGACAAGATAGCCCCACTCCCAGCCGCGCATGGCTTTCGGCGTATCCAGGAGTCGCCGCAGACCCTCGCCAAATTCGGCTCGCTTGATCAGATCATTTGCCAGGCGAATCGTCGTCCAGTAGGTTTGCCGTGCTTCACGATCGAGCGCCTTGACTGCGACATCGCGTTGCGCGTCGGCCTCTCGCCGGCGCTGTTCGGCGTCCTTGGCGTTCTTGATTGCCAGTGCTTCATTTTTCGTGGCGACGTCGGCATTCCGTTTCGCAGAATTGGCGTTTGTTTCGGCGCGGTCAAATTGCTCCTTGGTGTTGTCGCGTTCGTTTTGAATTGACACGATATAAAAACCGACGCCGAATACTGCGGACAACAGCATCGCAAACGTCAACGCCGCCGCCGCTGCGTGTTTTCGCATTCGTTTGCTGGCGAAATACCAGAACGACGGTGCATGAGCCGAGATTGGCTCGCCTTGCAAATGACTCGTGAGATCGCCAGCCAACTCCGCAGCGCTGGAGTAGCGATCCGCCTGATCCTTTGCCAAGGCCTTGAGGAGAATGGCCTCGAGTTCCCAATGAAGCTGACTGCTGACACTTCTCGGTCGGCGAACCTCCTCGTCCACGATTCGGCGAAGAAGGTCGAATTTCGTGCCTGACGTGGCGTGAGGCAATTCGCCCGTAAGCAATCGAAACAGGATTACGCCGAGGGAATAGACGTCCGTGCGCGTATCAAGCTCGTTAATTTTTCCTGCTGCCTGCTCGGGCGCCATGTACGCGGGCGTCCCAACGATCATACCATCGTGCGTCAACGTTTCGGAGCCGCTGACATTGTTTGCTATGGTTGCCTTGGCGAGGCCAAAATCGAGCACGAATGGCTCGCAGTGCTCATCGACGAGGATGTTGCCCGGTTTCAAGTCGCGGTGAATCACGCCTCGTTGATGCGCGTGTTGAACCGCCGCACAAATCTTGAGCATGAGCCGAAGAATCGCGCGGGTATCGCACCCCTTTTCGGCTACGTATTGATCGAGCGGCAAACCCTTTACAAGCTGGAGGGCGTAAAAATAAATCCCCGCGCTTTCACCGGATTCGTATACCTGGGCGATATTGGGATGTTGAAGCTGAGCAGAAATCTCGACCTCGCGTTCAAAGCGAAGACGATCTCGTTCCGAACCAAAGGCAGCCGAGCGCATCAGTTTCAAAGCGACATCGCGCTTGGTGCTGTGCTGATGGGCAAGCCACACCGTTCCCATGCCGCCTTCGCCCAGTTTGCCGAGGATCGTGAAACCCGGAACGTGCGGAATGCGTGCCGAGGAAACACCAGCGGAAGCCTCGACGGGCGGCGTCACCTCGCTCAATCCCGCAAGACGATCCGCGGAGAAGGTCTGCGTGGCGCTCGGATCTATTGGAGGAGCTGGCCCGTCAGATCCGGCAGAATTCATGGCATGGCTCCGAAGGAATGCTGACCCGTTGTTGCGCATTTACACGCTGCGGGAACCAGTTAATTGATATCGGTCGTCAGCCCCTGGGCCATCTTAACTTCTTCGGCGTGGTTGACGGTCCAGGCGGTTTTGTGGGTTACGGTGTCCACCAGGGCCGCGGCCGAGGGGTGACCGTTGCCGCTCTTCTTGACGCCGCCAAATGGGAGATGAACCTCGGCGCCAATGCAGGGCAGGTTGACGTAACCCATCCCGTATTCGCAT
This sequence comes from uncultured Singulisphaera sp., assembly GCA_964484265.1. Lineage (GTDB taxonomy): Bacteria > Planctomycetota > Planctomycetia > Gemmatales > Gemmataceae > SIAQ01. The sequence goes on from CAZAFH010000099.1 coordinate 6,550, forward strand.
TCGTCGCGGAAGTAGCGCATGGTGCGATAGCTTTCGGTGATGACCGCCAGCGAAAGGCCGTACTCGGTGTCGTTGTAGATGCGGGCAGCTTCTTCATTGTCCTCGAACGGAATGATTGCGAGATGTGGCCCAAACGCCTCCTCGCGCACACAGCGAATGCCATGCCCGGACGTAGTGCGGTAGATCGTCGGCGAGAGGTAGCAGCCGTCGGCATGTTCAGGCCCCGTCAAGCGGACTCCCTGGAGCAGGATCTCCGCACCCTCCACCCTCGCAAGCTGGTTGTAACTTTCCACTTTTTCCACTGCAGCTTCGTTGATCAACGGCCCCATGAAGTTATGCGCGTCGAGCGGATCGCCGATGCGCAGCCGACGAGTGAGGGATACGAGTTTTTCCGTATAGGCATCGACAAGGCTTTTGTGCACGATGATTCGGCTGCCGGAAACGCAGCGCTGGCCGCTGGTCTTGAACGCGCTGATGAGACCGCACGTCACGGCCAGGTCAAGCTTGGCGTCCTCGGCGACGATGACGGCACTCTTGCTGCCAGTCTCGCTGGCGACGATGCGGTCATGCAAACCTGCGGAGATCTCGGCGATGCGTTTCCCGACGTCATAGCTTCCAGTGAACAACACACAATTCACGCCCGGATTGCGCACGAGCGCCTCGCCCACCTCGCCATCGCCATGCACGAGATTGACGACGCCCGGCGGGAACCCGGCCTCGGCAAACAGTTGAATGAGCCGTTCGCCGATCGCAGGCGTATCTTCCGATGGCTTGAACACGACCGTGTTGCCCTCGACCAGGCTCGGCCCAAGCATCCAGAGCGGGACGGCGAAAGGAAAATTCCACGGCGTAATCACGGCGGCGACGCCCCACGGCTTGCGGCGCATGTAAGCGTCCTTCTCTGCGATCTCCGACGCCAGCACATCGCCAAACGGCAGCCGGCCCGTGCCGAACACGTACTGAATCATGTGCAGGCCTTCGATGACCTCCGCCCTGCACTCGGTGATGACTTTGCCGCACTCGCGGGCCATGAGATGCGCGAGCGCTTCGGTCTCGCGCTTGACGATCTGCGCGAGGTTGTCGAACAGTTCGGCGCGATGGATTCGGCTCATGCGCCGCCAGGCGTGGAAGGCGTTTCGTGCGGCGGTCACGGCGACGTCGGCGTCGGCCTTCGTGCCGCGCGGAAATTCGCCGATGGTCTCGCTCAGCCGTGCGGGATTAGTGGAGGCGAAAGATTCGCCGCCGGGTGAAAGCCATTGGCCGTCGAGGTAATGTTTGCCTGTAATCGGTGTTGTCATGGAGAGACTCCTTTCTTTCATTTTACGCCGAATCAAGCCAGTGCGCTGTTGAATACCGCGGATCGGTTTGCGACAATACCTCTTTGGTCAGGTTCCTCTCCTGAAAGGACAATCCCATGCGATCCATTGGAGTTGTGTTGTCGATAGCATTGTTCGTGCACGCGGCCGCCTCTGCGCAAGAAACCAAGAAAGCCGCTGAGCCAAAGATCTACGCGAAGTCGCCGGTCCGGCTCACCGCCGGCATGGCTGTCATTCGCAGCGGCGAACAACTCGGCAAACTGCAGAACAAGGACGCCGACCAGGCAACGGCGAATCTCGCGAAAACGCTAAAGGTCCAGGCGATCGACTGGAAAACGCAGATGGTCATCGTCCTCTCCGGCGGCACGCAGCGAACGGGCGGTTACAGCGTTGTCGTGCAATCGCTTGACGTGAAAGACGGCAAACTCACCGTGAACTGGAAGGTCAAAGGCCCGCCGCCGGGATCGATCGTCACCCAGGCGCTGACGATGCCGAGCCTGACCATTCTCGTCGATCGATTCGAGGGCGAAGTCGTGTTCAATCCCAAATCCGCGCCCGGTGCATTTGGCAAAAAACTCGGCTCGGACTAATTCAAAAGGAAACCCGCTTGCCGCTCGCTTTCGGCGAGTACGGACCGATTCAATTAAACAAGACGAAGACCCCAGGAAACCTGCCATGACTGCGATGGAACATTTACAGATCGCGATGAGAGACACCGATGCCTACTACCGCGAGCGCGGCATCTTTCAGGCCAAATTCGATTTTGGCGTCAAGCCAGCGCTTGTCGTCATCGACATGGCCTACGGCTGGACCGATCCGGCGTATGCCGCCGGCTCGGCGCGGCTCGATTCGGCGATCGACGCCATCGCCAAGTTGCTCCCCGCAGCGCGCGCCAAGAAGGTGCCGATCTTTTATACAACGTCTCCTTATACGGAAAAACCCGTATTCAAGTCGGCAATGGACTTTTCGCCAAAGTTCCGCAAATGGGACCCGCGTGCCTGTGAGATCGACGAGCGTGTGAAAAGATTGCCGGAGGAGACGTTGATTTTCAAAGACTATGCCAGCGCGTTCGCCGGCACGTCGTTGGCAGGAAAGTTGATGGAGCACCGGATCGACACGCTGTTGGTCACGGGGTGCTCCACCAGCGCCTGTGTGCGTGCGACGGCGACTGATGCGAAGACTTATCACCTCCGGCCGATGATCGTGCGTGAAGCGGTGCAAGATCGGTCAGAGATCGCCCACGAGTGGACGCTGTTTGACATCCAGGCTCGGTTCGCGGATGTGGTGAGCCTGGAAGCGACTCTAAGCTATTTGCAGAAACTCTAGCCGGCATTTTTCACCACAGAGGGCACGGAGATCACGAAGCAATACACTTTTGGCTTCCTTTCTGTGTTCTTGGTGATCTCTGTAGTGAGAATCCCGCGTCAAGCCTTTGCCTTTTTGATCTTTTTCTGTGGATCCAGATTTTTCATCTTGAGCCGGTCGAGTAAAGGCGTGACGGCTTCGGAGGGAATGGCGTAGCTCTCGGTTCGGCCCGCGCGGGCGATGTTGATTCCGAGCACCTTGCCATCGAGATTGACGAGCGGGCCGCCGCAATCGTTCGGCTTGAGCACCGAGTCGTGCTGGAGGATGATGGGGAAGCCGGTTCGGCGATCGCTGAGTTTGCTGCCCATGCTATTTTGGATGTCGCCGCGCGATTTGCCGCCTTTTTGTCCGGGACGAGAGCCGAGCGTGATTTTGAGCGGTTGTTCTTTATCGTCGCGGACAATCTTGAGTTCGACCTGATCGCCCGGTTTGTTTCTCGAAATGACAGCGAGAAATTCATCGGAGTTCTTGACGACCTGGCCATTCAGGCTAAGAATCAGATCGCCATTTTTCAGACCCGACTTCTGAGCGGGCGTGCCAGGCAGGACTTCCTGGATCTTCACGCCGGCATACTCGAAATCGAGCGCGACGCCGAGATACCCGCCGCCGCTGACGAGCGGCGCGAGCCGCGCGCCTTTGACTTCGCGGGAATTAACGCTCACGACGCCGAAGGCGACGGGATCCGCCCCGTCGCCAGGCGAAGCCACGAAATGGCCGACCCGGCTCGCCTTGCTCTCGGTCCAGACAATCGGCGGCAGGTCCTTGGCGTCGATCTTGAGCATCACGAGATCGAAGGGATTGTCATGGCCGAATTCCTCGGCTTCAAACTCACGGCCATCGTGCAGCTTGCAGGTGATCTTGCCGGATTTTATTTCGCTGTGCTTGGAAAGAATCCAGCCATCCGCACTAACGATCACGCCCAGCGCGACATCCTTGTCGGCGACGCGGACGCGCACCGTGCTCTCGCGCGGCTTCGCAATGACTTCGCGAAAAAGCTTGAACGTCTGCGTCGTTTTGAGCGGTTGTCCTTGCAGTGAATTCGCCGAGGCGCCTAGCGACAGGAGCAGAACGAGCAGGATGCGATGAATCATGAAGTCCTCGTGTTATTTGTTTGGATGAGGAACATGGGCACGTCTGGCGATGACCGCGGCGATGAATCCGGCCTTGAAACCGGCGTCGATATTGACGACGGCGACGTTTGCCGAGCAGGCGTTGAGCATCGTCAAAAGAGCCGCGACTCCGCCGAACGCGGCGCCATAGCCGACGCTCGTAGGTACAGCAATCACGGGGCATTGAACCAGACCGCCGACGACGCTCGGCAGCGCGCCATCCATCCCGGCGGCGACGACGATGGCGTCCGAGTCAGCGAATTCCTGCCGATGGGCGAGCAGCCGATGAATTCCCGCGACGCCGACATCCACGATCAGATGCGCCGTCACGCCGATCGCCTGCGCGGTGACGAGCGCTTCGCGGGCCACGGGCAGATCGCTGGTCCCGGCTGTTAAGATTGTAACACGTCCTGGCGAAACTTCCAACTCGCCAGCGGGCAGCCAGAATGTTCGCGCGACCGGATCGAGTTGGGCCTGCGGAAAGCGCGACGCAAGGTGCCGCGCCTGCTCTTCGTTGACGCGCGTGGCGAGACAATGTTGGCCCGCCTCGATGAGCTTGCGCGCGACGCCCTCGACCCATTCGCTCGTCTTGCCCTGGCAGAAGATGACCTCGGGAAATCCACACCGTGCTCGCCGTTGCAGATCCACGTGCGCGAATCCGAGGTCGGCCAGAGCCGGCTCGCGCAGATTCTCCACGGCAGCGTCGATGGCGAGTTCGCCGGTTTGCACCTGCTTGAGCAGTATGCGTAGGTCCGCGTCGTTCATGCAGATGATCCCCGCGCTGAAAAATTTCGCTGCGACCCTTCCCGAGTCAACATCGACTTGAGTTTTTTTCGTGATTTTTGAGTTATTTTTCAAGTTTGCGGGCCGAACAATCCGATCTTTCCCTACATCCGATACACTCGGCGAGGGTTTGCGCCCGCGTTTCGTCATTTGCCCTTGGTGTGTGCCACGGGGGAGGTTCTTCATGAGCACCAGCTTCCTAATTTCGGCTTGCCTTTGTTTCGCACTAGGCCAGGCGCCGGCTGATGCCGACTATTTCAGCCAGCGAAACTTGAGCATTCCGATGGAGATCGACCCCGCGCTGCGTGCCGACATACGCGAGTTGTTGCTGTTTGCCTCGAGTAACAAGGGACGAGACTGGCAGCAGGTAGCTGGGCCAATCGCCCCGGACAAAGGCTCGTTTTCGTTCTTCGCGCCGGCCGATGGAACCTATTGGCTGCGCGTCGTGAAGGTGAATCGGCAAGGCCGACGCGAGCCTGACGAGATTTCGATCCTCCGAGGCCAACCCGATCGCGTGCTAATCATCGATACGCTCAAGCCGATCGTGCGGGCGGTGCAGGCGGTTCGAGCGGGCAACGAGATTTATGTCGCCTGGGATATTCAGGAAGACCATCCCGACCTGGGCAAGGACGGGGTTCGCGTCGAATACCAACCCAAGGGCGGCGATGGATGGACGCCGGTTGCCGCGCCTTCCACCTTGAAAGGGAATACGCAAATCCGCCCCGGCGGCGCTCATGCGTTGACGGTTCGCGTGACGGTTCGCGATCTCGCGGGAAACATCTCGTATGGCATCGCCGAGGTTCCCGGAACCGTGGCCACCGCGGGTTTCAAGGAACAACCAGCTGTCGGAGGAAATACTAGCCCGACGCTTCCGGCGAATATCTCTTTCGGCGGCCAATCAAACAATACGCCGACGGGTCCGATATCGCCGGGGCAAATTCCCGAAGGATTCAAGAAGCCGGAGATCGCGATTCCCGGCGGCGCCGTTCCGCCGCCAGTTGCGGTCGATCCATCGCCCATGTCCGTGAAGCCGCCCGTGGCGACGGGCGTAATGCCTCCGCCGCCGACGAATTACCCGCCGGTGGGGGGCATCACCCAGCCGCCGCCCGTGACGCCGAAGGAGAACCCGAATGATCGCGTGATCGCCGACTCGAGAACGCCGCCGGACCCGTTGCGATCACCGACGGGCATGGCCGAACCGCGGACGACGAATTCAGCACCGAATCGCCAGCTGCCGCCGTTGCAGCATCTGAGTCAGCATGAAGTCACGCTGGAGTACGAACTGAAGCGCGTCGGGCCTTCGGGAGTCGGCAGCATCGAATTGTGGCTGACGAAAGACGACGGTGCGAGTTGGGAACTCTTCGCCCGTGATGAAGACGTGAAGAACAACCCCGCCAATCCGCGCCAGCAACGGCGATTCGAGTTCCGCAACGCCGACGGGGCGCCGTTCCCCGACGCGATCTACGGGTTGACGCTCGTCGTAAAAAATCGCGCCGGCCTGGGCAGGGAACCGCGCCCTGGAGATGTTCCGGAGATGCGCATCGAAATCGATACCGTGAGGCCAGTCGCGCAATTGTTCAAGCCGATCGCCGATCCGAATCGACCGGATCAACTCCTGATACGCTGGAACGCGCGCGACAAAAATTTGAGCGCGACTCCGATCAACCTCGAGTATGCCGCCAAACCCGACGGCCCCTGGAACCCAATAAAAGCAGACCTGGAAAACAGCGGCCGATTCACGAACGAACGCGTCAGCGGCGACTACTCCTGGAAGGTCCCCGCGGAAACGCCGGTTCAGGTCTACCTCCGGCTGCGTGTTCGCGACCGCGCGGGCAACGAGGGCGTCGCCGTCACCTCCGAACCGCAGTTCGTGGATCTGACCGAACCGGAGGGTTCGCTCATTCGGATTCAAACGAGTCCAAAGGCACCGTGAGGAGAGTCACCGATTTTTTTGACATTAATTTATTTTCCACGTGCGATCGCGTGTCTTTTGAGGTAAACTCAAAATAATCCTGATTTACCTTCAAAAGAACGTGTATCGGAATGATCGAACCTGATCCCAATCCGAGTGTTGGCGACAAGGTCACGGAAACGTGGGTGACCATGCCCGAGCGGCCTGTGTCGCTCTCCAGTAGAAATGCCTGCCTGGTGCATATCTACCCCACGGGTCCGTCGATGGGGACGCGGTACGCCATCAGGGATATGCCGCTGATTCTCGGCCGATCTGCCGACTGCGACGTCCGCATCAACGACCATTCCGTATCGCGCAAACATGCCCGCATTCAGCCGGGAGCCGACGGCTTCTACGCCGTCGATCTTCAGTCAACGAATGGAACCTACGTCAACGACGTCCCCGCCTCGATGTACAAACTCAAAGACGGCGACTACCTGCGCGTCGGGAATTGCATCTACCGGTTCCTCATGGGCGGCAATGTCGAGGCGGAGTACCACGAGGAAATCTACCGTCTCACGATCATCGACGGCTTGACCGAAATCCACAACAAGCGCTACCTCATGGAGTTCCTCGACCGCGAGCTTGCGCGATCCAGCCGGCACAACCGCCCGTTGTCGTTGCTCATGTACGACATCGACCGCTTCAAATCGATCAACGACCGATTCGGCCATCTCGGCGGCGATTTCGTGCTGCGCGAGTTGGCGAATCGCATCAAGGGCAATATTCGCAAGGAAGAGTTGTTCGCCCGCTACGGCGGCGAGGAATTCGCCGTCGTTCTTCCCGAGACCCAAAAAGACGGCGCGCTGAACGTCGCCGAGCGCTTGTGCAATGTCGCCTCGCAGACGCCGTTCGTCTTCGAGAACGATTCTTTCACCGTGACGATCAGCGGCGGCCTGGCGACTACGCAAGGAGAGGCAGGCATCACGCCCATCGAACTCATTCGCCGAACCGACGAGAAGCTCTACCAAGCCAAGGAAGAAGGCCGAAACCGCGTCTGCAGCTGAATCCACACTTCCAACGTCAAGTGATCCGCTGCCCGCGCAGCCGCTCATATTCTGAAACGCCAATTCGCTCAAAGCGCACGCGGTCTCCCGTCTCGAGCGGAAAATATTCCGTAGCGACATCCACCAGACACATCGGCGTGCGGGCGATGATATTCCACCCGCCAGGGCGAACCTCCGTGTAGATGCCCGTCTGTCTGCCCGTCATGCCGATGCTTCCCGCTTCGACGCGTAATCTCGGCGACTCCAATCTCGGCACGCCCGCCAACGGATCTGGCAAATATCCCAAATAGGGAAAACCCGGGCAGAATCCGATCGCGTAGACCTCGTAAGTCGTCCCGGAGTGCAAAGAAATGATCTGATCCCAGCTTAACCCGGTATGCTGCGCGACGCGGTCGAAATCGAGGCCGAGTTCATAGCAGCACGGAATCGTCACCAGTTTCCCTTCACCGACAGAATCCGGCGGAACGCGTGCGAAATACGAATCGACCTGGTTCGCGGCCCGCTCGTAGTCGATCACACTTCCATCATAAAAGACGGCAACACTCAGATAGGCTTGCACGACATCGACGCACCACGCTGGCGGCATTCGCCGAACAGCCCGCGCGAGCACACTGGCGGCATTTTCATTCTCGCAGTAGGCCAACACGGCCTGATCGCCCAACGGTTCGAGCCGCATGCAATTTCCCTCACCCGAAGACCATTTCATCGTGCCACACATTCATCCTATCGCCCGCCCGATGGCTCGGTTTGGTGTCGACCGATGAAAGGCGTGAGTCAATCGGGGCGCCGCCGGCGCGGCTTTTTTGACGCCGAACGGATGACGATCGACCCGAGGCCGACGCCGGCGAAGGCCGCGGGATTTTGGGCGATCGCCGCGTCGATCAGGCACGCGACTTCGGGACGTGCGAGCGCGGACGCGCTTTCCACGTGAATCCAGCGTGTTTGTTTGCCGGTCCCTTGCAACAATTTCTCGGGGTCCGGCAAGTTCTTACCGCGATTGAAGTACAACCTCATCCCGTCGGCGCTGCCACGGATTGCGAGAACGCCCTCGTACCCGTGCTCGCTCGGCGAGAAGCTGATTACGAAGAAGTCCTTATATTCGTACACAATCTCATGGGCCGAGGGCATGGACTTTCGCAGCCGCCGTCGCATCGCGCTTGCAAGGCGCAGGTGGTCGGGCGTAAACTTGGCGATCAGCGTGCGCAACTGGGATTCCGCCGTTCGCCGTGCTGCCGGGGATTGAGTGCTTTGATCAGAGGTGTTCATGAATGTTGAATCCGCATGATGCCCGCGTCAATAGTTGGACCGTATCTATGCGTGCAGATTGTACCAATGGAGCACTAAGCCGCAAGCGGGAATCCCGATTGGCCGGCGCGGGCGCGAAACAAGGAGTGGTCATCCGATCGCGGCGAGGTCGAGCGATTGGCCGTACCTCGCGAGCACCGCCTGGCGCAGGGCGGCGTGCTCTGGCTTTTTCAGGCCGGCGTCGGCTCCGACGATTTCAATGGCGTCTTGCCGGGCCTGGTCGAGCAGCGCGAAGTCGGCGATGAAATCGCCGAAACGCAGGTCGCCCAGGCCGTGTTGGCGGGTGCCGAAAAATTCACCCAGACCGCGCAGGCGGGCGTCTTCCTCCGCGAGCGTGAAGCCGTCGCTGATTCGGCAGATGCACCGCAGGCGCTCGCGGGCCTCGTCCGTGGTGATTCCGGCGAATAGATAGCACTCGCCAGCGAGCGTTCCTCGGCTCACGCGGCCGCGCAACTGGTGCAATTGCGATAGGCCGAATCGGTCGGCGTGTTCGATGATCATCAGCGTCGCGTTCGGAACGTCGACGCCAACCTCGATGACGAGCGTCGTCACCAGCAGATCGAGTTTGCGCTCGCGAAATTCGGTCATGACGCGCTGTTTCTCGTCGTCAGTCAATCGTCCATGCAGGAGACCGACGCGATGTTCCTTGAACGGGCCTGCACGTAGTATTTCGTAGTGCTCGGTCGCGGCCGTCAGGTCGAGCGATTCCGATTCGTCCACCAGCGGACAGACGATGTAGGCCTGTCGGCCTTTCTTCATCTCGCCGGCGAAACGCTGATAGACTTTGTCACGCTGGGCCTCGGCATGCCAGCGCGTCATCACGCGCTGGCGGCCAGGCGGCAGCTGCTTGATCGTCGATGTGTCGAGATCGCCGAACACGGAAAGCGCGATCGTCCGCGGGATCGGCGTCGCCGTCATGACGAGGTAATGCGGATCGATGCCGAGCTTTTTGATGCGCGCCCGCTGATTGACGCCGAATTTGTGCTGCTCGTCGATGACGACAAGACCAAGTTTGGCGAATTCGACATTGTCCGACAGGATCGCCTGCGTGCCGACGACGAGATCGATCTCGCCGGAACGGATTCCTGCGAGCGTCTGTGCGCGTTCCGAAGGCGAGACGCTGCCCGTGAGGATCGCCCGGCGAACGCGGCTATGAGCGAGATACTGGTTGAAGGTCTGCCAGTGCTGCTGGGCGAGCACTTCGGTCGGCGCCATCAGCACGGCCTGATGCTTGTTCGCGACGGCGACGAGCATGGCATAGACGGCGACGGCCGTCTTGCCCGCGCCGACGTCGGCTTGCAGCAGGCGCTGCATCGGGCGATCGCTCGCCAGGTCCTTCACGACGGCTGCGATCGCGCGATCCTGATCGCCGGTGAGCGTGAACGGAAAAAGCCGACGGATGTGTTCGTCGATCCTAGGCGACGTCACAAGACGCGGCGCGAGCTGGCGATCGCGTACACTGCGCCGACGTACGGCCAGAGCGGTTTGCAGTATCAGAAATTCCTCGTAGATGAATCGTTGGCGCGCGTGTTGTCCTTGCGGCAGCGTTTCGGGAAAGTGCACCTGCCAAAGCCCTTGCGCGACCGGCGGGTACTCGTGCTTGAGCCGAGTCGCATCGGGCAGAGTCTCGGCGACATCGTCGGCGGCTCTGGTGAGGCTGTGGCGGATCATCTCTCGCAGGTGCTCGGGCCGCAAGCCCTCGGTGAGCGGATATATTGGTACGACTTCGAGCGTCGCGTCATCCTCGGTCAGGATTTGCACGCGCGGGTGGCTCATCTGCCAGTGGTCGCGGTACCATTTCGGTTTGCCGCTGAAGGCGACCTTTTGGCCATACTTGAGCTTGTTGACAACCGTCATGACGTTGAACCAAATGCCCGCGACGCATTTGCCTTTGGCATCGGCGATGACGGCTTTGGCGACGCGTCTGCCGTCGGCGAGTTGTTCTCCGTCAATCTCGACGACCTCGCCCTGCACGGTTTGCAGGACGCCAGCCTGAAGGTTCTCGATCCCCTGGACATTGGTGAGATCGTCGTAGGAGCGCGGAAAATGGAAGATCAAGTCGCCGACGGTTTGGATGCCGAGCTTGGCCAGTAGCTCGCCGCGCCCAGGGCCGACGCCTTTCAGGAATTGAATCGGTTGCAGCAAGTTGGGCGTGGTCATGGTCGTTGGCTCATCACGCTGCGAGTTCTCGCTTTAGTCGGATTTCGGCAGATCGATCACCGTGTTGGCGTGGCGTTCCAGCTTCGTGTTCGGAACATTCGAGTAGACGCGGGCGTCGACACGCTGGGCTCGCGCGAGTTCGACTTGCTCGGCGGCGAGGTCGAATTCGAGCCGCGGTTCGTCGCTCAATTGCAATGGAACGCGGACCGTGAATGTGCTGCCTCGGCCGAGTTCGCTCTGAAGCGTCACTTCGCCGTCGAGCAATTTGCAGAGTTCGCGCACGATCGAGAGGCCAAGCCCCGTGCCCTCGTGCTCGCGCGTCAGCGGATTGCCGGACTGACGGAATTTCTGGAACACGAGTTCCTGCTCCTCTTTCGCAACACCCACGCCGGTGTCGATTACTTGTATCGTTAGATACTTCGTATCCGCCTCGGCCTTGAGGGTGACGCGGCCGCCCTCCGGCGTGAACTTGATTGCGTTGGAAAGTAAGTTTTGCAGTACCTGCTGCATCTTGGTCAGGTCCTGGCGGACCATCGGAATATCCGGCTCGATCTGGCTGCGCATGTCGATGTTCTTCTTCTCGGCGAGTGGGCGGAACATATTCAGCAGGCTTTCGCAAATGTCTTGAAAGCTGAAGTTGTCGATGCGGACCTGCATCTTCCCAGCCTCGATCTTCGCCAAATCGAGCAGGTCGTTGACCAGGGCGAGCAGCTTCTGTCCGCCGGTCTGGATGTTCATGGCCCAGCGGCGCTGCTTGTCGGTCAGGCCGTCGCTGGAAAGGAGCACATCGCTGAAACCGAGAATGCTATTGAGCGGCGTGCGCAGCTCGTGGCTCATGGTGGCGAGAAAATCGCCCTTGAGCTTGTTCGATTCGAACAGCGCAAGGTTGGTTCGCGCCAGTTCATCGACTTTGCGATCCATGTCGGCGTTTACTTTCCGCCACTGGTCCTGCATGCTGACGAGATGGCGCAGCATGCGATTGAAGGCGTGGCTCAAATCCTCGAATTCGTCGCCCGTCTGAATCTCGCTTCGCACATTGAGTTCACCCTGCGAGATGGCGTCGGAGACTTCCTTCAGGTGCGCCACCGGCTTCACGATGATATAGCGCACGATGATCCAGCTGCCGACCATGATGAGGATCGCCGTGCCCACGGCCGTCGTGATAAGGAGCGCGCGATTCCAGTGGACGCCCTCTTCGATCAATTTCGTCGGCATGCGGATTCGCACCATGGCGAGGAGATCGTTCTCGGCCAGCGAGTCGTTGCCCTTTTTCTTGGCGAGCGGTTGATGGCAGGCCAGGCATTCCTTGGCGGCGCGAATCGGCGCGTAGTAGAGCAACACTTGGTCGTTGGGCCGAACGCGATTGTCCTCGGCCTTCGTTTCATCGCGGCGAAATTCTTTGTAGAGTTCGATCTCGTAGCTGTCATCGAATTTGTCAGCGAGGAACTGATACTGGTACTCCTTCCCCGGCCCGCGCAAGACGACATGATCGAGCCGCAATGGCACTTTCTCGGTGCTCGATTTCTCCAGCTCGCTCTTGACGAGCGTGAGATGCTGTTGCGCTAGCACGGGCGATACCAGCAGCCGGCACGTCGTCACCGCTTGATCGTAGGCGAGGTGTTCGGTTTGGTAGGCGTAGAGCCAAAAGCTGAGCGTGATCAGCGCCACCACGCCCGTGCCAAAGAGGAATCGGCACTTGCGTTCGAGACTGGTTTCGCCAAGCAGCCGTTTAAAGGCGCGGTAGGACATTTCGGATCCCTGGATTTTGGCACACTCGCACTCGGCGCCAGCGAGTCGCCTCGGGAGAGCGGCTAAACACTTCCAGTAGATTGTACCCGAATTCCGACGACCGTGCCTACCTTCGTTTGGATTGGCATTTTGGGCAGAAATGAGTGGAGCGCCCCGCCAGCACGATTCGCTGAATCGGCTCGGCACATCGGACGCACGGCTCGCCGGTTCGACCGTAGACGCAGAATTCGTTCTGGAATCCACCCTTCAATCCAGAACCGCCGACGTAGTTGCGAATGCTGGATCCGCGTTTCTCGATCGCACGCTTCAGAACGGCGACGATCGCGCGGCACAGATCGGCGGACTGCTTAGCATTCACGCGGACGCCGAGGAGCGTCGGGTCGAGCATTGCTTCGAAGGCTGACTCGTCGGCGTAGATATTGCCCACTCCCGCGATGATGGTCTGGTCCAGCAGAATCGCTTTTAGATTTCGTCGCGTTGCGCGCAGGGCAGCGTGAAAGGCGTTTGGCTCCAGATCGAACGGCTCAGGGCCGAGGCGCATCGATGCGAAATTTTCGTCGAGATTGGCGCGTGCGGGAAAGAACGTCGCACTGCCGAATCGGCGAATATCGCGAAAGCGCAGCTCGTTGCCATCGTTCAGATGAAACACGAGATGGGTGTGTGACTCGCGAGGAAGTTCCGCTGGGGCGACGACGAACTGCCCCGTCATGCCGAGATGCACGAGAAGCCACGGTTCGCCGAGATTGACGAGGATCCACTTGCCGCGCCGTTCGACGGCATTGACGGTCTGCCCGACAACCGACGCATTCCAGACACGCGACCACTTGCGGCGCAGCGGCTTCTTCCCGACGTTGATGTCGAGAATGCGTCGCCCGACGAGCAGCGGACGCAGGTCGCGAACGACGGTCTCGACTTCAGGCAATTCGGGCATGGAACCGACCTCCGCTCTTGTTGCCCGCGATTGATGGCGGGCCATGTATTAATCACCCAGCGCGGTGTATATTATCTGGAAGGACGCCGCGAAACCATAACATCCCACGGCGAGTGTAGCCATGCTGTACCTCAACGAAGGCTCAACGAAATCCGTAATCGATGAATCGCAAGGCAAGTCGTTCGTCGCCGACCTGCTCGCGCAATTGGGCAAACGCAGACCGTTACGGCGAGTCCTGCTGCTTCCGCCCGACATGACGCGCATGCACTCGTGGGCGGGATTTCTCACTTGCGTGTTGTACGAGCAACTGCATCGCCAGGCAGAGGTGGTCATTCTGCCGGCCGTCGGCACGCATCTGCCGATGACCGGTGAGGAACTGACGCACATGTTTCCCGGCGTGCCGCATGCTGCGTTTCGCGCGCACGACTGGCGCAAGGGTGTGACGGCACTCGGCGATGTGCCGGCCGATTTTGTCAACGAGGTCTCCGAGGGGAAGCTGGATTTTTCGATCAAGGTCGAGGTCGATCGATTGCTCGTCGAGCAACCGTGGGACGCGATTCTCTCGATTGGTCAGCTTGTGCCTCACGAAGTCATCGGTATCGCCAATCACACCAAAAATGTCTTCGTCGGTGTCGGCGGAAGTGATCTCATTAACAAGTCGCACTGGCTGGGCGCGGTCTACGGCATCGAGCGCATCATGGGCCGAGCGAACACGCCGGTCCGAGCTGTGCTCGATTACGCGGCAACGCACCTGGCGAAGCATTTGCCGATCACCTATTTGCTCACGGTGCGTGCCCGCGACGAGCACGGTAATCTGGTGACGCGGGGGTTGTATGCAGGCGACGATCGCGCGTGTTTCGATGTCGGCTCGGAGCTTTGCCGGCGAGTGAATCTTGACCGGCTTGAAAAAGCGCCGAAGAAGGTCGTCGTCTGGCTCGACCCGCTGGAATTCAAATCGACTTGGCTAGGCAACAAGGCGGTATATCGCACCCGCATGGCGATCGCCGACGCCGGCGAGTTGATCATCCTCGCGCCAGGCGTTCGCACGTTTGGCGAGGACTCGGCGATCGACGCGCTGATTCGTCGATTCGGCTACCGCGGCACGCCCGCAACTCTCGCCTCCGTTCGCGAGCATCCCGAATTGGCTGGCAATCTCTCGGCCTCGGCGCATCTCATTCACGGTTCGTCCGAAGGTCGATTCGCGATCACCTACTGCCCGGGGCATCTCACGCGTGAAGAGATCGAGGGCGTCGGCTTCCAGTGGGCCGATCTCACGGCAATGACAAAGAGGTACGACCCGCAAAATCTCAAGGACGGCTGGAACGCGATGCCCG
Organism: uncultured Singulisphaera sp.; assembly: GCA_964484265.1. Lineage (GTDB taxonomy): Bacteria > Planctomycetota > Planctomycetia > Gemmatales > Gemmataceae > SIAQ01. The sequence goes on from CAZAFH010000099.1 coordinate 21,560, forward strand.
ACGGCGAGGAGGTTTTCTACATCTCCAATCCCGCCCTCGGCCTGTGGGGAACGAAGGATCGATTCGACGGCTGAATGCGCCTCGCCCGGGTTTCTCAAATTCCGCGATTCGGACTTGAAGCCTCATCGCGCATCTGCGAGAATTTCCATACCCTCCCTGAAGATAGTTTGATTAGCGAATCTCGAGAAACGAAACGACCTCCCATGTCACAATCTCACTTGCCGAAAATCGGCCTCATACCGTTGGCGTGCAAACTGCTCGTGCTTGCCATTGTTGCATTTGTTGTCGTAGGGAAGGTCGCGGCGCAGGCCCCAGATGGGCTGGCCATCTACCAGAAGAAATGCGCGAGTTGCCATGGCAAGGCCGGCGAGGGTGCGAAACCGTATCCGCATCCGCTCGTGGGCAATCGCTCGGTGATGCAGCTTTCACGCTACATCATGCGCTTCATGCCCGAGGATGCACCCGGAACGATCAAAGGCCCCGAGGCTGACAAAGTCGCTGCGTACATCTACGACGCGTTCTATTCGCCAGCCGCTCAGGCCAAGATCAAGGCGCCTCGCATCGAACTCGCTCGGCTCACGGTCAACGAATATCGCTACGCCATCGCCGACCTCGTCGGCGGCTTTAGCACGGGCAAGCCGGTTCGCTCCGTCAAGACCGGAAACGAGGAATACGGTCTGCGCGGCGACTATTTCACCGTCGGCGCAAAGCGAAATCGCACGCTTGCGTTCACTCGCCTCGACCCCGTGTTGCGATTTGATTTTGCTTCGACCACATCGGGGTTCGAGAAACTCAAGACACCTGAAATCGCCGCCAACTGGCATGGCTCGGTGATTGCGCGCGAGACGGGGTTGCACGAGTTCATCGTTCGCACGGAACATTCGATGAAATTCTGGGTCAACGACACGAAGAAGCCGCTGATCGATGCGTCCGTGAAATCCGGAAACGATACCGAATTTCGCGCTGCGGTTTACATGCTGGCCGGGCGTGCCTATCCGATTCGGCTGGAATTTTGGCGTGGCAACATCGGTGTGAGGAAAGATCCGAAGGACAAGCTGAAGCAGGTAAAGACGACGGTGGCCCTGGAATGGAAGCCGCCGCACGGTGTGGCGGAAGTGATTCCGCAGCAGAATCTGATCCCGGACGACGCACCGACGGCGTTCGCACCGGCCATCGCGCTGCCGCCGGACGACCGCAGCGCGGGTTACGAGCGAGGCACAGCCGTCTCCAAGGAATGGGTGCAGGCGACGACTGACGGCGCCATCGAGACCGCGAACTACGTCGTCGCCCATCTCGCCGAACTCAGCGGCGTGCGTGCCGATGCGGCCAATCGCCCGACCTTGCTCAAGGATTATGCTGGCAAATTCGCTCAACGCGCCTTTCGCCGACCGCTTACGACGGCGGAGCAAAAATTCTATATCGATCGGCAATTCGAGGTCGCCAAGGATGCTGACGCTGCGGTCAAGCGCACGGTGTTGCTGGTGCTGCAGTCGCCGCGATTCCTCTATCGCGAACCTTATGTCGCTCCAGGGACGAACGGCGACGCGTTTGACGTTGCCTCGCGGATCGCTTTCTCGCTGTGGGACTCACTGCCCGATGCCGTGCTGCTCTCCGCGGCGGCCGAGGGTAGGCTCAAGACGCGTGCTGACGTCACTCGCGAGGCTGAGCGCATGCTCGCGGATCGACGAGCCAAGACCAAGGTTCGGAATTTCTTCATGCAATGGCTGAAAGCCGATCAGGTGGCCGAGGTGCATAAGGATGCCAAGGTATTTCCGGGCTTCGATGGACGAGCCGTCGGCGATCTGCAAACCTCGCTGGAGATGTTCATTGATGAAACGATCTGGTCGCCGGCCTCCGACTATCGCCAGCTTTTTCTGGCGGAGCATCTCTTCCTGAACGGCCGGCTTGCCGCGTTTTACGGCGGCGATCTACCTCCCGATGCGAAGTTTCAGAAGGTGAAGCTGAAAACAGGCGACCGCTTCGGTGTCCTCACGCATCCGCTGTTGATGGCGAATTTTTCCTATACCGCCACGAGTTCGCCAATCCATCGCGGCGTCTTCCTCGCACGCAACGTGCTCGGCGTGGCGCTTCGGCAACCCCCCGACGCGTTCACGCCTCTCGCGCCGGAATTGCATCCGAACCTGAGCACGCGCGAACGGATCGCACTGCAAACCAGCCCAAAGGACTGCCGAAGCTGCCATGGCATTATTAACTCGCTCGGGTTTACGCTGGAAAATTTCGACGCGATCGGCCGATTTCGCGACCAGGAAAAGAACAAGCCGATCGATGCTTCGGGATTTTTCGTCACGCGCTCAGGCGACAAAGTGGAGCTCAAAAACGCGCAGAGTCTCGCAATATTCGTCGCTGAAAGCGACGAGGCGCACGAAGCGTTCGTCGCTCGCATGTTTCACTACCTAGTCCGCCAACCCGTGCTTGCCTACGGCCCCGACAAGCTGACGGAACTGCGCCAGACCTTCGCGACCAACCAATTCAACGTGAGGAGACTCATCGTCGAGATCGTCGCCGAATCGGCTCTTCCCGATCGAAAGAAATGACCACCTTAAAAAATCGCTTTTCGGTTCCGCCGCTTGCGGCATAGCGCTCACATGACGCAATTGGCGGGGCGGTTTTTTTTATATAAACAATTGTTTGGACAACTATTGTTTCGACAACTATAATGATTTGCATGAGCACGACAGAAGGCCTGGACCTGATCCGCAAACAGCGCTTCGATTCGCTCGAGCAAGAGGCGTTCCTCAGTCTTTGGCGTGCGTACGATCGTTTGCGGATTCTGGAAGACGAAGTCTTTCGTCCCTTCGACCTGACGGCACAGCAGTACAACGCCCTGCGGCTTCTGCGTGCGGCTCACCCCGGATCGCTGGCGACACTGGACTTGGCGGCTCGGCTCGTCTCACGTTCGCCCGACATCACTCGTATGCTTGACAAGCTTCAGCAGCGCGGGCTAATCGACCGCGACCGCCAGTCCGTGAATCGTCGGGTTGTGCGCGTGAGTATCACGGAGGCCGGGCTTGCTCTTCTCGACGAACTGCGTGCTCCTTTGAAGTCATGCCACGAAAAGCAGCTTGGCCACCTGCCTCGAACGAAACTAAAGGAGCTGATCGCACTCTTGCGTTCCGTGCGTGCTCCTCACGAGGATGAATCGGGACGTTGGCAGTGAAAACAGTTCAGAATTCTATTTTGGAGATTCAATATGATCGCATCCGCTGTTTCCCATACCGACGTCGTCGTGATCGGCGGCGGGCCGGCTGGCGCCACGGCCAGCACTCTCATCGCGCAGCGCGGCGTCAAGGTTCGTCTGTTCGAGCGCGAGCGATTTCCGCGCTTTCACATAGGCGAATCGCTCATTCCGGAAACCTATTGGGTTCTCGAACGCCTCAAGATGCTTGACAAGATGAAGCAGAGCCATTTCGTCAAGAAGTTCAGCGTGCAATTCGTAAACGCCCAGGGCAAGCTATCGGCGCCGTTCTATTTCCACGACAACAAGCCGCACGAGTGCTCGCAGACATGGCAGGTGGTGCGGAGTGAGTTCGACTTGATGATGCTGCGAAACGCGGCCGAGCAGGGCGTCGATGTCAACGAGGGCACGCGGGTGCTTGAGGTTTTGTTCGACGGCGAGCGTGCCGTCGGCGTGCGCATTCAAAAAGAGGACGGCGCCACCGAGGAGGTGCGGGCGAAAGTCGTCGTGGATGCCAGCGGCCAAAGCACGATGCTCCAGACCCGATTCAAGCTGCGCGTTTGGGACCCCGTGCTCAACAAAGGCGCGATCTGGACCTACTGGAAGGGAGCGTATCGCGACACGGGACGGAACGAGGGGGCGACGATCGTCATCCAGACACCCAACAAGCAGGGCTGGTTCTGGAATATCCCGCTGCATGATAACACCGTCAGTCTCGGTGTCGTCGCTCCGTTTGATTATTTGTTCAAGGGACGGGGCAGCCATGAACAGACCTATCTTGAAGAGGTGGAACTCTGCCCCGCAGTCAAGGAGCGTATCGCCGGCGCGACGCGCGCAACGGGGTACTTCGCAACCAAGGATTACTCCTACCGCTCGCGCGAATGCGCGGGGGATGGCTGGGTGCTCATCGGCGATGCGTTTGGCTTTCTGGATCCGCTGTATTCCTCGGGCGTCCTGCTCGCGCTCAAATCGGGCGAACTCGCGGCCGACGCCATCGTAGAGGGATTGTCCAGGGGCGACACCTCGGCGAAGCAGCTGGGCCATTGGGGCGAGATGTTCAATCGCGGCATCGATCGCATGCGCCGTCTGGTATGCGAATACTACGACGGCTTTAGCTTCGGAAATTTCATCAAGAACTATCCCGATCTCAAAAACACTGTCACCGACCTGCTCATCGGCGACCTCTTCACCGATCGGGTGGATAAAGTTTGGCAACCGATGGAATCGCTTTACGCGGAAGGCAAGCAAGCGATACCGAGTTGGGTTGAAGGCGCGCCAGTCGCTGCCGACGCTTCGACCGCGAGCAAGGGGAATGAACTATTCCTGCCGGAAGGCCCATTGCCGTGAAGTTGTCGGCGGCATGCGGAGTAAACTCTGGGAACCGGTGGCACCGACATTCCTGTCTGTGCGGGCGTCGAGCACAGACGGGAATGTGGGTGCTAGCACTGCCTCGCTTGCAATCGCGTTCTACAATAAACTCGCGTGAGGAAAAACTCTAATCGGCCATTGATCCAGCCATGAGCAACGGGATTCCACCAGGCGGAACGACTCCGCCGATCGATCCGCATTTCAGCAGCACGGCAGTTGCGCCGCGGCTGGCGGATCCGTGGATCGGCAGCCAGCTCAAGAATCGCTACGCCATCGCGGGCAAACTGGGCCAGGGCGGCATGGGGATCGTCTACCTGGCCGAGGATCTCACGCTGAAGCGCGTAGTCGCCATCAAACGCGTGGCACAGGCACTTACGAACGAATCGCGCGGTCTGCAGCGATTCCTGCGCGAAGCCCAGGCGGCGGCACGCCTGCAACACGCCAACGTCGTCGCCATCTATGACATCGACTCCATCGACGGTGAGCATTTCTTCGTCATGGAATTCGTCCCCGGTCCGACGGCGGCACAGATAATTCAACGCGACGGCGGTCTGCATTGGCAGGCAGCCACCAAAATCGCCATCGAGGCATGTCGCGGCCTGGCGGCAGCTCACCAGGCGAAACTCATCCACCGCGACGTCAAGCCGGCGAATATCCTCGTTTCGCGCACCGGTGACGTAAAGCTCGGCGATTTCGGCCTCGCAAAGACCGTCTCCGAGGAGCAAAGCGCGATCACGCACAGCAACCAGACCGTGGGCACGCCGCAATTCATGAGCCCCGAGCAGGTGAAGAACGAGGACGTGGACGAACGCACCGACATTTATTCGCTCGGCGCCGCGTACTACACCCTCCTCACGGGTGAGCCGCCGTTCAAGGCCGACGGCTGGTACGCCACGATGTACGCCCACACCTCCCTGCCTGTGCCCGATCCGCGAGGCAGGAAGCCGGCAGTGCCCGAAGCGTGTGCGAAGATCGTCGCCCGGGCGATGGCGAAACGCCGGGCCGATCGATTCCCGGACGCCCAGGCCATGCTGGCGGCTCTCGAGGCGGCGCTCGGCACGGCAAATGTGGATCTCGCGCCGATCGCGGAAACCTTCGATGTGCCCGACCTCGCGACGACATTGAAAGGAATCGCACTCAAGCCGAAGACCTGGCGCCTTCCCAAAAGCTGGATCTGGTTGTCGGCCCTCGCTGGCGCTTTCCTGTTCCTCGGTGGCCTTTCGCTCGTGTGCAGCGGCGTGATCGCGTACCGCTGGTTCTTCCCGGGCATCGTTCGCCCCGCCGTGGACGACATCGAACAGGTCCGCAACGATTTGGCAAAACGCAATCCACGCTGGGATGGCAAATTTGCCGAGTCCCAGATGAGAGACAAGCGCATCGTCAAGCTCACGTTGCGCGTGGATCACATCACCGACATCACGCCGCTTGCCGACCTGTTGGATCTCGAAGAACTCACGCTGAATGTCAATCAGGGCATGGAAACCAAGACAACGCTTAAAGACATCGAGCCGCTGCGAAAGCTCACGAAGCTCAATTACCTCAAGCTCGCAGGCTTCCCTGTGAAAAATATCGACGCCTTGCGAGCGATCAAGGAGTTGCGCTCATTCCACATGTCTGACACGCAGGTCAAGGACCTCACGCCGCTGGAAGGACATCCCATCGTCTCGCTGCGGATTAGCGGCACACCTGTCGAGAACCTGCGCGGACTCGAGAAATCGAAGCTTGAAATACTCCAGGCCGATTATTCGTACAATCTCGTCAGCCTCGAAGGCATGCCCACGAAGCGGATCAAACACGTCGGGATTAACTCGACGCTCGTGCCATCGCTCGACGCGCTTAAGAACGCGGATCAACTCGAATATCTTGATATACGCTCGGCAAACGTAACGTTGGAGCAGCGCAAAGTGGAACCGCCTCGCTCCTTGCGTCCTGAGGATATGCGCGTCATCATGGATCGGCCCCAATTACAGCACCTGTTCGGCGAATTCACGCCGAGCGAAACGGCGATGCTCCGCGAGCATTTTCGCGCCCGAAATCAGGCTATCGAGATCAAGAGTGAAATGAAGCGGAAAATACCATGAACGCCGACACGCCTCGGAGTATGATCGACGAAATCTCGACGCGTTGGCCGTTGATCCATGATCCCGCGCAGTTCGCGCTGCGCTACGCGCCGGCCATCGAGGGCTATCTTCATGCCCTGGTTCGCGATCCGGATCGCGTCGAGGATATTCGCCAGGATTTCTTGCTGCGCGTCGTGCAGAAAGGCATCGTGCCGGCCGACAATCTCAAAGGTCGATTTCGCAATTACCTCAAGGCCGCGGTGCGTAATGCCGCCTTCACCAGCCTCCGCAAGAAATCGCATCTGCAAGCCGATTCCGCCGTCCTTCACCAACTGCCTGACGAAGATGATTCACACCCGACGGACAGGGAATGGGTCGATCATTGGCGGAAATGCATGCTCGAACGCGTGTGGGAAGCGCTCGAGTTGCACGAACGGCAAGCGCCGGACAATCACGCTTACACCGTCATGAGGATCTATATCCACAACCAGGCGACGGAGGATTCCGATCAAATGGCGGCTCGCGCGAGCGATCAACTGAAGAAGCCGATGCGTGCCGACGCGTTTCGCAAACAGCTCAGTCGAGCACGAAGGCTGTTTGCCAAGCTGTTGATCCAGGAAGTCGTGCAAACGATCGAGCAGCCAACACCGGAGCGCATTGAAGAGGAACTGGTCGAGGTCGGCCTGCTTTCGGAACTCACGCCGTACCTTCCCGAAAATTGGCGGGAAACGATCGGTTCGGGGCGATCGGATTGATGTTTCAATGTCTTCCACTGACGTTCAAGAGGATCGACAATCATGCAAACCTTCACCCGCCGACAGATGTTATCCGGTCTCGCCGCCGTTCCGACGGCTTCACTGCTGGCCCTACCGCCGAAGCGGCCGCGCGTCGCCGCGATTTATACGGTGTTTCGCTTTCGCTCGCATGCGCACAACATCCTCGAGAACTTTCTGACGCCGTACCTCTTCAATGGCAATCGCACGGTATCGCCCTGCGAAGTTGTGTCGTTCTACGCCGACCAGCGTGCACCGGAAGGCGACACGACCGACGCCATCGCGCGCCGATTCAACATCCCCGTGCACAGGACCATCGCGGACGCACTGACGCTGGGCGACAACGCGCTCGCAGTCGATGCAGTGCTGCTCATCGGCGAGCATGGCGAGTATCCGTACAACCGCCTTGGCCAGCACATGTATCCGCGGAAGCAATTCTTCGATGAGATTGTCGCCGTCATGCGGCGCACGCGGCGTTTCGTGCCGATCTTTAACGACAAGCACCTCTCGTACGAGTGGCCCTGGGCACGCGCGATGTACGATACCTGCCAGCAACTTGGCATTCCGCTGATGGCCGGCAGTTCCGTGCCGCTCGCGCAGCGTCAGCCAGCCTTGGAACTACCCGCGGATTCGCGCATCGAAGAAGCGGTGTCGATCCACGCCGGCGGGGTCGAGTCGTATGACTTCCACGCTCTCGAAATCTTGCAATCGATCGTCGAAGCTCGGCGCGGCGGCGAATCGGGCGTGCGAGCCGTCGAGTTCCTGCGCGGCGACGCGCTGTTCACCGCCGCTCGGCAAGGCCGATGGTCGCTATCGCTTGCTCAGTCGGCGCTCGAAGCAGAATTCGGCAAGAACACGCCGGACATACGCCAGCCGATCCCGCGTGAGCGTGCTGCGGAGCCGCACGGACTATTGATCGAGTACCGCGACGGTTTCCGGGCGACAATGTTGAAAGTCGGGGCGAGTTCCACGCGCTGGAGCGTCGCCTGCCGGCTCTCTGGTGAGCAACGTCCAAGGGCGACGCGATTTTACACGGGGCCGTATGGCAATCGCTGTCTGTTCATGGCGCTCTCGCATGCGATTCAGGATCATTTCACGAACTGCCGATCGCCGTACCCGATCGAGCGCACGCTGCTGACGACGGGCCTGACCGACGCCGTGATGCGCAGCCGAGCGGCAGGTCAACGCATCGAAACGCCGCACTTGGATATTGCGTACCGCGCTCGCGATTTTCGCGCGATGCGCGAGACAGGTGAATCATGGCGTACGCTAGGAAATCAGCCGGAACGCCGCGAGGTGGGGATGCTGAGTTAGTCCTTGGTCCTTAGTCCTTGGCAAAAGACGCATCGGCGAGCCTGGCCACGTAATCGGCAGGTTGAATACGCAATCGCAAACGTCAACGTGCCGCTTACGCGGCAAAACTCGCCAAAGTCTATTTCATCTTTATTGGCCTATAGCTGAAAGCTGACAGCTATGAACTGCCAACTCACCCCACCACCTCCCGCACCACCTCGCCATGCACATCCGTCAGGCGGAAGTCGCGGCCGGCG
>CAZAFH010000100.1:0-30430 GCA_964484265.1 uncultured Singulisphaera sp.
ATCTTCTCTATGTGCCAACAGCAGGCTACGTCGGCAGCGATTCGCTGACCTACCGCGTGTTCGACGGCGCCGAGTACAGCGACCCCGTCACGATCAACATCAGCGTCACCAACACGGCTCCGGTCGCGGTGAATGACGCCTATTCGCTCTTCGAGGATGAAACGCTGTCGGTCGAGCCATTGACCAACGACAGCGACACCGACGACGACCCGTTCACGCCCGTGATCGTCGCCGACCCGACCAACGGCACCGCGTATTTCGATGGCTACGGCTACCTGCACTACACTCCGAGCGCCAACTTCGCAGGCACCGACACCGTGACCTACAAAATCCACGACGGAGCCGAATACAGCAACGTGGCGACGATTACGATCACGGTAACGCCGGTCAACGACGCGCCAGATTTCGAGGCGAGCGATCCGCCAACGATTACGGAATACCACCTCGCCGAGGAGATATCGAACTGGGCAACATTCATTCCTGGAGGCGGCATCGATGAAGCCAGCCAAACGCCGACCTACACGGTTACGAACGTGAGCGATCCGTCTTTGTTCCTGTCGCTTCCAAAGATCGATTCGACGGGCAAATTAACCTACGCATTGGATCCATTTGTCATCAATGGATCAGCGACATTTGATGTACGAGTCGACGACGGCGAGAGTGAAAATAATCTTAGTTTCGTCCAGGCATTCCAACTGAACGTTGCAAGAGTCGGATACTCTCTTTACGTGGTAGATACAACCAATGACACCCCCGACGCTGACCCGGCCGATGGTTTAGCTTTAGACTGCAATGGACAAACATCATTGCGGTCCGTTTTTGAGCAACAGAGTCTCTTGCAGTCGCCCGCAATATATGTTTGGTTCAATTTACCAGCTGATAGTGTCATTGAATTGACAAGCACGCTCGAAATTCCAGGCGATTGCCGGATTAGTTTTAATGGGCTCGGAAATACTAACCTAAAGATCGAACGCCCTTCCCAAAGCGAAAATTTCCGGCTTTTTAGGGTTTTGACGCAGGCCATCGTCAGCTTTAGCAACCTTACTCTCGCTGGCGGAAACGCCGGGACGGGCACCGGCGGCGCGATCTATAATGGCGGATTTCTCAGTTTGCAGAATGTAATCCTGCGGGACAATTCAGCAAATCTCGGAGGAGCAATTTTTCAATCATCGGTTGCCGAATTGAGAATTTTCAATTGCGACTTCGTTTCGAACAACGCATTAGACGATGGCGGAGCAATCTACTCGGCGTCAGTAAATAACGGCGACGTCACCATCCAGAATTCAAGATTCAACCAGAACTCCGCAATAAATCGCGGGGGCGCAATTTTCGCAGCGTCAAGTAATCTTACTATCGACGGCACCACATTCACGCTTAATTCGGCCTTTGATGGTGGTGCAATCTACGCTACCTATTATTGTACGCTTAGCATTTCCAATACGATTTTTTCCGATAACTTCTCCGTTGAACGGGGCGGAGCTTTATTCGCGGGCAATGGTGGAACCTTTAACTACGTGACGTTTGACACAAATATTGCGGAAAGCTCTACTTTCGGCCGCGGGGGCGCCATCTATCTTCATCGCGGAACGCTTCTTTTGTTCGGATGTTCCATCGTCGACAACTCAGCCGGTCTAACAGATGGCGGAAACGGCATCTGCAAATACACCTTTTGGGAGACCGGTGTCGTTGATATTGCTGGGTCAAACACGTTGACTGATAGTATTGTAGACGACCCAATTTAGGAGAATTGAAACGATTCCGCCAAATGGATACCGAGTTTGCATTATCGTCAGTCAAATATCACATCTAGGTGACTCCATGACACTATTCTCTGGCCTGATGATTGGAACGACGGTAGTACTTTGCGTTCCGCAATGCGTTTGCGTGGGCATTGAATGCAATTCAATTTCGGCTCCGATCTCAGACGGTGCGGACCGCCGAAGCACATTCAATTTGGAAAAAAGAATACCCGAGTTTTCAAGTGTCGCCGAGGCGATTTGTCCCGAAGAAATTATTCCAGTGGGTTTCGGTGGCACGAATGCCAAAACTTTTGAAGCTCAATCATTATCAAAACTAGAGGATCACTTCAACAACGGCGACATTTCGCAGGCAATTCAATTGCTCTCTGGATGGCCGGAAGGGAATTGCGAGAAAGAGCTCTGGGCTCGCTCTCGAAGTTTCGCCGAAAAGCTTGAGAAAGCAAATGCCATAAACGGAATGCCTTCATTTCTACGCTTTCTTCGATTCAAACAGCAACCGGCAACGCTTGTCATTCCAAAATTGACAGAGACGACTCGGGAAGATAGGAAAGCGTTCTCCTATTTTATTCGCACTGCTGAAATTGATCTTGACCTATCGCGACCGAAAATACCGCCGCAGTATCCTGCAGATTACACTTATTGTTATCCTTTCGCGTTCGTTGGAGGCAATGTTAATATTTGCTGGGATTTTAGCAGTGGAGTGATCATGGCAGGCGGCAAATTTGTTGCATCGGATTATTTACTAAACACCATTGTCGTGTCGTGCGGAGACATCGAAATGCGCGGTGCGAGAAAGTGTCTTATCATTGCTCGCGGAAGTGTGCGCGTAAAAAGCGGCGCTATCAGCGACACGCGCATCATCAGCGGCAAATCGGTAATCTTTGAACGTAGAAAGGTCACGGAGAATGTAGACATCATCGAAAACGAACGCAACCCGCTAGGTATTATTCATTGGGACAACTCTACCAAGGCAAAACAGGGCAACAAAAAACAGTGAGCTGGGAAAGAGCGGTAAGGGCATCGGAATAGGATCCGAATTCGCCATCCCATTTCTTTTGGCCACGGCCGATGCCGCTGTCGGCGCGCTTGACGCCGACTTCGAGGATGCCATCGACGCAGCCGACGCCGCCTACTCCACTGCGATAGCATCATATCAGGAAGCACGCGACGACGCCTACGACGCCTGGCAGATGGACCCAGAGAACACCGAACTGGAAGACGCCTACAACGACGCGCAAGCGGCGCTGGACGCGGCGATTGAGACCGCCGAGGAGCAGCGCGCGGAAGATTACGACGCCGCCCAGACCGCCTACGACGATGGCCGCGCGGACGCCGACGCCGACTACGAGGCGGTTTACGAACCAGCGGCGGCGGACCTGGAGGCGGCATTGGCGGACCCTGACGCCGACTACGCGGCCGTGAACGACCCGGCCTGGGCGGACTATCTCGACGCCGTAACTGACGCCGACGACGCCTACATCGCCGCCGAGGCCGCCGCGTGGGCGACCTACGCGGCGGCAATCGATGACATTGCAACCGACCTGGCGGCCACCGAGGCGGATATCGTGAGCACGTTCGACGATGCCAAGGCCACCGCCCTGGACGATTGGGAAACCGCCGAGGCAGCTGCGTGGAGCACGTACACGACAGCGATGGCTGCCCTACCCGGTTCGCCAGAGTTGGAAGACCGCATCGAGTCGCCCGCACCGGTGGAAGACGCCGGACCGGGCGAAACGCCGGTGTTGCTGGAGACGCAAGAACCGGTGCTGCTGCAAGCGATGCAGTATACCGTAGCTAGCGAATTCGATGCAGGCCAGAGAACCTTGCGTGCGGGGATTGCGGGAGCAGGCGCGACGCGACCTCTTCAAATAAACTTCGAACTGCCCGCCGGAGCGACGCGCATCCGCTTGCGGTCGGAATTGACAGTGGCGGCGGATCGCCACATCACCATCACCGGGCCGGGAGGTGGAGTGACCCTGATTCGTGCATCGACAACGGCGTTTCGCATTCTCCAAAACAACCAGGGCGCCACCGCCGCGATGAGCAATTTGACGCTGCGAAATGGGTTTGCATTGGGTATTGCCACAAACGGATTTGGTGGTGCCATTGATAACCTCGGCACCCTCACACTCAATAACGTGACCGTCTCATCAAATCGCGCGGCCACGACAGGGGTTCAGCCAGCAAGGGGCGGTGCAATTTATAATAGGCCATCGGCTATCCTGAATGTAAGCGGCGGAGCGTTTTACGGGAATCGAGCGGTTGGGGGCGACGGTGGTGCGATCTACAACGATGCCTCCACGGATAACGGTACGATTGCGCATACCGCCCAGCTAATTATCGAAAATGGCACCTATTTCGAGCACAATTGGGCCAATCGCGGCGGGGCAATCTATAATCACGCAGCCCCGGCCGACCCGGGAGTCGACGGACGGGCGGATGTGAGCATTGGCAGCGGTGTAGTGTTTCAATTCAACCATGCAATCGGGATACCCAGCGGAAGTGGGCGCGGTGGGGCAATTTTCAATCTTGGGTTTGTGTCCGCGACAAATGCCTACTTCGCGTATAATACCTCAGTAAATGAAGGCGGCGTGCTCTTCAATTCGTCCTTGGCCAGTCAGTTTGACGGTCGAACCTTGTTTGATAACTGCACCTTGGAAAATAATGAAGCGAAGTCGGTCAACCGCGGCAAAGGCGGCGCGATCTATGTTCGTGCAGGAATCGTTCGGCTTGTCGCCAACAGCAACAACACCATTCGCGGGAACGTGGCCGGCCTACTTGGACGTGGCATTGCCCAAGCAGCCGGCGCAGGCACAACTGCCACTTTTGATTGGACGCCCGCCGGCAACAGTGTTGCCTTGGATCATTTTCCTGTCGACGATTTCAATCCGGGGCCAGTCCAATGAAAACAGCGATTTCTACAGTTGTTTTTCTTGCTGCCGGATTCCTTGTATCTGCGCAAGAAGAAAAACTTGAATCAATAGACGCGCTAATCAAGAAACTTGGAAGCCAGAAATTTACTGTACGCGAACATGCTTTCAAGACACTGATAAATCGCCAGGAGGCGGAGGCGGCGCTGCGTCAGGCAGCGCGGTTTTCCGATACGGAGACTCAGCGGCGGATCGCATTGATCCTTGAGCATTATGAGCGCCGACCACTCCGCGAATTGGCGTGCTTCATCAAATCAGGCCGGATGGACGAGGTCATCCAGCGCGTGGCCGATTGGCCGGAAGGAAAATATGAAGACGAACTTTGGCCGATGACGATCGGTCTGATCGGTAAACTAAACATGTTGCACCGAAAAAAGAAAGGAGATCCAGAGAGTACGAATTTTGGTGAGACAAAGGAATGGCTAAAACCACCTCCGGTCTTGAAAACCGCTCGCGTCACGGAATCGACGAAAACAAAAAGGGAACAGATGTACTTCGTTCGTACGCACGACTTCTCATTGGGAATGAAAGGCCCATTTTACAGCGACCAGCACCTTTTTTCCGTTTTTTTTGTCTCGGGCCATGTAAAGACTGAATCTGAATTGCCAGGAATTATTCTATCCGGAAAAGACATTCGCATTTCGGGAGGGCGCCGGACTTCTAACAGAATCGTGGTTAGCGGCGGCGATGTGATTATGTCCGGTAGCATTGGTAATTCTTTAATAATTGCACGCGGAAACATAGTTTACCAGGGCCCCGCGTTCGACTTTTTCAATAATCACGTCATCGCTGGCAAGAAAGTTATCATTCCCGGACCAAATGAGGATAACCTCATCGTCGAAAACGAACCAAACCCGCTCGGCTATATCCGCTGGTCGGACTCGCCGAAGGTGAAACCCGGCGAGAAGCGGTGAGGGCGCGCCGCCGGGCTACTTAATCGTCTTCGGCAGAAAACCAACGGAGATTTCCAGCCAGATGCCGCAGCTGCAGCCGCCGCCGCCTTCGGGGGAGAGCACCATGCCCTGGGCGGCGATCGTGCTCAGGAGGCAATCGGAGCGCAGGCGTGGCCAGCGGCTTTCTTCTTTGCCGTCGAATTTCCACATCGTAAGTTCGCCGGCGCGGAAGATCAGGGTTTTGTCCGTCGCGCAATAGGATGCGCAGGTATGCCCTTTCGGGAACGCCTGCGACTGAATGTTCCCGCTGTTCAGGTTCATGACGTAGGGGCGAACGATGAGCTTTTCGCCAACGATCGCAGGTCGAGAAAGGTGTCGGCCGTGGTGATTGGCTTCCCATTTCAGCGTCTTGTCCCAAAGTGCCGCGCCGTTCTTCGCGTCATAGGCATAGACGCCGAATCGGCCCGACTCGCTCGAAACGATGACGATCTTCCCGCCGCTGGTGGCCATGCTGAACGACGCCTTGCCGACGAGCGGATGAATCGCTTGCGACCATTCTTCCTTGCCTGTCTTGAGATCCAGCGCGACGAGGCGCATGTCCTTGAAAAGCTCGTCGCCGAGGCGGCCTGACTTTTTCTTCAAATCCGGGTTGCGGCTTTCGACGAAGTAGGCCTTGCCGTCGGCGATGCTGATCGACGGATGCAGGATCGCGCCGCCGGTGTAGATCCAGTCGGTCTTGCCGGTTTTCGGATCGACGGCGAAGAACCGATCGGCACAAATGATTTGATTGTTGGGCCCGGCCTTGGCATCGTACCAGTGAACACTGCCCCAAAATTGCTTGTATGCGCTCTCCTTGGCGACCGTGCTGCCAAGCAACTGGCCGCCGACCTTGGCGAGGTAGCCCCATTCGTGATTGCCGTGGTGTTCCTTTGGCAGGAGATCGCGAAGCGCCATGGTCTTGCTCTTGGCGAGACCGGATTGGGCATTGAGAATCAGTACGCGATCGTCGTATGCGGCATAGATCGATTCGCCATCCGCGCACCAGTTGGAGCCATCGTGCAAGATGTTGTAGCGTTGCAGCCGCGGCACTTCAGCGGTCCACAGGATTGTGCCGTTGTAGGCGTCCATGGCGGCGATGCGGCCGAACCCCTGGATGAACAGGCGACCGTTGATCGCGAGCGGCCCGGGCTTGCGCGGATTGCGATCGACGTTGAAACGTGGCCCGGGCAAGCCGAACCACTGCACCTCCAAATCGGCGGTGTCGGCGTGTCCTTGCAGCGTCTCGCCGGCGTAGGCCGAGTTGTCGGCCCGCCCGAACATGTGGGTCCATTCGCCGATGTTCTTCAGCGGGGCCCGCCGCGTTACTACGTGTGCCGCGGCTTTGCCTGTGGTGATTAACACGCCGGAACCGGGTTTCACCCAGCGCTGTGCGGCAGCATTGGAGACGCCTGGATTGACACCATTGAGCAGAACCAGATTTGCGAAACACTGGGGAAACTTTTCGCCGTCTTCGACGCGCAGCACACTGACGCGCACGCCGTAGACATTAGCGAGCCTCAGTTGGCCCCGCCACTTTTGTGCAGCCGATTCATCGGCAGTGAGCATGATGACCTTGAGGCTGCTCTGTTTCGCCAGCTGCCAGGCGAATTCCACGTCGGCGCCAGCTACCACGGCGATTCCGGCTTTGTCGGGCGTATCCGCAAGCACTGCTCTCGCGGTGTCGGCGACTTTCGGCGAGCCTGACGGCCAATCACCGGTAACCGCGGGCAGCACGAAGTTGCCCGCGGTATCAAGTTCGAACGCCTGAGTGGCACGCTCGGTTTTGCCGTCTGTCTCCACGATTCGATAGTGATAGATGCGATCGCGGCGCAGGTTCGTCAGGACGATGCGATGATCCGTCGTGCGTTGGTCATCGCGAATCGCCGCCAATTCGTTCTCGCCGAATTGAATCACGCTTTGTGCAGGCTCGTGCGTGGTCCAGCGCAGCTCGGCTCGGCTGGAATCGAGATAGCGGATCGTCGGTCCGTCCTTGAGAATGAGTGGTTGCTCCTTGTCGAACACCACGGGGCGAGGCTCCTTGGCGATGGCTAAAGATCGCTGCGGATTGCGATGTTTCGGGTCGGCTTCGAAGCAGTAGATGCATCCCTCATCCGTGCTGACCAAGAGGCGTCTATTCGCGACGGCCAATCCGAACGCTCGCCCATGCACATCGCGGCGCCAGATCTTTTTCCCCGTTTTCGTTTCCATCGCGCACACCTCGTCCCTGCCGCCGACATAGAGCATTTCGCCCGCCAGGATCAACTCGGCCGCATGAGGGACGACTGTCCGCCAATGCTCCTTGCGGCTGGCGCGATCCACCGCGCTGACGGTGTGATCGTCGAGCAGATACGCGGTCTTGTCTTTGACCACGGCGGAGTTGGCGCGGCGGAAAGACACGGGTCGCCCCTTCGATTCCGGCGCATTCGCGATCAGATCGCCCTTGCGGTTTCCTGGCCCCTGAAATAATTGGCCGTCATCGGACAGGAGCAGAAAGCTGCCGCCTGGGCTCTGCAAAACGCCGAGTTGTTTGCCGTTGCTTCGCTCGAACATTAACGGCGAAATGCGGCCTTGCGGAACGATTAGATGCTTCGCCGAGGCGACCATCGGCGCTTCCAGCGTGTGTTTGGAAAACTCGCGAACGAATCGTCCGTCGCCTTCGGCCTTTCCGGTTTTCGCATCCAGCGCGCATAGAAATGACTTTTTCCACGGAAACATCGACGCGGCGAAGTAGGCCGTGCCGTCGGCGACGACGATGCCCGTGCGGATCGGCCAAAAGGAGATCAGTCGGCCGTGATGCAATACGAGAGAGCGATCGTCGCTCGGTGTAAACTTCCAATGCAACTTTCCGGTTGCCGCATCCAGGCAGTAAGCGAACCCGTCATCGCTGCCGAGATAGACGTTGCCATCGTAAAACGTCGGCGCGACGCGGATGGGGCCTTGCGTTGTAAAGGTCCAGCGAGGCTTTCCGGTCTCGGCATCGAGGCAGTACACGGTGTCATCGGAAGAGGAGCCAAAAAACACCGACGTGCCGACTGCTGTCACGTGAAAGACCGGATCGAAGTTGCGCATAGAGCGCAGTTCGGGTATTTTGCCGAAGGCGTCCCAGCGAGCAGGTCCCGGCCAGGCCTGCGACGGCGCAAGAGCCGAGCGCCACACCCAGGCTTCGCGGAGATTTTCTGGGTTCAGCGCTTCCGCCGTGACGCCGCCACGCGCGATGTCCTTGCGGTAGGTGGGCCAATCGGCAGCGTACGCAACAGCGTAATTTGCGAGCAGGAAAAGAATGGCAAGAACGAATGGTCGATGCAGCATTGCAACCCCATTGGGAAAGAACCTACGAAGTATTCCGCAGCCGAACACTGATGTTATCATCAATTAAAGAAAAATTAAAGAAAAGATAGTAAATTTTGTTCGGCGACATACCTTTAGGAATATCTCAAGTGCCGGAATATTTGTAGGGCGTGAATTCGAACGTGGCGAGCTAAGCTGCTTCAAGTATCCCGCAAAAAAATAACTTCCTGGTTCTGCCGATCACGGCTTAGCCTTCAGCAATGCGCCATGTTGAGCGCTAAGCCGCGAGCGGCAAATGCAGATCGGGAGTTTATTCCATGAGCCAGAAGATCCGCATCATTTCTGCCGCTATTGCATTTCTGAGCATTGTGATGGTTCTTTATTTCGTCGGGCGCAAGCTGACGAAGAACGACGAAGCATCGGCCGAGGATGCGATCAAGTCGTTTGGCGGCGGCATCGATCGCGACGACAAGGTTGATGGAAAACCGATCGTTGGTGTCAGCCTGACCAAGACCGAGTTCACTGACGCAGGGCTGAAGAAGCTGGCACGGTTGCAGAACCTTGAAGTCCTGTCGCTTGCCTTCACCAAGGTGACAGACGCCGGTCTCAAGGAACTGCCTGGATTCAAGAACCTGCAACGATTGCACCTCCAGTACACCCAGGTGACGGATGCGGGAATGAAGGATTTGGCGGGACTGAAACACCTGCATACCCTGGAACTTAGCCACACTCAGGTTACCGATAAGGGCCTCAAGGAATTGGCGACTCTCACGGGCTTGCAAGCGCTCGAACTGAACGGCACCAAAACGACAGCTGCCGGGCTAAGGGAATTGGCGGGACTCAAAAATCTTCAACGGTTGGAACTCCGAGGGTCCGAAATAACGAGCGCCGCCCTCAAGGAAATTGCCGTGTTCTCGGAATTGCGTCGATTGGACCTTGGCAAAACCCAGGTGAGCGATGCCGGGTTGGAGGAGCTAATCGGACTCAAGAGCCTACAAACCCTGATCCTGAGCGAAACCCAGGTGACCGACGCCGGAATAAAGGACCTGGCGGAGCTGAAGAATTTGCAAATCCTCTATCTCACGCGCACCAAGGTTACCGATGCAGGCGTGGCTTCACTAAAAGCGAAGCTGCCCGAATGCATCATGAGTCGATAGCCAGGGCAACGATCTTTGCACGCAAACGGCTCGCCCATCCATAAAAAAGCCCCATGGAAAATCCATCGTTACGCTTGCTCATTATCGGCGCTCACCCTGACGATGCCGACTACGCCGCCGGCGGGACTGCTGCCCTTTATCGCGCCGCGGGGCACGACGTGCGCATGGTCAGCCTGACCAACGGCGATGCCGGCCATCACGCCTCGCCTGGACCGGCCCTTGCACGCCGACGGATGATCGAGGCCGCGGCCGCTGGCGCCGTCATCGGCGGCGAGTATCTGGTCTTCGACATTCATGACGGCCAGCTGGAACCGACCCTGGAAAACCGCTGGAAAGTTATCCACCTCATTCGCTCCTACAAGCCGGATCTCATTCTCACCCATCGGCCGAACGACTATCATCCCGATCATCGCTACACAAGCCAACTCGTGCAAGACGCTGCCTACATGATTACCGTACCCGCCGTCGTTCCAGGCACGCCGCACCTGGCGAGGAACCCGGTGATCGCGTATCTTCCGGACGAATTCCAGAAGCCCTACCCGTTTACGCCAACCGTCGCCGTGGATGTAGGACCGGTGATCGACAAGATCGTCGCAATGCTTGACTGCCACGTCTCGCAATTTTACGAATGGCTACCAGCAAACACGCTGACGCTTCACGAGGTTCCGACGACGCCAGACGCTCGAAAGCAATGGCTCGGCGAGCAAGTAAAGGCCCGGCTGCGCAAACAGGCGGAGCGTTTTCGCCCGCAGCTCGTGCAATGCTATGGCGAATCCCACGGAAAGCTCGTCGAATTTGCCGAGGCGTTCGAACCGTGCGAATATGGCGCACCGCTTGACGAACACGCTGCGAGGCGATTGTTCCCATTTGTCTTCGAGGCGAAGCGATGACGCGCCTGCCCCGCCGCATCTGGATGCTCATCGGCGTGCCGTTCGGATTGGTATTTACGGGCACGATCGGGTACCGTGTCATCGAATCCGACACCTATTCCACGTTCGACGCGCTGTACATGACGATCATCACGCTTTCCACGATCGGGTACGGCGAAACGCATCCGCTCAGCCCCTCCGGAAAGGTGTTCACGATTTGCCTCATCCTCGGCGGCGTCTTCACTTTCTTTTATTCGATCACCGAAGTAATCCGCACCGTTGTCAGCGGCGAAATTGCAGATATTCTTGGAAAACAGCACATGGAACAGGAACTCGCCAGACTCAAGGACCACATCATCATCTGCGGATATGGCCGCATGGGCCGCATGGTCTGCAAAGAGTTTTCGCGAACCGGCAGGAGCTTCGTCGTCATCGACGAAAATGCCGATACGCTGAAGGGCTTCGACCTGCCGCACGGAATCGCGCTAACGGGCGACGCCACCTCGGATGAAATGTTAAGGCGTGCCGGTGTCGAGCGGGCACGGAATTTGGTGTCCGTCATGGCGTCCGACGCGGAGAACCTGTTCACGACGATGAGCGCCCGCTTGTTGAACGCCAATTTGCTCATCGTTGCAAAAGTTGAGGACGAGCATTCCGAGCAAAAGCTGCTCCGCGCTGGCGCCACCCGCGTCGTCTCTCCCTACCAGATCGGCGGGACTCGCGTCGCTCATGCCGTGCTTCGGCCGACTGTTGTGGATTTCATCGAACTGACGACGCGAACCGAGCATATCGAACTTCAACTCGAGGAAGCACGCATCGAGCCAGAGAGCGTTCTCGCGGGATTCACGCTGAAGGATAGCCGATTGCGCGCGGATCATTCGATCATCATCGTCGCCATCAAGCAGAAAGGCGGCCACATGCTGTTCAACCCGCCGCCGGAAACCGTGCTCGCCGCAGGCGACACGCTGGTTGCCATCGGCAGCCGGCAACACCTGGGATCCATGCTGGAACTGGCGCGGGCGCGGAAGTGAGGAATGTGACGTGTTCTGCCGCTTGCGGCTTGGCGCTCAACAGCGTTACGTGCGGGGCGTTAAGCCAATGAGGCTCGGACAAACCTTACTTATCAAACTGCCCGGCATCCCATTGAAAATGCACCGTCGCCGCTGCTCGCGCGGACACGCTTATTTTTTGCGTTTGCTCGACGGGCGCCTTCCACACGAACCTCGCGATAATGCCTGTCTCGGGATCACGCTCCTCGCGTTCGATGTGCCAGCTAGGCAGCCATGAAACCACCTCATAGTCGCCCGGCGGAACATCGGCGAGCTTGAATCGTCCCGCGCGATCCGTGCGAACGTAGTACGGATGGCTGACGACGAACAGATGTGCGTGAAGCCAGTAATAACCGGCGGCACAGCGAAGATCGACCACGCCAGCGTTCCGCATCGTCAGACGGTGGACGGCATTCTGCTTGAACAACGGCAAGCCAAAGAAGGCGGCCCCGCCGCCGTGCAGGTTGTGATACTTTGTGTCGATATTGACAACGTCCACCGAATCGCCGCGAGGTACGAATCCGACACTCGAAATATTTTTTCCCTGCCGAATCCGGAGGCGTTGATCGTCGATCTCGATTCGGACAGGTTCCAGATCCCACGGTCTCGATCGCGTGGCGTCAACTTCGCGCAGGAATACCACGGCATCCTCGATGCCGTGCAACGCGGCATCGACTTTCGGAATGTGAGGAGTTTGCCAAGCTATCTGATAATTGTGGTTGCTGTAGGCGATTCGCCGCGTGAGGTGTTCTTGGGCTTTGGGGATATCGCCACGCCATGCGACGGTTCCTTCGATCGTCCCTGCGGATTCCGCATTGAAGCTTGCCCCGATCGGCGAAACTCCCGGTACGGGATCCGGTGTTTCGGAGGCACGCGGTTCGACACCACAGCCCAACATCGTTGGCCAAAGAGCCAGGAGCATGATCCATTTGCGTCCGGTCAACATCGAGATTCCATTCCTTCCAGCCCATCGCGGCCGTACAATGACGGCGGTTTCGTTGCCTTGATCAAAAAAACTCGCGTTTCCTGCAGGATCAGCCAAATGACCACCGCCACCACCAGTGGCTACCTCGTTCGCCGTCTCGCCGATGCGCCGACAGTCCCCTGCCCTTGCGGCGAGAGCACGCGCCCCTTGACGCGAGCGGACACGCCAACGTGCAACCTGCACGTGACCTTTATCCAGGACTCGGTGCTGCACTATCACAAAGACTGCACTGAGGTTTACTACATTTTGGACGGCGAGGGCAAGATGGAATTGAATGGCGACGTCATCGACATCGCACCGAACATGATCGTATATATAGAGCCGTACACCAGGCATCGGCTCTGGAGCGAGAAAGGGGTTCGCACGATCGTGTTCGGCACCCCGGCGCTGAATCCGGATGATGAGTATTTTGACTAAGTGGGTAGATCTGCGGCTTGGCGCTCAGCATGGAACTCTGTTGAGCGCTAAGCCGCAAGCGGAAACTTAATACCACTCCGGGGTGACAAGCCATTTCAAGGTTCCCAAGTTCTTGCCCGGAAGGTCGCCGCAGGTGAGGTACGCGAATCCTGCCTTGGCGAGATCGATTTGAATCTCCTTGTCGCCAAGCAGCCAGCCGGCGAATTCGCCGAGATGGGGCATGTGGCCGACGACAGCGATTTTTTCGGAGCCGCACTTCATCAAGGTCTTGCTCAGGCGGCGCGGTTTGACGCCCGGGCGAAGTTCATCGTTGACTTCGAGGCTTAGCTCCGAGTTTGCCCAGGCCGCCAGCATTATCTCGGCGGTTTGCTTTGCGCGCAGAAGCGGACTGGTGTAGATTTTCTCCAGAGCGACACCGGTCCGCGTCATGGCTTTTGCCAGGTCGCGCGCCTGCTGTTCTCCTTTCGCGGTCAACGGTCTGTCATCGTCGCAAGTGATGCCTTGTTCGCCCAGTGGGATCGCCTCGGCATGGCGCACCAAGTAAAGGTCCATCGAGAAATCCTCAGAAGGTCTATAGCCGCGCTGTGGTATTGTTGTAAGGAATAAAGCCGAATTTCCGCCGTCTGATTTCGAGGCGGAGTCAGATTTCACGTAAAATTCGCTTCGCGAACCGTTTTCGATTATAATAAAAACTTACTCTCCAATGAACTACTATCATTAATTTGACTTCAAGAATAATTCACGGAAGCTGTAACGAATGAAAAGGAATGATCTCCGCAATATCGCGATCATCGCACACGTTGACCATGGCAAGACGACGCTTGTCGATCAGATGATGCGCCAGTCCGGATTGTTCCGGACCGAGGAGCTCGACCGCTTGCAAGGCGGGCAACATGGGTTGATCCTTGACTCGAACGATCTGGAACGCGAGCGAGGCATCACCATCCTCGCGAAGAACATCGCGCTCGTGGTCGCGGGAGTCAAGATCAACATCATCGACACGCCTGGTCACGCCGACTTTGGCGGCGAGGTGGAGCGCGTGCTCAAGATGGCCGACGGTTGCCTCTTGCTCGTGGATGCCGCCGAGGGGCCGCTGCCGCAAACGCGGTTCGTGTTGCGCAAGGCGTTCGAGTGTGGGTTGCGGCCGATTGTCGTCGTCAACAAGATCGACCGTCCGGACGCCAGGCCCGTGGAGGTGTTGAACTCCGTATTCGATTTGTTCGTCGAACTCGACGCCGACGACAAGACGCTCGAATTCCCGACGATCTACGCCGCAGGCCGGCATGGCATCGCCACGAACGACCTGGCAGTCCCTGCCGTCGATTTCAAGCCGTTGTTCGACGCCATCATCAATTATGTGCCTCCTGCAGATGTCGAGTTGGAAGCTCCGCTGCAAATGCTGATCATCTCGCTGGACCACAGCGACTACGTCGGGCGAATCGCCGTGGGCCGAGTCAACGCGGGCAAGATTCGCAAGAATCAGCGCATCGCCTTGTTGAAACACGACGGTAGGCGCATCGACTCGACCGTGAAGCAACTCTACACCTTCGATCGGCTTGGCCGAGTCGAGACTGACATGGTAAGCGCTGGCGACGTCTGTGCCGTGGTGGGCCTGGAAGGCATCGACATCGGCGACACGATCGCGGATTTCGATAATCCCGTCGCCCTGCCGCCCATCACCGTCGATGAGCCGACGCTCGACATGCTCTTCCGCATCAACGATTCTCCGTTCGCAGGCCAGGAGGGAACCTACGTCACGAGCCGTCAGCTGCGCGATCGGCTCATGAAGGAACTGGAATCCAACGTCGCTCTGCGCGTCGTGCCCAGCGAAGACAAACGCGACGAATTCTACGTCTCCGGCCGCGGCTTGCTGCATCTTTCGATCCTGATCGAAAACATGCGCCGCGAAGGCTTCGAGCTTTCCGTGGGCAAGCCGCGCGTCATCAATCGACAGATCGACGGCAAGACGATGGAACCAATCGAGTACCTCGTCATCGATGTGCCCAGCTCGCATCTCGGCTCCGTCATGGAACTCGTGGGCAACCGCAAGGCTGAATGCCTCAAGCTCGACGTTCGCGGCGACTATTCGCACGTCGAGTTCACGATTCCCGCGCGCGGCCTCATTGGACTGAGAACTCGATTGCTCAATGGAACCAGCGGACAGGCGCTGATGCATCACAACTTCTACGACTACCAGCCGACGCGAGGAAACATTGCGGGGCGATTGAACGGCGTGCTCATTTCGCTCGACACGGGACGCACCACGGCGTACGCCCTTGACGCTCTGCAAGATCGCGGCACGTTCTTCGTCGGCGCGGGTGAAAATGTGTACGAAGGTCAGGTCATCGGCGAACATTGCCGAGACAACGATCTGCTTGTAAACGTGTGCAAGGAAAAGAAGCTCACGAACATGCGAGCATCGGGTTCGGACAAAAGCGTCATCCTCAAACCGCCACGTCAGATGACGCTGGAGATGGCGCTTGAGTACATCGAAGAGGACGAGTTCGTCGAAATCACGCCGACCGCGATTCGGCTGCGCAAGACGATGCTGAAGGAGAATGACCGCAAGAAATACAGCCGTTCGCAGGGGTGAATTCGCATTCCGATCCACTCCTTCGGCGAGCGCAAACGCCGTTCGGTGGATCGTTCGTATGAACCGACACGCCGCATCACGGCAACCTGCAGCCCTTTGCGACAGCTTGTGAGTTACCTGTTCGAATCGTCGATGGCATCGGTACAATTCGCAATAAGCGAGACCAAGAGGGAACGAGTTTCGGGGGATTTCAGTGCTTTTTCAATCTCTGCCTCCAATTCCTCTTCACCCGCAGCGATAGGGAAGTCAACGAAATTCCCGTTGGTCCCGCGGTATGCCTGAAAATCCTTCAGTGCAGACGCTTGCACTTCTGTTGGATAAGGGAGAGCGGCACTGTGAATCAAAGTTAACAGAGTCTCCCGGTATCCATTCCACGATGGAGCGACAACGACGAGTCGGTGCTGTACAGTCCCGCCGTCTCGCTCGGTTTCCACGACACCCTTCAATACGCCGTGTGTAACCTGCCCCAACAGGTCGGCTTGTCTGCGGAGAATCGTGTATGGTTGAAGCACCTTTTGCTTGATTGCCTCTGGCCAAAGGCTTTGCATTGCGGACATGTGAACCTCGCTAAATGTCTAGATCAAACAATAGAGGAAGATGATCAGAGTAATCGTTCTTGTCAGGAATTTGGTTCCTATTGACGAGCGAATCTGACCCGATTGCGTCAATAATTGAAATTCTCTTCAGTGAATTCATTAACGAAGGACGCAATAGGACCTGATCGAGCATATGCCAAAACAAAGCGTCCGACGAAGAAGTCGAATAGTAAAAAGTCCCCGGTGGTCCGACAGTTCGATCTCCAAAGTAGCCCCACATTGGATTATAGAAGAACGGTCGATTAATTCCTTGTACCGTCCGGCGTCCCTTTTCCGCTATTTCCTTGGTCATTACCGCATGGAGCGCGTCAGCCTCAACAACACCCGCATCAAATGGGTTCATGTTGAAGTCGCCGACGAGAATCGTACGGTCGAAGCCGACGTATTCTTCGGCACGGAGTATCTCCGTAGCCAGCTGTCGGGCTTCCAACGCTTGATTACTCATCGATCCACCGCGAACGCTGCTCAAATGGGCCGTTGCCAAAAGAATTCCTGGCGGCAAACCAACGGAACCGGTCCAAATCGAGGCTCTACCGTTCGGCCCTGTGTAGCGTTTGATCCAGTCGTAGGATGTCAGACGCGTGAATATCTTCACCTTGTCAGGCTCGTCGGACAACGCAATATACTTCTCGCCCGAAGCCTCGGTCAGAACTTCCACGAGAAAGTGATCGGGAATGCCTGATTCTGCCAGCAAAAGCACATCGACGCTATTTTCGACGACAGCACGGGTGACTATTTGGCGAAAGTCCTTTCGCATGATGTTCCAAAACAAGAAAGATATCATGGGATCTTCGACCTGATTTTTTATCTTGATCCTATCAGATTCGGGATGGGTCATTCTGGAAAATCGGATCTCCCAATTCGATATTATTCAATCATGCATTGTGAAGAATCTCCAAATCTTCGCCGAGGAAGGGCGGCTTGGCGTTTGCCTAACGCTGCGATTTTTTGCGTCGCCTGGGCTTCTTTTGCGGCGCCATCGTTGGTTGTCCCTTCAATTGCGCGATGCGGTCGCGCAGCTCGGCGGCTCGCTCGAATTCCAGGTTCGACGCGGCGGCGAGCATCTCGGCCTGTAATTCTTCCAGGAACTCCTCGGTCACGTAGTCGTCGCCCGCTTTGCCCGCGACTTCCATCGTCAGTTTGTGAGCCTCGATCTCCTCGAGAATATCCGTCTTGATCGCCGAGCGCACACTCTCCGGCGTGATGCCATGTTCCTCGTTGTATGCAAGCTGTCTAGCACGCCGACGGTTGGTTTCGTCGATCGCCTTCTGCATCGATTCGGTCATCTTGTCGGCGTAAAGGATCACCTCGGCATTCACGTTGCGGGCGGCTCGGCCGATCGTCTGGATCAGTGAACGTTCGCTGCGCAGGAAGCCCTCCTTGTCGGCGTCGAGAATGGCGACCAGCGACACCTCGGGAAGGTCGAGTCCTTCACGCAGCAGGTTAACGCCTACGAGCACGTCAAATGCGCCTTCGCGCAGCTCGCGCAGGATTTGAATACGCTCGATGGCGTCGAGCTCGGAGTGCAGCCATTTGGCGCGCAGGCCCGAATCACGCAAGTAACCGGTAAGATCCTCGGCAAGTCGTTTCGTCAGCACCGTGACGAGCGTGCGTTCCTTCTTGTCGGCTCGTGTCTTGGCCTCCGAAAGCAAATCGGGAACCTGCCCGCGGGCCGGCTTGACGTGAAGCACCGGATCGACGAGACCCGTAGGGCGGATGACCTGCTCGACGAACTCGCCGCCCGAACGCTCGAGTTCATAATCGGCAGGAGTGGCGGACATGTACAGCACCTGATGGATGCGCTTCTCCCATTCGTCGAAACGCAGTGGCCGATTGTCGAGCGCGCTCGGCAATCGAAAGCCATGCTCGACCAGCGTGGTCTTGCGGCTAAAATCCCCCGCGAACATCGCGCGAACCTGCGGCACAGTAACGTGCGATTCATCCACGACCAGCAAGAACTCTTGCGGAAAAAAATCGATCAGCGTGTACGGCGGTTCGCCCGGCGACTTGCCCGTGAACCAGCGCGAGTAGTTTTCGATACCTGGGCAATGGCCGACTTCGAGCAGCATCTCCATGTCGAAGCGAGTGCGGGCTTGCAACCGCTGCGCTTCGAGCAATTTGCCCTGCTCGCGAAAAACGGCGAGGCGCTGATTCAACTCCTCTTCGATTCCCTTGACAGCAACCTTGATGCGCTCGTCCGGCGTGACGAAATGCTTGGCGGGAAAGATGTGCATCTCGTCGAGCGCCTTACGAGTAGCGCCGGTGAGCGGATCGATAATCGCCAGCGCATCGACTTCATCGCCGAACAGTTCGATGCGGATCGCGAACTCTTCATACGCGGGCCAAAGCTCGACGACATCGCCGCGAACGCGAAATCGGCCGCGCTCGAAGGCGGTGTCGTTTCGCTGGTACTGGATGTCGATCAGGCGATAGAGCAGATTGTCGCGTTCGACGGTGGCGCCTTTCTTCAGGTAGATCATCATCCGCTTGTAATCCGCGGGCGAGCCAAGGCCGTAGATGCATGACACACTGGCGACGATGATGCAATCCTCCCGGCTCGCCAGTGCGCTGGTGGCGGCGAGTCGCAAGCGGTCGATGTTCTCGTTGATCGCTGAATCTTTTTCAATGTAGATATCGCGCTGCGGAATATACGCTTCGGGTTGGTAGTAGTCGTAGTAGCTGATGAAATAATGCACGGCATTGTGCGGGAAGAACGACTTGAACTCCTTGTAAAGCTGTGCCGCGAGCGTCTTGTTGTGCGATAGAACGAGCGTGGGTTTGCCGAGCTTCTGGATGACGTGCGCCGCAGTGAAGGTCTTGCCGGACCCGGTCACGCCCAGAAGCGTCTGGCGATTCTGCCCGGCGTTGAAGCCGGTCGTGAGCCGATCAATGGCGGCAGGTTGATCGCCGGCAGGCTGAAACGGAGCGGCAAGATTGAAGGTTACCGGCATGAGCAAATTTTCCACCAAGCCCAGAGGTGAGCGCAGCGAACCTCTGGGATATGCCTCGGCATCCCAGGGGTTCGCTGCGTTCACCCCTGGGCTTTTCAAATTCACCCAAAAAAAGGCCAAAATCGGCTTGCACGATATTCATTGTCTGTTATACCCCCGCTCTCGAATCGATCAAAGGTGGTCCGCAGGAGAAGAGTGTGCGCAATCCTTACGGTTTGCCGCACCGACAGCGGATTCCAATTGCGCGGCAGCTTGGGGAAGCCGCAACGCGCGGTGGATCGTGTTCGATGGTTCGCGGGGACCAAATAGATTCAAATACTGAGTCCAAGATAAGGTTCATTGAAGTTCAATGAATGGACCATATCGCGGGAAGCCCGTCGTGCATCGACGCGGTTGGGGATTCGTTCCAAGGAGTGGAATATGGCGCTATGGAACCGGGGACTTTGGGCTGGGGCGTTCGGTTTGATCGCCTTGAGCGTCGGCCTAACGGGGTGTCTTAACAACGACGAGCCGCCGTTGGCGCAATTAGGCGGACCAGGCAGCTACGCCAACTTGCCCCGAGCGGCAAACGGGCAGCAATCGCCGTACTACGGCAATCCGGGGACGCCGGGCAACGTGATCCAGCGCACCTCGTACAACCCGCAACAAGCGCGGCTTGTCAGTGGGGCACAACCCGTTCAGGGCAAGCCCGAGGAGGTCCTGGGCGGCCAGCCTGGTTTCGGAACGCCCAAGGGCGCCGGCGAGCCCGTTCCCGGAGGCATGGCGGGTCCGATTCAGGGCATGCCCATGCCCATGATGCCGCCTGGATACGCGCCGCCGATTCCCACGGAAAAGCAAATGACCACGCATGCGCCGCATCGCGTGGCGGCGCCGGATATCCTTTTCATTGAAGCCCTAAAACTGACTCCAAAAGGCCCCTACCGTCTCGATGCGATGGAAGTGTTGCAGATCGAAGTCTCCGATACCCTGCCCCGGCAGGACATCAAGGGACTGTACATGATCTCGCCGGAAGGTACGCTCAACCTCGGCTTTAACTATGGAACCGTTCGCGTCGGCGGATTGACCGTCGATCAAGCCCAGGCGGCCATCAAGTCGCACCTTGGCAATATCCTGAAAAGTCCAACCGTGAATGTCGCCCTCGTGCAGATGCGCGGCATGCAAAACATTCGGGGCGAACACCTCGTTCGACCTGATGGCACGGTCAGCCTCGGCATGTATGGCGCTGTCTACGTGGCCGGCATGGATCTGGGCCAGGTCAAGACAGTCATCGAAAATCACCTTAGCGCCTATCTCGTCAATCCGCAGATCTCGGTCGATGTGTTCGCGTACAACAGTCGAAAGATCTACGTCGTCGCGGATGGCGCGGGCTATGGCCAACAGGTTATCGCACTGCCCGTCACGGGCAACGAGACGGTGCTCGACGTCGTCAGCCGGGTGCAAGGTCTGCCGTCGGTCGCATCGTTGCGGCGAATCTGGGTGTCGCGCCCCTCGCCGGCGGGAAATCCGTACAGCCAAATTCTGCCGGTTGACTGGAAGGCGATCGTGCAAGCCGGACGCACCGAGACGAACTACCAGTTGCTCCCGGGCGACCGGTTGTATATCTCCGCCGATCCGCTCATCACCGCCTACAATTATCTCGACAAGTTCCTGGCCCCTGTCGAACGTGTGCTCGGCGTGACGTTGCTCGGCTCGGCCACCTTCAACAATCTCCGCGGTCTGAACTCGGGCGTCCTCACGACGCGATAATGTAGACTCAAGATCAACCGCTGGGGTAACGCCCGGCGGTTGATCGGAATGTTCCTGATTGTCAAATATTCACTCGGATTAACTTGACAACATCAGAGGCGCGTCACACGCTTGTTTGGATGAAACTACCACCGAAATCGGCGACTTGCCGTGAGGAGTCTGAACATGAAACGAACCCTGGCAACGACAATGGCGGTTCTGGCAGCGTGGATTGCAATATCGCCGAACGCCGCCCTCGCTCAATTTGGCGGACAGCTTGGCCGACCGCCGATGCGGACGAGACCGACGGTCAGCCCGTTCATCAACCTGGGCACGGGAAACAACGCGTTCAGCTATTACGGCATCATCAAGCCGCAATTTGACGCCGCCAAGAATATTGGCGATCTGCAGCAAGAAATGACACTGATGAACGCCGACGGAACGCTGAAAGGCCCGCTTGGGCAACAAGATCCCGTGGGCGTGAAGAACGGCCTGCAAACTGGGCATCCGGCGGGCTTCTTCAATTACTCGCATTACTTCCCAACGACGCCCTATGGCGGCGCGGGAGCGGCCGCGCAGATGGGCGTCGGAATCGGCGCCGCAGGCGCCACCGGCAACGTCGGCGCGTTCGGGGTTGGAGCAGGTTACAACGGCGTCGGCGGCCTGGGCGGCGGGGGCGGGCTCGGCAACCGGACGTTCTACGGGCCGAATCTTTATATCGGTCCGCGTTGATCCTTCCCGCCTGTCGTCCGCTTGCGGCTTAGCGCTCAGCGTGGCGCCGTGCTGAGCGCTAAGCCGCAAGCGGATGAGGCAAATCGGGAAGGTCCTTTTCGCGAGAAACAAATTCAAACGGAACCGCAACTCAACCAAGGAGGGTTTTATGTTTTGGGGTGTCGCAAATAATTGGCTGAAATGCCTTGGCATCTCAGCGTTCCTCTGGTTCGCCATGCCTGGCCTGAGCTCGGCTCAGACGTTTGGCACGGCAATCGGAATCTCCGGGCCGTCGTGTGGACTCTCGTGTGGGCCGGCTTGCGGAACGTCGTGCAATCATCGACATTGCCCGCCGGCGTTCAAACATTGTCAAGAAGGCCCGCCGCATATTCACTTTGGGCATGGCTGCCCGCATCCTGTGGCCAACCCGTGTGATCTGCCGAACTGGGGCTACTACGAAACCTGCTGGAACCCTTGGCCCTTCCCGCCGAACTGGAATCACTGCCCGGCGCCGCCGCCGGCCGCTTATGTACATTTGAACGCCTACGGCACCGTGCCGTCGTTGCGGATGCCGCAGGCAGCGCCGCCCATGCCGCCGCCCATGCCGCAATCACTGCCGCCCGTGCGCAACGCCGTGCCGATGCAACCTGGAGTTGACGGACTCGACGAACTCCCGCCGCCGCGCAAGCTCGACTAGAAACGGCCGGGCCTCGACAACTGATCCTGACAAGTGCGTCCAAAGAAACCATCTGCCGTGCAAGACCTGCATGGCCGATGGCTTTTTAGCATTCAGGCCCCCTTCACGCACTGCCGAATTCCCCCAACACTCCTCGGTTGCTGGACTTTCACCCATTTGTGACCTACCCTTTGGCAGACGAACCTCCCTATCGCCGCGCGCATCCGCGCGGGTGAATCGTGTGCAAAGGACAACGGTCATGGCCATCGAAAAACGAGCCGACGCTGAACCGATCCGCGGTTACCGCCTCATTGAACCACTCGGATCCGGCGGCTTCGGCGAAGTCTGGAAATGCGAAGCCCCTGGTGGCATCTTCAAGGCCATCAAATTCGTCTATGGCTCGGTCAATGGCCTGGGCGAAAACAGCGGCCACGCCGAGGAAGAATTGCGTGCCTTCCAGCTGATCAAGTCGATTCGCCATCCTTTCTTGCTCTCGATCGATCGCGTGGAGGTTGTTTCCGGCGAGCTTGTGATTGTCACCGAGCTTGCCGACCAGAATCTCGAAGAACTGGCGGATCAATATCGCCAGCAGCGACTTCCGGGCATGCCTCGCGAGGAATTGCTTGGGTACTTGCAAGAATCCGCCGAGGTACTGGATCTGCTTAACCGGAAATTCGATTTGCAGCACCTCGATATCAAGCCGGCGAACCTGTTTCTGGTAAGCAATCATGTCAAGGTTGCCGACTTCGGCCTGGTCAATCAGATGACCGGCGCCAATGCCGACAAGATTCAATCCGCGCTCAGCGCCGTGACGCCGCTATACGCGGCTCCGGAACTATTTCTGGGCAAAATCAGCCGGCATTGCGATCAATATAGCCTCGCCATCGTGTTTCAGGAATTACTCACGGGATCGTTGCCGTTCGACGGAAAGAACGTACGTCAGCTACTACTGCAACACACGCAGGAAAATCCGAACCTCCAGTCGTTGCCGACAGGCGATCGCGCCATCCTTGCGCGAGCGCTGGCGAAGAATCCGGACGCCCGCTTTGGCTCGTGCCTGGAATTCGTGCGCGCGCTCAAGGGCGAATCGGTGGCCGTTGCCGCCGTCACAAGCCGAACACTCACGCCCGATGTCGCGACTCGCAGTGCCGAGGAAGCGATGGGGGAGACGGCTATCGTGTCTCGAATGCGCGATACCGGCCCACTGCCGGCCAAAACGCCTCGCCCCAATCTCCCGGACGGCGTCCTCGCGGATTATCGCTTTTCCGATTGCCTGAGTAATAGCCCGCTGATGGATGTATGGACCGCACAACGACCCGACGGCGTAAAGAAACGTGTTTCGATTCTCTATGGCCTGGGAAGTCCGAATGTCGCCAAGCTTAAGGAGGCGTTGGTTCGGCTACAGTCGATCCACCATCCGGCGCTCTTCATGCCCGAAGTGCTGCATATCGAGCCAGGCAGGCTGGTGTTGCAAACCGATCCGCAACGTGAAACCCTGCGCGCTCGCGCTCACCAGTTCCAGGCCCGCAAGCAACCCGGCATTCCCCGGGGCGAACTCGTCGATTACATCCGCGCAGCCGCCGAGGTGCTGGATTATCTCTACCTTCAGCACAACGTGCAGCATCTGAATCTGAACGCCCGAAACCTGATTCTCGACAACGGCTGGCTGCAGATCGGCGAGTTCGGCTATGCACAGCTGCTGTGGGCGCCTGCGGGACAGAGCATCGTGGAGCGTAACGTCCGCTACGCCGCTCCGGAATTGGCGACCAACACGCCAAGCCGGCATAGCGACCAATTCAGCCTCGCGCTGATTTTCGCGGAGATGCTCACCGGCGTGCATCCATTTCGCGGTCTGGGTCCGACCTCCTATCTAAAAAATGCTTCCGCTCCGGATCTGGATAAACTGCCGGAGATGGATCGCGAAGTGGTTCAGCGAGCGCTGAGTACCGACCCGACCAAACGCTTCGCGAATTGCACGGAGATGGTTCTGGCGCTCGAAGGCACGTCGATCGAACTCAACCAAGAACTCGAAGCACGCCCCAGCCATTTCGCACGGCTCGTGGCGACAGAGCGGAACGCCCGGAAGAAGTCGCACGTCAGCTCGGAAAGTGAGATCGATTACAAGGCGGTAATCTCGGAACTCATCCGCAAGGCGGGTGGAAACATCGAGCAAAGTGCCTGCGAACCGGTCATGAATCAGTCGAACGACGCCATGACGTTTCAGTTCATCGCAGGCATTCCGCTCGGATCGGCACACGAGCAGTTGCGCGGATTTTGTTCCCAAACCGGCGCCCGCGTCATCAGCGAAGTGGATCAGCGCGTCGTCGTGCAGTACGACCTCGCCGCTAGCCGTTGGCAGCAGCTTTGGGGCACGAAGCCCGTGATGGAGTTGGCTGTCGAATTGGTACGCGTGAATCCGATGTCGGTGACGCCGATCGAGATCAAGGCCGAGCTGAAGGTGCGTCATTGCTCGAAGCAGAAATCGCTCGAGTTGTTCCGCACCCTCGGGACCGATCTGTTCAGCAGCTTGCAAGAACGCATGCTCATCAATTCCGAGAAACGCACCAAGGACCGCCTCCTTTGGCCACACCCCGTGTTGATCGTTCCGATCGACCGCAACGGCCAGCCCGAAGAACCGATCGAATGCCGCGGCAAAGACCTGTCGCACACGGGCATCGGCATCTACCTGCCGCACGACCTGGATACGGCCGAGGTGCTCGTCGAACTGCCGAGTCCTTTCAAGGGCAATCCGGTACGCATTCCCGCGAAACTGGTTCGTGTAAAGCCTACCGCGGACGGCTGGTATGAGGTCGGCGCGCTCTTCCATCTGCCGGTTCACAAGCCTGCGCTGGCGGGAGCCGGAATATAATTTCGATTCAATTTCGCGAGTTGATGCGGTCTCGAATATTCTTGGCCGCGTCTTCGTAGAGCTTTTCCACTCGTTTGCGTGCGTCGAGTGAGCTGAAGTGCCCTGCCGCGCGAACGACGCCCTGCCCTTCCTCCACTTGCTTCAAAAGCGCCTGAGCCGCCTCGACATCGAATACACCTTTGCCCGCGTAATTCACGTATACCGGCGAGGTATGCCCGTACGGCGTACGGCCCAGTTCGTTTTTTGCATCAGCCTGAATGCGCACGGCAAACCAAGCCGGCTCCTGCAATCGCACGGTATGCGATAGCTCGACGACGCCAGGCTTGCTCGCGTCCGTTGGCTTCACCTTGACGACACGCCCGTTCTGGATGAGTTCCAGCCGGGTCAACGGATGCCGGCCGATGGCGCGAGCGCGAATTGTCACGCTCGTCGGCTCGCGCAGATCCAGGACATCGCCGATCGTTTTGCCGTTGACATCGAGCGTCAGCATCGGCCCGTTTGTCGCAATGCAGCGCCCGGCCTTCACGGCATCCAGCCAGGACGAGATGGTCAATTTCCCGACGACTTTGGCGTAGACACGCGAGAAATCATACATGAACCAATCAGTGCCCGTGCTGGCGGGCATGCGCAGGCCGATGTTGAGGTAGCGGTAGTAGTTCTCCTCATAGCTTCCCGTTCGGCTGCCGTCGAAAAAATTGATCGCATCAAGCCGGCCGGCGACGGCGCTTGGCACATCCTCGTAGCCATTGGTATTGTGACACCAGATGATCGTGCCGCCTTGTTTGCGCGCGTTCTCGATGCCGTCGCGCAGCGGGATATCGTCGTTGCCCGCGTTCATGATCCCGGGGCCGATGCTCACGGGTTTCACCAGGTCCTTGATGTTGAGAAACATGACGTGGCCATAACCCTGGCCAAACGCCTTGAAGTTATTGCGATGCTCTTCGCCGTTGTTCATGAGGACGCCCGTCGATGTGAATTGAGGCAGGTCCCCGATCGGGTACTTGTTGGTAATGTAGGAGAGATCGTCCTTGTCGCGTTCCAGATACGAAATGAACATGACACGCAGCCGATCGGCAGCGGGAATTTCGCGAAGGTAGGCATCGGATTTTTCGAGCGTGAAGTTCCGCAGATGAAGGTGCGTATTTCCCGCGACCCAGCCGTCCTTCTCGGGGCGAAACAGCGCGGGCAGACGCAACGTCAATTCACTCGGCACTTTTTCGCGGAGATCCAACTCGACTGAAACGAGTTTGGTCTCCAGTCCCGAAACCGCTTCCATCCGCCACTTGCCTCTCGGCAAATTCGTCTCGGCGCCCTTGGCTGGAACGCAGTACCAGTGAACGCCCGGCAGATCCTTGACCAGTCCTGCCGTGCGCGCGAACAATCCAGGCAATTCGAGCATGCGGCCATTGGCGTCGAGCACACGCACGATTCCAGGGATCGCTTCGCCGGTCTCGGCATCGACTAGCTTTATGCGAAGCTTGATCGATGCATCGCCCGGTTGGGCGCCGAGGTACACCGTCAGTGCAAGGACGACGAAGCTCGCCAGGCCAAAGAAAATGCGCCGCATGTTTTGATCCCGCCTCTTGCCGCATGGAACGACTGTGGGCCATCTGCGATCTTATGGCGATCCGGTGCAAGCAGCAACCAGCTCAGGCAGATTCGGCGAAGTCGCGTGCTTGTCGCCGTCGTCTTTGTTCCCCACAATGGCGGTATCGTGTGATATTCTCAAACGGAGTGCGACAATGATCCGCGCCATTTGCCAACTTGCCGCGCTAACAGTCCTTGCTACGCTCGGCGGACCGAACGAGCTACCGAAATCCTCGGGCGCCTACGTCCTCACTCGCTCGGTACCTTCGCCGCTCGCAAATCAAGCGGCGGCGGCGGACGACAAATGGATCTACGCCATCGATAACGGCGTGATCGCCAAGATCGACAGAGTGACTGGCAAGGAGATCGCTCGCAGCGTCGGCAAGGCGGAACACCTCAACAGCGGATTCCTTTGGGAAGGCAGGCTCTACTGTGCCCATTCCAACTATCCGAAAAAGCCGCACCAGAGCGACATCCGCGTGTTGGATCCGAAGAGCATGAAGCTCGAAATTTTCCACGTATTCGACGCACCGCCCGGCAGCCTCACCTGGGCCGTCCGACGCGACAAACACTGGTGGTGCTGCTTCGCCCACTACGGCAAGGACAACGACAAGACGGTGCTCGTCCAATACGCAGATGGCTGGAAGGAAATGGGCCGCTGGACCTTCTCGAAACAACTGGTCGCCGACTGGGGCACGTACAGCCTGTCCGGCGGAATCTGGCTGGGCGACGACCTGCTCGCGACGGGTCACGACAAGCAAATCATCTACAAGCTCAGAGTGCCCAAGAATGGAAAAGTCATGAGTCTAGCCGAGGTCATCGAATCGCCGTTCCCCGGCCAGGGAATCGCCGTCGACCCGAAGACCGGCGAACTGGTGGGAATCCACCGCGCCATGCGCCAGGTGCTGTTCGCGAAGTTGCAGGTGAAGTAGTGAAGTTGTAGTAAACGGGAGTGTATGGAAATCGAATCCACTGGGAGCTTTGTTCAAACCCCCCGCTGGTTTTGAAGACCAGGGCCATCACCAGATGTGCAAACACTCCCAAAGGGCTTAACCCTTGATTTTATTGATCTTACGGCTTACGATGAATCGAGTCAAGATTTTGTTACCGGATTCAGTTACCGGATTCGATTCAAGGTCGCCATGCCGCAGCATCCCAAA
Source organism: uncultured Singulisphaera sp. (assembly GCA_964484265.1). GTDB lineage: Bacteria > Planctomycetota > Planctomycetia > Gemmatales > Gemmataceae > SIAQ01. The sequence goes on from CAZAFH010000100.1 coordinate 28,256, forward strand.
CTCCGAAAGAAAAACGTCGGAAACGCAACCTACTGGTACACGGAGGCGGGCGGGCCAACCTACCTCGGAAACGTCGAGGAAGTCTCGTACAAGGAGGCCAAGAAGCTCTTCGCAGCCCACACTCAGAGTTTATTGGACGAGAAGAAGGACAGCAAGGAAAAGGGCTTCACGGCAGGCGACCTGATCGAGGTGTTCCTGGCGTGGATCAAAAAGCATCGCAGCCATTCGTCCTACACGTCGAAGCGAATCTACTGTTCTCGGTTTGGCGACTTCAAGATCGGCAACAACAAGATCGCCTTGTTTCCGGCAGACAAGATCAAGGCGTCCGACCTTGAGGCTTTCCTTAGTCAGATGGAGGACGAGGGCTTCAACCCCCAGACCCGCCTTCATGCGGAAACGGCCATCCGGCATTGCTGGAATTGGGGAGCGAAACATCCGTCCCCAACGCCCTATCTTCCAGCTTCCTTCCGTCCGTTCGCTTCCGTCGAGCGAACCCACGTCCCTCGCAAGGCGTTGACGGAGGCCGATCTGATTACGCAGGACGAAATCGAGAGCCTCTTTGCATGTGGAGAGTACGACCTCGATCAATTCCGTCGTCATGGTCTGGTTCGGACGATTAAACGCCAGGGCATCGAAAACCTGCGGCGATCCGGTGATTTCACGCAGTTGCTGAAATGCTACTACCACACCGGCGCACGAACGGACGAACTGGCTTCTTGCGAAGTTGGCGATTTCCTGCCCCGAACAAGTCAGATCATTCTGGGCAGGCACAAGCGATCACGAACTCAGCGCCAACCGACTATTCGGCATATCACCCTGAATGCTGAAGCCTTGGCGATCTTTGCAGAACACACCAAGGGAAAGCAAAAGACGGACAAACTCTTTCTCAATCAAGAAGGGCGACCCTGGACGGTTCGCAATCTTGCGAAGCACTTTGAGCGTGTGAGGGAATTGGCGAACGCTTTCAAAAAGGCGATTGACGAGAAGGAATTCGCACAGCGGGGCGAGGTACAAGAGGACCGAGAGCAGGAAGTCGCAGTCCGTGACGAAATCACCATCTACGACTTTCGCCATCTCTGGATTTCGGAAGCGCTCATGGCCGGAAATGACATTGTGACCGTGGCTCGGATGGCGGGGACAAGCATATCCATGATCGAACGGGTTTACGGCCACTTCAGCAACCAGCATCTTCACGAAGCTCAGAAGAGGCTGGATGAATCACGAACGAAAGCGAGAATTAGTCAGGCGTCAGCTTGAGATGCTCGTACTTTTTCTTGCCCTTGATCGGATGGCGATTGGGGTCATGCGGTCGGCGGTAGATTGGCATGTCTCGCTGGTACGTTGTGCGAACTTCCAGTACGGACTGAAGCGAAAAGGCGAAAACGGGGCGGGAGCTTTCGGGAGTCGCCGTATTTCGGTACTCCAGCAATCCCGCTTCCTTCATCTTCAACACCGAATCCTTGCTGATGCCGAGAATTCTTGCTGCCTCAGCCGTGCTGACCTCCTTGGGCAATTCCTTGCCGTCAACGATTTGTGGGCTGGTATCGGAAGCAACCTTTTCCATTTCAGCTTGACACCTCCAACGCTGAATTTCCGCAGCAACACCACACCCCCACTCCCCCCACGTCATCTCCTGGCGGCGGAAGTGTTCGTAAACTTCCTTCAGCCCGATCCATTGCTCGTTCGTCTCGATACGCAAATCCCAACCACCTTCATCATCCCAAGAAGGATAAAGACCAGCCCACGCAGGTTCACCGCCGACCGCATCAGCCAAGATCACCGTTATTCCATCTGCCGGAATGCGCTCGCAGATAAAACGCACCATCTTGCTGCGGTCGGATTGAAGTTGTTGGGTGGTGAAGTTCATGATCGTTCTCCCTGGTTCAGCACGTCCATTACTTCCCTCGCCACTGCTGTTCCCTTTCGCAGCGCCACATCAGCCAGAGGGATCAAGATACTCAATGCCCTGAAAGCATCCTGAGTAACAAGTTGCTCGTTGACCGGATTGTCACGTCCATCGACAAAGCGAATCAGCACCTCGCCGTCTGGAAGGCAATCAAGTTCCACACCATCAGCCTTCGGCTCGTCGTCAGAGCAGAGCCTCCAGCATTCTCGCAAACGATTGCAGATCACCCTGAAGTCGTCCCTGGAAATGTCTTCTCGGAAAAACTGCCA
>CAZAFH010000101.1:0-29048 GCA_964484265.1 uncultured Singulisphaera sp.
TTTCCTTGCATTGCCAGCGCCAAGCGGCCCTCACCCCTTCCCTCTCCCGGTGGGAGAGGGAGCACTTCGCGCCATGATTTCGTGCGTCGGATACTGTCGCATCCGTGCGAATTTTCAAAGGATTTCATCCCCCAGCCCTCTCCTGGTGGGAGAGGGATAACTTCTCGCAACGAGTTCCGATCGTGGATAATGTCAAAGCCAGTCTACTTCACCACGATCGGCGGCGCCAATTGCGTCCATAGCGTCGTGTTGAAGTCGGTGGCGGTCGAGTAGGCGACGTAATAGCGGCCGTCGGCGTTCAGGCCGATCAGGTCCTGTTTGCCATCGCCATTCACGTCGGCGACGGAGAGGGATTTCCAGTTTGCGTAGCCGGACCACTGGGTCCAGAGCGACGTGGAGAAGTTCGAGCCGTTGCTGAGTCCGACCCAGACGCTGCCGCCGGTGGAGAAGCCGAGGATGTCGGCCTTGCCGTCGCCATTGAAATCGGCGACGAGGATTTTGGCCCAGGAGCTTGCCGTGGCAGCCTGCGACCAGACGGCGGCGCCGAAGTTCGTGCCGCTGCTTTTTCCGACCCAGACCGCGCCGTCCGCCGCCTGCGCCATGATGTCGGCCTTGCCGTCGCCGTCGAAGTCGGCCGCCGAGACCGATTTCCACGCCGACGCGGGCTGCCAGTTGGCCCAGAGATTGTTGACGAAGCTGCCGTCGGCTTTCGGCAGGTTGACCCATACCGAACCATCTTGATTGAAGAAGATCGTGTCCGTGCGGCCATCCCCGTTCACATCAGCTTGCATTCGGCTAAACACGGCCGACGCTGTGACATTGACGCGAAACGTCGTCGGCGCGAGCGAGCCGTTCACCGCGCTCACCTGCACGTCGAAGGAGCCGACGAAATCGGGCGACGTGTTGATCGTCAGCACGTTGCCCACGAGCGACAGCGACGCCGGCGGACTGGCGAATGAGCCGACGATCTTCGCTTGCAGCGTAACCGGGTTGCCCTGGGCATCGGTGGCGACGACGGGAATCGTTTGGCTGCGGTTTGTCAGCATTGATTGCGTCGAGATCGGCGTGATCGCCGCGGGCGTGTTGGCGCGGACGCTCAGGGAGAACGTTCGCTTGACGCTATCGACGCCGTCGCTGGCGGTGACTTCGATCTGGTAGGTTTCCGAGAAAGCCGCGCTGGTGGGGATCTGGAGTTGCCCGCCGACGATCGTCATCGTGGGCAGCGGAGCGCTGGAGAGCTGGGCATTCCACAGGAGGCTAGGATCGCTGTAAAAACGAGCATCGAGTTTGCCGACCAGATTGCTGGCTTGCATGGTGGCGATGGCGGACCCGCCCCACAGGCGGACATCGCCGTTGGGAAGGATGCAGTACTGCGTACCGTTTTTCCCGGTCATCCATTTTTCGTTCAGGCCGATTGCATTTTGTGCGTAGCTGCCCGAGAAACCCAGGCCGAGTTGCTGATCGAGCTGATAGGCCGTCTGCGACATCAGATTGACGATGCGAGCCGAGTAGGTGATCGCGTCATTGTCGGCATCGCCGGCGACGAGGTTGACGGTTGCCGTCGAGCCTGCGATCACTGATTGATCCGCGATCGCTTGCAGGGTGGGCGCCGAATTGGTGACGTTCAGCACGAAGGTCTGTTTGACGCCAACCTTGCCGTCGGAAGCCGTGACTTCGATGGTGTAGGAGCCGGAGGTTGTAGAGGGCGCGGAGATCGTGAGCTGATTGCCAACGATGCTGAGCGACGGCGCGGCTCCGGTGTTGGGCTGGGCGTTCCAGAGCAGGCTGGGGTCGTAGTAGAAGCGTGCGTCGAGCTTGCCGACGAGATTGCTGGCTTGCATGGTCGCGACGACGGACCCGCCCCAAAGGCGGACTTCGCCGTTGGGTAGGATCCAGTACCACGAGCCGTTGCTGCCCGTCATCCATTTTTCGCTTTGGCCCTGGCTGTTTTGCTGATAGCTGCCGGAGAACCCGAGGCCCAGCTTCTGGTCGAGTTCGTAGGCGGTCTGCGATTGCGAACTCGAAACGCGTGCCGAGTAGGTGATCGGGTCGCCGTCGGCATCGGTCGCGCTGAGGCTGATGGTCGTCGTCGAGCCGTGCAGCACCGACCGCCCGGAAATGGGCGACAGGACGGGCGAGGCGTTTTTCGCGGAGACGATGAAGGTCGTCTTCGCCGAGGCCTTGCCGTCGGATGCGGTCACTTCGATGGTGTAATCGTTGCCAATGGTCGCCGGCGCGGTGATCGTGAGCTCGTTGCCTGCGATGGCGAGCGTCGGCACAAGGCCGGTGGATGCCTGGGCGTTCCACAGCAGGCTGGGGTCGTTGTAGTATTGCACGTCGAACGCCGCAATCAGGCCGGCGGGTTGCAAGCTTGCGTTGAGCGAGCCGGCCCAGACGCGCAACTCGCCATTGGGCAGGATGAAGTACCACTTGCCGCCCGAACCGCTCATCCAGCGTTCGCCCAGGCCGAAGGTATTTTCGGAGTAGGTTCCGGTGTAGCCCAGGCCGAGCTGCTGGTCGAGCTGGTACGCGGCCTGCGCCATCGACCCGACCATGCGCGCGGAGTAGGTGATCGCATCGCCGTCGGCATCGGTGGCGTTGAGCGTGACGACGATTGATTGCCCCGGCGAGACATACTGCGTGCCGATCGCTTGCAGCACGGGCGCGGAGTTCGTCGGCACGGCCGGGCCGAGGTCGGCGAGCGCGGCTCCGAGGTCTAGCCGTTTGAAGGAAAGCCCCGTGTTGACGACGTTATCGTTTTCGTCGTCGCCGTCGATGACGGTTTTTCCCGTCTTTTTCATGAGCGCGAGGATGGTGTCCTGATTCGCGGTCAGGTTCATGGCGTCCATCGCCTGGTGCAGAATGGCGGCGGCGCCGGCGACGACGGGCGACGCCATCGACGTGCCTGCCATCGTCTTGTAGGTGTTGTTGAGGTAGGTGCTGTTGATGATCGCGCCCGGCGCCATGATGCTCAGGGCCGGCCCGCGTTGCGAAAAGCTGGCGATGCGATCGGCTGCCGTCGTCTCGTCGCGGGCGCCGCTGGCCCAGGCCACGGTGCCGAAGTTCCCGGTCCAAACCGCGCCGACCGACACGACCAGCGGATCCACGGCCGGGTAATCGAGACCGACCTGGCTGTTGTTGCTGTAGAAGCTATTGCCTGCCGCCACGGAGATGAAGACGCCCTGATTCTTCAGCGACGTGAATTCGTCATCGAGGAAGGTATACGGGTTGGTGGTGTAGTTTCCCGAACCGAGGGACATGTTGATTGCGACGATGTTGTACTTGGATTGATTCGCCACGACCCATTTCAGTGCATCTTCGACGGCGCCGAACGAACCCGAGCCATTGGCGTCGAGCACTTTCAGTGCGATCAGATTCACATTGGGAGCGACGCCCGAGTAAGTCGCGTTCGAGCTGCCGATGATGCCCGCGACGTGCGTGCCGTGGCCGTTATCGTCCATCGGGTCGGCGTCGTTGTTGACGAAGTCCCACCCGGCAATGACGCGATAGCCGGCGCCGAATCCGCCGCCGAGGTCGGTGTCGCGGTAGTCGATGCCCGTGTCGATGACGACGACACTGTAGCCCGTGCCGCGGTAAGAAGTGTTGGTGAACGCGCTGGGCAAGCCGATGAGGCTGCCGAAGCTCGAATTGGTTGGCGTCGCCTGTCCGGATACGGAGGTGGGATTAACGACGTCGGCAACCGCGACATCGTCAACGTGAAAGGTTTCCGACCGCCATGCGTCATACGCGGGGTCGGTCGTCGTTGACGGCACGAGCCGAGTTTCTAGGAGTTCGACCTGCAAGCGGGTTCGTTCAGGTGTACGACGTACGGGCGCCTTTTTGCTGCGGGACGACGCCCACGGCCAAATGCGTGACCAAATCATTTTCTGAATTCCTTCGGCAACCTGGCGACCACCACGACCGAGGCTAGGGGAGTCGGTGATGTTGGCCCATGGCTTTGCGTCCCCACGTCGCCGTGGGTTTGCTAGTATCGGGAATCAGCGTTGTACCGATTCTACCGCAACCATAGCTCATGCCGATTGCGCGGGCAAATCCGTGTACGCCGATTTCAGCGAAGAGTCAAAATCTGCCGATGCCAACGGGATTTGACGGCTCTGCCGATGACGATGCCCGATACCACGCGGAAGAAGTGCATTCCATTGCGAAAATACCGGACATTCGTGTCACGCATATTGTACAAGTGATCCCTAGTCCGGATACTTTCAAATTGTCAAATTTTCCGAAAAATCAACGACCTGTACACGCGACAACCTCCGGAAATGACAATCGCAACGATTGCGGAGAAAGTCCGGCTTTGAAAGAAATGACTCTCCACCAAGTTTGTGGATTCGTAGTGCGGGCTTTAGCCCGCTCCTTGGAATGGACGTGCTAAAGCGCGCACTACGAACCAATAAATCCGCCAGGTTGGCGGAGAACCAAAAAAATGAATTAGCTACTGGCGATCGACAACGAAGTCGGTTATTGTGGAGGGAAGAGATTCAATTCACCTCGGAGACTCGCCATGAACCTGTCGTGCCTCGTCGCGTTGTGTTTGATTGCCGTGCCTGACCGCCCCATGCCAAAGCTCCCGCCGATGGCGAAGTCCGTGCAAGAGGCTCTCCTGGGCGACTGGAAACTCGAAAGCGCCATCGTCGGCGGCGAGCAGCGCGATCGCGCCAAGGAGAAGGCCACGACGATGACATTCACGCCCACGATGATCCACGTCACCGAGAATGGCAAACGCCAGGACCGCGACGATGTCAACTACAAGCTCGACCTGAGTAAAAACCCCATCGAGATCGACCTGATCCCCATCGCCAAGGATCGGCCCACGATGCCGCCGATCGCGGGCATCATCAAAGTCGAAGGCAATCTGCTCACCTTGTGTTTCGCATTCGGCGGAGAAGGATCCCGGCCAACAGCTTTTGCCGTGCAACCTAACTCGACTGCAGCACTGATGGTGTTTTCGCGTATTCAGAAGAAGTGACCTTTTTGCAAATCTCCAAGCCCCACCATGAGCAAAGCGATTGGTGGGGGTGAACCTCGAGGATGTGCCATGTCTCGTTCGATGCGCCGCGGTTTGACTCTGGTCGAAGTTCTCGTCGTCATCGCCATCATTGCGGTCCTCATCGCGCTGCTGGTACCGGCGCGACGTAGGGTGAAGGGCGTCGCAGAACGAACGCAGTGCGTGAACAATCTCAAGAACCTGATGCTTGCATTACACAGCTATCATGGCAGTCACAAAGCGAAGCCAATTCCATCACCTGGGTTTGCCGAAGCGCCGACGGAAGCGTTTTTCCCGCCAGGCTGCATGGGACCAGGGACGAATCCCGAACAACAGCTGAGTTGGATGGTCGCTCTCTTGCCGTATCTGGACCAAGGCCCGCTCTTCACGAAATTCGATTGCGCGAAAGGCTACGTGGAAAATCTGCAGGCGGCGCAAACTCCACTCGGTGTATTTATGTGTCCCGGAACGGGCACGATGGACGCCTGCACGACTTACGTCGCGCTTTCCGGCATCGGACCGGACGCCGCCTTGCAACCGCAGAATGCCAAAGGCAATGGCTTCATGGGATACTACCGGCGGACCTCGCTGGCGATGATAAAAGACGGCACGTCCAACACGATTGCCGTGATGGAAACGCGTGCCAACCTCGGACCCTGGGCGCGCGGCGGTCCGTCTACCTTGCGAGGATTTGATCCCGCGATGCCGCTGGGAGGCGCCGACGCGCCATTCGGCGGTCACGATATTGGAATGCTTGCCGGAATGGCAGACGCCACCGTTCGCTTCATCCCATTGTCCACTGATCCAGCGAAGTTGGTCCCGGCCATCACTATTGCCGACGGGGATCCGTTCGAACTCGAATTGGAATGAGCACGATCGTGACGCGCGGAATTCTAACCACGATTCTTCGCTGGCTCGCGGTCGTGTTGATCCTGCGGGTACTGGTTTCTATTCTGCTGAATTACCCCGATTATTTTCCGCCCAATTTCGATTCGCTCTTCTTGCAGGGCCGCGAGGCGACGTTCACCCACGCCTATGCCGTGGCGTTTTACATCCACATCTTTTCGGCGCCCGTCGTGCTCGTCAATGGCTTGATCTTGCTTAATGACGCGATCCGCCAGCGTTACAGCACGCTGCATCGCTGGCTGGGCCGAATTCATGTCGGCGTTTTGCTTCTCCTCGTGCTGCCGACAAGCGTGGCGATGTCGCGCAACGCTTTTGGCGGTTGGCCGGCGGGCTTGAGCTTTGTGCTGCTATCGGCAGCCACGGCGGCGTGCACGGTGATGGGCGTCGTTTATGCCCGGCGCCGTCAATTTGACACGCATCGTCGCTGGATGAACCGTTCCTATGTCTTGATATGTTCCGCCGTCGCGCTTCGACTCATATCCGGAGCGGCAGGAGTCATAGGTGTGCCGAACCCCGAGGCCGCCTACATCGCCGCAGCCTGGTGCAGTTGGCTATTGCCGCTCGCAGCATACGAGTTGCTATGCTGGAGGGCGAAGATGAAATGAGAGAAACCGCATTCTGCCGCTTGCGGCTTAGCGCTCATCATGGTTCCATGTTGAGGGCTAAGCCGCAAGCGATCCGCATTAACAAGGTGAGGCAAAACAAACGACGATTCCATTCCTCGTAAAGAACTACAGCAATTCCGCGATTGGCGTCGGGTCGTCGAGGACGTTGACGGGGCGGCCGCTCGGGTCGATGACTTGTAGGCGCGGGTCCATGCCGAGGACGTTGTACACGGTGGCGTGGACGTTGCATGGGGTAACGGGCCGAGTGTGCGGGCGTTCGCCGAGACGGTCGGTGGAACCGACGACGGTCCCGCCGCGGACGCCGCCGCCGCCCATGATCCAGCACATGGCGTTGCCCCAGTGATCGCGGCCTGGCGTTCCCATCGAGCGCGGCGCCCCACCGTTGCCGCCGTCGTTCATTCTCGGCGTGCGGCTGAATTCGCCGCCGAGCATCACGAGCACATTGTCGAGCAGGCCGCGGTCTTGCAGATCGGTGAACAGACCGTAGACGAGGCTGTCAACGATCGGCAGCAACCGATTATAGCTAGGCTCCAGATCCCAGTGATGATCCCATCCGCCAAGATGCACGGCCACGAACGTCGAGCCCGCTTCGACAAGGCGACGCGCGAGCAGCGTGCTTTGGCCCCAGTTGTGTCGGCCATAGCGATCGCGCAGACGCGGATCTTCGCGGTGGATATTGAACGCTTCGCGTGCCGCCGGTCCGGTGACGAAATCGAACGCCTCCTGGTTGTAGCGATCCATCGCCTGCGCGGTGCCGTTGGCATCGAGCGTGCGCAGAGCACGGTCGAAGTGGTTGTTGAGCGTGCGGCGATCTTCGAGTCGTTCGACCGTCAGGCCGGCGGCGAGATTGAGGTTCTGCACGGTGTAGTTCGGGCTGTTCGGGTCGCCGCCCGGTGCGAACGGGTTGTACTGGGCGCCGATCATGTGGCCGCCGAAGTAGCCCGGGTTCAGGCCGATGCTCGATGCGTACGGCACGCCGACATACGCCGGCATGCCCCGGCGGCGCGGGCCGACCTCTCGGGCGACGAACGCACCAATGCCGGGAAAGCGCTGCATGTTGTTGACGCCGCTCACGCCCATGTCCTTGGTGGTGAGCATGCGATGCCCGCCGGCGAAATGATCGCCCGTGTTGTGGTAGAGCGAACGTACATACGAGAACAGATTCGTGATGCGTGCTTGCTTCGGGAACAGCGGCGTGATGTCCATGCCCGGAACGCGCGAACGGATCGGCCGCCAAATGCCCGCGTACTCGGTCGGAGCATCCGGCTTCATGTCGTACATGTCCATGTGACCCGGACCGCCGTCAAGCCAAATCATGATGACGGAAGTATTTCGCGACGTGCCCGATTGCTCGCGAGCTTTCAGCAGCTGCGGCAGCGCCAAGCCAGCCAATCCCGTCGCGCCAACGGTCAGAAAGCTGCGGCGACTCATCCCGTCGCAATATCGACCCGCTCCGCCTAGATCGAGCTTAAACATCGTCCCCGCCCCCTGTTTGAGAAAAATGCTTCACCAAATATATCGGCAAAGTTTGTAGGTATGGATCACCGGCATGAGGTTGAGGAGATTATACCTTGTTTGACCCAAAATGGAAACAGAAAAAAAGGATGAAGGATGAGCAAGCCCAAGGGTGAGCACAGCGAACCCTTGGGATCCGACCTGGCCGAGCGCTTGGCCAACAGCAAATGGCCAAGCGCTTTTGCATTTTCTCGGCCTTTTTTTGCACTTTTGGGGGGTGTTGGCCAACAAGCCGGGGGAGGGGTATAGGGAACGGCATGCAGTTTTTTTGCCAAAAACGAAAAAAAGCAGCTCTACTGACTTTGCACGGTTGCCTACCTGCGCGTTACGATGGAGGAAAAAAACATCTCCGAGAACCTCCGCGGACGCTTCATGCACCACGAACGCAAGGCTGCGTGAACGCCACTTCGGCTGGCCTTTTTGCGTTACGACGGATTGATTTCACCATCCCCTGACGATGGTTCTCTGCGCAGCACGGGCCGGAAACCTCTGCCCTATCCGGGATACAGAAACACGTCGCCATCGCTCACGTCGCAGCCAAGCGGATCGCGGGTGAGCCAACGGCCAACGGCCGAGTCGTAGCAGCGGGCGCGGTTGTATTGCAACTCCGTGTCGGCATCAACCTCGCGGCCGGCCCAGGCATAGGGGCCGTTCAATTCCGCGTTGCTGTCGGCGTCGTGCGAAACCGAGCATTCATCGGCGAACGCTGTGTTCGGCTCGATCTCTTGTTCCGAGAAACGGCAATGTATCGTCTCGGGCACATCGAGCTTTTCGCCGTTTGCGAGCGTTACCTCGCGAAACGCATTCACACGGAAAACGAGGAAATGCTCGCCGTCCCGCACGCTCCAGGCGATGAGCCGCTCTTTGCCATCGTAACGGCGATGGCTGACGCACGTGTCATGTTCTTTCGGCGGAATGCAATACAGTTGACCGCTTTTCGCTGCCTTCACCGCGATTTTTCGTGAGTGAAGCCTGTGTCAAGAAAACAGGACAAGCAACGAATTTGAACTAGTTTCATCGCCCTCGTTGCAATTCTTTCTTAGTGCAAGACGAGTTCGTAGCGATTTAGTACAGATCTCGCGCCGCCTGCCCTATGGCAGAGTCAGCGAATTTGCCCAGTACGATCTTTTACGACAGTAACGAGTACTTTGCACTGTTCCCGTTGCATAGTCAAGCCAAGGTCATCCAATTCCCGCTTCTCGTTTCCTTCGGGAACTAGCCTGGCAACTTTTTTAGATAGCAGTATCGACCATTCACCATTTAACTCGGTTAAATTTGCTACTGGTAAATTGTATCTGCGCTCAAAGAAACGAGCGAATTCATCCATGGTAATTCCGTCCAATGGCCAACCATTGTCTCCAACGCTAATTTCATCAGCCTTCAAATTCCTTCCATTCGCCGAAGGTTTTAACCGATGACCGTTCGGCGAGACCCGAATGGCCAGTGCGGAAATTTCTCGCTCTTCCTCCGTAACGACTAAATTGAGGGCTTTGGCCAACACCTTCAACGATTCTCTGTCATCCTGTTTGAATGTCACTTGATAGTGATTTTTGTTTGTCGATTCGACGACAATTCTCGGGTTTGTCACTCCGTTAATTTCCTGACAAATGAAATGCAGGTCACCATGGACGGCAATAAGATTCTCGAGATCTGGCCGATTTTCAATTCGGCCGCTCCCTCTTTGTACGTAACCTTCACGTCCGGTGCGAACCTGTACGTAGCAGCCATTTTTTTCCTCAGTCAAGATTTCGCGTCCGTGGCACCCTGACAATATTAAACTGAGACAATACGCCGTATAGTATGCCCGCATAGGAATATCCTTTTCGTTTTCAGGTTTTTTTGCAGAACGGTCATCACTGCGCCGTTCCCTGTTCCCCCGGCTTGAGGAAGTCTCTCGGGTGCGAATGAGGTGTATAGTACCCAGGTAATTTGAGATTGAAATAATCGGGAAGCCGTTGGAACGGATTCAGAATCTCTTTCGATCCAGAGAACCTTCCATATCGGCTCACAAGATTTCTTCCTCCGAAATCTAGTTCACCTTTTAATGTCTGAAGCGCAAACTGCCCTAGGTGTGGAGCGCGATACGAAATGTCTCGATCACCGGACTTGTGATCCGAAAAGCAGGCGTTCAACAGAACGAATCCCAAGCCGTAATTAAGCGCTGCCTTCATTTCGCTGTATCGATAGGTCCATTTCTCTCCACCGACATTGTCAACCCGATGGGGCAATCCGTGTGACCAGAGGAAAAACCCATGTAGTTGTTTATTGCTAGATAAATCTCCGAGAACGTTCAAGAAATCTTTCGGCCTATTTGCTTCAATAACGTGAAAACCGCGATTTTTCAAGTACGCTACGTCGTCGTCCCACCGGACAAACTTTTTGCCAGGAAGGCCTACCGCGTCACCGATCTTAGTTTCAAAGCCCGCCCAAACTGCATAAATTGTGTTTGGGATACGCAGCATCTGACCAGGCCTGATTATGTCGGCAGTTTGTAGTTTTCCAAACGAAATTACGCTATCCGTGAGATCGACCCATTTCGTTTCCTCATACGGCGGCAACGCGCCAAAACGGCCCGATTTGAACCCTTTCGCCCCGAAAACTATCGACGGAGGATCGTTGAACCTGAATGGAATAGTCCATTCGCGAAACTCATCCGGGTCCAAACCAATCATTTTTCCCAGGCTATTGATAGTGTCTTGTTGCCCAGCGATTGCAACGGCATATTTGCTATTACTGTTGCGAACAACCTCCCAGTAGCCACTCGGATCGGTCGCCATCGTCGCTCGGTTATTCACATACCGATACAGATTCGTGTCCCCCGCATCGAAGCCCAGTGGGTCCTGCGTCAGCCAGCGTGCGGTTTTCGGGTCGTACCAGCGGGCGCGGTTGTATTGTAGCTCGGTTTCTTTATCCCACTCGCGGCCGGTGTAGCCGTATTCGCCGCTCATGGTGGGGGCGGTTTCGAGGGTTTTGTTGCCGAAGGCGTCGTAGGCCAGGTCGCCGATCACGGCTCCGGTGCCATCCAGGATCGTGCGGACCGATTTCTGGAAGTCGGTCAGCGTCCAGCGGACTTCCGTCGTGCCGCCGACGTCGATGCGGCCTAGCCCGTCGTCGATGCGGCCTAGCCCGTCGTCGATGCGGTCGCTCCAGAGGTATCGAGTTGCCAACGAGCTGCCATCGAACTTCGCGAGAACATCAAAGCCTTCCCTGCCGACGACGCCGGGCTTCGGCGGGTTCCAGCCATCGAGGGCATAGGACCAATCCTGGTCGCCGACGTTATCGCCATCGGAATCGATGATTTTCTGGACCAGCAGGCCAAACGCACTGTAGCCGTAATCGGCGTCGCGTGTGAGGACTCTTTCCAAAACAAAGGGTCCTGAAACCTTTTTCAGCGAACTTGGTGATGCATCAACGCTGTTGCACGCGGCGTTCTATATCGGCGCGTTTAATACTTCTAATAGTTCGAAGACTTGCATCAACCGAACGAACGATATCATCGTCTTTCATATGTTTGCGATATATCTTGGAAAGCATAAGTTCGGATTGATCAATGTCGCCATAAATTGCTCCAATCGTAACAGCGGTGGCCTTTGCCAATTGTCTGTTGTCAGATTCAGCAAATCTTTCGAGATTAGATAGGTATTGACTTGCCAAACCTTCCAATTTTCCTAATCCATCGATTGCGCGTCCTTGTACATTATGATCCTCGTCTTCGAGTTGCCTAATCAATGGAACGATCTCATGTTCGAATGTTACCAAAAAAGGCCAAATTGATGTAGCAGCCCGCCGATCGTCCACCGAATCGCCCGTCAACAACTTCTGAATCAAGGGCATGGCTGGCCGTGCATCGAATCCGTAAAAGCTTAATTCGTAAATCGCAGAAGGCCGCAATTCTTTATTATTCTCTATAATGTGAATGAGGCAACTCATCGACTTTGGAGATCTTGCATTTAATCTCGTCAAGGATCGGCACGCAAAGTAACGCACGTGGTCGTCAGCGCTATCTAGCGTATTCTCAATAGCTAAAATCGATTCCGGAGGCGCATTTATACCAAGCTCGTTTATGCATTCCATCGCCACCACTCTCGCAGCCATAGTCTCGTTATTCTTCTGAACTACAACAATCAGAAACGGTAATGCTCGCTCGATTTCGTGAGTGCTAGACTCACGCATCAATTCACGCATACAATCCAATTTTGCGTCCTCTGTCCCATCTACTAACGCCTTAAAGCGATTATTGTGTTTCCTTTTCAACATAAATATGAAAGATCCGAAGAAAATAGCCGCAACCAATGAAACCAATACAATGATACACATAAGCTTATTGCGAAAAGGAACCATAACGAAAACTCCCCAGGGAGGCACCTTAAAAATAATGGTCACTTAATAAGCCATTCCTTTCCGCCACCAACTACAGACGTCAACCTCACTGAGTATTGAAGTGATCCATAATCGTTATTAACTGCTTTTAGGCTATTTAATACCATCTCAAGACCACATGCTTTATAATATGTGTTACGTACCGCTGGCATGTTGAAGCTAAATTCAATATCCGCGCTCACTCTTTTTCCATTTGAATCCTGATTGACAGCAAACCCGGTCGGAATCCTCCCGGGGCCGAATAGCGCGCATGAAACCGTCGTTTTTTTGGTGTCAAAATCACCTCTCACTAGGGCCTCGGCTCGAACCTTTATATCATAACGTCCTGCCGGAAGGTCCGCCAACCAAATGCTAATTTATCCTACACGACCGACTACTGGTATTTTTGCGCCGCGATTCCAACCCAATACGTTGTTATCTCGCTTTCCTTGCCAAGTGAAAAAATTCTCCGCTCCAGAGAGTACTGATCCATGATAGAGTAATTCGCTCCTAATCCGAGGATACGTCGGTCGTTGCAATTCAAAGAGTCGTGATGTCTGGCCAGATGCAATCTGGACTAGGATTTGTAACCCAGAACTGCTTACTCCCTCATATTTAGAGTTATAAACTTTATTTTTTTGCTGAGTTAGGAAACTGTCATAAAAATCAAATATCTCATCTCCTACGCCCTTTCCGATTTTTCCTAGCCCCTTCTGGATAACTCCTGGAACCTGACCCACTTGCAACCCACTCGGATCCTTCGCCATCGTCGGCGCGTTGTTCACATACCGATACAGGTTGCTATCGCCCGCATCAAAACCCAGCGGGTCTTGCGTCAGCCATCTTCCCGTCGTTGGGTCGTACCACCTCGCCCTGTTATACTGCAACCCGGTCTCGACGTCGCGCTCTCGCCCGGTCCAGGCGTAGTCGCCGTTCTTGGTGGCGTCAGTTTCCAGCGTCACGTTGCCGAACGCGTCATACGCTAGATCGTTTATTGCTGTGCCGCTACCATTCAAAATTGTGCGGACTGACTTTTGAAAATCCGTCAGCGTCCAGCGGACTTCCGTCGTGCCGCCGACGTCGATGCGGCTTAGCCCGTCGTCGATGCGGTCGCTCCAAAGATATTGTGTCTCGACCGCGTTTGAGCCGTTCAGCTTTGCGCGGACGGCGAAGTTCTCACGGCCCACCAAGCCATTCGATGTGGCAGGGTTCCAGCCGTCGAGTGTGTACTTCGAGGTGACAGCCGAGTAGGTCGCGCCGGCGCCGTCTTTGTCTTCGACCTTCGTTACGCGCAAGCCGGATGCATTATAACCGTAGGCCGCGTCGTATTCAAGCACTTTCGAGGGCGTGTTGTCCGACCAGCGCTGCACCGCCGTCAGATGGTTGACCACGTCGTAATGGTATTCCCACACGATGCCGGTGGTGATATTTTCTTTCGAGGTTACATTGCCATTGTTATCGTGGGAATACGTCCACGTGCCATCGCTGGTGATGCGGTTGCCGTAGGTCGTTGAGTAGCCGGTATCGGTGCGGTTGCCGGTTTCGTCATAGGAATGGGAGATTGCGCCGTCATTGGTTAACTGGTTGGCATCGTCGTAGCCATAGGTGGTCGGCGTGGTGGTGCCGTGCTGCACTTCGGTCTTCGATTCGAGATTGCCATCGGCGCCGTACACATAATCAAACTGCGGCAACAGGGTCGCGCCCGTGGCGGCGATGCGAGTCGCCCTGCCTGCGTCGTCATAGGTGAAAACGCTGGTCCCGATCGGATTCGTCCCCGCAGCGTCGCTATACCGAACCTGCGTCGTGTTCCAGCCCTATCGTAGGTGGAAACCTCCGTGCCGCGAGTCCGCGGGGAATGGCGGGCTCTTTTTAACTCTTCAGTGTACCGCGCCGGCGGTTCGGTTTGCAATGCAGTTGCGGCGGCTTTTTTGAAAAAAGCATCGGTTGGCCAGACCCCTCTCCCCCCGTGCAACTTGGCCAACACCCCCTAAAAGTGCGAAAAAAAGCCGAAAAAGTGCGAAAGCGCTTGGCCAACGGCAAATGGCCAAGCGCCCGGTTGGCCAGCATCCCAGGGGTTCGCTGCGCTCACCGTTGGGCTTGGGCTCAAAACGTTGGTACTTCGCTTGACAATCGACCTCGTTTTCGGCACGATAATCATTAACCATCCCGCCACCCGAATCGAAATCTCCCTGAGCCGTCGCCCGACTTCAAGGAATGTGCCAATGATTCCCTACACCCGCTTGAGTTTGGCTTGCATTCTCTTCGCCCTGACGCCGTTCGCCGTGCAGGCGCAGGCGCCGGACGGGAAGAAGGACCAGGCATATGCCGGGAAGGCCGCGGCGCCGCCGACGGCGGCGTTGCAAAAGCTCACGGTGTTTCCTACGGCGATCGAACTCACCGGCCCGCGCGACGAGCAGCGCATGGGCGTGCTCGGCGAATACGCGGATGGCCGATCGTGGGAGTGGACGCGCTCGGCGAAGTACGCCAGCGCCGATGCGAAGATCGCCGAGGTTGACGCGCAAGGCGTCGTCCGGCCTGTCGGCGATGGGCAGACGACGATCACCGTGACGGCGGCGGGGAAGAGCGAGGCGATTGCCGTCAAGGTCAGCAAGGCGAAGTCGGATACGCTCGTCGCCTTCACGCGCGAGATCGTGCCGATCTTGACGCGTGCCGGCTGCAATGGCGGCGGATGCCATGGTGCGCAGCACGGCCGGGGCGGGTTCAAGTTGAGCCTGTTCGGCTTCGATCCGCTGTTCGATCATGCACAGATCGTGCAGAGCGCGGAGGGGCGGCGCGTCGTGCTTTCCGATCCCGAGCGCAGCATTCTGCTGATGAAGCCGACCCTATTGATGGAGCACGGCGGTGGCGAACGCTTTGCCGTCAATTCGCGCGAATACGACTTGCTCCGCCGTTGGCTGGGCGACGGCACGCCGGAACCGAGTGCGAAGGATCCCGAGGCGGCCTCGCTCGAGATTTGGCCGGCACGCCGAATCATGGTTCCGGGCGAGCAGCAGCAGATCCTCGTCAAGGCGAAGTGGAAGGACGGCAAGATCGAGGATGTCACCTCCACGGCCCAGTTCGATTCGCTCAACGACGGCGTCGCCTCGGTGACTCCGGCAGGCCTCGTCACCGCCAAGGGGCCGGGCGAGACGCACGTCATGATCCGCTTCATGGGCCAGGCGACGGTGTTCCAGGTCACGCTGCCGTATGCGAAGATCGAAAAGTACCCGAACGTGGCGAAGAACAATTTCATCGACGAGAAGCTCATCGCGAAGTGGCGCGATCTCGGCTTGCAGCCGTCGCCGTTGGCGGAGGACGACGAGTTCTTCCGCCGCCTCCACCTCGACGCGATCGGCACGTTGCCAAGCCCTCAGGACGTGCGTGCATTTCTCGCCGACAAGTCGCCGGATAAACGCGCCAAGGCGATCGACAAGGTTCTTGCTCGGCCCGAGTTCGTCGATTTCTGGGCACAAAAGTGGGGCGACCTGCTTCGCATCAACCGCAAGTCGATGAACGAGCGCGGCATGTGGAGTTTCCACAACTGGGTGCGTGCCAACATCCGCGACAACAAGCCGATGGACGAGATGGTGCGCGACATCGTCACAGCCGAGGGTAGCACCTACACCGAAGGGCCGGCCAATTTCTTCATGACGTCGAACAACGCCGCCGACTGGGCCGAGACGACGACGCAATTGTTCCTCGGTGTGCGCATCGGCTGCGCGAAATGCCATCACCACCCGTTTGAGAAGTGGAGCCAGGACGACTATTACGGCATGGCTGCGTTCTTCGTTCGCCTGGGCACGAAAAACAGCCTGGAATTCGGCCTGTTCGGGCGTGAGAAAGTCGTCTACCTGAAATCGACTGGCGAGCAAACCCATCCTCGCAAGGGCGGTCTGGTCAAGTCGCGGCCGCTGGATGGCGATGCCATGGACGACCCGATCGATCGGCGCGTCAAGCTTGCGGAGTGGATGACGGCATCGGACAATCCGTTCTTCGCGCGGAATATCGTCAATCGCTTCTGGGGCTATCTCATGGGCCGCGGGTTGGTCGAACCGCTCGACGACATGCGGGCGACGAATCCGGCAAGCAATCCGGAACTGCTCGACGCGCTGGCGAGCGATCTCGTCAAGCACAAGTACGACCTGAAACACCTGCTTCGCACCATCATGAACTCGCGGGCTTATCAGCTTGCGTCGATTACGATTCCAGCGAATGAGTCGGACCGCGCCAACGTTCACTACACGCGATTCACCGTGCGCCGCCTGACGGCCGAGCAAGTCGCCGACGCGCTCGATTTCGCGACGGGAACGCGCGAGAAATACGTCGGCCTGCCGCTGGGCACGCGGGCGATTCAGCTGCCCGACACGGCAGTGAAGTCGTACCTGCTGGATGTCTTCGGCCGCCCGCCGCGTCAGATTACCTGCGAGTGCGAACGCGTATCGCAGCCTAACATCGCGCAGGCGTTGCACCTGTTGAATGGCGACATTCTGAACAAGAAGATCACCAGCACAGCGGGAAAGATCGACTTGCTGTTGAAGGCGAAACGGACGAAGGAGCAAGTCGTGGAGGATCTGTATCTTTCGACGCTGTCTCGATTGCCGAACCAGGACGAGATCGACCGTGCCAACCGTTGGATTCTCGACGCGCCGAATGCACGTGAAGGCTTGCAAGATTTGCTCTGGGCGCTGCTGAATTCGCGAGAGTTTTTATTTCAGCATTAATCGGATTCGGAAAGAAGAAAAGAATATGGCCATTACCCTTGCCGACTTGAATCGCATCGCCAAACAACGAATGCTCGATGAAATGACCCCGGCAGAGCGTTTAAAAGGCGTGCCCACGGAAGAACGCCTGAAAGGCGTGCCCACTCGGGAATTGGCAAAAGAAATGCTGCGCAATGAGCTACAGCGTGAGCCGACCCGGAGCGAAGTGAACGAGTTGCTGCGAAGTCTCAAGAAGAAGCCGGCGCGATGATAACCTGGGGCGTCGAGTCCGACCGACCGCGCCCAGTAACAAGCACCTACCTCACCGGAAATCTCCATGCGACAATTACTGGCAATTCTTGGCATGCTTATCGTCTCGGATGTCGCACTCGCGCAAGCATCGAATGCCGACCTAACCTACTGGCAGGATGTCCGCCCGATCTTTCGCAAGCATTGCACGGCTTGCCATAACGCGCGCAATCTGCGAGAAATCGACGTATCGGGCGGATTGGCGCTCGATACTTTTGACGCTGTCAAGAAAGGCGCCAAACACGCCATTTTGTCGCCGGGGCATGCCGAGAAGAGCATCCTCTATGATCTTCTGGTGACCAAGGACACCAAGAAACGCATGCCGCTCGATTCGGATCCGCTTTCCAAGGAGAAGATCGCAATCGTCAAGAAATGGATCGATACCGGCGCGAAGGAAGGCACGCCACCAGTCGAGGTCGCTACCCCATCGCTGAAAAAGGCGGCCACGCGCAAGCTCGATGTCGCCATCGCGACGACGACTTCCACACCGGCTGGAGCCTTGGGCGTCAAGGCCGCCGGCAAGCTCTCCCTGGGAATGAAGATCGGGCCGCTCGCGCCGATCACGGCGGTAGCTTTCAATCCGTCAAACTCGCTACTCGCCGTCGGCAGCTATGGGCAGGTCGCGGTCTGGGATCTCGCCAAAGCCGTTCCAGTCAAGGTTCTGACGAACGTGCTCGGCGCCGTCAACGATTTGCGATTCAGCCCCAAGGGCGACTTGCTTGCCGTCGGCGGCGGGCAACCATCGGCCAAGGGCGATATTCGGCTGTACCAAACCACCGACTGGAAACTGCTCGCAGTGCTTCGCGGCCATGACGATGTCGTCTTCTCCCTGGCGTACAGCCCGGACGGGACGCGGTTGGCATCGGCTAGCTTCGACCACTCTGTTCGCATGTGGGACGTGAAATCCCACGCGACGCTGAAAGAGTACCACCACCATTCCGATTTCGTCTATGCCGTGGCGTTCAGCCCCGATGGCAAGCGACTCGTCTCGGCGAGCAAAGACCGCACAGTGCAACTCTTCGACATCGAAACCGGCAAGACCATTTTCACATTCAGCGGCATGGAGCAGGATGTGATGGCCGTCGCATTTCATCCCACTGGCAAGACGATCATCTCGTCTGGCTTCGAGCCTGCCATCCACTGGTGGAATGCCGAGACCGGCGAAAAAATCAAAGCACAGGGCGGCCATGGCGTGGCGACTCACGAAGTCGCGTTCTCCAATGATGGCAAGCGAGCCGTCTCCGCCGGCGCCGACCGCACGATCCGCACCTGGGATGGCGTCTCTGGAGCCGTCGTGAAGGCCATTCCGGTCGGTTCGGTGACGTATTCCGTCGCCATCAGCCCCGACGGGAAACGCCTCGCCTCCGGCAGTTTCGATGGGCTGGTGCGAATTTGGGACGAAGCCTCCGGTCGGCACCTGGTCACCCTGCTTGCCATCGCCTCGGATGCCGACCAATTCGATTGGCTCGCCATCACGCCCGAAGGCTTTGCTCACGGCAGCGACAAACTTCTCGCCGCCTCCCAGTGGCGCGTCGGCTCACAGGCCGCCGTCAACGCGCAGGCCTGGGCCGCGCTGAGGCAAGCTGCGCCGGTGGCCGCATCGCTGCGAGGGGAGACGATTACGGCTCCGAGCTTTACGAACAAATAACGCCGACGCACAAAAACAATCAGGATCCCGCAATCATTCGATTACGGGCGACGCTGTCCGACGAGTACCATCCATGAAAACTCTGCACGCCATCACCTGTTCTCTTCTGTTCGCAACCGTCGCCTCGGCTCAGACGTCCTTCCCGATGATATCCCACGCCCATCCCGTCGCGCTTCAGCGCGGCACGACCACGGAAATCACCGTGGACGGAAAGATGAACTTCGCCGGCGCTTACAAGGCGCTCTTCGAAGGAACCGGAATCACAGCCGAAGTTAGCACTCCTCCGCCCGCTCCGGGAGTCGTCCTCCAGGCCGTCAAGATGAAGGTCACCGTGGCCAAAGACGCCGGGCTTGGCGTTCGCGAGTTCCGCATCGCGACTTCTTTGGGCCTATCGTCGATCGGCCAGCTCGTGATCGTCGATGATCCGGTCGTTCTGGAAACGCCGAACAACAACCTGGTGCCGCAGGCTCAGGCTATCAAGTTGCCGTGCGTGCTGGCGGGGAAGCTCGAAGTCGTTGAGGATCTTGACTGGTTCAAATTCGACGCAAAAGCCGGTGACATCGTCACCTGCGAGATGTTCTGTGCTCGCATTCAAGACAAGATCCACGATTTGCAAAAGCACGCCAAGCCGATGCTGACTCTGTACGATGCCGAAGGCCGTGAACTCGCCGCCAACGACACGTTCTTCTTTGCCGACCCGATGCTCTCGTTCAAAATCCCGAAGACCGGCGTCTATTACTTGCAAGTGCGCGAATCGACCTACGACGGCGACCCTCGCTGGGTTTATGCAATCACCGCGACCAATCGGCCGTACGCCTCGCACCTATTCCCCATGGCAGGCAACCCCGGAAAAACGATCACCGTCGAACCCGTAGGCTCGGCTAACGACATCAAGGGCAAGGTGTCTTTCAAGGTCCCGGTCGAGCCAGGCGTACAGCAAGTGCAGCTCGACATCGATGGCGCCAAAACCAATCCTGCTACTTTCATCGTCAGCGATTTACCGCAATTCATCGAAGCTGAACCGAACGACGACCCCGCGAAGGCGACCCGCATCACGCTGCCCGCGGGAATCAACGGCCGCATCGGCAAGAAACGCGACATCGATCACTTCGTCTTCGCCGCGGTCAAGGGCAAGGCGATTCGCTTCGAGCTCAACGCACGCCGATTCGGCACGCTGCTAAATTCGTCGCTGCACGGCATCCTCGAAATCATGAATGCGAAAGGTATCGTTATCGCATCCAACGATGTCACGCACGGCCAGGAGGCGTCGCTCGTGTTCACGCCAGCGGTCGATGGCGACTATGTGCTTCGTGTGCGCGATCTGAACAGCAAAGGCTCGGAATCGGCCGTCTATTACGTGGAAGCCGATTGGGCGTTGCCCGACTTCACGCTCCGCTGCGATCCCGACAAGACGATGATCGGTCCTGGCTGCGCAACGTCGTGGTATGTCCACGTCGTGCGAGCCAATGGTTTCACCGGCCCAATCGAAGTCAAGGTGGAAGGCCTGCCCAAAGAAATCACGGCAAGCGCCCTGACGATTCCGCCAAGCATGACTCAGGGCGTGATCGTCCTCGCCGCCGCTCCGAATGCCGGCCTCACGGCCGTCGGCGTCGAGGTCGTCGGGACTGGCAAGATCAAAGCAGCCGACGGCAAGGAACAGACGCTCGTCCGGAGGGCGGTCACCAATCAAGAGATTTACCTACCCGGCGGCGGTCGCGGACGCTTCGACGTGAGTATGCGGAATGTTGCCGTGACGGCGACTTCAGATATTCTCAAAGTCGAGGTCAGCCAAACCAAGATTACGCTCAAACCCGGTCAAGAGGTGAAGATCGAGGTCACGATCCAGCGCAGCCCGGAGTATGACAAGGGCGTCTTTCTGGATGTGCCGCTCCAGCATCTCAACTCGGTGATCGGCAATCCGCTGCCGCCTGGCGTGACGATCGTGACGGGTAAGAGCAAGACGCTGTTGGGCAACGCCAGCAAGGGTTTCATCACGCTCAAAGCGGCGGCAAACGCGGCTCCTATCGACGACGTGCCGATCTGCGTCATCGCGAATGTCTCGATCAATTTCGTCGTCAAGGTGCACTACGCCAGCGTGCCGATTTTGATCTCAATCAAAAAATGACCTTAGAGTAGGCATCACGCTCCGCGTGAAGCATTCCGCAAAACTGGCTACTTGAGCTTTCGCCTGGCTTCGTCGGCAGCCAGTTTTTGTCTTTGGGCCTCGGCGAGGGCTTGCTGGGTAGCCTGTTTTTGGCGGTTCAATTCTTGCCGCAGTTGCTCGATAGTCCTTTCACTGTCGCGGCGGACCTGCTCGACGTTGCGCTGGCCGAGTTGGCGGATCTGCTCCATCATCCGCTGACCATCCTGACGAACCTTCTCGACCGTTTTCAGAGCGGCCTGCTCGCGGAGTCTTGCATCCTTGAGTTGCTGGGTCTGGATTTTTAGGTCGATCTGAAGCTTCTTGGTGAGCGCATTGAGCGGGACGACGCCGGCCTTGGGCGCCTTGTTAAGCTCGGCCCGGGCGACTTCGGCGTCGCGCGTTGCGGCGTCGGCGCGGGCTGTTGCCGCGGCGGCGTTTTTCTTTTGTGTGTCACGTTCCTGCCCAATCGACTCGACGAGAGCCTCCAGCTCTTTCAAGCGTTCCGCTTGAGCCGCCAGTTCGGCTTTGTCCATGGGGTCGGCGACAGGTTTTTTCTGGCTTGCAATCTCCTTGCGCAGCGTCTGTGTCTGCGATTCGAGTTCGCTGACACGTTGCAAAGCGCTGACCAGTTTTTCCTGAGCGAGCGGTTCGGCGGAATTCGCGTCGTCATTGGACGCACCCGGCGCACCCATGCCGAGCGAGAAGCCGCCGACAGCGCCGGTCGCGAGCAGTAGGACGGCCATGAGGCTCAACCACAAGCCCGACGACGACGTGGGCGGCGCCGGCTTGAATTCCGGCGGCGCCACTTTCGGCTTTTCCATCGCGACTCCACACGCCGGGCAGTTTCCCGCGTCAAGCTCTTCAATCGTCGCGGGAAGCTGGCATTGCGGACAGCGTAAGGTACTCATGTTTCGTGTCTCCGTCTATTTCGTGCGCATTTCGCCAATGATGTGGATAATCTCCGTCCGCGACAAAGGACTGCATTTCCGAATGCAAAGTCAGGGTACGTAAATGATCGAATCTCGATAATCGTTCGATTCTCCCGCATGCGCGACCAACTCTAGATGGCTTACAATTTCTCTGATTGAGCAACCAAGTCCGATAACGAAAATGCCCAGCGAATGGCGGCCCGACTGTAAATGATTCGCGAGATGGCCGGGCATCGTATGCACGTCTTCGGTTAGCAGAATTCGGTCCTCGCGTTCCGCCCACTGGAGAATTGCCCCATCGTCGATTCCGAGCGGTAGCTCCGGCGAATCGCCTATTCGTGCCGCATCAATCGGAAGTCCGCCCAATGAATTATGTCGGACAATCGCAAGCCAAAGTGGACCTCGAAGGTGCTCGTCCAGCAGGAAACGCAACATTTCAAGCGGTCTCCGCGACGTGCATCGCCTCTAGCCGCTCACGCAGCGACGCCAGCGGCACCCGGCTGGTACTGGATGCACGCAGCTGATCAAGTTTTTCCTTACACTCGCTCACATAGGCGTCTACATCAGCTTTGTTCTCGAGATAAAACCCAAGCACCTTGTGGATGAGCGCCAGAGCAACTGTCGGATATTGACAAACCAGCATCTCCGCGGAATATCCGTCATTGTAGTAATGCACAAGCTGGTATAAGCCAATACGGCTACCCGCGAGACGAATCTCACCGGTAGGTTCGCGGTTTAGAAAAGAGGGTAAGTTCATCAGGATCTCCGTCATCTTTTCGATTGTATCATCCGGCTGCACGGCTTTCGGCAATTCATAGACTAATTCAGCCTGAACATTGCCGCATCAATGCTGCAGCAGGAACTCGCGTGTGTTCAATAGGCTCCACATTACGCCGCGGAGGCCGTCGGCGGGCGTCGGCGCTTCACGCAGGTAGGCCAGGCAGGCTTTGCGCTCGGCGTCGCTGGGCAGGCGGCTCAGGGCCACGAGGTAGATCTCGTCGATGCGTTTTGCGTCTTCGGTGTGCGCTTTCAAGATGCTCGCCACGTTTCCCTTGTCGTCGGCGATCTTCTGCCTGACGCGCGGATGATTGGCGATGCTAAGCACCTGCAAGACCGAGGCGTTCGAGTCGCGCTCGCAGTCGCATTGCACGCCGCTATTGCGCTGCGGCCGGCCAAACTGCTCCAGCATGAACGTCACGAACGCGTTCCTCGGAGGATACGGTATTTCCACGGTCTTCCAGTCGGGCTTCCAGTGGTAGAACTTCATGTCCATGTCCTCGCCGACACCCGTCGCCTGATTGAGCGCGTCAACCAGCACCTCCGCCGGTAGTCGGCGCAGGTAAAAATAAGCGTAGTTCGAGCGATCGGTACGATTCTCCGCCCCGGCATCGCTCGATTGCTGGTAGGTTCGGCTCATCAGGATTGTGCGGTGCAGCCAGCGCAGGTCGTACTTGTTTTTGATGAAGCCCTGGCACAACTCGTCGAGCAGTTCGGGATGGCTAGGCGGATTGAGCGGCGACAGGTGATCGGGCGGATCGATGATGCCTCGACCCATGTAATGCGCCCAGACGCGATTGACGATTGCTTTTGCGAAGAACGGATTGTCTGGCCGACGCATCCAGGCGACGACGAGGCCGCGCGGATCCTGATCCTTGGCGACGTCGAGATTCTTGGTATCGCCGAGCAAGCGGTAGACGCGCGATTCCTGCGTGCCAAGCGGACTAGTGACTTTGGCGGCGCGGTCCTTGGCTGCGGGAAGATGCTGCACCTCGGCATGCATGATGCGTCGGCCGATCTCGGGCAGAGCCTTGGCGCGGCGTTCGATGGCGCCGACTTCTTGCTGGAATTTTTTTAGTGCCTCTTGGGCGGCGGGGCTTTTCGTTGCCTTGGCGTCGGCATCGAGTTTCTTGCCCGTCGTGTCGCGCATCTTCTTAGCCTGATCGGCGAGTTTTTTTGCCTCAGCGTTCAGATTCTTGACATACGCGGCCGACTCGGGAAACTGCTTTTCGTTTCCACCCTGGAAACCCGGCTGACGCACGTGCATGAAGAAATTGGCGAAGCTGAGCAGGTCGTCCTGCTGCCAAACATCATGCGGATGGCGATGGCATTGAGCGCATTCGAGCCGCAACCCGAGGAACGCGTGAGCGATTTGCAGCGTGCCCGATACGCCTGCCGATGCGCGGCGCTGCCAGTAGAGGTCAAGGGTTTTGCGCTTGCTGTAAAGCTCGATGTCGGTCCGCGGCGTCGTGTAGCCCTCGTTGACGGCGATGACCTCTTTGCCCCAGGCTTCGAGCGTTCGGCCCTCGCGGCTCGTGGCCGTGAGAATGCGTTCGACGAGTTCGTCATAAGGCATGTTCTCCTCAAGGCGAGCGCGGATCCACTGCTGGAAGCGCGGCGCGTCTTGCTCCATGCTCATGCCGTCGGCGTAGACGCCGTAGTCGTTGCCATTGAGAATATCGCAGAATTTCAATGTCCACACAGCCGCATGGCCAGGGCGTTTGAGCAATTCGTCGATTTTGCGCGTGCGTTTATCGGGCATGGAGTCCGCAAGGAATTTGCGGACGTCATCGGGCGCCGGCAGTTCGCCTGTCACGTCAATCGTCACCCGGCGAAGGAACGTCAGGTCGTCGGCCAAATCCGATGGCGGAATGTTCAATCGTTTGAGTTTCGCGAGAATGTGCTCGTCAATAAAATTGTGCGGCTTGATATTCCGCACTATAGCTTTCCCGTCGCGCGGGACGAGAACGAGCGCTACCGCCGACTCGGCACGGAACCGCACCAGCAAAGCGGCATCGCCCGGCGAGTGGACGTTGACCTGCCCGTCACGATTGATGGCTGCAACGGCACGATCCATCGACTCGAACGCGCAAAGCCGCGTGACATCTTCGAGGCTACCGTCGGCGAATTCCGCAACCACTTTGAGTCGGTAAGTGCTGCCTGGCTGAGCCATCTGCTGAGACGGCGTGATCGTGAGCTTCTTCAGCCGGGATTTCTCGATGTCATCGAGCGGCGCACCCGCGGCAATCCAGCGGCGCAGCAATTCGTGATCGGGACTGCCGACGTCCACGCGTTTGCCGCCGGCGTGCGCGATTTCGCCAGTCGCCTTGAGGAGAAGCAAGCTATTGGCCGGGTCGTTGAAATTGAGGCGTCGTCCGCCGAGTTCGCGCAGCAGGCGGGAATGGTCGAGTGCCGGGTCAGCGCCAAAGAGCGTCAGGCGAAAGCCATTCTGTCCGTTGACCGCGCCATGGCAGCCGCCGCTATTGCAGCCGAGCTTGCTGAAGAGTGCGGAAACCTCACGGCTGTAGCGCGGCACTTCAGCAGCGTGCGCGGAGGCAGTCGAGCAAGAGATAGCCAGCAGAATCGAAAATTGGCGGAATGCAGCGCTCATGGTGAAGCCATTCGACAATAGGTGGGTGTGCGTCGTCAGCGGGCGTTCTTTGCGGTGGCTAATTAGATTCTATCGGTGGGAGGAACTTGTCGCAATCATATTCAGGCTAACGACGTCGATGGCGTGTGGGACACAGGTCGAAGTGCACGGAAGAGCACCTATTCGATCCACTTCGGGTCTACGCAAACCTCCGCGATAGCGCAATTCCGCGCCGGCGCTCGCCCAGCTTAACCCAACGGAACAACCGTAACAAGCGGCGTTTTCGATAAAGGCATCGGATGGGGAAGCGACAAAAGCGGCGGAAGCGTCATCGAGTTGGGCGAATTGGGCCGATAAAGAAGAGGAATGGTTGAGGGCGTTCCGCGACTGGGGTCATGGACGCCTGGAGCCGCCATTAAGGAAAAATGGAGCCAGCCCGGAAAGCTGCGTCGGCATCCTGCCGACCGTGGGGGACACCACGGATTCGCAAAGTTGCCCCGTCGATACCCACGGGATCGGGCTGAGTCCGCAACAATGTAACTGAGGAGGCGTACGATCATGAAGATGCGCAAGGGAGCGCCGCTACTGTTCGCGCTTGTCGCTCTGCTTGGAGCGGTCCAAGCTGCGTCCGCGTCGCACTGCGGCGCTGCGAGGTTTTCGATATTCCGCAACAACAGTTGCGACGCGCAAAACTGCTACTCATCCTGCCAGCAGCAGAACCGCGTCACCTACAAACTCGTCTATGACACCGTCGAGGAAAAGCGGTGGCATACGTGCTATAAGACCGAAACGGTCACGGTCAACAAACAGGTCTCTCGTACTTGCTACAAGGAAGAATGCAAGACGATGTACAAGCAGTGCAAGGTCACCAAGTGCCGCGAGGAGATGCAGGAATGCAGCCGGCCGGTGACGCGAACCTGCTGGAAAGAAGTGCAGTGCACCGTCTGCAAGCCGGTCGTCGAAACATGCGTCAAGGAAATCGAATGCGTGGTTCGGCGTTGCGTGCCCAAGGTTTGCGAGAAGAACTGCCACTACACGGTTTGCAAGCCCGTGTACGAGCAGCACTGCCACGAGAAGAACTGCCACGTGCAGAAGCAAATCTGCGAACAGCGTTTCAAGGAATGCTGCCGCAACGTTTGCCGTGAAGTGTGCGAAACGCACTTCCGCGAGCACTGTGGCCAGGTGACGAAGTGCATCGAGGAATGCCGAGTCAAGCAGATCTGCGTTCCGACCTGCAAGACGGTCACCGAAACCTGCTATAAGAATTGCGTTCGCCGAATCTGCGAACCGTGCACGACGATGAAGACGGTCAAACGCCGGGTCACCGAATGCGTTGACGTCCCGTGCGATCCGTGCCGGACCGGCATCCTCAACGGCGTCGGCCCGTTCCGCGGTTTGTTCGGCGGCATCGGCCGCGGCAACAATGGCTGCAATACCGGAGCCTGCACCGATGGCAACGCCTGCACCAACGGCGCTTGTGCCGGAACCACCGGCAACGCCTGTGCCGACCCCTGCTTCGACCCGTGTGCTTGCAAGACCTTCCACCTCTTCAACCGCGGCGGCCATGGCCTCGGCGGTGGGCGTCTCCTCGGCAAGGCCGGCGACCCGTGTGCTGACAACGCTTGCGGCAACACCGTCGGCGCCTGTGCACCAGTCCCGACGACCCGCAAGGTCTGGCGTGTTCGCTACGTCTGCGAGCAAGTGCCCGTCACCACCATGGTGACCCGCACCGTGACCGAAAAGGTCCCCTACACGGTTTGCCGTAAGGTCACCGTCAATGAAACCCGCAACGTCTCCTACACGGTTCGCCGTATCGCTCGCGGCGCTTATGTTGACGCTTCCGGCGCTGGCCATGAATGCGATGGCCCTGGCCGCACCTTCAAGGAAGGCGCCATGGCTCGCAAGTCTGTGCCTTACACCGTCCGCAAAATGGTTCGCTCCGTCGAAAAGATCCAGGTTCCCTACACCGTTTCCCGCTGTGCGATCGGCGCCTATGTCGACCCGCAAGGCAACACGCACGGCACGAACGGCCCGGGCCGCACCTTCAAGGAAGGCGCCAGCTTCAAGGTTGTCAACACCTACACCACCAAGAAGATGGTGACCGAGCACCTGGTCAAGAAGGTTCAGTACACGGTCAACGAGATCGTGTGCGAAAAGCAGATCAAACGGATCCCGTATCAAGTGTGCCGTATGGTCCCCCATACGATCACGAAGAAGGTTCCTTACCAGGTCTGCGAGATGCAAAAGGTCATGGTTCCGCGTAAGGTTTCCTACACCGAATGCGTGCAAGTTCCTTACCAGGTTCGCTGCAAAGTGCCTTACACGGTTGTTGAAACCATCCCGTGCACCCAGACGCGGAAGGTCAAGGTCTGCGTGCCGCACACCGTGTGCATCAAGAAGGCTCGCATGGTTCCGGTGATGGTCGATCCAGGCAACGGCCCGGCCTGCGGCGACCCCGGCTGTGGAAAAGGCGGCTGCGACAACAAGTGCTCGATCTTCAACCGCACCCGTCAACGCTGGTTCGCCTCGCTCTGCAGCACCGGCTGCTGCGAAGATAACTGCAAGACCGGCGGCATCTTCGGTTCCCACAAGACCCGTGCGACAGGCAACTGCGACACGACCTGTGGCCCGACCGGCAACGCCTGCCACGACTTCTGCCGTGAAGGCCTGCTCCAGCGGTTGTTCCGCAATCGCTTCGCCTGCGAACCCTGCTGCGACACCGGATGCTCGACCGGCGCTTGTGCCAATGGCGCATGCGGCAGCGTGACCCCGACCAGCCCGACGGCGCCGTCCACGCCGGAATCGGTGCCCATGCCCAAAGCCCTCCCGAAGAACTAACGGCTCCTCGTGAGTTCGGTCGAAAGCCAGGCCGAACTCACGAAACCGACCCCAACGGCCGAGAAACCGCTCAGGTTCTCGGCCGCTTTTTTTTGCGCCGAGACGATACGCACGTTATCTCGAAACGCAAATGAAGGGGACAATTCGCCGCTTGCGGCTAAGCGCTCAACAGGGCGCCCTGTCGAGCGCTTAGCCGCAAGCGCAAATCGGGAAGTTCTCTGAGGCGGTCCGGGAATTCAGAGGGCCTAAGCGGGACTCCAGTAGCTATGATTTTCTGCCAGGAAGAATCTAAGGCTCGCTGAAGGTCCCAAGTTCAGTGATGAAAAAGCGTAGCTCTGAAAGAACGAAACACCGTCAAATCTGTTCGTCAATCTCAAACGTATCTCATGGCAGAAACACCGTCGGCCTCGCAATATCCTCGACGGCCGCAAGGGACAGTGCCATTCGCGTCAGGCCCCTTTTCTGACTCGGAGAAGGGATCTTGACACCTTTTCCCCTTTTTCCAATACCATTCGTAATCGGCGAGCGGGGGCGTTTGTCCCCTGATTCTTTGAACCTCTCGCATTTCCGGCATTTCCGTGTCGCATTCAGATTCTCCTGAATCAGAGGGCTTACGCCTGGGCTGATGAAAGCTATTGGTAATTCGTTGATTCTTGGCGTCATGCCCAGTCAATATTCGTTGCGCGAAGAGCACCCTCTCCCC
>CAZAFH010000102.1:0-28886 GCA_964484265.1 uncultured Singulisphaera sp.
ATACCCCTCTCCCCCTCGAGAAGTTGGCCAACACCGCCGAAAATTGCAAAAAAAGGCCGAAAAAGTGCCAAAGCGCTTGGCCATCTGCTGTTGGCCAAGCGCCCCCCTGTTGGCCAGGGCGCGTTCGGCCTATTGGCGTGTGGCTGGGATGTTCATCGTCATCGTCATCGTCGTGCCATTGCCGAGTTCGCTGGTCGTGGTGAACTCTTGCGTCGGCAATTCAGGCAAGGCCCGCTTTCCGGATCGCGTCCGGGACAGATCGCAATCCCCTCGCCACTAGCCGCCCAGTACACGTCGGGCGTATGATAAAGCATGTCTGCGACGCAATATCTTCGGAGTCGGCCGATATCATGCTCGAGCGGAAGTACCTGTTTCCTCACGTGATCGAAATGAACTACCAGGCCGGCAGACGCCTGGGTGTGAATGTCTATCTCCTGGACGGCGGCGACGAATTCTTGCTGATCGATATCGGCTACCTCGACACGACCGACGAGATCATCGATCTGATCCGCGGCATGGATTTCAACCTGTCCGCATGCAAGATGATCATCGCCACGCACGCTGATGCCGATCACATTCAGGGCATCGCTCATGCTCGCGAAGTGCTCAAGACTAAGGTGGCGGCACATCCGTCCACGGTGGAACCGCTGGAAACGGGCGATGAGATTCTCACCTATGCGACGATCAAGGCTCAGGATTTCTCCATCCCCATGCCGCGCTGCAAGGTCGATCTGCTTCTCAACGACGGCGACGTCATCAAAGTAGGATCCCTCGCTTTGAAAGTTTGGCATACGCCTGGCCATACCGCCGGTCAGCTGAGCTTCAAGATGGGAAACCTGCTCTTCAGCGGCGATAACATCTACAAGGACGGCTGTGTGGGCGTCATCGACGCGCACCACGGATCGGACCTGCCCGAGTTCATCCAGTCGTTGCAACGCATCAGCAAGGACAATGCCGAATTCCTGCTCCCCAGTCACGGTCCCGTGTTCCGCAAGGACAACCGGTTGCTCAAGAAAACGATCGATCGCCTGACGCAATATCAATACATGGCCGACTTCGGCACCTGCGCGATCGGCTGGCCCTTGCTCGACGAATGGGAGAAAGAAGTGACGGCCGGGAAGATGCCCGACTTCAGCAAGAGCACCGGAGCGAAATAGTTTCACATTTCGGCACATAATTGCCGCCACCCACACCCTTTGGATCGAGATTATGGTCTACCGCATCTTTGCATTTGCGATTCTTCTCACTCCGATGGCGCTGTTCGTCAGCCGGGCGGGCGAATCCGCTGGCATCGACATGCTCGCCGATAATCTGTCCGCGTGGAAGGGAACGCACGGCGACTGGAAGGAAGTCGGCGGCGTCGAACTTGACGCGAAGAACATCAAGAAATTCGTGCCCAAGGACGGCAAAGGAGTCTGGTATAACGGACCCAAGGGCCGAACCGCGAACCTCTTTTCCAAGCAAAAGTTTGCCGACGTCGAATTGCACATCGAATTCAACGTGCCGAAAGGCTCGAATTCCGGCATCAAATTTCATGGCCACTACGAAATCCAAATTCTCGATAGCTTTGGCAAAAAAGTCGTAAGCGGCGAGGATTGCGGCGGCGTCTACCCGCGAGCGATCCTCAACCCGCGCTACACCCATATCGACAAGGGCATTCCCCCAAAAGTCAACGCGTGCAAGCCGCCCGGCGAATGGCAGACGCTCGATGTCATCTTTCTCGCGCCGCAATTCGACAAGGAAGGCAAAAAAATCAAGAACGCCATGATCGCAAAGGCTGTCCTGAATGGCCAGGTCATTCACGAGAAACAGGAACTCCTGACGCCGACCGGCGACCGCTGGAAGAACGCCGAGATGCGCGAAGGACCGATGATGATCCAGGCCGACCACGGCCCGGTGGCGTTTCGAAATATGCGTGTAAAAGTGTTGAAGTAACATACAGAGTCTTTTTCTCAACAAGGGGGCTTCCATGATTCCACGAATCGGTTTGGCTTTGTTTGTGTGCATCGCCGTCGCGGCGTGTGCATTCACAGAGGCAGACGCTCAGGAAAAGAAGAAACGCACGGGAAATCTGACGGGCGAGATCAAGTCTTCCAAGGCTTCGCCCAACGGCAAGAATCAGATCATCGAAGTCCTGGCCGTCGGCGAGGAAAATCCGCGCCCGTACCGCGTTGGCTACGACCTCAAGGCCAAGGCGCCGATTGCAAAGGTTCTCCAGGCCGTCAAGGCCGCGAAGGTCGGCGATCGCGTCCAACTGCAGTGGGTGGACACGGGCGAAGGGCTCGCGATCACCGAGTTCATGGTCCTGAAGGCGAAAAAGTAAATTGCCGACTTCCGTTTAGAGCGGTTAACGATTGGATGGCATACGTCGTAGTGCGGGCTTTAGCCCGCAATCAGCGGGCAGCGGGCTAAAGCCCGCACTACGATACGCGCAATGCATCTGCAAACCGCTCTAGTCGCTCGCCTTCGGCGAGCGGCTAAACGGAATAGCTGGGAGGTTGACCCATGGCGCTTCCGCTTGAAGGCCGCGCCGTCGCGCTTGCCGAAGGCCGACAGCTGGAGGAACTCGCGGCGATGCTCGCGAGGGAAGGGGCAACGCCCTTGCGTTTCCCGATGCTCAGCATTCTCGACGCTCCCGATGACGCGCCGCTCCTCGCCTGGCTTGAACGATTGCAAGCTGGAGCCTTTGATTGGATCATTTTTCTGACCGGAGAAGGCGTTCGCCGACTGTTGGCGTGCGCCGACCGCCACGGCCAGCGCGACACCGTGATCGCCGCTCTGGCGAAAACGCGATTGCTGATCCGCGGCCCCAAACCGGGCAAAGCGCTGAAGGAAATCGGACTAACCGCAGAAAGCGTCGCCGAAACGCCAACGACCGATGGCGTCATCGCCACGTTACGCGCCAAATCTATCTCGGGCCTCACGTTTGGCGTACAGCTTTACAACGAGAGCAATCCGCCGCTCGAAGAGTTCCTCGCCGAGGCCGGTGTGGCCGCGCATTACGTCCAGCCCTATATCTATGCTCCCGCGAGCGATGCTGAGCGCGTGCTGCAGTTGATCGAGCTGATGACCGACGGCAATGTGGACGCCATCGTGTTCACGAGTTCGCCACAGATCGACCGTATCGTCGCGGTGGCGAAGGAGGCGGGGCAGTCACCGCGTTTGCAGGCGGGCTTGGCACGGACGGTCGTCGCAGCCGTCGGACCGGTAGTGCGGGACAATTTGGTCGCGAATGGCGTGACCGTCAACGTCTGTCCCGAGCAGGGATTCGTGATGAAGAATCTGGTGCAGCAACTCAAGCGTGCGATCACATCGTGAGGGCGAGCATCCATCATGCTCCGGCGTGTCGAACCCAAGTTCGCAGGCCCCTCGGCCATGGGCGTTCTAGTGCCGATGGGCGCGAACACCATCGTCGTGGTGCGGCCGCGTGCGCTGGCGTGGGACCTTCTCCCCGCGCGGTGGGACGGCGATGCGTCAGTGCCGCCGCGTTTTTGCAGTTTCTCGCGAGATCAAGCGGCAAAAATGGCGAGGAGGTTCATCGCGGACCTGGAAGCGGCGCGAAAGTCAAATCGTGATCCCGTGGAGACGTTCGGGAATGTCGAGTCTGGTGAATTGCAGATATGGGTGCGGTTGGAGGAGGTGGTGTGGATCGCGTGCAATCGCCAGGCGGGACAAGCATACAAGCCGGCAACCTTCGCGACTTCAGCGGATGCAATTCAGGCTGCGATGCAGATCAGGCAAATCGTTCATCCCGCGCTGGACGAAGAGCAAGAGTATTACTTCAATACGCAAAGTTTCGCTTGATGAAATAAGGCGAGCGGATGACATTTGCTGGAACTCCAACAATTGTCATCCGCTCGTTTTGTGAGTTCTGCTCGTTGCAGGCTACAGCCCGGGCGCGAATTGTACTATCTTGCCCGTCTTTTCTTTTGCCTCGAGGTTGGCGGCGCCGTTTACGGTGACGTAAAGCGTGCCGTCAGGCGCGAAGGCGAGGGCCGTCGGTTTTTCGAGGCTTGCGATCTTGACAGCGGTGACCGTGACCTTGCCGTCCTTGTCCGAGACGTCTAGGCGGAATAGTCCACCTTCCTTTGGAGCAAGCCAGGCGAAATCGGTGCAATAGAGTTTGCCTGTCTTCGGGCTGTAGGCCACTCCGGAGATGTCGAACAGGCCGGTTTCAGCCTTGGCGATTCCCTTGCCTGTGGCGGGGTTGTACATGGTAAGCCAGCTGTCGCGCGGCTTGTTGACGGCGCCCATCTGCCCGACGACGAGGTTTCCTTTCTTGCTCATGGTGATGCCCACAGGCGCGTTGATTTCTTCGATGAACGTCTTCGTGGCGATGAAGGGCGCCAGTTTCTGATTCTTGCCCGCCTTGATCGGCAGCGTGATTTTCAGGATCCAGCCCTTCGTGTCATCGCCATTCGAGGTAACATAGACGCCGTTCTTGTCCGCGGCCATCGCGTAGAAGTTGCCTTCGCCCCCCTTGGTGTCCGGGCCATCCTTGACGGGGCCAAATGAAGCGTAGACATCGTTTACGTTCAACGGCTTTTCGAGTTTTTTGGGAAGGTCGTAAACCCGAACGAGTTCGGAGCCGTCTTTCTGATCGCCGCCGCTGACGAAAAGTTTGTCGGCGCCCATGAACATCACGCCGAGCGGTCCGATCTTGTATTTCGGCCCTTTGCCGTAGAGATCCAGATCCGAGCCGGTAACGACTTCGGTTACCTTTCCATCCTTGGGATTGACCTGAATAACCCGGCCGCTGCCACTTTCCGCGACATAAAGTTGCCCGGTCTTCGGATGTATGGCGATACCCGTCGGGTGAACGAGTCCGTCGGTGATGACTTTGCCTGCAACC
Source organism: uncultured Singulisphaera sp. (assembly GCA_964484265.1). Classification (GTDB taxonomy): domain Bacteria; phylum Planctomycetota; class Planctomycetia; order Gemmatales; family Gemmataceae; genus SIAQ01. The sequence goes on from CAZAFH010000102.1 coordinate 4,853, forward strand.
TTGGCATCGCCGGCGGATGTTGACACGGTGAAGCAGGTCAGTGCAAGCGAGAAAATGGCAATTCCAAAAAGAAGTCTTTTCATTGAGGCTCCCTCAAAAGAGTTCGGATCAAACAATCTACATGCGTAGTTATATTACGCGCGGCCGGGTTTGACACCTCTTCCGAGCCGCGCACGCAGCGCAGCGGAGTAAGCGGCTGCCAGCCAAACCGCTTACTCCGCTGCGCTGCGTGCGCGGCTCGGAAACGTCAATTTCACCCGCAAGCGAGGTGTACTTCTTACTTCGCCTTGGCCGCGTCGGGAGGGAGGGCGGGCGGAAGGACCAGCGGGTAATTCGGGCTGGAAAGCCCTTCGCGCAGGAACACCACAAGGTCGGATTTTTGTTGTTTGGTCAGTTTCAGCGGATAAATCTCTTCGTCCAGCCATTCATTCTTGATTCCGCCACGATCGTAAAATTCGACAACCTCTTCGAGCGTTTTTATACTGCCATCGTGCATGTACGGCGCTGTCCGCGCGATTTCACGAAGCGTCGGGGTCTTGAAGGCCCCGGTGTCGCCACCTAACTTGCTGACTTCGAATCTCCCCTTGTCGAAGTTTTTCATGTCCATGCCGACGCCGATGTTGTGAAAGCCGCCGTCGGAGAAATTTGGACCGGCGTGGCACGCCGAGCAGTGCGCCTGGTTGAAAAAGAGCTTCATGCCGCGAACGGCAGGTTCGGACATCGCTTTCGTGTCGCCAGCCTTGTAACGATCATACGGCGCGCCGCCCGAGAGCACGGTGCGTTCAAACGATGCGATCGCACGCGCGAGATTTTTTTCTGTCACACCGTCCTTGTACAGCGTGTCGAATTGCTTCTTGTAACCGGGAATGGCTTTCAATCGCGCAAGCGCCTCGGGCAGGGTCAGATTCATCTCAATCGGGTTCTGAATCGGCCCGAGCGCCTGGCCCTCAAGCCAATCGGCTCGCCCGTCCCAGAACTGCAATGGAAAATAGGCCGCGTTAATGATGGTTGGCGATGATCGTCCGCCCACCTTTCCATCGATGCCGGTGGCAAAGCGGGCGCCGTTCGACCACCCTTGCGCCGGGTCATGGCACGAGGCGCAGCTCACGGTGTTGTCGCGCGAGAGGCGTTTCTCGAAATAAAGCTGCTTGCCAAGTTCGATCTCGCCGCTGGAAGGAGCCCCCGTGCCAGGCGGGAATTTCATTGCCGGCAGGCCCATCGGAATCTTCAATGCCCCGGAATCCTGCGCGGAAAGCCAGCTGTTGACTAACAGAAACGCCACGACGGAAGCAGAGATAACTACCGAACTCGAAAGGATCCGCTTCATCTGTTTGAACCTGGAGAAGGATGCATTCGGAGGGTGAAGGCGATCGATTACTCAATATCTATAGTATCTCGCCAGATTCGACGACCGCATTTTTTCGTTTTCCGTCTGCTGATTAGCTCAGCGAAATCGGTGCAATACCACCAGGGGCCGAATGAGGCGCAACACAGCCGCACTACCCAGCCTACGAATCGGCACTTTGTCGGGTATAATGGAGTAGCGCCCAATTTACGAAGCGAGTTGACGATGAACGAAAATAAACATGACGACTCGATCCCGATCGAACCACCGATGATCTTGAAGATGGAACTCGACCCGCGGCCGTCGTCCGACGGCATCGTTGTGCGGCCGCCGATTGTGCCTGCGCCGACACCCGAAGCAGAATCGGCGGCTGCTCAGACCACGCCGGCTGAATCGATGGATCGCTCGGCGGCGCTGCCCGAAACGCCCAACGGGGGAGGTCTTTGGAATTACGTGGTGCCGTCGATGTTTCTGACGTCGATGGCGTTGCTCGTCGTTTATGTCGTGCCATACCTGTTTTACCACTGGCGAATGATGGACGCCCAGGCCGACGCCGAGGGCTTGCTGCTCAAGCGACGCGCGGAACTCAAGGCCGAGGCGGAGCATGCCGACGAGCGGCTCGAACTTCTCGATAAGAAAGTGAACCTGGTCGGCCTCGGCTTCCGCGAGGTGTCGCGCAAGATCGCGCCGGTCGTCGTCAATGTCGCCAATCTACGCGAACCGCTGCATGCCGAGGAACTTGTCGGACGGAAGAAGATGCTGATCTACGACCCCGAAACCGATCGCCGCTACCTGCAACATGGCATCGGTTCGGGGGTGTTGCTCAAGCCAGGCGTGATTCTCACCAACTACCACGTTGTTCGCGGCGCGCATCGCCTACGAGTCGTCTTCGCGAGCGGCCAATCGATCGGGCTGAATGTGAATGCCGTCTCAGCCGATGACCGCACTGACCTGGCGGTTCTTCGACTTCCCGATAATCTCGCGGATGGATTGAAGGAAGACGCTAGCCACACCGCCGTCTTTGCTGATAGCGATAAAGACGTCCACGTGGGCGATTGGGCGCTCGCGATGGGCAGCCCGCATGGGCTTCGGCAGACGGTGACGCAGGGCATCATCAGCGCGAAAGGCCGGCTGCTGCCGATGCTGGATCTCGTGGAGTTGCTGCAAACCGATGCCGCCATCAATCCAGGAAATAGCGGCGGGCCTTTGTTCGATCAACTCGGGCGCGTCGTCGGCATTAACGTCGCCATCGCGACGGATAACGGCGGCAATCAGGGCATCGGCTTCGCCATCCCGTCCAATGTCGCCAAGAAGATTGCCGAGCAGCTTGTCGAGCACGGGGAAGTTCCACGCGGGTATATCGGCATTGCCATGGAGGATCTGCCTGGCCCGCGTGCGAAGGCGTTGAAGCTGCAAAACGGCGGCGTGCTTATTCGTGAGGTTCTCGTCGGCGAGGCGGGCGAAAAAGCCGGTCTCAAAGTCGGCGATATCATCTTGCGGATCAACAAGGAAGAAGTCAGCCGATTCGAGCCGATGCATCATTTCCGCCAACTGATCGCCAACCTCCCGCCCGCCGCCGAGGTCACCCTTGATATCCTTCGCGGCGTGAATCGCATGAACATTACCGTAACGCTCGGCAAACGCCCGGCGAATTTGCGTTGATCCTCTGCAAGGGCATTCGTAATCTGAAGAATACCATGACCGACCACCGACAAAACGAACCGGCTAACAATCAGACAACCCCAAAGGGCGCGAACAATCTCGCCATCATCTTTGTCGTCATTCTAATACCGCTTGGCGCGGTCGTGCTTTTCGTCATGCTTTCCGAAGGCGGCACAGATCCCAACGCTATCACGAAGCCTTCCGGACTGAAATACGTCGAGTTGAAAGATGGAAAAGGCCAGGAGGCGAAAACGGGCGACACCGTCACGGTGCATTACACGGGAACCTTCAAGGACGGCAAAAAATTCGACTCAAGCCTTGATCGAAATGAACCGTTCATCTTTACTCTCGGCGCCGGCGAAGTCATCAAGGGCTGGGACGAGGGGGTAGTCGGCATGAAAGTCGGCGGCCAGCGCAAGCTCATCGTCCCCTACGACCTCGCCTACGGGCCAAAAGGGCGCGGACCGATACCGCCGAAGGCCGAGCTTACCTTTGTCGTCGAGCTCCTGAGCGTCAAATAGCTGCCGACCGATTCTCGTCCTCACGTCGCGGGGTCCGTTCCCGGCGGTCTGCCGGCTCGGGGGCGTTTCGGTCGAGTGTGGAGCGTCCGGGCCAGAGCCGCCAGGTGGGACAGTCCGTCGCCGTACGTTGTGTAGGGCATCGAAGCACGAATCGATTCGACCAGGCCTTGGCCACCCACGGCAAGTGCTACTCCTGCCGCTTCCAGTGCGTGGTAGAACTCGCGGTACTCATTCAGGAAGAATTTCGGTTCGGCAATCCACGACACGGAAAGCCAAACCAGGCGAGGCTTCGTTTCTTGGGCGGCCTTGAGCAAACTTGCAAAAGGCGTGTTCGGGCCAAGATTGATCGCCTGCCAACCCGCATCGAGCAAAACCAACTGAGCCAAGAGCGACGGCAACTGGTAGGGATCGCCTTCCGGCGCGCCCCCAAGTGCGACGGGCCGATTGCGTTCCGCCCGGTTCTCCACCGTCGCCTTCAGGGCGAACAACGCCTGGGCGCACGTTTGCGTGGCGCGGTGTTCGTGCCAAACGTCAATCTCTTTCGATTCCCATCGGCGGCCCACATCGGCCATGACCGGGCCGATGATTCGGTCGGCCAGATTCTCGACCGAGATGCCTGCCTCGTATGAACGCTGCAAAATCGATCGTGCTGCATTGGAATCGCCGCCCAGGATGGCGTCAACGAAGCTCGTGCGAATTCGAGTGAGATCCTCGGCGGAATCCTTTGCGACAGGCGACGTCAGAAGGCTCAAATCGCCGCAGGCGAGATTTCCTTGGCGGGCAAGTGCGAGAACTTCCGACTGCAGCAGTTTGCGGTGTCCGCCCGCAGTCTTGTGTGCAGGCAGCACGCCGTTATCCACCCATCGCTTGACGGTGCTGATGCTCACGCCAAGCGCCTCGGCGGCTTGCAGTGTGTTGAGATAGTGCATGTCCTGGCTCATGTAGCCGGCCTCGATCGTTTCAATCGTTCCATCAACCATAATTCTTGAACGTTTTGGACTAATTTGCAAGCTGCCAAGCCGTTCATTCTGGCGAATGCCCCTCTTCGCAACGTCATCGGTAGCCTGGCTTCGCCAGTACGATCTGCACAAGGCCGATGTTGCGCTCCCGGAATCCTGCTTCGCAGTAACACAGATAGTATTCCCACATGCGCAGAAATTCCTCGGAATAACCAAGCTTGCGTGCTCGATCAATATTGGCAAGAAACCGTTCTCGCCAATGCGCGAGCGTCTTTGCATAATCTTCGGCGAAATCTTCGAGATGGATCACACGCATGTCGGTCTGGCGAGCGACGCAATCCATGATGCGGGCGACCGACGGCAAACAACCGCCCGGAAAGATGTAGCGCTGAATAAAGTCCGCGGACCGGCGATAATGGTCGTAACGCTGGTCACCGATGACAATCGCTTGCAGCAGCATCGCGCCATCCGGCTTGAGAAGCCGATTGCACGCTGCAAAGAAAGAATCTAGATACTCATGGCCGACCGATTCGATCATCTCAATCGACACTAACTTGTCGTACTGCCCGCGCAGATCGCGATAATCCTGAAAAAGTACGGCGACACGATCCGTCAATCCCGCGTCGTGAACACGCTGTTCGGCCAGTTGCCTCTGCTGAGCGGAAATGGTCGTGGTGACCACGGAGCAACCGAATTCCCGTGCCGCGTGCAGCGCCATCCCACCCCAGCCGGTGCCGATCTCGACAAGGCGATCCTTGGGCATCAGGGTGAGCCTTTGGCAAACCCGTTCCAGTTTCGCGATTGACGCCTGTTCGAGAGAGGCATTCGGCGATTCATAAATTCCTGAGGAGTACATCATGGTGTCGTCGAGGAACAGGCGGTAGAAGTCATTGCCAAGATCGTAATGCTCGGCAATGTTCCGCCGGCTATTGGTCCGGGTGTTCCCGCGCAGCCAATGCCGAACGCAGTGGATCGAGCGGTTTAGTAGGGACAGTGGGCCATCCATTCCCTCGAATATCTTGGGGTTCCGCATGGTTATCTGCATCAGCGTTGTTAGATCGTCGCAAGACCAGGCGCCATCCATGAACGTCTCGCCAGCGGCAACACTGCTTCCCGTTACCAACTCCGAATAAAGGCGTGGATCATGCACGCGAACGGTGATCGGCGTCGGAAACTCGGGGTGCAACTCGCCGTGCAGACTCTCGCTGGCGCCGTCGATCCACCGGATTTGACCGATGCGCAAATGTTGAAACGCCCGCATCAGGTACGACTTGGCAACACGATCACGCCAGCGCCATGTCGTCTGCGGCTTGTTGAATGTAATAGGGCGCGTCGGGTTTTGAACATTCATGCTAGGAAACACCTTGTTGGACTCTGGACCCAGGATGAGCGAAAAACGGACATTTCTTCCACCAAAGCTTGAGTGCTTGCCAATAAATGCCAGCGGCTACTTTCAGTGTCATTACCGGGTATTGGCAAAGGACCCGCGCCAGCGAACCACCCGTGATCTCCGTTCGCCGCAGGTGCATGGTTGCGTCCAACTCAATGCGGTCGCTGCGGCGGCATTCCATGTGGGCGATCAATCGCTCCGTCGGGGGCGTAATGACCATTGCATACTCAATATCCATTCCCAGGAACGGAGAAACGTGGAAATCCTTGGTGACGCGAAATCGGTTTCCAGCGCTCTGATTGGCGGCGTCGAGGACGTACATATGACGCTCGCGCCACGGCGTGTTCTGGACTTCGAGCACCATCGCCTCAAGGCGATCGCTTTCCGCACTGTGACAGTAATAAATGCTAACTGGATTCATGACGAAGCCGAAATAACGCAGATGCGTGAGAAGCCCAATGCGCCCGGTTGGCCGTCGGCCTAGCCGATGTTCGACAAGGTCACGTACAGACTGATCGAGCGACAGAGCGGGATCGCCGAAATGATTATCGCGGCGAAACTGTGCCGGCGCCCAACGTCGATCCGACCAAAGCCAGCGATCGGCAAATAAGTTGCCTATCTCAGCGAGATCGAGATACATCATGAAGAGCGAGTAGCGAAACGCATTGGGCGCCGCTGCGAATCGGCGGTGGCGCACCCAGCCTTCGTAAATGCCGCTGCGCCACTTCATAGCGATGCTCCAAATTTGCTGCAAACCGCGAGCGCGCTGTTGACGCCGTCCTCGTGAAAGCCATAACCCCAGTAAGCGCCGCAATAATGGATGCGATCGACGCCGCTCACCTCGGCCCAGCGGGCTTGCGACGCGAATGACGCCCTCGAATAGACCGGATGGTGGTAGATGATTTTTCGGAGGATCTTGCTTGGTTCGATGCCATCGGTGCGATTGAGCGTGACGTAGAATTCTTCATCGCTCTGAAGATTCTGCAAGCGGTTAAGGTGGTAGGTAACGGTCGCACGCTGCACGGGTTTCTCGGGAATGTGATAATTCCAGCTCGCCCATGCACGTTTGCGTCTTGGCATGAATACTGAATCGGTGTGAAGAGCAACTTCGTTCTCCTGATAAGTAAAACCACTCAGGACTTCACGTTCGAGCGCCGTCGGCTCCGCGAGCATTCTCAATGCCTGGTCGCCATGTGCCGCGATGATTACTTGATCAAAAGACTCCGTTTGGCCTTTCGTCGTGGTGACTATAACGCGCCCATACTCTCGACGTACCGAACTCACGGCGGCATCGAGCCGAATGCGGTGGCGAATCGTCGCGATTATTTTGTCGACGTAACGCTGAGAACCGCCCGCGACCGTCATCCATTGTGGTCGATTGAAAATGCTGAGCAATCCGTGATTCTCGCAGAAACGGACCAGGAACTTCGCGGGAAATCGCCAAATTTGCGCCGGCTCCGCCGACCAAATCGCGGCTGCCATCGGAACGAGGTAATGATCGATGAAGTTGGCCGAGTAGTTGCCCTTTCGCAAGTAATCGCACAGTTCCGGACCGTCGCCAGGTTCGTCTAGAAGATCGGGCGCCTCGCGATTGAAACGCACAATATCGCGCAGCATCCGGTGAAACGACAAGCGAAAGAGGTTAACAGGCTGCGCGAACAGGCCCATGAATGAGCCTCCGCTGTACTCGAGACCCGAGGATTCGCAGCGGACGCTGAAGCTCATGTCGCTGAGTTGCGTGGCGACGCCGAGTTTCGCCAGCAGCCGCAAGAAATTCGGGTACGTACGGTCGTTGCAGACGATGAACCCGGTGTCGAGATTGAACGACCTTTCGCCGCGCTCCACGGTCACGGTATGCGTGTGCCCGCCGATTCGCGAATTGGCTTCGTAGATCGTCAGGTCATGGTCAGTCGCCAGGAGGTGAGCCGCAGCCAAACCAGAGATTCCAGTGCCAATGATCGCGATCCGCATGGTTTCCTTTCGTGAAATCAAATCCCGCGTCCAGGCTTTCACGCCGTGATGAGTGCCGCGTCAAGCGACTCGCGTAGCTTTCGCAGGCCGCTGTTTTGAAGCTGGCGAACGCGTTCCTTGGAGACGTGCATCCGCTTGCCGATGTCTTTCAACGTCACTGTGGCGCCGTCCGCGCCGAAGCCGAATCGATGGATCAGAACCTGTTTTTCGCGGTCATCGAGAAGCTTGCAATCCGGCGTCAGGAATCTGTTCACGCTGGGTGCGATTTCGGAGAAAGGATCATCGGCTACTTCATCCACGAGGTGATCGTTCGTTAGGGAATCGTCGAACGAAACCGCCTGGCGGAGCCGATCTTTTCCGCTTCGCTGCATGAGCCGAGTCAACTCGCGGAGAAGGCACGTGTAAGCATAAGTGCTGAACCGGATGCCCAGCCAAGGGTTGTAAGCGGAAACGGCGCGGATTAGCACGATGTGGCACTCTGCTGCGCAATCCTCCGCAAGTTGCGCGTCGCGCACTCGGCTGTGCACGGCTCGATAGACCAGCTTGCGATTGCCCTCGACAATCTGGTTCCGCAGCGAAAAATAACGCTGTCGCCAACGTTCAGCTTCGCCTTTTCGACCCGATTCGCGAAAGCGGAATCCGGAAAAATGCATGGCCTTCGCAAGTTCGCGCGTGGCCTCGTCGGGAAGATGATTGGCAGAGTCGCGGTCTGCTCCGGCGACCGCGGCGCGGCGGTACATCTGAACCGCGTCCTTGTCGTTGAAACTCGGATGTTCAACAAAACGAGGAGGAGCGAGGCTCTCTCTCTGCCGCTGGGCTGGGTTTGTGTGCAGCATTTTCTTTACCTCAAGAATAACGTTCATATCGTTCAAATTAATTCTAGATGGCCTTGTCGATTCGTCAATAGAAAAATCGGATTTTATGTTGAATAATCTTGCTATGTGTAATAACATTACTTCCAGACGCATCGAAATAACGACTATTTCGTTCATTTTATTTTGATTTTTCGAAGCGAGAATTCGGAGCGAAGCCATCAGTCAGTCGCAGATACCGTGACGCAGAAAAGGAAAAAAGATGAGCGAACGCATTTTCCTCGGCATTGTCGGAATCGCCTACCTGGGCCTCGCCATCTGGTGTTCGATCCGCCCAGGCCAAACCTCGCAATCGGTCGGCTTCACTTTGACGCCCGGCTCGGGACAGTCCGAATTCCTCGTTGTCTATGGAGGCCTCGAACTCGGCCTGGGAATCGTTTTTCTCATCCCGCTTTTCCGTTCGGAGACGACTTGGCACGCATTGGCAGCCTGCGCGATCATTCATGGATGCCTGGTCCTGTTTCGCTCGATTGGATTCATTTTGTTCAGCGGAATTCATGCCACCACGTACGTACTCGCGATCGTGGAGTGGCTCATCTTCCTCGGGTCGCTGGGGTTTATTGTGTTTCGAGCCAGATAAATAATTGATGCAATGGCAAAAGGAGGTCTTCGATGCGATCGATCTGGTTGACGTCGATATTTTTCGTTCTGACCGGCGCGGGCGTCGTGAATGGCGACGAGAAGAAGCCGCCCGTCTCAGACACGCACGCCTGGCCGCAATGGCGAGGTCCCCATCGCGATGGCCTCGTCACCGCCGTCGCTTGGCCGGAGCGGCTTTCCGAGGAGTCGTTGAAATTGCTCTGGCGGGTTCCGCTCGGCCCGAGCTATTCTGGACCGATCGTTTCTTTCGATTCAGTCTTTACGACCGAGACGAAGAAGAAAGAGTCGGAAGTAGTGTACGCTCTCGACCGGCGGACCGGAAAGGAGGTCTGGCGTGCCGAGTGGAAAGGGGCGATGACGGTTCCGTTCTTCGCGGCTGCCAATGGCAGTTGGATTCGCGCGACGCCCGCCTATGATGGCGAGTGCCTATTCGTCGCTGGCATTCGGGACGTGCTGGTCTGCATCGACGCCAAATCGGGCAAAGAGCGCTGGCGTGTGGATTTCGTTGCCGAATTCAAATCGCCGCTGCCGTCCTTTGGCTGTGTGTGCTCGCCGCTGTTGGACGGGAATTTCGTCTACATCCAGGCCGGGGCGTCCGTCGCCAAATTGGACAAGAAGACCGGCAAAGTCCTCTGGCGCACATTCAAGGATTCCGGCGGAATGTTCGGTAGCGCATTCTCATCGCCCATCATCGCTACGTTGGCGGGGCAGCGGCAACTCGTCGTCCAAGGGCGGGAGAAACTCGCTGGTATCGACCTAAACAACGGCGAGGTTCTCTGGTCTCAGGTCGTACCGTCGTTTCGCGGCATGAACATTCTAACTCCCGTCGTGATCGGCGATTCGATTTTCACGAGTAGTTACGGCAATAAATCTTGGCTTTATGGAGTCTCAAAAAAGGACCGGAAATTCTCCATCGAGCAGGCATGGACCAACAAGGCTGCCGGTTACATGTCGTCGCCTGTCGTCGTCGGAGGTCATGCTTACCTTCATCTGCAGAATCGCCGATTCACCTGCATCGATCTGAAGACCGGCGAACAAACCTGGACGACCGAACCGTTCGGCCAATACTGGAGCCTGGTGGCCAATGGCGACCGGATCCTCGCGTTGGATCAGACCGGTACTCTGCGGCTAATCAAGGCAAATCCAAAGCAATTTGAATTGCTTGACAGCCGAAAGCTCAGCAAGGACGACACCTGGGCGCACCTCGCAGTCTGCGGTGATGAGGTTTACGTGCGTGAATTGAACGCACTGGCCGTCTATCGTTGGCGAACACCGAAGAAGGGAGATTGAGTTGGGCTCGATCGTCTGGTTCCGCCAAGACCTGCGCCTCGCCGACAATCCAGCCCTACTGGCCGCGATTCGCCACGGCGGGCCTGTCTTTCCTGTCTTCATCTGGGAACCGGAGGAGGAAGGAACATGGCAACTCGGCGGCGCGTCGCGCTGGTGGCTGCATCAATCATTGGGGGAGTTGGACGCATCATTGCGCAAGCTCGGCTCGCGTTTGATACTTCGGCGAGGCCCCACGCTCGAATCGCTTCGCGAACTCGTCGAGCAAACAGGCGCGACGGCTGTGTTCTGGAACCGGCGTTACGAGCCTGCTGCCATCGCCCGAGACACGATCGTCAAGACGGCCTTGCAAAGTGATGGCACCGTGGTGGAGAGTTTCAACGGCTCGCTTCTATTCGAGCCGTGGACCGTGAAGACGCAGCAAAACCGGCCGTTCCAGGTATTCACTCCGTTTTGGAAGGCCTGCCTGAGCCGTGGCGAGCCCGAACCGTCACTCGATGCGCCGACACAGGTAATGTCTCCGCGGCAGTGGCCCGCATCGATGATGTTGAGAAACTTGGGGCTCGAGCCGAAAATCGACTGGACCCAGGGCCTGAAAACCAGCTGGCGGCCCGGCGAAGCAGGCGCGGCGGAGTGCCTTCGTCGATTTTTGGACAACGCGCTCCGTGACTACGCCGAGGAGAGAAACAGGCCAGATCATTCGGGGACGTCACGGTTGTCGCCCCATCTGCACTTCGGCGAGATCAGCGTGCGGCAGATCTGGTCAGCGCTGCACGCTCAGCGTCCACTCCAAAACGGCTCTGACTTTCGCGTCTTCGCCAGCGAGCTTGGCTGGCGGGAGTTCGCCCATCACCTCCTTTTTCATTTCAAGCAAACTCCCGAGGAGCCACTGCGAAAAGAATTTTCCGCCTTTCCCTGGCAAGACGATTGCGGCAGCTTGCGAGCCTGGCTGCGAGGCCGGACCGGTTACCCGATCGTGGACGCAGGCATGCGCGAGCTTTGGCACACGGGATGGATGCACAACCGCGTGCGCATGATCGCGGCGTCCTTTCTCGTGAAAGATCTGCGGATTCCCTGGCAGAAAGGCGCGGCCTGGTTCTGGGACACCCTCGTCGATGCCGACTTGGCGAACAACACGCTGGGCTGGCAGTGGAGCGCGGGCTGCGGCGCCGATGCCGCACCTTTTTTCCGCATCTTCAATCCCGTCACGCAGGGAGAGAAATTCGATCCGAATGGCGACTACGTCCGCCGCTGGATTCCGGAGCTTTGCGAAGTGCCGAACAAGTGGATTCACAAGCCGTGGGAGGCGCCGAGTTCCGTGCTAGCCGATGCTGGTGTCGAACTTGGAACGACCTATCCTCGTCCGATCGTCGATCACGCCGAGGCTCGATCGCGGACATTGGAATTGTGGAAGAAAATGACAAGACCCGGCGGAGAGTGAATCCGTCGGGTCTCGGTGTTTTGTCTGATGAGATCCCGCTCGGCTCGCGGGACCAGCTTTGGCGATCCTTTAGGCATTGCCTGAGAACAGTGCATTGATGGGGCGGCCGTTCTGACCAGCGATGTTGAACGGACGGCCGATCGGATCGCGCACCTGAGTGCTCGGGTCGATGCCGAGACCGCGGTAGATGGTTGCGAAGACATCGCCGATGTTGACGCGGTCACGAGCAACGGCCATTCCGTCTTGATCGGTGGCGCCAAAGGCCTGGCCGCCGCGAATCGCACCGCCGCCGACCACGACCGACCAGCAACGTGCCCAGTGATCGCGGCCATTGTTCTGGTTGATACGTGGCGTGCGTCCGAACTCGCCCATCCAGACGATGACTGTGTTCTGGATCAAGCCGCGATCGGCCAAATCGCGAACCAGCGTGCCCATCGCGCGGTCAAGCGTTGGCTGCAATCTCTGAGAGTGCGCATCGAACGTCTGATTGTGCGTATCCCAACCGCCAAGCTGGATTTCGACGGCCGACACTCCCGCCTCGACGAGGCGGCGAGCCATGATGGCGGCGCGGCCGAAATTGCTAGCGCCCATGCCGGCGGCGCCGTATTCTTCCATCAGCTTCGGGTTCTCGCCCTTCAGGTCGAAGACCTTGCCTTCCTTGGACGCAACCAGGCTGAAGCCCTTGTAGTAGATGTCGCGGTGTGCCTTGGATGCGTCGGCGAATTTCGCACGTTCGCGAAGCCGGGCTTCACGCTCGCTCTGGATCGACGACGGCATATTCGCGGCCAAGTGAGGCACGCGGCCGTACATGAACTGATCTTCGAGTTCGTAGAAGAGACGCTGACGACGGCGAACGCGATCTTCAAGGTCGGTGCCCGTGCCCAACGATCCGGGAGCGCGAATGTTTTCCGGCGGCGTGCCAGGGTTCTGAACCGTGAACGGTGCATAGTTCATGCCGAGGAAACCGGCGCCGCCTGCGTTGCCGCCGACCGCGATGTAATTTGGCAGCGAGATGTCTTGGTAGCCGGCGAGCTTCGGCGCTTCATGAGCGGTGACCGAACCGAGCGACGGGAACGCAATAGCCGGATTCGGCGTGTAGGACGAGTGCATCAGCTGCGTGCCGCGGTTGTGATCGCCTTCGGTGGTTGAGAGCGAGCGGATGATGGCGAGATGACGCATCTGTTCAGCCGTGCGCGGCATGTGTTCGGAGATCTGCACGCCTTGGCCGGTGGTGTTGATCGTCCGGAAGGGGCCGCCTGTTGGCCGACCTGGTTTCAGATCCCAGATATCCATGGCAGCCGGTCCGCCCGACATCCACAAGATAATGACGCTCTTGTTGTTACGTCGCAGAGCCTGAGCATTCGCCTGGATATTGCGAACGAATTCCATTCCAGGAACAGCCATGGCAGAGGCAGCCGCCAGATGGCGTAGGAAATGTCGCCGATTCATCGTCATCGAAACACCCGCTTTCGTGGAAAGATCCAGTCCAGTTGCACCGCTCTGGACTACCCTGTTAGTTTCGCCGTTTTTGCTAGCGTTGTCAATAGACTAGCACAAGTTTGTCCGCCACTGTTGGTAATTCGACGGGGTCGGTTCAAAAAAGTTCCCACAAAATGGGAAAACGACCGAAACCTTCTTGTCTGCGGTGCGTTTATCCACAACTTCTTTGATCTGACGGTTCGTGCATTATTTGAGTTCGTCAACTGGCATTAAGCGATCTCTTTGGTACAATTCCCGCATGAATCGTGACGTGCCGCCTACGCCAGACACCGATTCCATTCACGCCAGTGCCGAACGATTTTCAGCCGCGTGGGACGCGGGAAAACCACCTGATATTGGCGCCTACGCCGACGGCGATGATGCAACCCGCCGATTGATGGTGCTTGAACTCGTTCATATCGACATGGAACGCAGGCTGCGGACCAAAGAAGGCATTCGTCTCGAATATTATCTTCGCAAATTTCCCGAACTAACAAATTCGCCGGACGACCTTGCGGACCTTGCGGCGGCGGAATTCTTGCATCTGACGCGGCAGGGCAGGGTGGTTGCGGTTGCCGATTACCTTCGGCGTTTTCCGAGCTGCGCGGCAGAGTTGGAGAAACGCCTGGGCGCTCGGGTCGGTTCGGAGACCATCGCATCTCAAGGAATATCTGATTTTCCCGTCACGGCCGAAACGATGGCCGTCCCGCCTGGCGGACTGCCGTTTACGGAAACAACGCCAATCAGCGGGTCGGGCCCCAGAACCGTCGCGGCCTTGATGGAAGTACTACTGCGTACGCAGATTCTGAAGCAAGCCCAGCTCGCACGGGTTGTCAACGAACTGCAGCATCGTTTCATTCAGCCAACCGATCTTCTGCGTCAGCTCGTCACGTGGGAATGGCTGACGAAATTCCAGATGGAGCTTATCCTCTCGGGACGCGAGCGCGACCTCATCATCGGACCTTATATAGTATTTGATCTCCTCGGCGCGGGCGGAATGGGGCAAGTCTTCAAAGCACGCCATCGACTTATGAATCGCCTAGCGGCGATCAAAGTCATTCGGCAAGACAGCAAATCCAGCGAAGAATCCACGGTGCGGTTTCTCCGCGAGGTCGAAGCCGCCGCGAGCCTGGCGCATCCCAATATCGTTGCGGCCTACGATGCTTCAATTCACGAGGATCGCCTATACCTTGCGATGGAATACGTACCCGGCGTGGATCTGGCTCGCGTGTTGCACGCCCAAGGCATGCTTCCAGTGATGCTCGCCGCCGACTACGCCCGGCAAGTCGCCATCGGTTTGCAGCACGCTCATGAGAAGGGCATGGTCCACCGCGACATCAAGCCGAGCAATCTGCTGCTCCTTGACGCCGACGCAAGCGTTCCGGGCGGGCGCGGCCTCGTGAAGATTCTCGACATGGGTTTGGCCCGGTTGACGCTCAATCCGTCGGACGAAGGCGCGGCTCTGACTCAGACCGGAACCGTGATGGGCACACCGGACTACATCGCGCCGGAGCAATCGATCGACTCGCGCCAGGCCGATATTCGCAGCGATATCTATTCGCTCGGTTGCACGCTGTATCACCTGCTTACGGGCAAGCCGCCGTTTCCGCGCGATACTTTCATGAAGAAGATCCTCGCGCATCAGGGTGATGAGCCGATTCCGATCGAGAGCGTTAGACCAGAGGTGCCCGCCGAATTGGCGGCGGTCGTGCGTAAGATGATGGCAAAGAAACCCGAGGATCGCTACGCCACACCCAGCGCGGCGGCGGCGGCGCTCGTGCCGTTCTGCGGCCTTGGGCAGGTCGCGGCGCCGCTTGCTGTTTCAGCCGAGATTCCGGTGGCGCGGCTTGCCGATGCGCCGCCGACTTCCCCCATCGGGACACTGCCAACGCTCATGATCCGCCTGACGGCTTTGGCCCAGACCGGCATTGAGCTAAGCCGAAAGCTGCCCACCGACCGCCGTTGGTTTTGGCCCACAGTCGGCGGCGTGGCGGGAGCGCTGATTCTGTTGATGCTGCTCTTGTGCTTCTGGCCAAGCGGTCACCCGCTCGACCGCATGCGAGCCGACCGCATCCCCGCAGAATTGCACGGCAAATACCTGCCGGACGAGGTTGTCGCGATCCTCGGCGACGCGCGGACGCAACATCCGAAAGACATCACGGCAATCTGCATTCGCCCCGACGGCGGCGCCATAGCCACGGCAGGCGGCGGCGAGATTCACGTCAGCGATTCCAAAACATTGAAATCCACGGCAGTCATCAAATACGAAGGTCATCTCTACAGCATCGCATATTCACTCGACGGCAAGAAACTAATCGGAACCAACGGTAACCAAATCATTCGCTGGGACCTGGCCAGCAAAAAGAAGGACTGGATCGAAGATACTGCAAAGATTCTGGTCACGGGCTTGCTCGTCGCATCGGATGGCAAGATCATCACATCAGGCCCGGAAACCAGGCCCATCGTCCGCGACGCCAACGGCAAGCCTCGCCTTTCACTCGAAGCCGAGATTGCGGACAGCAGACACGTTGTATTTTCTCCCGATAGGTCACGTCTCGCCTATCTCGGCAGGGATAACAGAGTTCGCGTCGTGGACGCAGAGACTTATAAGCAGCGTGCGTCCTGGCAGGCGCAGGTCGGCGCCACAACGCTTGCCTACTCGCGAGACGGCAGAAAGCTTGCACTCGCATACCCCAGGTCCATCGCTCTTTACGGGGAAGAGGATGGCGTATTGTTGCGATCCATCACCGTGCCCGACGCGATCTATCAACTCTGTTTCCTCCCCGGCGATCGCAGAATAATATCGACCGTGGCGTACGCCATGTACGTTTGGAGCACCACGACCGGCGATCAAGAGTCGAAGTCCGTGAGTATTTGGGATAACGCAAGTTCAAATCCGGTTCTTTTTCCCGATGGCGCCACTCTAGCCTTGGTCGACCGCAAGAACGTCCGCCTTTGGGACACCGCAACGATGACCGAGCGGCTTCCGTCCGCAAATCCCTTTGCCGTCAATGTAGAGTTCTCGCCGGACGGAAGGCAGCTCCTCATGGGCGGCCAAGACGTATCCTGCTGGGATTTGGCGACGATGAAACAGATCTATCGCTTTAATTTGGAGAAAATGAGCGCGCCTCCGATGGCGATCGCGCCGGATGGCAAGATCGCAGTCGTCAGATCCACGGCGTCGGCGATCTTCTTCGATCCCCGCACGGGAAGAGAGATCGAACGATTCAGATCGCCCGCCAACAACCGGTTCGCGTTCACGCCCGACAGCCGGTTGCTGCTCGCTGACGACTCCCATGCCGCGATGACGATCCGCGAAACGAACAAACCCGCCCTGGAAACGGCGCGATGGGGACAGTCGAAAGATGCCAGTTTTTTTTGGATTGATGTCTTCAACGACGGCAAGCGGGCAGTTTCAACGGCTGCGCCCAAGGGAGGAATTTCGATTTGGAAGATTCCAGGCGGCGAAGTTATCCGGTCGCTGCCAATCGACAAACACAACTGCTGGAACCTGAGGCTCTCGCCCGACAACGAATTTCTCTACGCTTCCGTGGACGCCGGCGATTTGTGGATCTACAAACTCGCAGCGGAGAAATCATTGCCCGAAATTCGAAAAGCGCATGGCTCGACTTTTTGGGCCATGGCCATTTCGAAGGACGGAAAGACGCTTCTCACGAGCAATGGCAGCGAATTGACGCAATGGGAAGTTCCCGCTGGAAAGAAGGTCCAGGTCTGGCAGAATCTCAACGTGAACAATAGCACGCAAGCAATCACTTTCGCACCCGACGGCCGCCACGCCGCTGCCACGCGAACCGACGGCCGCGTGCTGATACTGCGGCTGAAATCCGGGAGATAGCGTTTCAACCTGACCGTCACGCAATCCACAGATCGTGGCAGGCTTGCTCGTAGCTCGCTTCCAGTTCAAGGGGAATCACTAAGATCGCGTCCAACCATATCGGCAGCGTCGGCAGCGGTTGTCCCACCGCCAGCACGTTCGACCAGGCCTCCAGCATCGTCTTTCGTCCACGTTTGACCCATCGGCACGAGGCTGCGTACATCGCGGGCGGTTCCTGTCCGAGGGAAGGATCGCCATGCCCGATGAAGGCCAACAGTTCCGTGTAGAGATTGAATTGGCGAATCGTTACCAGATCGACGATACTGACAGCCACGCCTTTTTGCAGCAGTGCCGCGCATTTGCCGACGAAGATATTGCGATGTTCGACACGATCTTTGTTGGCGGGACTAACGATCTCGATTGCCGCGACGAGGTGTCGGCCGCGTGTGGCGTCGTAGATGCGGACTTCGTACTCATCGAAATCGGGCAACGTCGTTTCGATGGCTACACTTGGTTCCGCCGGCGCCCAAACCGCCGTCGCGACTCCGCCGTCATCGTTATTCGACCAGGAAAGCGAAGGCGAGCCGTCTCGCTCGAAGGCGGCGATATCGACTTCCATCTGTGAGCCAAGATGAACGCGCGGCTCCGCGACATAGCCTGCGGGTAGCTTTTTGCGAAGGTGTTGAACGAGCACCGCTGGCCACTGTCCATGAAATCCTTCCCAGTTGCTAGACGTGCTCAACGGTGGTCGAAAATGATCGCGCAACGGCATGGCTCGGACCTCAACGGAATTTTGCATTTACGTCTCTCGTCAGATTATCACAATTCCAATGAAAGAAGCCCATATGTCCTGCCGCGTCAATGCAGAAACTCTTCGAAGAAGGATTGCAGCCGATTCTCCGATCATTCATAATACACATAGTATCGCCAAGATTGAATGACCCGGGCCGTCCGCCGCGAAATGAAACGGGCCGCACCTACTAGGGAACCGAGGAGAACCACCATGGCAGAATTGACGTTGGAAAGCCTGGCCCGCCGCCTCGACGAAATCGAGCGCCGCCTGAACGAAAAGGAAACGAGCGGCGCCAAAGATTGGCGCTTGGTCGCAGGAATGTTTACCGGTCGGGAGTTCTCGAAAATCGTCGATGAAGAGGGCCGAAAAATTCGCGAAGCAGATCGCGAACAGGCACGCAAAGATTTCACGGAATGATCTTACTCGATACCGATCATCTGACGGTCCTCAAATACACCGATAGTCCGCGCTATGAGCGACTAAGAAGTCGGTTGCTCGCGGCTGCCCCGGAACTGATTGGCACCACAATAATCAATGTCAAGGAACAAATGCGCGGTTGGTTGTCCGCAATCGCCAAGGAGCGAACTCTGGTGCGTCAGATTGTCACCTATCGCGAGCTGACGGATCTATTCGATTTCTTCGCCAAGTTGAACGTCATTTCACTCGATGCCGATGCGGTAGACCTTTTCAATGTTTTCGCAAATCGGGCGTAAGAATCTCCACCATGGATTTGAAAACGGCAAGTATTACTATTGCAAATAACGCCCTCTTGCTTACGGCCAATCGTCAGGATTTCGAGAAGGTTCCGGGACTGCGGTTCGAGAATTGGCTCGATTAGCAAGCATGGGAAACGTCACACCGCCACATTTCCCGCCGCCACGCCTCTTGCCGCTGGCAATTCAAACGCACCATCCGTACCGCGGCCCAAAAAGCAGTTCGCGACCATCACATTTGCGCATTGCCCATCGACGCTGATCGGCGTGCGTAGGTTGTCGCCGCGGATGGTGCTGTCGGCGATGCGGACGATTTGGCAGTTCTCGAGCGCGATGCCACGAACACGGGCGCCGAGAATCTGGATGCCGGTGAGGTTCACGTTCTGACAGCCGCGTAGTTCGATGCTGCTCGTCACCGGATCGGCGGCGGGGCGAATGTGTTGCAAGATCAGGCCGGTCATCGTCACATTTCGGCAACTTCGCATGACGATTTGATCGGTCGAGTTACCTTTGTAGTCCGAGTTGTGATCGATGCTGTTCGGGCCGATGACGAGATGCTCGGCGTTCTCGGCCCAGAGCGAATGGCGGTAGCCGTTGTACATGCTGTTACCGGTGATGACGACGCCGCGACAGGAATGGAGATCGATGGTCCGCGCCTGGCTGCCAAGGAGGTTGCCGGTGATGGTGAACATGCCGACGGCGTTGGCGTTGTTCTTCGCGCCGACGAGTCGCACGTTGGCCCCGCCGGGACTTTCGCGGGCCTGCACGGTGTTGCCAACGAGCGTGCCTTCTCTTACGGTGCCCTCGCGGCAATCGAAGTAGACGTCGGCACAGTCGGTGAGCTTTTCGTCGTAATTGTACTCGATGTCGTTTGAGCAGATTTGAATGTTGCGAATCTCGGATGCGACGACCTTGATGCCTGCTTGCTTGCAATAACTGATGTGACAGCCGTGAATGTTGATCTGATGCAGGTTGACACGATCGAGAAAGATGCCGATGCCCGAGTTGTCGTAGATGTGGCAGTCGGAGATGAGCACGTTGCGATCGCGGTTGTTGAGATGGATGCCATGCCGGCATTTGCGGATGAGGACGCGGTTGATGGTCGGCTGCATCACGCCGTCGATTCGAATGCCGTCGGCTTGCGCGTGACGGCCGACGATCTCGATGTTTTGCACGCTCGGCATACGCTCGCGCCGCCAAAAGTCGTCGGTGAAGTGCGCGGGTGCAGCGGTGCGGCGATGCGTGCCCACGAGATTCAGCGCGGGGCCAGCGCCGGCCATGATGATGCGTGCCGTGCCGAGGCTGCCGTCGATGGAAATCGGTCCTGCGGTTTGTAGGGGAATTTGCACCGAGCGTGAGATCAGATATTCGCCGCGTGGAAAGTGGACGACGCCGTCGGACTTCTGGATGGCGTGTTGGATTGCCTGGGTGTCGTCGGCTTTGCCATCGCCTCGGGCGCCGAAGTCGCGAACGGATGTCATTATTAAATCCCAAGCCCAATGGTGAGCGCAGCGAACCGTTGGGATTGATGAGAATTGTCCCAACGGTTCGCTGCGCTCACCATTGGGCGTTGATCTACTTCGCGCTCATCGCACAGCGGAACCCGGTATGGCCCGCGGCACTTGTGACTTCGCCTTTGCCGCGTGAGCCGATGTAGTAGCGCTCGCAGTAATTGGGCGCGCACATGTAGGATCCGCCGCGCTGGACGCGTTTGGAGGCCTGCGCTTCCATGAGGTCGAAGCCGGCATCGGGGCCTTGCGGGTTTTTGAAGGCTTTGGTCAGGTCCACCTTGTCGTAGCACTTGCCATAATAATCGTCGCGGTACCAGTCGAAACACCATTCCCAGACGTTGCCGGCCATGTCGTAAAGTCCGTAGCCATTGGCGGGATAGGACATGACGGGCGCGGCGCCCTCGAAGCCGTCGAGTTTTTTATTTTCGAGCGGGAAGTTGCCCTGCCAGGTATTGGCCATCCATTTGCCTCCGGGGTTGAATTCGTCGCCCCAGGCGTATTTCTTGCGATCCAACCCGCCTCGTGCCGCGAATTCCCACTCGGCCTCGGTGGGCAATCGCTTCTTGGCCCATTTGCAGTAGGCGACGGCATCGTTGTAGCTGATGTGAACGACGGGGTATTTTTCGCGTCCCTTGATCGTGCTTCCTTTGCCCTCCGGATGCTTCCAGCAGGCGCCGTAGCTGATATCCCACCAACCCTGGTGACTGCGCAGATCGTATTTGCCCGGCTCTGGCTTTTTGTAGACGATCGAAAACGGCTTCAACTCGCTGGGCGGCACATCCGGAAAGTCCTTCGGGTTCGGCTGCCTTTCGGCTTCGGTCACGTACTTCGTTTCTTGGATGAACTTGGCAAACTGCTCGTTGGTCACCTCATGTTTGTCCATCCAGAATCCATCGACGTAAACCAAATGGATGTCCACGGCATCGAGGAACATCGGAAATTCATCTTCGTTCAAAACTTCCGTGCCCATGTAGAACTCGCCGCCGCGAATCCAGACCATCCCCTCGGGTGCCTCGCCACTAGGAGGATCCGCAGGATTGAGAATCGGCTCACGCATTGGAATTTCACGTTGACCTGGCCGGAAGGCGCGAGACTTCTTAAAGATTCGATCCCCATAGAGCGTGACAGCGACGGCCGTGCCCGCGATGGCAGTGATGATGCCGAAGACCGTCAAGAAGCGATACAGCTTCCGCAGGGCAACCTGGCGAGGCGAAAGCGCCACGGATGGTCCGGATGCAGGTGTCGGCTTTTGCGGTGTATCTTGTTTGGTTTTTTTCATCGGCAACACGAGGGGTCAAATAAAAGAGCGAGTGATGATGTTGTTATATCACGCAGCCGAGCAATCACAAGTAATGCAAGGGTGGCTCAACGGTTGTTTTCTGGTTTCGAAATAAGCCGCTGCAGCCAATCGATGATCTGGGTCTCCGCCCAGCGGATGCCGCCCGCGCCGTCGCTGCCGAGAAAGCCAAGATGCCCGCCATGCCTTGCGATATGCACGCGGACATGGTCCTGCGGCACGATCTCCTCGAAGGGGTCAACCGCGACAAACGGGTCGTCGCGAGCCGTGAGGATGAGCGTGGGCACGCGGATATTGCCAAGGTGCGGAAACGCGGACGCCCGCTGGTAGTAATCGAGTACGTTTCGGTACCCCCAGCGCGGCGCGGTGTAGAGATCGTCAAATTGTTGGAGCGTTAGTTTCGCGGGGAATTGCATCGGCGCGACATCAGGCCTATTTTTCTCGTGTTCCGTGACCAACTGCACGAGGTGGCGCACGTACCATCGATCGTAAAATGGCAGCTTCGCGATGAGTTCCGAGCAGCGGACCAGATCGATCGGCGGAGCGAGCGAGACGACGCCGAGCAGACGGGGATGGACTTTGGAACCCGCCTCGCCGGCATGCTTGAGCACGATGTTGCCGCCCAGCGAGAAGCCAACGAGCGCGATCGGCGAACCGGGATAAGCGTGGCTGATGGCGTCGATCGTCTGGGCGACGTCATCGGAACACGCGGCGGTGTAGATGCGGCGAGCCAGGCGCACGCCAAGCCCAGCGCCGCGCAGATCCATGCGAAACGTGCGCCAGCCGAGATCGCGCAGCCGGCTCGTCATCCGAATCATGTACGCAGACTGGTGCGAACCGCCCAGACCATGAACGAGCAACGCAATCGGGCTGGCGGCGTTCCACTCGCGAGGCGGCGTTTCGTGCACGACGATCGCGTCACCGTCGGCGAGCGCGATCAGACGCCGGCGAGTGAGTGGGATGCGCGATGAAGCAGGTAGAAGCGTGCCAAGGATCGTCTGAACATGCGGATTGCCCAGCAGGGGAAGCGGTGAAAAAAGCTGCATGCGCATTCACTTGAAAAACGGCATCCGTCGCCTGACCTAGCGTGGCTGGCCGTCGGTTTGCGGGCCAACGAGCGGTATCATCATTGGGTGCGGAACCACGATGCCGGTGACGCTTGTATGCCTCGCTCGTAGCTGGGCGAAGTTCAGGCGAAAGAAGGCGTAAATCCCCGGATCAGGTTTTCGCGCAAGGTAGTCACGAGCGAGTTCCGCCATTCTCATGTCATATTGACGCTGGCTATGCGAGTGAACGTGGCAGCGTCCCTCATGGCGGCGAATATCGCCATCGAACGCCGGTCCGAAATGGTACAGCTCATGAAAGAACGTGACGAATTTCTGCTCGAACGGCAGGTCCAGAAATCGCGGCAAGCAGAACGTTAAAAGATATAGGTATTCGTGGTTCTCAACGAAGTACCGCTGAATCTGATAAGGAAACCCACGCCTCATTCGGACAGACGCACCACCCGGAAAGCGCAGCGGAGTGACTCGGGCGTGCAGACCGTTCACGCCGTTCGTGCGAGCCTGCGTAACTGTCAACAATATTCGCGGCGCCTGCAAATGGCGAAACTCGGCGCACCTGATTGCAACGTCCATGACGAGGCGATGCATTGCCGTACAGAAATCAAACGGTTCGTGGGCACGTTGTCCGGAATCGATGACCGACATGCTCGACGGCACGGTCGAAACCGCCTTCCCAGGCACGCGGATCACGCAGCGCGGCAGCGGATTGTGCGGTTCACTCCATCGATATTCGAGCGGCAACGGTCGCGATTTTTTGCGCGGTCGAGGCATAGGCATTCCTGTTTTCTTTAGTTTATTCGGACAAATCTCAAAAAATAGCTGAAGAACGGCGTCGAATCGTCCGATGACAGAAAAGAAGCTGGTTGTCCGCATCATGCGGGTGCGGGAAAACAGGCGGACTGGGAAAGGCGACGGTCATGAAGATAAAGCTGCAGCAGATCGGACTCGGCATCGCAGTCGTGGGCATGTCCTTGCTCACCGGATGCCAAACGTGGAACATGGAAGCCGGAATCACGCTGCCGTCGCCGTACTACCTCCGGCACCCGCCGCAGTATTTTCCGCCGTCGGAAACGAATCCGTTGCCGAAGGAATACCAAAGCCAAGAGGAAGCCGCACGCAAATACTTCGAAGCACAACGGAACGGTGGCCAATAGTCTGAGCGAAGCAAGAGCGAAGGCTGAAACGCCGAACGCCATGGGCAGGCGTTTCACCCTCGCATCGGGATTAGCCTTGAGCCAGTTATACTCAGCGCGGCTCAGAATGAGACATTTACTTTACAGTTGAATTTTGCTCT
>CAZAFH010000103.1:0-28572 GCA_964484265.1 uncultured Singulisphaera sp.
GGCGCGGCGCCCCCAGGAAGGGAGACAATTTCTGCTGAAGGTAGCCGTTGATCCCGCCAAAAAAAACTCGCGGCTGGCTGACATCCACTTCGTCCGTCGTGATCGGTGTATAAGTCGGAATCAGCAGTGCGTCGTGGCCGAGACGTTGCAGCTCGGCGGCCAGTGTGTTGTCGCGCATGCAGCTGCCGCAGAACATGCCTGCGGCGCCAGAAGTGATATACGCGATGCGCATTTGGTTTGAAAGAAGCCCAGAGGTGAGGTACTCCGAACCTCTGGGATCCCAGGGGTTCGGAGTACCTCACCCCTGGGCTTGATTGGAGTTATTTGCCATGCTCCGCTTCATCCTGCGGCGACGGCAGTAGGAACGTCGCCAGCAAAGCGATCAGGTAGACGCTTCCGCCGATGACGCCGGCGGCGGCAGCGACTTGCAGCGGCGGCGGACCGTCGAACATCTTCGACAAAATCTCCGTGTTCAGCGTCGCTGCCATCGTGCCGATCATGCGCCCGCCGAAGTTGGTCGCAAAGCTGCCGCCTGTGCCGCGAAGGTGCATCGGAAACACCCGAGGCAGGAATTCGCTCATGAAACTAAACTGCGCGACCGTCAGCAGGCCGCAGAAGAAAATCGCAATGGCGAAGATCGTGTAGTCCTCATGCACCAATCGGAAATAGGTGAGCGGTAGCAAGATCACGCCAGGGATCAGGAACAAGCGAATCAACCATCGGCTCGGAATGAACAGCAGCAACACGGCAAGCATGATTCGGCCCATGAGACCGCCGATCTCCTGCCAGCGCTGGATGTCGCCGCGCCGTTCCTTGAGCGCCTGGGCGGCTTTGGCCAGTTCGACTTCGTTATTCTTGCGAACGAGCACGACTTCTTTTTGGGCGGCTGAGAATTCCGGCGTGTCTTTCTCGGCCTTCTTCAACTTCGCCTCCGCGGCCCGCACCGGTTCCGGCGTCATCGCGACGATGTCAGGCAATCCAGCGACGATGAAGAGCGGCGTCATCTGGATCGCGCCGAACGCAGCCGCGTATCCACACGCCGAGAGAATTGTCGTCACCAAGGTCGTCGTGCGTAGTTCCGGAGAGAAGAGATCGAGGAAGCTCGGGCGTTTCAATGTTCCCTCCTGCATCTTCTTTTTCCACACACCCGATTCGGGCACGAACGGCATCAGAAGTAGAATCAGCGCCCCTGGGACCAAACCGGTGAGAAGAGTAAACCGCCAGGCGACATTGGCCGGGTTGTGGCCTTCGGGGAAAGGCAACGTCGGAAGCACGCCATTGCTGGCGAGGGACACGATCTCGTTGTACGCCTCGGTGACGAGGATGCCGCCCAGCGACGCCGTGGCCAGGGTCCAGCCGATGACGAGTTCGCGCGTGCGCTTATCCTCGAAAAGTTCGGCAAGCCAGGTGACGGCTGCGATCATCTCGACACACACGCCGATAAAGGTGGTCGAGCGGAACAAGACCAAATGCCAAAGCTCGGAACTAAACGCCGCTGCCACGGGCGAGAACGAGTAGGCCAGGATACTCGCGATCATGATCGTCTTGCGCCCCATGCGGTCGATCAACAAACCGCCGAGGAGACCGAAGACACCACCCGAAAGCGCAGCAACCCAGAGCATTCGCCCACCCCAAGAGCGCACGGCGACACTTACGGGCGGAGCGCCGCGCTTCAGGGTGGAGTCGCCAGTAAATCCAAGTTCGCCAAGCCAACCGGGCGAACTGCCGTCCGGATTGAGCCGAATCAGTTCGCCGACGGCATCCGACCCGATCACCGGAAACATCAATAGTTCATAGGTGTCGAAAAGAAAACCGATGGCGGCAACAGCCATGACGAGAATACGTGTTGTCGATCCGAGAGTCGTGGTCGCTGAAACAGGAGATGACACGGAACAAACTCCCCAGTGAGGTTTTGGCATGGCAGGAATCCGTATTGTACGAATCACGCCAGCGGATGCCATACCTTACGGGTTGTTGTATTCCGCTTGCAGCTGAGCGCTCAACACATGTCACACGGAGCACTTAACCCCAAGCAGGTCGTTAAAGTGCGGCTTCGTAGATTTGCAGGATTTCTGTTTCGGTCACATTCCGCGGGTTGAAGCGTGCCGTCCATTGCTGGGAGGCCTCCTCCGCGAGCACCGGCAGGATGCCATTGCTGACGCCGCAATCCGTCAAGGACGTCGGCAATTCCGCGAGTTGCATCAAGTATCCGATTCGCTCGGCAATGACCTCGGCCTGAGAATGCGGCTGGCCATTGTTCAGGCCCGCCTCTTCCACCAGGTCAGAGTAGAGCTCAGGAACAACCTCGGCATTGAAGCGAATGACGTGCGGCAGCATGATACCAATCGCCAGCCCATGCGTGATTCCGTAATGAGCCGTGAGCGGATTGGCGCATGAATGGCAAACGCCAAGCATCGAATTCTCGATAGCCGTGCCTGCGAGGAAGGCGCCCATCTGCATCGCGCCGCGAGCTTCGAGATCGGTGGGATCGTGTAGGACTTTTTCGAGGTTCAGCTCGATCAACTTCCAGCCTTCGCGCGCGAAAATCTGCGAGACCGGATTCCGCTTGGTGGTGACATAGGATTCGACGGCATGCGAGAGCGCGTCGATCCCTGTGAGAGCCGTGACCTTGGTCGGTTGCGTGACGGTGACTTCCGGGTCAAGAATGGCGATGGTGAAGGCAGCCTTGCGGTCGCCGCACGCCATTTTGAGGTGGGATTTTTCGTCGGCGATCAGGGCGTAGGATTGCGCTTCGCTGCCCGTGCCTGCGGTAGTCGGGACGCCGATCGACGGGAGCATCGGCTTTTTGGCCCGGCCGAATCCCTTGTAGTCGGACATCTTTCCGCCGTTGGTCAGGAGGAAGTTGATTCCTTTCGCGCAATCCATGGCGCTGCCGCCGCCGACCGAGATAATGATGTCGATGCCGAGCGGCTTGGCGAAACGCACGCCGATATCGACATGCTTGCTCGTGGGGTTTTCTTCGACATCGTCAAAGATGGCGACTTCAAGCCCGGCATCGAGCAGCGACTGACGTGCCCGTTGCGGATGGCCAGCCGCCTCGAGACCGGGGTCCGTCACCAGCAGGGCCTTCGTGGCGCCGAGCTCGCGTGCCAGTTCGCCGAGACGATTGAGCGTGCCAGGGCCGAAGACCACGCGCGTCGGGGTATGAAAATCGAACGGCGCTAGAGGCATCGCCGTCGATGGAAATAGCCGAGATGTCAGGGATGCGGTAGTGTTAGGTGGCATATTATCAGAATCACTGGCATGCATGGTCGGCAAGCGAAGATTACGTTCTTTTTTATTGTATCCAAATTCTCTGGAAACGGGGGTGAGATTTCGATAGTTCTTGCCGATCGACGCCGGAAATTAACTACATACTCCGTGTATCGCAATTTTCGGGGTGTTCGTTTAGCCGCGACGCGCTAGCGGAGCGCGTGGGCGTTGTCTCGCGCTCCGCTAGCGCGTCGCGGCTAAACATGTCATCTGAGTTGCGGCGAAGTGAGGCTACTCCAGCAACTTTCCGACGGCCGCACACAGCTCTCGCGCGTCCTCCGCGCGGGGCGCCTCGGCGATGACGCGGATGATCGGCTCGGTGTTGCTGGGGCGGACGTGGAGCCAGCGGTCGGGCCAGTCGAGACGCAGGCCGTCGATGCGGTTCGGCGCCGCCTCGGGCCAGCGCTTTTCCAACTCGGCGTTTAGCGATGCAAGCCGATCGGGCGCCGCAGTGTACTTGTCCTTGATGATGGTATAGCTCGGCAATTCATTGACGATCGCGCTTAGCGGCTTGCCCGTGTCGGCGAGGAGTTGGAGGATCAGTCCCATGCCGATGTACGGATCGCGAACCCAGCCGACGCGCGGGTCGATGACGCCTCCGTTACCCTCGCCGCCGATCGCCGCGGCACTTTCGCGCATCAGGGCGACGACATTGGCCTCGCCCACCGCCGATCGTTTGCACGGCACGCCGAACGTTTTCGCGATGTCCTCGCTGACGCGCGAGCTCGACATGTTGATGACCACCGGACCTGGATTCCGCTTCAGCCGACACAACAGCGCGAGCGCGAGCGTCAACTCCTCGCCGATATATCGCCCTGTTTCGTCGATGACCGCCAAACGATCGGCATCGGGATCGAGCACGAAACCGACGTCGGCGCGTTCCTGTGGGATGCGCGGCAAGATCGTCGTCAGATTCTCGGCGAGCGGTTCGGGCGGGTGTGCGAAATGTCCGTCAGGGTGGCCGCCCGCGATGACCGGATTGGCCTGCAAAGAATCGAGCAGCGCCTTGCCGAGCGGCCCGCCGGCGCCGGCGTTGGCATCGAGGAAGACACGGAAACCGCGCGAGCGAATGCGCGTCACATCCACCAGTTCCAACACGCGCTCGCGATGCCAATCCTCGGCCTTGTGGGATTCGCGAATTTCGCCGAGCCTTTCGTGCGGAACCAAAACAAAATTGCCCGAGTCATATATCTGCTTGATCGCTCGGCCTTTCTCCGGCGCGAGCACGGCCCCGTCATTGCCGAAGAGCTTGAGTCCGTTCCACGGCGCCGGGTTGTGGCTCGCGCTGATCTGGATTCCGCCCTGGGCTTCGAGCTTGCGGATGGCAAGTCCGCACGTCGGCGTCGGCGCGACGCCGATGTCGATGATTTCGCAGCCGCACGCTTCCAACCCGGCGATGACGGCATGGCGGAACATGTCACCCGACGGTCTGGAATCGCGTGAAAGCACGACGCGCTCGCCGCGGACGTAGGTTCCAAGCGATTGCGCGAAAGCCGCGACGGCGACCGGAGAAAGTCCTGACCCGACAATGCCGCGAATACCAGAGACGCTGACGATGAGATTATTGGCCGTGACGGACATAACCGCGCAACCTCCCAAATCCGTGAAGGCAAAGTGATACGCGGTAGTCTTTTTATGGATTGGGAAGGAGCGAAGGCGAGGCGATTACGGCGCCAGCCGCTCGCGCAGCCAGCCCGTGCCCGCGCGGGTGAAGCGCATGCGGTCGTGCAGCCGATTCTCGCGGCCCTGCCAGAACTCGAACTTCAACGGAACCACGCGATACCCGCCCCAGTGGCTTGGGCGAGGCACATCCTCCACGCCGGCGAATCTGGACGTCACTTCCGCGAGATTGTCTTCGAGAATCGATCGGTCAGCGATCACCTGGCTTTGCGGCGACGCATGAGCGCCGAGACGATGCCCTCGTGGCCGACTACGAAAGTAGGCGTCGGATTCCTCTGCCGACAGAACCTCGACAAGCCCTTCAATTCGGATTTGCCGCATCAGCGGCGCCCAGAAAAAGACCAGCGCCGCGCGCGGATTCGCTGTCAGTTGCTCGGCCTTGAAGCTTTGGTAATTCGTGTAGAACTTAAATCCGGTGTCGTCGAAGCCTCGCATCAACACCATGCGAGCGTGGGGAAACCCGTCACGCGACGCCGTGCATAGCGTCATGGCGGAGGGTTCGGGAAGCTCAGCCGACTCGGCCGCGAGATACCATTGCGAAAATAGCGCAAAGGGATCTGCCGGAACATCGGCCTCAAGCAACACGAGTTTGTCTGTGGATGGCATTGTTGGTTGGAAAATGCGAGCGCAAAAAAAATGCCCCGCTGTCGAACACCCCGGCGTCGCCCAGTCACCGTGGCATCAATCAGCGGGACAATTTCATCATAGTTTCGCGAAAACAAATAAACAACCCTTTTGCTGGAAAAAATTCGCAACTTCGTCGTACCTTTTTCAGGTGTCGCCAAATTTTTACGCCTACCGAATCTCCGCTCCCCATTGTGACAGGCGTCTACGGTATCCAGTTCATGTCGGTATTAACGGTTGCGCAAAATTCAGCGAGGAGTTTGGCTGCGTTATCCAGGTCCTTCAGGCTAATTACCTCGACAGGGCTATGCATGTAACGGTTTGGAATGCCGACGAGGCCTGCCGCCACGCCGCCGCGGGCCAGCTGCATGGCGTTGGCGTCCGTGCCGGTCGCCTTGGGCACGCCGCGCGGCTGCACGGTGATATTTCGCGCCTTGGCGGACGCGATCAGACGCTCGTGCACATGCGGATTGATGTTCGGTCCGCGAAAGACGACCGGCCCGGCGTTGAGCTTTGTTTCCCCCATTTGTTTTTTCTCGCTGCCGGGAGTGTCTGTCGCATGGCAGACATCGACGGCGATGCCGATCGTCGGATGAATCCCGTAGGCGCTGGTGGCGGCGCCGCGCAGGCCGATTTCCTCTTGCACCGTGGAGACGCAGAAGACCGCTGCCTGCAACGGCTGGCCTTTCAGCAACCGCAGCGTTTCCATTACCGTCCAGACACCAACTTTGTCATCCAGTCCGGGCGACGCGATCAGGTCATTCCGCATCGCTTGCGTGGTCAGCGCAGCCGTGATCGTGTCGCCCAGCGCGACGAGCGACTCGGCCTCGGCGCGATCCTTGGCGCCGATATCGACCCAGATGTCGGTGAAATCGGGCACCTTTTTTCTTTCCTCGGCCGTGAGGACGTGCGGCGCCTTGCGCGACACCACGGCGGTTACCGGGCCAATCTTCGTCCAGACCGTGAGCCGCTGGCCGAGGAGGATCTGCATGTCCCACCCGCCCATCGGCTGCACATATAAAAAGCCGTCCGAGTCGATGTGCTGCACCATCAACGCCAGCTGGTCGCAATGCCCGGCCAGCATGATCCGCGGCGAACCCGTGGGATTTATGGCGGCGATGACGTTGCCATGCAGATCGGTGCGAACATCGTCGGCGAATTGCCTGGCCCAGGTGCGAACTACCTCTTGGATGCGCTGCTCATAACCCGACGGGCTTGGCGTGAGTAGGAGATTGGTCAGGAAATCGAATGACGGTTCGTGCATGGAATATCCATTGACGGGAAGTAAAACGCGAAATCGAGAGATAACTTTGCTACCTTGAACTCGGCGCCCGCGCGGGATAATACGAGCGCTAAACCGCAAGCGGAAGATGCGGATCTGTACGCGTTCCTTCACCTCATTTGTTTATCGTGGTATCGGACTTCAAATACAAACCCGCATATTCGTGAACGGCGTCGGCCATCTTTTGCGCCACGCCCTTGATCTTCATCTTATCACGATAGTCAAAACCGCATTCGAGTTGAATGGCGTCGATGCCATAGCCTCGGCTGCCGTACTTTTGCACGATGTGTCCGCCCGTAAAGCCAGCGCGTTCCTTCGCGTCGGGTTCGGTTGGATGGACCTTGATATCGCGTGCGCTGAGCAGGCCGAAAAAGCTCTTCGGGCCGGTGTGGGCTTTGTCGCCAAACCGTTCTCTCAAGTGCGTGACGGTCTTGCCATTTTGCGTGCCGCGAAAGATAGTGTCGCGCGCCGAGCCCTGGCCGTGAATGTCAAGCAACAGACCCCGACCGAACGCCTTCTTGACGTCTCGGCAATGAAGGGCAAGCGCATCGTGATACGCTTCGTAAATCGGCTTGGCCATCGGGTGCTCGTAGGCGATTTCCGGCGGGCGGTTGGCATCCACGTAGCGGCGCGAAAACTGGGCCAACACAAAATACGGCTTCTTGCCGAACTTGGCGTGAATGGCGGACGCGAGTTCCAGCAAGAGGAGGTCAGTGTTGCTATCGAAAGCAATGGAGAAGCCAGCGCCGCCCTTGGGAATGCCGACTCCCTTCCGTTCCGGAACGCCGGGTAGCTTCTTCGTACCGCCATGCGGCGCGGAGAGGATGATAGGCAATTCGCCGCGCTGGCTGACGATGTAATCTCCAGCGGCCACGGGTTTCATCGGCGCCTGCGCGCGCGAAGTGACTGCTATCGAAAGCAACAGGAGGACGGCGATGATTCTACGAGTGCGTGTCATGAAATTCGTGATGGTCTACGAAGAAGTACTTCCCGATTTGCGTTTGCCTCAAGCGACTCCCTAAATTTTCGAGCCGTGCCGCTTTCTCAATCTATCGTGCCGACGCGGGCGTCCTTGACGCTGTACAAAAATTCTTCGGGGTCGGTCGAGTTGAGCGTCAGCCGGCCGACGACGCGCACGAGGCCGCGCTGGATGCGCGTGGATTCGCCCTGTGCGAATTGGACGTAAACGATGCCGGTATTTTCAGGCACTTCGCAGTACCAGCAGCCGACGGGGGCCTCGATGAAGAGGAACGCAGGCGATTCAGGATCGTCGCGCAGCGGATACATGAAGCCGTGCAGCGCTACCTGTCTGCCTTCAAGCTCGCGGAGAAACTGCGGAAACGTCACCTTGAACGGTTTCTCGAAGCGCGTGTCGCCGAAAATCTCCCAGGGCACCAGATTCACACCCTTGGGATTGATGGGCGGCAGGCCGATCGCATCGAGTTTCGTGAGCATCGGCCTACGCGAGCGGAACACGATCGTGCCCGCATGTTTTTCGGGATGCTCGGACTTGGCGCCGAGAGGCACGTCCGTGAGAGCGTCGGCTGCGGCGCGGAGAATCTGACGACGCTTTCGCAATATCGGATTCGCCATGCCGAACTGCACGACGCAACCCTCCATCATCGCCGCGGCGTTGCGAATATCGCCGTGCGCGTTAGCCAGTTCGGCGAGCTGCCAAAGCAGTCGGCCATCGGCGGGAAACCACAGCGCGAGCTGTTGAGCGATGGCGACGGCCTGGCTGGGTAGTTTCTTCTGCTCGAGGACGGTCCATTTTCCCGGTTCGTAGCTTCCCTTGCCGCTGCCGAAGTTCACGCCGAACAGATCATCAAGGTCGTTCGATTTTGAGCGAAGGCGATTGCGTACCAATTTGAGATGGGCATCTTCAAACGCCTGCAGCCTGCCTGGGGCCAATTCCACCGACCGTTCCAGGGCGATGACGGCTTGTTGGAGGTCGCCAAGCATCTGCCAGGCGGCGCCCAGATTGGCTGCGATGGCGAAGTGGTTCGGGTGGGCTTTCATGCCCGAGCGCAGCAGTTCAATGGCTCGTGCTGGTTCGCCAAGCCGAACGTAGATCGCACCCAGGTCGGCGATGCCGTCGGCGTCGAGCTTCTTTGTCTTGGCGAGTGCTTCGAGCTTGCTCGCCTCGCGCACATAGCTTTGCCGAAGGACGCTTGCCTCGGCTTCGGACTTCGGCTTGACACCAATGTTGCGCAGTTGGCGGTGGTCGAAAAGAAAGCCTCGCCATTGCGCGGGCAGTTTGGCGTACGATTCGGCCGAGTAATAAAGGCCCCCGTGAGCGGTTGTTGCTATCAGAGCCAGCGAACAAATTGAAAGAATGCGCGTCATGGAGTCATTATATCATTGGGGCAGACATTCTTGTCTGTGCAAAAATACCCGGACAGACAAGAATGTCTACGCCACTCCTTCGTGCTACTACCCCTCCATCGCCCAGATGAGCAGCGCCTTCTGGACGTGCATGCGGTTTCCCGCCTGGGGGAAGGCGACGGATTGCGGGCCGTCCATGACGTCGTCGGTGATTTCTTCGCCGCGATGGGCGGGCAGACAGTGCATGACCTTGGCGTGGTCTTTCGCGTGTTTGAGCAGTCCCGAGTTGACCTGATACTTGGCAAAGCTCTTGAGTCGTTCGGGGGATTCGGACTCTTGGCCCATGCTGGTCCAAACATCGGTGTAGACGATGTCGGCCTTGGCGACGGCCGACACGGGATCGTCGATCTGCTCCAGCTCGCCTTTCACGTGTGACTGATAGGTCTCCATGAACGGCTGATCGAAGCGATAACCGTTCGGCGCGGAGAGGATGAAACGCATGCCGACTTTGCCGCAGGCGATGGCGAGGGAACGGGCGACGTTGTTGCCATCGCCCACGAAGACGACGGTTCTACCGTCGAAGTCGCCGAACTCTTCGCGAATGGTCAGCAAGTCGCCGAGCGCCTGGCAAGGGTGATAGTAGTCGGATAGGCCGTTGATGACGGGCTTCGACGACCAGCGCGCGAATTCCGTGACGTTCTCGTGCTGGAAGGTGCGCAGGACGACAGCGTCAACGAATTCGCACAAGGTGCGCACGATGTCGGGCAGGCTTTCGCGCTTGCCAAGCCCGGCATCGGAGCCGTTGAGGAAGATCGCCTGCCCGCCGAGTTGGGCCATGCCGGCTTGAAAGCTGACGCGCGTGCGGAGCGACGGTTTTTCGAAGATCATGCCGAGCGTCTTGCCAGCAAGGACTGGCTTGCGATTGCCCTTGAGCGTGGCTTTTTTGATGCGGGCAGCTTCCTTGAGCAGTTTGTTGATTTGCTCTCCATCCCAATCGAGCAGATCGATGAAATGTCGCATGATTCGATCTCCAGAAAATCTGATTCCAAAAAGCCCGCCATTCATTGCGGACTAGGTAAGCTTGTGCCCCAACAGTACGTCGTCGAGAATATCGCAGCCTGCTTGCAGGGCGTCGGCGGGGAGATTGAGAGCAGGAAGCAGGCGTAGCACGTTGCCGTGGGTGCAATTGATGAGCAGCTTGCGTTTCAAGCAAGCGTCGACAATGGGTGTGCCGTCGATGGAGAGTTCGACGCCGACCATCGTTCCCTTGATGCGAATTTGCTGAATAAGCGGGCAGCGTGACTGCAACGATTCGAAGCGAGCGCGGAACGCTTTGGCGACGACGTCGGCCTGGGGCAGGAGATTGTCTTTCTCGATCGTATCGATTGTCGCCAATGCCGCCGCGCAGGCGATTGGGTTACCGCCAAAGGTCGCAGCGTGCGTTCCTGGGACAAGCTTGTCAGCGACTTTGCGTTTCGCGAGCAAACCGCCGCAGGCGACGCCGCCCGCCAGCGCTTTCGCCAGCGTCAAGGCATCGGGTTCGACGCCGAAGTTTTGGAAGGCGAACCACGTCCCCGTTCGGCCCATGCCGGTCTGCACCTCGTCAAAGATGAGCATCAGACCATGCTGATCGCACAAGGCCCGCAGTCCTTCGAGGTAGCCCGCCGGCGGAAGGTTGACTCCGCCTTCACCCTGGATCGGCTCGATCAGGATCGCGCAGGTTTCTGCATCGACAAGCTTCGCCGCCGCTTCGAGATCGCCGAACGGAGCGTACTGGAAACCGGCGAGCATCGGCTCGACGTCTTTGTGGTATTTCGGCTGTGCGGTCGCGCTCAACGATCCATAGGTTCGGCCATGGAAGCTATTGAGCATCGTGATGATCTTGTAGCGTCCCTTCGGCTTGCCATTGAGCCGGGCCAGCTTGATGGCGGCTTCGTTCGCCTCGGTGCCGCTGTTGCAGAAAAAACACTGGGCGTCGAGTCCGCTGCGTTCCACCAGCGCTTTCGCGAGCAGGCCTTGCGGCTCCATGTACCACGTGTTCGGGATGTGAATAAGCGTTCGGATCTGTTCGCTCACGGCCTGCACGACGCGCGGCGGGCAGTGTCCGATCAGATTGCATCCCCAGCCCGGGAAGAAATCGAGGTAGCGCGTCCCCTCGGCGTCCCAAACATAAGAGCCTTCGCCGCGAACCAGCGAAACGGGATATCGGCGATAATTGCCGATGACATATTTGTCGAAGATCGCAATCGTTTCTTGGGAGGTCATAATTCTTAGTCCGTGGTCCTTAGTCCTTAGTCCTTGGCAGATGCGTTGGGGTACACGCCCTCGGCCTGCATTTTTCGGCCCATAGTCCAAACGAGAAAAGTCGGCAGCGGCTTTGCTACGGACTACGGACCACGGACCACGGACTACAACGCAATTTCAGTGCCCACGCCGCGGTCGGTGTAGATTTCCAGCAACAGTGAATGGCGCAGGCGTCCGTCGATCACGTGTGTTTTCTTCACGCCGGCGCGGAGGCTGTCGAAACAGGCCTCGACCTTCGGGATCATTCCTTCGTCGATCACCTTTTGCTGAATCAACTCCTGGCAACGCGCCATGTTCAGGCTGGTGATCAGCGATGCGGGATCCTTGCGATCAAGCAAGATTCCCGGCGTATCGGTCAACAACACTAGCTTTTCCGCTTGCATCTGGGCGGCGACGGCCGCGGCGGCGGTGTCGGCGTTCACGTTCAACCAGCCGCCGTTCGCATCGAGCGCCAATGATGGAATTATCGGCACGATTCCCGCTTCGCACAAATCATTCAAAAGATCGGCATCGACTCGCGTCACCGTGCCGACTCGGCCCAGATCAATCGGTTGACCGTCGGCGCCGGGCAGCTGCAATCGCTCGCCGTGGAGAAACTGGAGCGCTCCGCGATGCGGTCCGAGAGCGCGCCCGCCCAGAGCACGCACCTGCGTTTCTAGCCCCGCGTTGATTTCGTTGAGTAAGACGCGCACGACGATCGCCAGCGTCGCATCGTCGGTGTACCGTCGGCCTTGCACCTTGCGCGGCTGCAGGCCCGACTCTGCCATCGCGCGGTCGATCGGTTTCCCGCCGCCGTGGACGACGATCGGCCGCAACCCGACCGTGGACATGAAAACGACATCTTGGAGAGTGGCCTTGAGCGCGTCAGCCTCTTCCATCGCGCTGCCGCCGAGTTTGATGACGATCAGTCGATTGCGAAATTGACGTATATAGCTGAGCGCTTCGATCAGCGTCTCGGCCTTGCGTATGGCCGCGTCCATTCAAGTGGACCCTCACGGAAAAGATTCAATGTAGTTGAAGAGGCATTGCGCGTCAATTCCACGAAGGCCCCACATCGGGTCGATCCCAATCATCCGGTCTAGCCTTTGGAGATCGGCCTCGGCTAAACTTTTTGCGTGCGATCCTTACACTAACCATGCAATGCCGAACTATCAGAAAGGAAACTCCACGATGTCCGCATTCACGACCTTGATCGACAATTATCTGCAAGGCCCCAATTTGCTTCGCGAAGCTGTGAAAGGCATGACGCGCGAGCAACAACTTGCGAAACCGATTGCGGGGAAGATGAGCACGCTGGAAGTCGTCGCCCATCTCGCCGATTTCGACCCGATCCTCGCCGACCGCATGAAACGCGTCATTGCCGAGGACAAGCCAACACTTCTCGGGGCTGACGAAAATCGCTTTCTGTCGGCGCTGGCGTATCAGGATCGCGACATCGAGGAAGAGCTTCGCATCATCGAATTGACTCGCAGTCAATTGGCCAAGATTCTTCGTACACTGCCCGACTCGGCTTTGGCACGCGTCGGCGTCCACAACGAAAAAGGTCCGCGCACGCTCGAACAATTGCTGACGACGGCGACGAATCATATCACCCATCACTTGACGTTCGTTCACGAAAAACGCAAAGCTCTGGGATTGTGAAATATTGAAGAAATAAAGCCCAAGGGCGAGCGCAGCGAGCCTTTGGGATTGCGACAATATCCCAGGGGTTCGCTGCGCTTACCCCTGGGCTTACGGGGAACATTCATGAACATACTTCAATCCGCCGATCCCGATATTTGGCACGCGATCGCCAGCGAACAGAAGCGCCAGCAAGATGGGCTTGAGATGATCGCTTCGGAGAACTACACCAGCTCCGCTGTCATGGCGGCGCAGGGCTCGGTGCTCACCAACAAGTATGCCGAGGGCTACCCCGGCAAGCGCTACTACGGCGGGTGCGAGTTCGTCGATGTCGTCGAGCGGTTGGCGCTGGAACGACTGCTAAAGCTGTTCGGAGGCGAGCGCGCCAACGTCCAGCCGCACTCGGGGGCGCAGGCGAATATGTCGGTTTATTTCGCCGCCGTCAACCATGGCGACACGGTGCTGGCGATGGACCTCGCGCATGGCGGCCACCTGACGCACGGCATGCATCTGAATTTTTCAGGGAAATGGTACAACATCGTCGGCTACGGGGTGCGCAAGGAAGACGAGCGCATCGACTACGATCAGGTCGCCAAGCTCGCGCGCGAGCACAAGCCGAAGCTGGTCATCGCCGGGGCGAGTGCCTATCCGCGGGAGATCGACTTTGCCGCCTTCAAGCAAATCTGTAGCGAAGTCGGTGCACTATTCATGGTGGATATGGCCCATATCGCCGGTCTCGTCGCAGCGGGGCAGCACGGCAACCCCGTGCCGTTCGCCGACTTCGTCACCTCGACGACCCATAAAACCCTGCGCGGGCCCCGCGGCGGCGTCGTCATTTGCAAAGAGGCCTGGGGCCAAAAAATCAATTCAGCCGTATTCCCCGGTTTGCAAGGCGGCCCGTTGATGCACGTCATCGCCGCCAAGGCCGTCGCCTTTGGCGAAGCGCTTCGACCTGATTTCAAGACCTATGCAGCTCAAACCATCAGCAACGCCAAAACGCTCGCCCATGAATTGCAGCTCTTGGGCTACCGTATCGTCTCCGGCGGGACCGACAACCATTTGTTGCTCGTCGATGTCACGACGCACGGCATGGGCGGAAAAGTAGCCGAGGCGACGCTCGATCACGCCGGCATCACCGTCAACAAGAACAAGATTCCGTTCGATACTCGTCCGCCGATGGATCCGTCGGGCATCCGCATCGGTACTCCCGCCCTCACTACTCGCGGCATGCGCGAACCCGAAATGCGCCAGATCGCAACCTGGATCCACGCCGCCCTGACCCATGCGGAAGATAGCGCGTTCCTCGAACGCATCCGCACCCAGGTTCGCGAGCTGGGCAAGCAATACCCTGCGCCCGCATGA
Source organism: uncultured Singulisphaera sp. (assembly GCA_964484265.1). Lineage (GTDB taxonomy): Bacteria > Planctomycetota > Planctomycetia > Gemmatales > Gemmataceae > SIAQ01. The sequence goes on from CAZAFH010000103.1 coordinate 14,471, forward strand.
ATATCGATCCGTCGTGAGGCATCCCTGTATTCATCGTCTTCTAATGAGAGGATAATTACGATTGGTAATATGATCTTAATCGAGTCTTAAGGTACGGGGGGGGAAGGCATGCGAATACTTCTCGTTGAGGACCACAAATCGCTGTCGAAAGCACTTAAACGCGGCCTGGAAGAGGAGAATTTCGCTGTCGATCTTGCCGAGGACGGCGAGGAAGCCGACTACAAGGCACGAAGCGCGAATTACGATGTCATTATTCTTGACGTGATGTTGCCCAAAATCGACGGACTGACGTTATTGAAACAGTGGCGCAAGGATGAAGTTCAAACCCACGTCTTGTTATTGACGGCGAAAGACACGACGGACGACAAGGTCAAGGGCCTCGACCACGGTGCTGACGACTATCTCACCAAGCCATTTCAGCTCGAAGAGTTGCTAGCGAGACTGCGTGCCTTAATCCGCAGGACGCATCAGAAAAAAGATCCCGTGCTTCGCATCCACGACCTGGAGATCGATACCTCCGCGCGTACAGTGCGCCGCAGCGGGCAGATGGTGCACCTCACGCCGCGCGAATTCGCGCTTCTTCAGTTCCTGGCATTGCATCGCGGCAAGGTGGTTACGCGCACCATGATCTGGGAACATTTATATGATGAATATGACGAGAACACTTCAAACGTCGTGGACGTATACATTCGCTATTTGCGCACCAAGATCGACAAGGGCCACGAGAAGCAGCTGATTCTGACGCGCTGGGGCGAAGGCTACATGCTGGTTGGCGAGGAGGAATGACGATGCGATCGATTCGCCTGTCGCTGATCGTTTATCTTGCACTCTTGCTGACCGTCGCGCTTTCGTCGATGGCGTGGTTTTCCTTCCGGATCACGGCCAATTCCTTGCGCGATCGCCAGCGAGACGCGCGCAATCTCATCGTCACGCAATGCGAAAGTCAGATCGTCGAAGTACGCGCGGAACTGGATCGCCGAATCCTCCGCCAGGCCCGGAACATGGCGCGCGGAGCGCGCAGCATTCCCGTGCATGCCGAGGCATGGTTCCCGATGGGTATCGTGGCATCGCCCGGATTGTTAAGCCCCCATTTCGCGAATCTTGCCTTCTTGGCTCAGGGGCTTGATAAGAAGCTGTCGCAAGAAATCTCCCGAATGCAGCCTCGGCTCGTGGTGATCGAAGACGCCGAGGATTACCTGCCGATACCGGATACGATGGTCGCGCAGGAATACTTCCAGACATACAACGATCGTGGGCAGCCAATGCAGAGTTCGGATCTGCTCGCCCCAGGCGAATTCAACCTAAGCGAACGAATGCGATTGAATTCCGAACTCCTGGTAGAGCAGTTCGACACGGTCACGCTCGGCGAAGGCCAGAAGGTCCGGGTAGTCACACTGCTCGCCCCCGTGCCCCGTTACGATCATGGCGTGGTGATCCCATGGGTTTGGGATCGCATGCCGGCGCCGTGGAATCCGTTCCGCCCGCCGCCCGTAACTTTTGGAAAAGGCGGCACGAAAGGCTCCGCGACGAAGTCCAAAGGTCCTACCAAGGGCAATGCTCCCTCGAATTTTCGCGACCGCTGGCTGGCGATGGTTCGGCCGCCGTTTCAAGCCCAGGTCCGAAACATGTTCATCCAGTACGGCGCCGACGTCAACTTGACGGAAGCGAAGATCCAGGATTACCAAACCGAACGCGATCAGAAACTCGCAAGTCTCGATTCCGCCATCGAGAGCGAACTGGCAGCGCTGCGCTCGCGCATGTTTCTGGTTGGAATCATCGCCTTCGTGTCGCTCGTTTCGGTCGCATTGGTAATTGTCTGGATTGGACTGTCGCCCTTGACACGTATGTCCGAGGCTGTGCACCGCGTTTCGCCGAAAAATTTCTCGTTCGAGGTCGATCCTCAAACGCTGCCACGCGAGCTTCAGCCTATTGCCGAGCGGACCGCGGAGATGCTTCAGCTATTACGGCAAGCATTCGAGCGGGAGAAACAGGCGTCGGCCGACATTTCCCATGAACTGCGCACACCCATCGCCGCCATCATGACGACCCTTGAAGTCGGCCTGAGAAAAACGAGGACACCCGAGCAATACCGCGAGATCCTGGAAGAATGTCGGGCTTGCGGGCAGCACATGTATCAGCTGGTCGAGCGTCTCCTGACGCTCGCGCGCCTCGATGCCGGGGTGGACCGCTATAATCCGCGTTCGACGGATTTGTGCGACGTCGCGCTGCATTGTGCGGACATCATCCGTCCGCTCGCGCGAGCCCGTGATTTGAAACTGGAACTCGATCTTCCGGAACCGATGTTCACGATGACCGATCCGGAGAAGCTTTTTGAAGTGCTAACCAACTTGCTGCACAATGCCGTGGAATACAACAAACCCGAGGGATTGATCGAACTCTCCATCCGACGTGATGCGGACCAAATGCACATCAGCGTTCGCGATACCGGAATTGGCATCAAGCCCGAAGCGATGGCGCGCATTTTCGAGCGATTCTATCGCGAGGATGCATCAAGGCACGCCGACACGCCCCACGCGGGGCTTGGTCTTTCGATCGTCAAGAGCTACGTGGAATTGATGCAAGGCACGATCCGCGTCGAAAGCTCCGACGCCGGGACGGCTTTCCACATCACCCTGCCAGCCATCGAACCGCCCGCCCGGCGCGAGACCGCGATTAAAGAATCCGCACTGGTTTAACGATTCGAAAAATGATGTTCGGAATGGAAATGCGGCGATAGCTCAACTCACGGCTAACTCCGCAGGGCAGCCGTGTTTTTCCAGATACTCGGCCAGCTGCGGATGGCAGCACGTGCAGCCGTCGCCCGCGCCAGTGATTTGCTTCACTTCACGAATTGTACGAAGCTCGAGGTGCGTGATCATTCGCACGACCTGCGTTTCCGTGACGCGCAGGCATCGGCATACGATCTTGTCGCCGTGGCATTCGCGCACCATGAAATCGCACGGGCTTTCCATTAAAGCACCTCAATGCTTGTTGAGACCGCATCTCAATAGAATTTTACATGTCCAACTTGGGCATGTCAAGGATTTTTGAAAAAATCGTGACGGAGTTTCTCCAAGTGGGGATCGGTATCGGGACGCATCGAATTTGCTTTATATCAAAGCTCTAGACAACATTTTTCTCGTACCGTCAGCCTTGAGACATCGCGACGTCGTTTGAAAGGAGCCCCGCATGATTCGTACTCTGTTGATTTTTGCCAGCGTGCTCGGTTTGGCGCCTGCACTCATCGCCCAAACGCCAGCGAAACCGAATATCATCTTCATCCTGGCCGACGACCTGGGTTACGGCGACCTCGGGTGTTACGGTCAGCAAAAATTCAAAACGCCGAACCTCGATCGTATGGCCAAGCAAGGCATGCGCTTCACCCAGGCCTACGCGGGCAGCACGGTTTGTGCACCCTCCCGCTGCGTGCTCATGACAGGCAAACACACAGGCCACGCCCACGTCCGTGGTAACGGACTCGTTCCTTTGCGGCCGCAGGATCTCACCATCGCGACGCTGCTCAGGCGTGCTGGCTACGTGACCGGGCTCATCGGCAAATGGGGCCTCGGCGAACCAGGCACGACCGGCGTGCCGACGAAACAAGGCTTCGATTCCTTCTTCGGCTATCTCAATCAACATCACGCCCATAATTATTACCCCGACTACCTCTGGCGCAATGAAGAAAAAACGCCCCTCAAGGGCAACGTCGTCGCGAACAACGTCGCCAGCAAGCGAGCCCAATACTCGCACGATCTCTTTGCCGACGAGGCCTTGCGTTTCCTGGAAGCGAACAAGGCGAAGCCCTTTTTCTTGTATCTCGCGCTGACGATACCGCACGCCAATAACGAAGCGGGCAAACTCGGCATGGAAGTGCCCAGCGACGAACCCTATTCGAAAGAGGCCTGGCCTCAACCACAGCGCAATCACGCCGCCATGATCACGCGCATGGATCGCGACATCGGCCGATTGCTGCAGAAACTCCAGGATCTGGGCATCGACGACAACACGATCGTTTTCTTCACGAGCGACAACGGCCCGCATCGCGAAGGCGGCGGGGATCCGAACTTTTTCCGCAGCTCCGGACCCTTACGCGGCATCAAACGCTCGCTCCACGAAGGTGGCGTGCGCGTCCCGATGATCGTGCGCTGGCCAGGCCGAATTCCCGCCGGGCAAACCAATCCGCACGTCTGGGCGTTCTGGGACTTTCTACCGACAGCTGTCGACCTTGCCGGCGTCAAAGCGCCGAACGACATCGATGGCATCTCCGTCGTGCCAACTTTGCTCGGTAAAGGCAAGCAGCGCACCCATGAGTTTCTTTACTGGGAGTTTCACGAAGGCGGTTCGCAGCAGGCGGTCCGCATGGGAGACTGGAAGGCGGTTCGCAAAAAGCTCGGGGCGCCGCTGGAGCTCTACGATCTCGGCAAAGACCTGGGCGAGGAAAAGAACATCGCCGAGAGTCACGCCGACATCGTCGCGCGCATCGAGGCCTACCTCAAAACCGCACGCACCGAATCAACGCAATGGCCGCTGAAAGCCGGTGGGAAAAAGAAAGCGAACAAGAAGTGAATTGATGGGCGAACGTAGCCGTATTTACGACTACGCTTGCTGTTGCATTATTTCTGCTCCGGAACAGCAATTTTGCGTTCCACCGGCAGATCGCGCGGCGGCGCGCTGGGCGCTCCGATGCCGGGAACGCTCGTTCCTTGCGGCGGATTGATTTCGATGATCCTTTTCTTTTCCGGCGGAACACCTGGTTCTGCCATCGGCGGCGGCGGGGCGTCCGGGTTCACTGGCATCGGCAGAATTTGCGGAGCGCCTGCCGGTGCGAATCCCGGCACGGCGATACCGCCGAACCCGCCAATCGCGCCGCGAAAGACCGGCGGCTGAGCGATGGGACCCGGATGATTCGGATTGAGCGGATTGTCGAACTGATGTTGCTCCTCCTCGCGGATTCGCTTGGCCTTCTCATCCGTGGTGACGAAGATCACGTTGCCCATCCGAACGGCCTTCAAGCCGCCCACTTCCGCGAGCAGACGCAGCGTCGTTTCGACGGTCGTGTTGTCGAGTTGAAGGGAGACCGGCGCGTCGCTCTGCTTTGCGACTTTCGGGTCGATCACCAGGTTGATGCCGTGATTCCGCGCCAGATCGCGCACGGCTTTTTTCAACGGCACGTCCTCAAGATTTACGGTCACGCGCTGGCGGAATTGCCGCACCATGGCCATTTCTTCGGTTGTCACGAGCAGCGCGTCCTGCGAAATGATGTAGGTCAAGCCGTACGGATTCAGCATCCGGCGCAATACTTGCCCGGCCTTCTCATTAGTGGCTTTGAGTTTGAATTGGCCCTGGTTCGGCTGCTGGACGATACCGCCCGGGAAGCCAGGCTGCACGATGCCAGGCTGCACGACGCCGTCAGGCGCGTCGGTCATGCCGAGGAGGCCGATAGCGACGGGGTCGATATGGATTGCGATGCCAGCCTTTTCGCGGAAATGGTTGATGGCATCGTTGAGCGAGTTGCCCGTGAAATCGATGGTGACGTTCTTCTCGAGCGCCGCCCTCAGGGAATCCGCCGAGACGGGCGTGGTGGCTTTACCCGGCGTGCCCGCGTTGCCCCCGACTGTCGCCGAGGAAGTTGTGCCAGCGGGTTGCCCGAACACACTGGTGTGCGATAGCGACCAGCCGAGCAAAAGCCCGAACAGGAAATAGCGGGAGATCGTGAGTTTCATCCGGCACCTCTTGTAGGGAGTATCCGACCAACGGATTGATTTGTTTCTGAGAGTTTACGCGGAATGCGCAGACGATGCAATAGCGACCTGCGACGAGATGAAAGGCGAGCCAAGCAGCGTAAGCGGCAGGTTGAACGTACGATCGCAAATTCAACCAGCCGCTTACGCTGCTTGGCTCGCCGAATTCGCATCTTTCTTTAGGAAAGGTGAAAAAACAAGCGGAGAGGGCGGGATTCGAACCCGCGGTAGGGTGTGACCCCTACAACGGCTTAGCAAGCCGCCGCGATCGGCCACTCTGCCACCTCTCCGGCTCGCGTTGGGGCGAGCTACTTCCAAATTACTCATTCTCGACCGTCAGGGCAAGGCATGAACATCCCTGCCATGCGTTTTTTCCGTTGACATTCGCCCACCTGGCGCGGATGATAACCATATCCCGCCTGGTTATTGAATTGCATCAGGACATCGTTCTCCGAGATCATCATGCCACACCGCACGTTATCGTTACTCGCCGCCTTGACGCTCGCCAACTTTGCCGTCGCTCAATCGAAAACGCCGATCGATTTCCAGCGCGACATTCGGCCGATCCTCTCCAATCGCTGCTTCAAGTGTCACGGTCCCGCGCTGCAGGAGAGCGGCATCCGCGTCGATTCGCGCGAGTCGGCAATGAAGGCGAAGGTCGTCGTGCCCGGGCAACCCGAAAAGAGCGTGATGATCCTCCGCGTCCTGGGCGACGAGATCGAACGCATGCCGCCGCCCGAGGCTGGTCCCCGTCTGAAGCCGGCGGAAGTTGACCTGCTCAAACGATGGATTGCCGAGGGCGCCGAGTACACGCCGCACTGGGCGTTCACGAAGCCGAAGCGACCGGCCGCGCCGAAGCTGAAAGACGCGAAATGGGTTCGCAATCCGATCGACGCGTTCATTCTCGCTCGCCTGGAGAAGGAAGGCATCGCGCCGTCACCGGAGGCGGACCGCTCGACGCTGATCCGTCGGTTGTCGCTTGACCTCATCGGCTTGCTGCCATCGCCGAAGGAGGTCGAGGATTTTGTCAATGATAAAAGCCCCGACGCCTACGAAAAGGTCGTCGATCGCCTGCTCGCGTCGCCGCACTATGGCGAACGGCAGGCGCGTCGCTGGCTCGATCTTGCTCGCTACGCGGACTCGAATGGCTACACCATCGACGGCAAGCGATCAATCTGGCCCTGGCGTGACTGGGTAATCAATGCGTTCAACAAAGACATGCCGTTCGATCGCTTCACCATCGAGCAGATCGCGGGCGACATGCTTCCGAATGCGACGCACGACCAGATCGTCGCCACGGGATTCCATCGCAATACGTCGTTTAATGAAGAAGGCGGCACGAACCCGGAGCAGTTCCGCGTCGAACGCACCGTCGATCGCACCAACACGACCGGCACGGTTTGGCTTGGCCTGTCGGTCGGCTGCGCTCAGTGCCACACCCACAAATACGACCCGATCACGCATAAGGAATATTACCAGTTCTACGCATTCCTCAATTCGATGGATGAGCCGAAGGTCTCGATGCCCACGCCCGATCAGGCGAAACGCTTGAAGGAACTGCAAGCCGACTTGGCCAAGGCGAAACGCGAGCCGAAACCGAAACAGATCGCCGAGGGAGACGTCGAAAAACGGCTCGCAGAGCTGGAAACGGAAACCAACGGCGGCTGGCGCGTCATCTATCCCAAGACCGTCGTTTCCGAGGTCGGCGCGAAACTCGACGTGCTCGACGATCGCACCGTGCTCGCCAGCGGCAAAGCCACCGACGCGGACACCTACACCATCCACGGCGTCGCACCCGAGACGGGCACGATCACCGCTGTCCAACTCGAAGTGATGACGCACGAAAGCTTGCCCAAGAACGGACCAGGGCGGTCCGGCGGCGGGAACTTCGTCCTGAGCAATTTCGTCTTCGAGACGGACGGCGTGCCGCACAAGTTCCGCAAGGCGATCGCAGACTATTCGCAGAAGGACTTCCCCGTCAACGATGTCGTCAACAACGATCCGATCAAAGGCTGGGGTATCTCCGGCGGCGCGGGTCGAGACCATCAGGCGGTCTTTTATCTCGCCAAACCTCATCCCGTGCGCGAAGGGCAGGCGTTCGTTTTCACGATGAGGCACAGCAAGAAATTCTCGGGGTACGCCGTCGGGCGATTCCGCATTGCCGTGACGTTCGCCTCGGAGCGATTCCTGTCGTTGCCCCTGGAGGCGCAGAACGTATTGCTGATTGACAAGGCGAAACGCACGCCCAAGCAAATGGACACCGCCCGCCAGGCGCTGCTGAAGGCGCCGCCGCCGTCGCAGCGTGTCGTACAGATTCAGAAAGAAATCAAGGCGTTGGAGAATACCATCGAATCGACGCTCGTGCTGCGCGAGACGGCCAAGCCGCGCGTCACCAAGGTGCAACTGCGCGGCGATTTCCTCACGCTCGGCGAGGAAGTGCAACCCGACGTCTTCGCGGCATTGAACCCGATCGGCGTCAAAGGACGCCAGCCGAACCGACTCGACCTGGCCAAATGGCTTGTCTCGATCGACAACCCGCTTACCGCCCGCGTGTTCATGAATCGGATGTGGCAACACTATTTCGGCAGGGGTATCGTCGAAACCGAAAACGACTTCGGCATGCAGGGCCAGCTGCCGACGCACCAGGAGCTATTGGATTGGCTGTCCGCAGAGTTCATGGCAGGCTCATGGGAAATGAAGCGCATGCACAAGCTGATCGTGATGAGCGCGGCCTATCGACAGTCGTCCAAGGCTCGGCCAGATATGCGCGAGAAGGACCCACAGAATCAATGGCTGGCGCGGCAGAATCGCATTCGGCTCGATGCGGAGATCATTCGCGACGCCGCCTTGTCCGCCAGCGGACAGTTGACCCCGAAAATTGGCGGGCCAGGCGTTTATCCGCCGTTGTCGCCCGAGATTTTCGCGTTCACGCAAAACAAGCATCCCTGGCCGGAGAGCAAGGGCGCCGACCGCTATCGCCGGGGCATGTACACGTTTATCTGGCGGCAGAGCCAACACCCGCTGCTGACGACGTTCGACGCGCCGGACGCCCAGGTCGCCTGCACGAAACGCAACCGCTCGAACACGCCGCTCCAGGCGCTGCATCTCGCGAACGATCCGGTGTTTGTCGAAATCGCCAAGGGCCTGGCGGACCGGATCGCCAAGGAAGGACCGAAGGATGAAGCAGGCCGAATCACGTACGCTTTTCGCCTATGCTATTCGCGGAACCCCAGCGACGCGGAGCGCGATCGTTTGCTCAAACTCGTCGGCCAACTCGACGCCGAGCGTGCCTGGCCGATGCTGGCGCGGGTTCTGCTCAATCTGGATGAATTCGTGACCCGAGAATAATTCTCGCGGTAGAAGCGCCATCTAGCCGGCATTTCTCACCACGGAGAGCACTGAGAACACGGAGTCATACAAAGGAATTGACGAGATAGAACTAACGACATTGAGCTTTTGATCGAGAAAAAGAGGAAGTATTTTTCATCGACCGTCCTTTTTCCTTCGTAATCCTCTCTCTGTGCTCTCGGTGATCTCTGTGGTGAAAAATTCGGGTTATGGAATCGGGTTCGGGCGGCTGCCTCGGCCTCGCTCTTCTTCCATCATCTCGCCCCACATGAAGAAATCGCGCGGACTGCGGATCAGCGGATGGACCGGATAGGCCGATCCGCCTCCCTTGATCTGCTGCGGCGCCGCCATCTCCATCCGAGGCAATTGCAACGGCTGATACTCCATCTGCGGCGGTTGCGGCCCTTGCATGCGGTAGAACGGCTCCATCGGGCCGAAGTACTGAAATCCATTTCCTCCACCCATGTCCATGCGCGGCTGACCGGGCATCGCGGGCATGCTCGGCATGGCGGGCATTCCGGGCAGCGATGGATTCGCGGGCATCGCCGGCATCGCCGGCATGGCGGGCATCGCGGGATTGTAACCCGGTATCGGCATGATCGGCGCCTGCACCGGAGTCACCGCCTGGACCAGCATCAGCTGGCCTGTCCGCGGATCACGCTGGTAGTAGTAACTGGGCGCGTAAGGATACGAACTAGCCGTCGGCTTCATCATCGATTGATAAGGGTTCTGCATCATCCACGGCGGCATGACCGATGGCCGAGCTTGCGGCTGAATCGGCATCATTCCCTGGTTCGGAATTTGCATACCCGCGTTCGGCGGCAGCGAACTCGGGCCGGAGTAGGGCATCGGCATCGCGCCTTGCGGCGCCGCCATCGGGCCAGGATATTGCATCGGATAGGCGGGTGGACCTTGCTGCATTCCCATCGGTCCCGGGTACGGCGCGGGCATCGGCCCATAGGGCATCGGATGGGAACCAAAGACGCCCGGACCCATAGTATAAGGCGACTGCATCGGATAGGGCGATGTCGGCATGCTGACGTACGGCATCTGCGCCGGCCCGCGCGATGCCACGTCGCCGCCGCTGATTGTCGGGTATTGCATCGGTCCGCCCGGACCGCCGTTTGGACTGCCGGGGTGCGGCGTGCCTTTCTTACCAAGAAGCGGCGCGTCGCCGATGGTCATCGCCTTCTTGTCCATCAACAAGGTGTGAGGCAAAAAGCCCGAATCAATCGCTTGCCCGATCGGTCCAGGCAACGGCATGCGGTGCGGCGGGAAGGACGGCGTCAGCGCGTAATACGGTCCATGGATTCGGCCCCACGGATCGACGAAGTACACCTTTCCCGTGTACATGTTCGGCGCTTGCGGATATGGAACCTTCGACACAGGAGTGATGAAGTAATATCCGAGTGAAGCGGAGCAAACGAGGAGCAGTGCAGTTAGCCCTGCACTCGCGCGGAGGATCGCTTTCATAGCGTGTGCATTCCTGCGTGGGTGGGATCAATCCATTGGAGAGGTGTCCATAACGCCTCTCACCCAAGTGTACCCGACGTTCTAATGCACAAGCTGTCGCGGCGAAAAGTTCCTTCGGCATTTCGGCGAGTTTTTTGGCCGATCCTAGCGGCGATGCCGATTGTACCGACGCCGCCCGACGTCTATACTTTGAATATGCTTTCCCTTCTGCGATATACGGCTCCGCCTTCGACGTGCGGCTACCTGCCTGACCAACGCTGGAGCCTGGAATACGAGATGGTTGCCGACCTGTCGGCGGCGGAGTACGAATTGCGCTTGCAAGAAGGTTGGCGGCGCTTCGGGGCGATGATGTTTCAGCCGAAATGCCAGGGGTGCAGCGCATGCCAATCGATCCGCGTGCGCGTCGCCGACTTTCAGCCGAACCGCAGCCAACTGAGAGCATGGAAGCGAAACATCGACGATGTCGAGATTCGCGTCGGCGCGCCGACAGTGACGCGCGCAAAACTGGAGCTTTACGACCGCTTCCACGCGTTCCAGACCGAGCACAAGGGTTGGCCGGATCACGCGCCGAAGGATCCCGATAGCTACCGTGAATCGTTCGTGCACAATCCCTATTTCACCGAAGAATGGACCTTCTGGATCGCCGGCGAACTCATCGGCGTCGGTTACGTCGATCGCCTCGTCAAAGGGGCGTCCGCGATCTACTTCTTTCACGATCCCGAGTACCGCGACCGCTCGCTCGGAACATTCAACGTGCTCTGCCTGATCGAGGAATGCGCCCAGCGCGGGTTGCCGTACCTCTATCTCGGCTACTACGTGGAAGGTTGCTCATCCCTGGAATACAAGGCAAACTACCGCCCCAACGAAGCCCGCCACGCGGACGGCATCTGGCGCGATTTTCGATAAGCAACGTGAAATAGTTCTCGGCCGTGAGGCGTAGGAGAAGCTCACGCAAAGCCGCGAAGGCGCAAAGAGAAATTGCCAGACGTTCTATCTTTTGCTCTACTTGATTTTCCTTCGCGGCTTTGCACCGTTGCGCGAGATTCCAATCAAGCCGCGATTCGCAGCGAACGCGCGGCACTGTTCAGGCACACGCTGTTCCAGGTATTGCGGTCGAGGTACGGTGCGAACGGTCCGCGGCCGCAAAGCATCCGCGCGATGCGGTAGCGCCACCGGCGCGTCCAGTCGGTCTCCGGTTCGCGGGCATATTCGGCGGTCAGCGTCTGCCAGCGGCGGTATTCGGCGGCGGTGATGGCGGGCCGATCTTCGCGGAAGGCGACGGCCCAGACGTTGGTCGGCCGATCCTTCGCGCCGTGCCAGGCGATTATCTTGCTGGGATAGGGTTCGAGCAAGGATTCGTACGCCGCCGGCGTGAAGCGCCAGTAATCGTGCGGATAGTTGTGGATCTTGAAATGAAACGGCGTGGACAGGATCAGCGCCCCGTCGCGCCGCAGCACGCGATGAACCTCGTCTAGCCCGCGCCAGAAGCAGCGCACATGCTCGAACGTGTTCAGCGCCAGCACCGTGCCGACCGATCCCGCGGCCTGCGGCAGCGCCTCGACATTGGCCACGCAATCGACGCCTGGGCCAGGCCTCATGTCGATGCCGAGAAAGTTCGTATCGGGAAACATCGTACGTATATTTGCGTAGTCTTCCTGACCTTCGACTTGATACGAGCCGATTTCGACGATTGGGTCAAGGAGTGCGAAGGTCTCGCGGATGGCGCGGACGGCGCCGTGGAGAAAGCGATTCATGTGCGGTGTCCGGCTGGGTCAATCGAGGTTGAAATCAAGGTGGTTGTCGCGGCCGAGCTTCACTTCGCACTGCAATTGCGAGAGCTGAGGATCGCGATATTTTTCCGGTATCAGCGACACGGGCGTTAGTTCGTACGACGCATTCGAGCCTGCCAATGCGGCGACGGTGACGCGATACCAACCGGCGGTCGCGCCCTTGGCATCACCGGTAAGCAGGGCGTAGGAGCCGTCGTAGTTGATTTTGGCGGCGGCGATTTTTCCGGTCTCGCCGCGAGCAGCATCGGGGCTGAAGACGATGATACCCGTCTGGAGGGGCGTGCCCTTATAGAAGACCTTGCCCGTGACTTGATTCAAGGCCGTCGATTTCCGCTGGCAGCCGACGCAAGCGCCAATACCGACAATCAGGGTGACTACAATCAGCATCCGTGCTGGGTTCATGGCATCATTCCGTCGAGAACGGTTTGGGACCCTATCTGGTTCCGAGCGGAGAATAGCAAATGCAAGGCAATCGGACAAGGCAAGTTGCGCGAGCTTGTACGTATTGCATAGATCGGCGGTTTCGTGCATGAGAATTGGCGAAAATTCGGAATAATCGGTAGGCGAGGCATAAATTTGCGTTCGAGCGGGTAGAATCGGCGAGATGGGGGGCGTAAGCCCCCTGATTCTGTGAATTTGGCGTTTCTAAGACATTTCCGCATCGAATTTAGATTCCTCAGAATCAGGGGGCTTACGCCCCCCGCTCGCCTGACAAAATCTGCTCTTGATTTCTCATTCGACCTACGCTAAAAGCCGCGACGCAGTGGGGGACCATATTGGCTTAATAAGCCGCGAACGTCGCAGCCTCGGTCGGGAACGGACCGGACCATCGGCTCGACCGATTGTTTACAAGGAGTGTTTCTCGTGAAGAAAATGTTCGTTCTGACGACCGGGTTCGCCGTTCTGCTCGCAAGCGCATACGGTGTCAGCCAACTCTTGGCGCAACAACCCGCGGGCGGTGGAGTGCCGGCAGTCCAGGGCACGAAAGTCGCCGTGGTCAACATCGGGCACGTGTTCAACAAGTACAAACGGGCGATCGCCTTCAAGGCCGAGCTTGAAGAAACCCTCAAGCCGTTCAAGGCCAAAGCTCAAAAGCTTCAGGAAGAAATGAAGAGCTGGGCCGAGGCGCTGCGCAAGCCGGGCTTCGACCCGAAGAACAAGGACCAATATGAATCGGCCATCCGCAAAAACCAGCGCGAGCTTGAGGATATGGAAATCCAGATCAAGAACATGCTCGGCAAGCGCCAAGAAGACAACCTGATCACCTTGTGGAAAGAAGTGAACATGGGCATCGATGCCGTCGCCAAGGCATACGGTTTCCAGATCGTGCTCGGGTTTGGCGACCCGATGGAAAAGAACCTGATCGACCAGTTCCCGAACATCAACCGCAAGATGCAAGCGATGGACATGGGCAGCACCGTGCCGCTCTACGTTCACAGCAGCGTCGATCTGTCCACCGCAATCGCCGACACGCTGAACAACTGGCATGACAGCCAAAAGGGCTTGAAGGCAACACCGACAGGCGGCGGCGGCAAGTAAACTGGTGAGCCCGTTTCCGACGTACGAAATCGCTGCGCGAAGTGCTCCCTCTCCCACCGGGAGAGGGAAGGGGTGAGGGCCGCTCGACGCTGGCAATGCCAGGTAAATCTCAGCATTGCAGACAACCTGCGGCCCTCACCCCCGGCCCCTCTCCCAGTGGGAGAGGGGAGAAAATGCGCAACACTTTTCGGATGAACGCAGCGTTTGGTTT